>JACVCJ010000033.1 GCA_016742095.1 Bacteroidia bacterium
ATATCGTACTCCACGCCTACTTCCTCATTGGTCTGCACGCTGTTGGAGGCGATCACCGGGAAGGTATTCGTGATCCTTCCGCTTGCGTCTGTTTTGTAGTAGTGTTCTGTATACGCAAAGGGCTCGGTGGCGCCTTCGGCATACTGACTTTCACGGAGCGATTTACCGTGCATATCGTTCAGTTCGATCGTATATCCCTGGCTGGCCGTCATGTAGTTCCAGCTGTTGAAGGAAAGCAGGCTTACGATGGGATTCGATCTTTTGGGTACGGCATCGATGTGCGTGTGTTTTACCAGCACCGGAAAGTCTTTGGCCGTGTAGAACTCATGCACCATTTTACCGGTGCTTTTGCTCGTTACCCCGGCATCGTATACAATATCCTTCACCTCTACCCTTGAATAACCCACGCTGGGCGAAGGGAAGAAACTTTCGCCGAAGGGTTCCTCCACGTAAAAGCGCTCTTCCATTACCAGTTTCAGTTTGGGTTCATCGTTGTATACCGGTATTTTGAAGGGATTTTCGTCCGCACCCATGGCCGGTTCGTACTGGGCCACGCCCGAAGAACGTCCGTCGGGCAGGGTATAACTGTATTCCTGACCGTAGGTACGCGAGGCCTCGTTGGGTACCATCTGCGTCCAGCCGTCATTGATCTCTACTTTTTTCACGCGGTAGCCGCCTCCGTATTTACGGCCGTCCGGATCGAACAGGCGCACCCAGGAATGTTCCGTATCGATGGTACTGGCATAACCTTCCAGCATCATGCGGCGGTTCACACCGGTAAGCATTTCAAACAGGTTCTTCATTACACTGGCAGAGGCCAGGGTCTTGATGATCTGCTCGGCCCCGCTGTCGTCGAACTGGGGCTGATTATAGGCATATTCCGGGGTATTCATCCGGGAGAAGGACCAGCCGGCAAAGGCAAAGGGGCTGGAATTCGGGCCCGTGGGAGTAGGCTGTATGTTCTTGATCTTTATGTAGGCCGTAGTGGCGTCCGTCATGCCGTAATTCGCACTGCTGCCGTAGTCGATCTCGGCATAACCGGATACGTATTCGTACCTGGGATCATTGGGCTTGTTCACGTTCATCAGGAAGCGGAAATACAGGTAGCGCAACGGTCCGTAGGTATTACCCGGCGACTTTTCTTCCTTCAGGTATTTTTTCATAAAATCGGCCGGGGAAAGCGTGGCGCCTGCATCCGGCACTTTCAGGATAAGGTACTGGTTCACCTGGGTGCCCAGATTACTGAACACCTGGCTGCTTACCGCGCCTCCCGGCGAGGATGCAAAACCTTTTACAATGTACATATTACAGGCGCGTCGGTCCTGAACATAGGCATAGTCGTCGCTCTCGTACGTAACGCTGATCTTTCCGCCGGAGGGCAGTTCGATCTGTTTCATAGACCAGGCCGCGGCATTTTCGGCTTGTTTGGCGGCATGCTGCAGGGCATAGGGAAAATCGCCGTTACCCATACCGGCCGGGTTATCCGAAGGTTTTTTCAGTATACCCCAACGGTCGGTATTGCCATGTACATACGAAAAGGGCTGACCACTTCCGTCGGTGGTGTTGTACGTAAATACATACGGACTGTATTCGCCGGCGTTGGAGTTTTCGTAGGTAAAGAACACGCGTTCCAGCGTGAGCTTTCCATTGTTGCCGTCCGTAGAGTTGGGCGTTCCCGGGCACAGGTTGTAATTATAGCGGAAGTTGATCTTTTTTACCGGAGGGGTATTGATGTCCCCTTCAATGGAAACGTGCGAAATGCTTCGGATCAGTTTTAGTCTTTTCGAGGTCTGGATATTGCCGTGTTCGTCCACACCGCAGGCATCCTGGCGGTCTTCCAGTTCAAAAAGGGCCTTATGGGTCTTGGATTCGATGGAATGGCAGTACCATACGTCTTTGGTGCCGAATACCACATTGGCCTTGTCGTCGGTGGGATTGGTGCGCAGTCCTTCCATATAGCCCGCTTTGTTGGGCGAGGACGTAGTGGGCGTACGCCAGCCGTAATCTTTTACGTCGGGCTGCAGGTAACCGTTGGCGTCGCGGCTTCCGTAGCTGAATTTTACGTAGGTGCCGAAATCGTCCTGCGTGGGGCCGTCGCCTTTCAGGTCGGAATAATCCGGGGAGAGAATTTCCGTCAGCATCCAGCTGTGTACATAGGCCGGGGTTTCGGTCTCCTGGAAGAAGTTGTCGATCCCTTTATCGTTACCGGTGGAAGAAGCGGTGGAATTGTAATTTACGATCCCCTGTCCGTTCTCGGCCGAGCCGTTGGCAAAACCGGAGGACGGATTGGCACGCGTGCCGCCCACGGCAAAGGAACGTTCCACTTTGCGGGTGTTGTAGGCCGCCAGTCCGAACACATAACGCATACCTTCCGGGGTAACCACCACGATAAGTGAAATATGATGCGCTTTGGCATGGGGCGAAAGATCTTTCACACGATGCGGGAAAGCATCTTTTACTTCGTTCGTTGTCAGAAAATATACGGCCGTATTACGGTTCTGACGTTTATCGCGCTGGTTTGACGAAATACCGGAAACCGAAGCGTTGGATTCGTTGGTAAAACTGTTCACGGCCTTTACCTTGGGCAGACCGAAATTGTGATCGAGCTTATGGCGCAGTGCCTGCGTACCTTTTACCGTATTGCTGAGGAAGGCCGGGTCCTGCTCAGGGATCTTCTCCCCCGTCATACGCAGAAAATAGCCTTCTTTAATATCATTTTTGACGCTGCCGCGGAAAGGCAGCACGCCGATGGCCTGGTTATCGTCGCGCCAGGCGCCCGATGTAGACTGTACCACGTTCAGGCTGGCGTCTATACCTACATCTACGATCTGGCCCGCACCGATCTCTACGCCCAGTGAACCCGATGTACTGGGACTCATCTGTTTGTTATTGTATACATAGCCCACATCGTTGCGGAAGGCCCGGAAGGTGCCACCCAGACCCTGGGCCGAAATAGAGAACATATCGTAGGAATAGGAAGTAAGCGGCAGGTGTTTGTGGTGCTTGGAGAAATTGCCGTCTTTTTCACGGTTAAAGTCCAGCAGGGCATTGTCGTTGTTGTTGGCCTTTTCGGCATACATATAGCCGAAGGCCGGCGCCGGATAGGTGTTTGAAGTGAGTTTCTGTACGCTTCCGTAGCCCGAAATATCCGCCCCGAAATCGGAGTGAATGATACCCGCACCCAGTTTTACATGGCCGGAGAAGGAATAGGTCTCCATGGCATGTTCGATGGACGGGGTAAAGGTATAGGGCCCGATATCGATGCTGGAACTGTTGTTAATGCCGATCTTGCCTACTTTGTAGTCTTTTTTACGTTCCTCGGCTTTCTTTTTCACCTTGTGCGTAGGCTTCAGGGAAACGCCTCCCTTAAGGCCAATGTCGGTAAGCCCCTTGCGGGAGTTGATACTGGCTCCGAAACCGATGGAACCGCCACCTTCAGCCCCTTTTTTGCCTTTGTACAAACGGCGGCTGAAACTGATGTCCGGCGATATCTGCAGACCGTCTTTGCCGCTGCTCAGGTTCAGGCTGCCGGTCATGGGATAATCCGCACCGTTCGAAAGCCCGAGGCCCATATTGGTAGTGATGCTTACGCCTTCGTAATTGTTGTATTCGATACCCAGTCCCACAGAAAGGGAGCCTTCCGGCTGTGAGCCCGAAGCCGGTTTTTTGATCTCTTTACCGAAAAGTTCAAAATCGAGCCCCACATTGATACCAAAGGTCTTATTGGGCTTCATATTGACACGTTCGATGACCACGTCGTTCTTAAAATCGTCGGGGAGTCCGCGCAGATCGCGGGTAATGGCGCCTGTGTGCAGGTTCCAGCCCAGGCCCACCCAGCTGGCTTCCTGGTCCATCGATATACCCGACTGGTAGGCCAGGTTTAGCGGGTAACCGCCGACATCCAGCAGGGGAATGCTATACGAAAAGTCTCCGCTGAACGGATCTACCATTTCAGACAGGCCCACGGGCTGAAAACTTTCCACTTCCGGCTGCGAGGGCCCGGAAGTGAGCGCCAGCAGGGGCAGCGGGTTCAATGACTGTAAGATCAGCTCCGTTACGCTCAGCAAGGCCAGACCTTTGGCCGCCCGACTTTCACGGATTCTTTTCAAAAGAGGCGTTTTTTTCATCGGTTTCCGGATTACGGTATCGTGTTTTTTGAAAATAGATTATAGAAAACAGCGTATAGTAAAAGGCTTAGCGGCAGTCGATACGGCCGCTGAGTTGTATACGCAGGTAATAGGTAAAGCGGCTCTCCGTCGGGAACTCCAGGATGTAATAGCCTTCCTTCAGGTTCAGCTTGCTGTCCGAACACAGGTCTATCTGGTATTTGTTCATGCCGATCTTCCTGGGGGCATCAAAATTATCCTGGTTGGCAAGTTCTTTACCTTCGGTATTCTTGAGGCGGAAGTACAGTTTCTCTTCCTTCGGAACGTATTTCTCCGGGAAGGCCACGGGAATGATATTGCCCTTTACCAGTTCAAATTGCGACTGTGGATGTTCGGTGAGCTTGTAGTAAAAACCGGGGGATTGTGTTTGCTGCTGTTGCGGAAAACAATAACAGAACTCCCACACTTCGCTGTATCCTAAAGAGATACTTCCCGAGCTGGCTTCCACCTGCCAGGCATAGCGCTTCCCTTCTTCCAGCGGCTGGGCTGTGTTCGGGTAGATCTGCAAAGGCATGGGAATATTATTCTCGGTGTATTTGGGCTGATTGGCCGTAATGGCCTGTTGTTTACTCTGACCGTTGAAGATCTCGGCAACACGTAATCTGTACGTTACACTACCGGAAAGATACGTACTGAAAGCCGGGGTCCAGGTGAGTACAGGTGTCGGGGTCTGGATACTGTCGCCATCGGCCGGGGAAAGCAGCATCGGAGGCCACATGGCATCTACGGTAAGCTGACTGCTGTAATCTGCCAGTTCGGTAAACTCCCCGTCACTCGGTCGGCCGTAGAGCGTAAACTGCACATTGTAGATCCCCGGGGGAAAGATACCGCCCGAGCTGATCACCTGCTGCAGTACACCGGCATGGTAATAATTGATGGTGAAGGGCTGCACCGTATACAGGTTCCCGATATTAATAACGGTTACGGTCTGACTCAAATCCAGGTTGGCACTGTTCGTTTTAGATAACAGCTGGCTTTGGCTGTCATAGATACGTAAAGCGATATAGAACTTGGAATAGTTGTCCTGTGTATGAGTGCGCGTAACCGTGAGGTTCCACAGGTCGTCATGGGTAAATTGAGGCGGCGGCGATACGGCCGTCAGAAGATATTGCGCATAGGCACCCGGCAGGCACAGCAGCCCGAGTACTATACAGAAAACGCCGGCTAGTTTTTTCATAGGTTCGGTTTCAGCGGTTTATGTAATTAAAAGCGCATGCGCTGCAAACAGCAAAACAACCGCAGGAAAGGGCAAAACAGACCCAGGTAAGAATGGTCTGTTATTGTAAACGGGTGTTCATCATCTACAGGGCGTGCAGAAAATTTGCATCTGCAATTTGAGAAAGAAGATTGACAAAATCAAGAACTTTTATATTTACACCTTTGTCATAAAAATAAATATCACACTGATATAAAGAAAATTACAAGAAAATTTTCGCTAACTAAATATCTCTTTCCGTTAGCGGAAACAAAGTCTTCCTTATACCCTTACGGCGTTAACACCCTCAAAAACCAACTCAAATACCTCGAAAAATATTTTTCACCGGCGCAACTATTTTGTGCGCAGTGGTTGCAGTACCCCGCTCCATTTATTCAGTTCCCGCAGCATAGCAGCGGCGGCCTTCTCAGCTACCTCATTGGGCACAAATCCCTTATCCTCGCTGATGAACTGGGTGAACATGGGCAGGTTCACGGCTTCGGGCAATACCACCACCCGCAATCCCGAAAGTATGATCTTGAGTCCGTTCGCAGCGCGGGTACCGGCTGAAACGCCGCCATAACTCAGTATCCCGGCGGGTTTATTGCCCCACTCCTTCACCAGGTAGTCGATGGCATTTTTAAGCGGCGCCGGGTATGCGTGGTTGTATTCAGCTGTTACGAAAATGAATGCATCGGCTTCGGCGATCTTTGCACTCCAGTTTTTGGTATAGTCAAACCGGTATTTCTGCAGGCTCGGGTGCTCGGGCTCATTCATCATGGGCAGGTTTATCTCGCCCAGGTCCAGCAGTTCCACTTCAAATTGTCCGGTCTTTTCCGCCTCGGCGGCGATCCATTTCGCCATCAGGGGGCCTTTACGGCCTATGCGCACCGTAGAGCTGATCACTTTTAACTTATACATATACTGTTCGTTTATAATCCTGTTCCAAGTAACTTAATTTCGCCGATATACACAACTTCAAAAACCATACCCGGCGGAATAGTTTTTGTACCTGTTTC
The DNA here is from genome assembly GCA_016742095.1 of Bacteroidia bacterium. GTDB lineage: Bacteria > Bacteroidota > Bacteroidia > CAIKAF01 > CAIKAF01 > JACVCJ01. Next base: position 6,381 of record JACVCJ010000033.1, read on the forward strand.
GGTAACCCGCTGTCAGGTTCACAATTATTCACTTTAAAACGATCTGATCATGCAAAAGTCATCTCCCAGCAAAAAGCTGCGCCCCGCCCAGGAACAACCGCGGCCGGGCAGTGAAGAAAAAATGGTACCGCAGCCGGTTTACGATAATGCGGAACCGGGAAGCGGCAAACTCAACGGAAAAGTGGCCCTCATTACCGGCGGCGACAGCGGTATAGGCCGGGCCGTAGCCGTACTTTTTGCCAAAGAAGGAGCCGATGTGGCCATCAGCTACCTGAGCGAACAGCAGGACGCCGAAATTACCCGCGATGCCGTGGAAGAATATGGCCGCCGCTGCCTGCTGCTGCCCGGGAACATTTCCGAACCCAGATACTGCCGCAGCATTGTGGAAAAAACGGTAAAGGAATACGGCCGGCTCGATATCCTGGTGAACAACGCCGGCATGCACTATGAACGCGATCGCCTGGAAGACATCAGCGACGAACAGATGATCGAGACCTTTGAAGTAAATATCTATTCCATGTTCCGCGTTACCCGCGCCGCCCTGGAACATATGCAGAAAGGCGGCAGCATCGTCAATACCACTTCGGTTACGGCTTACCGCGGCAGCGGCGGACTTATCGATTATTCGGCCACCAAGGGAGCCATCGTTTCGTTTACGCGCAGTCTCTCCGCCAACCTGGCCCCCCGCGGCATACGCGTAAATGCCGTAGCTCCCGGCCCCATCTGGACACCCCTGATCCCGGCCAGTTTCGATGAGAAAAAAATAACCACACACGGCAGCGATACGCCGCTGAAGCGCGCCGGAGAGCCCGTGGAAGTGGCGCCCTGTTACCTGTTCCTGGCGTCGGACGATGCCTCTTACATGAGCGGCCAGGTACTGCATCCTAACGGTGGTGAAATTGTGAACGGATAAAAAAAGAGCAGCGTTAAGGCTGCTCTCTGTTACTGTTCTTGCGGGCTTCGCCCGGGGTTTTGCGCTTCCCTTTTTTCTTACTGCTGTCGTCGACCCGATAGGGTGAAACCCGGTTCGGCTGCCCCACTATGGCCGGTGATTCTGAGTCCCAGCGCGCCTCCGCTTCTTTTTGAGTTTCTTTGGGACTGGTTCCCGGCGCAAGAGGCGTTATCCGGCGGCTGCGCTCGTTTTTCTGGCCCATATCCGGGGTCTTTTTGCTCTTGTTGGGCAATACTTCCACAAGTTTTGCCTCTTTTCTTTTCTTCTCGTTGTCTTTGTTCCTTTTCTTTTCCATAATTCCTGAATTTTTATAGTTCGTTCTATACGTATATAGTTCAAATTAAGGGCCAGAACCTGCTTTTTTTTCTTTTTCCCTGACCTGCCTGTGCATAATACGGGAACCATTTTTGTTCTGTAACAGGATAAAGGATAGTACTATGGAAGATCAAACACGCAAAACGGGAAAAATCAGCTCCGGCAAACACCTTTCTTTCTGGACCGACTCAGACGCTCCGCTTACATACAGGCCCCTGCAGCAGAACAAAGAAGCCGATGTGGTGATCGTAGGCGGAGGTATTGCCGGTGTAAGCATTGCCTACCGCCTGAGCGCCATGGGTAAAAAAGTGATCCTGCTCGAAGACGGGTATATCGGCAGCGGCGAAACCGGGCGCACTACGGCACACCTGGCCAATGCGCTCGACGATCGTTTTTATCACCTGGAAAGTGTTTTCGGGGAGGAAGGCAGCCGCCTGGCAGCCGAAAGCCACGGATCGGCCATCGATTTTATAGAACGGGTCTCGGCCATCGAAGGTATCAACTGTAACTTCAGGCGGGTAGATGGCTACCTGTTCCTGCATCCTTCTGACAAAGCAGAACATATGGACGAGGAATTTGAGGCCGCACGCCGGGCCGGGCTCGATGTGGAAAAAATGGAGGCGGGCCCCGGACTGAAAGTTGCGCCCTGCCTGTGTTTTCACGGACAAGCCTGCTTTCACCCGATGAAATACCTGAAAGGCCTGTGTGAAGCCGCCATACGTTACGGCGCCGAGGTGTATACAGAAACGCACGTGAGTGAGATCAACGGCGAAGAAGTGGTCACCGATACCGGCCTGCACGTAAAGGCGCCCTACATTGTGGTGGCCACCAATGCGCCCGTAAGCAGCAAATATGTACTGCCGATGAAACAATCGCCTTACCGCAGTTATGTAATTGCCGCCCTCAGTGAAAAAGGCAGACTGCCCGACCTGCTGTGGTGGGACACCGGCGATTTTAACGCGGATCCCGATAACCCGCCCTATCACTACGTGCGTACGGAACCCTACAGTGAAACGCAGGACCTGCTGATCGTGGGCGGTGAGGACCACCCTACCGGCTTGGCCGATGCAGAGGACATACCGGAAGAAGAACGTTATGAAAAGCTGCTGAACTGGGCCCGTGAACATTTTCACGTTGGTGAGGTACTTTACCGCTGGAGCGGACAGGTGATGGAACCAGTGGACTCGCTCGGCTACATAGGGCGCAGCCCGGGAAGTACCCCGGGGAACGTACTCCTGGTCTCCGGCGACTCCGGCCACGGAATGACGCACGGCACCATTGCCGGTATGCTGATCCCGGATATCATAGCCGGCCGCAGCAACCACTGGGAAAAACTGTATAGTCCCTCGCGATTCCGCTTTTCACGGGGCGCCGCCTGGATAAAAAGTATGGCCGGCAGTTTTATGGACTACCTGTCGCATAAGCCCGGCCGCAGGGAGAAAGAGGGCCTCGACATCAGTGAACTGCGTGAAGGCGAAGGACGCATTATGCGTATCGACGGCGACGATTTCGGGGTATACCGCGATGATCATAACCGGCTGCATTTTGTTTCGGCCGACTGTACGCACATGGGCTGTACCATAAAATGGAACAACGACGAAAAAACCTGGGACTGCCCCTGTCACGGAAGCCGATTTTCGTATACAGGTGAAGTACTGAACGGCCCGGCCAATGAGCCGCTCGATTATTACCGGCAGAATCCCATCACCGATAAGATACAGAGTAGATCCGGAAAAACATTAGGTCATGAAAAATAACATTTTACCCAAACAGCACAAGGGTGCACAAACCAGCGCGGAAGCGCACAGGGAGGCTGCTTCCACGGAAGAGGCGCGCCATATTTTTACGGAAGCAAGGCGCCGCATGCTCGATATCAGCAACTGGCACCGCTACGGGCTGCCGGGCAGCGTTTTTACACTCACGGATTCCAACGGAAGGCCCGTACGGCGGCATGCCCAGCTGTACGATCATATCCGCATCGACCTGCCGGGTCCGGGTCCCGTATCCGGCGATGGTTACGACTGGGTGTACATTGAAGCGGTAAAGGCCGAGAACGACCCGGAACGCGATAGCGATTTCTTTGCTTTCCGCGTGCGACCCGTACCCAATCCGGCCGATAAAAAAGACGGGGAAGACAAAGACACTTCTCATTTTTACACGGACGATACCACCAGTACCTTTATCCTGGAACGCAGTGGACAACGCATAACCGCCGCTGAAAAGGGACGCAACGAAGTGCCCAATACCCAGGCTTCGGAAACGGCAGATAAAATACGTAATACGGTAGTTGCTGCCGGTGCAGCCATCGGTTTTGCCTCCATACAGTGGAAAGCGCTCATGGAAGGCTGGCTGGATACCGATACCGATACTGAAAATCACATTGAAACATGAAAGCGCTGAAAATACTGCTCTGGGGCCAGGGGACCTATTACCTGCTGAGCGGGTTATGGCCCCTGGCCGATATAGAGAGCTTTATGGAAGTTACCGGGCCCAAGACCGATATATGGCTGGTAAAGACCCTGGGACTGGTATTGCTCCCCGTCGCGGCCTCGCTGCTTTCGTATATTTATGACAGTGATAAGCCCCGGTTTCCTGCACTCGTACTGGGCGCAGGATCAGCGGCGGCTTTCGCCTGCGTAGATTTTTACTATTCGGGCAGGGGCATCATACCGGAGGTATATGCGGCCGACGGACTGGTACAAATGGTATTCCTGCTGCTCTGGGCCATTATTGCCCTGCGGATGCTCAGGCGCCGCCCGCGGCGGGTAAGGCCAAGGTATTCCCGCTGGTATCGTCCTTTCCATTCACATCCACACGGCGGCGGGGAAGCGCCATGGGGTAATGTTCATTAATATACGTAATTAACTGTTCGCGCACCTGGCTTTCCAGGGTACCGGCATCGTCTGAATTACGGGCGCTCATGGACGCGCGTATCTCGATCGTATAGGCATCGGCACCGGTCACCACCAGGCTCCATTTGCGCTTATCCCAGAGTTCACTGGCAGCCAGCCATTCTTTGAACGCCTGCCGCAGTTCGGCCACCGGCAGCGAATAATCGGCATAGATCTTTACCTTACCGATGATCTCGGGCGATACCAGGGTCCAGTTCTCGAAGGTATCTTCCAGGAAATAGTTGATGGGCACCACCAGGCGGCGGCCGTCCCACACGTTCACCACCACAAAGGTGAGCGTAATATCGGCTATGGTGCCCGACTGTCCGTCTACCACCACCATATCGCCGATACGCACCGACTGCGAAAGGGCGATCTGTACGCCGGCAAAAATGGTCCCCAGGCTTTTCTGGGCGGCAAAACCCAGTATCAGGCCCAGCAGCCCGGCAGAGGCCAGCAGCTTATCGCCCACGTCGCGCACGGCCTCAAAGGTGGTAAGCACGGCAATGGTAACCCCAAACATGATCACGATGTTCATCATACGCTGCAGCAGCTGGTACTTGGTTGCCACCTTGCGGTAGGTAAAATCGGAAGGATTAACGGCCCGTACCTTAGAGCGGTGAATGATGTACACTTTGGCAAAATCGACCACGCCCCACAAAAAGAAACCGACGGAAATAATTACCCAGATATGCAGCCCGTGCAGTATGGTCTCATACAGTTTGGGACCGATCACGGCGCGCATCAGCGGAAAGCCCGACATAATGGTCACACTCACGATCAGCAGCAGCCCGGGCACATACATGCTGCGGTTCATGGCGCTGGCAAAAAAATACTCCTTTTTCTTCATCCAGCGGCGCAGTATAAAGAAGAACAGCAGGTACAGGATGAGTCCCCCGAACAGGATCCCCGCCATACCACTGAGCCGTTCCATCAGTTTTGCCCCGGAATCGGGCGCTGCCGCTGCAAACATCATGATCTGTTCCATATCGCTTTATTTTTTATGTGCTGTTACGTCCTCTTCGTCCGGTATAAATTCCCGTTCACTGAATACAAAGGCATCGCCGTTCTTTAAAATGTGCACCGTGAGGTTTTCCACACTGAGGGCCTCATTTTCGGCCGCAAAGGGCATATTGGTGTGCCGTATGCGCGATGCGTCGATAATGATCACCATACCCGAACCCAGGCAGCGGGCCCTGTCGCCTCCGGTAATAAGCAGGGCCGCGTCCTCGCCCAGCCCCACACCGATGTGATGCGGGTTCATCATTACGGCCTGTACCAGTCGTCCGAAGCGGCCACGTTCCACAAAATGCGTATCGATAATGCAGTGCTGCACAAAACCGAGACCCGAGGACACTTTTACATTCCCTTTACGCATGGGCACATTGCCGTCTCCCTGGTAGATCATCAGTGCGGAAGCTGCCATAGCCCCGGCGCTGGTCCCGGCCAGCAGGAAACCGGCATCTTCGTGGTAACGGCGGTGTATCTCCTCCATCACCGGTGTGCCGCCCAGTATGGCCGCAAGGCGGAACTGATCGCCTCCGCTCAGGAATACCGCATGGGTCTTCCGGATGCGTTCGATCAGTTCTTTACCGGCCGCCGTTTTTTTATCCTCGATACGCATATGACCTATTTCGGCAAAACCGAGTTTCTGGAACACCGAGCGGTATTTACGCATCATTTTCACCGGTATTCCCGATGCCGACGTGATCACTTCTACCGATGCCTTTTTGCGCCTGCTTTCGGGCAACAGGTTCAGCAGTATCTCATAGTGCTCGAAATTCCGGCCGGGATTATCGGTATCATCGCCTTTGTCTTCGGCACCGCCGATGATCAGCAGACGACCTTTCGGTGTATCTTCCCTGTGGTTCATGCACTGGGTTTTTGTGCCATCATTCCGGGGCCGGGCAGTTCCAGCCGTGTGGAAAAGAATACCTGGGGCCCGTCAAAACGATCGTCCTTTAATTTGTTCACCTGTTGTATACAATCCTCTACCTTATAGGGCAGCAGCGTCACGAAGGAATCTTTCGAGGCGATGGAGACCGCAAATTCCACAGCTTTATGCTGTTCGGGAATAAATACCACGTCCACGCCTGTGTTTACCGAGCGTATGCCTTCCTCGAGCATGGCGCGTATGTGTTCCTGTGTATTCCCGCGCAGGTTCTCATCGAAGAACACCACGATCAGATCGAACATAGCGGCGGCGTAACGACCGATATTCTGAATGTCCTGGTCGCGGCGGTCGCCCGTGGCCGAAAACACCCCGATCTTTTCACTGCAGCGGCGGACGTCGAGGAACTCCTTCAGCCGTTCGAAACCGCCGGGATTGTGTGCATAGTCGATCATTACCCGGAAATCGGGGAACTCGAACATATTAAAGCGACCGGGAGTCATCTCGGGCGATGGCACAAAGCTGCGGAGCGCTTCACGCAGTACTTCCAGCGGAAAACGCTGCAGGATACCTGCCAGTGCGGCGCCCATAATGTTGTAGATCATGCAGCCGGCGGTACCTCCGAGGCTCAGTGGTATCTCGTTCAGGGGCAGCAGGCGCAGCCGCTCATCGCCGTCGTAGATGGTAAGCCAGCCGTCTTCCTCCACAGCCACGAGGCCGCCTTTTTCGCGGTGGGTAAGTATACGTTCGCAGTCGCAGTTACGGCTGAACAGCGCCACATTGCAGCTCATGTTCTTCATCATGCCGTACACCCGGTCGTCATCCGCATTCAGGATGGTATAGCCGTTATCAAAGGTGCTGCGGGCCACCACTTCTTTTACGCGGGCCAGGTCGGCCAGGCTGTGTATATCTTTGAGACCGAGGTGGTCTTCGGTAACATTGGTAATAATGCTGATGTTGCAGTGATCGAAACCCAGACCGGAACGCAGGATGCCGCCGCGGGCACATTCCAGTACGGCAAAATCGACATCCGGATCGCTGAGTACGGTACGGGTACTCAGGTAGCCGGTACAGTCGCCGACCTCGATGCGTTCGCCACCGATATAGATACCGTCGGAAGTGGTAAAACCTACGTTATGTCCGGCATAGGCCGCCATGTGCGCCACCAGCCGCGTGGTGGTGGTTTTGCCATTGGTACCTGTTACCGCCACAATGGGAATGCGGGCGCTTTTGCCTTCGGGGTACAGCATGTCCAGGACCGGCGCGGCCACGTTAACGGCCTGACCATAATACGGCTGCTGATGCATCCGGAAGCCGGGCGAAGCGTTCACTTCCACCACACCGCCGTTGTTCTTACCCAGCGGCTGTGTAATATCTTCCGCAATGACATCGATCCCACAGATATCCAGGCCTACAATGCGCGCAATACGTTCGGCCATGTGTACGGTAAAAGGATGCACACGGGAGGTAACGTCCATAGAAACGCCACCGGTGCTGAGGTTGGCCGTGTATTTTAGGTGCAGCACTTCGCCGGCGGCCAGTACGCTGTCCATGCCCAGGTTATGTGCTTCCAGTATCTGCTGTGTAATTTCATCGGCATCGATGAGCGTAAGCGCTTTTTCGTGTCCTTCGCCCCGGTCGGGATGACGGTTGGCCTGTGCGATGAGTGATTTCACCGACGAGGTGCCGTTGCCTGTAATAAAAGCCGGGATACGTTTGGCTACGGCCACCAGTTTATAATTAATGAGCAGGAAACGATAGTCGGCGCCCTGCAGGAAGCGTTCCACGATCACCGTGCGGGAAACTGTCCGGGCCGCTTCAAAGGCACGCAGCGCCTCTTCCATCGTTTTTATATCGGTGGTAACGCCTTTACCGTGACGGCCGTTCAGCGGTTTTACCACCAGGGGAAAACCGAAGCGTTCCACCAGGTTTTCCAGTTCGCTTACCGAGGTAGCCGTTCCGCCTTCGGCAACCGGTATACAGGCGGCAGAAAGCAGGTTCTTGGTCTCCTGTTTATCGCAGGCCGTATCTACACCTATGCCGCTGGTATTGCCCGTCATGGTGGCGCGGATCTTCTGCTGGTTCTTTCCCTGCCCGAAGATCACGAGGGAATCCTCACCTACCCGGCGATACGGGATTCCGCGTTTTTCCGCTTCGGCCACAATGGCCCCGGTGCTGGGCCCAAAGGCCAGGCGACGTTGTATCCGGCGCAGTTCGTCCAGGTCGGCCTGCAGGTTATAACTGTCGTTGTTCACCAGGGCTTCCGCAAAACGTACGGCGGCACGGGCCGCATAACGGCCGGCCTCTTCATGACAATATTCAAAAATAACTTTATACACCCCCGGCTCCCTGCAGGAACGCGTCCGGCCGAAGCCACAGTCCATCCCCGCGAGCGTCTGCATTTCGAGGGCTATGTGTTCTACGATATGGCCCATCCAGGTACCTTCATCGAGACGTACAAAAAAACCGCCCTCAAAATCGTATGAACAGCGGTGCATGTACAGCGAGGGCATTTGTTTTTTAAGCCGGGCATTAAAGCCACTGATCATGTGGCTGGGATACTCTTCCAGTTCTTCAATATCCAGCTTCATTACCACCAGGCGCTGCCTGTAATTGGACCAGAAATTGGGGCCCTTCATCACTTGCATGTCAAGAATTTTCATAGACTGTTTTGCGTTAAATAAATACTTTGTTATACCTGTAATGCAATCCGGTGCGGAGGGGATAAATAAGGCCGGTTAACGAATGATTCCGGGAGTAGCAATACAGCAAAAGCCAGACCAAAAATCGGAATTCCGCTCTGCACAAGGCACAGGGCCATATACCACATTTTACACCGGTGTACAGATTGTAGAACTTTCGGAACAAGCGCTGTGGAAATCTTCCACAAAAAAAGAGATAACATGTTCCTGCCGGAAAAAAGAGATTCCGGAGTGCGGGGGCGTTAAAAAAAAACACCTGCATGCAGCCTGAACGGTTGCACACAGGTGGCAAGTCACCAGAAAAGTATAACCTTTTTAGAATATATCAGTCCCGGCCCCATTCCATATTCCGTTGCTCTGAGGCGCCGTTCACTTCGCGGGAGCGCCGCACAGAAAGTTCCCGTTCCTGCGTACGTATACTCTCTTCGGTGCGTACGGTGCCCCGGGCCTCGGTTTGGGTAAGGCCGTCCGTTTCTCTTACATAGCTGCGCGGGTTTTCGATAAACTGCCAGTGTTCGCCCAGGCAGGCGCTGGCCCCCTGGTTCCAGGTGCTGCGTATAGGTTCTCCATCCCGTTCGGAAAGGTTAAAATACGTATTACTGTGCCGCGGATCGCCCTGGAGTATTCCCGGCGGAAAATTGGGTTCGATGGTATCCAGTGCGGCCTGGAACATCTGTGCATGGGCAATTTCGCGGGTCATGAGAAAATTAAGCGTATCCTTTACACCGGGGTCGTCCGTGAACTGTACCAGGTATTCGTATACGATCTTGGCCCGGGCTTCGGCGGCAATATTGGAACGCAGGTCCACGCTCAGGTCACCGTTGGCGTTCACATAGGCCCCCGACCAGGGATTACCGCCGCTGTCCGTTACCAGCGGACCACCGCCGCTCAGTACAAAGAACTGCGGGTTCATCATGGCCTCATGGATATACGTATCCCTGGAATCGCGTCCGTCCAGCAGGCGCGTCAGCTCCGACTCTTCGGCCACGTTCTTGAGTTCACCGTTCACGCCGCTGAGCAGCATCTGTATGGTAGCGCCCACAATTTCGAGGTGACTGAACTCTTCGGTGGCAATGTCCATCAGCATATCATACTTATCGGGATACGGATGCCGCACACCAAAAGCCTGCACAAAATACTGCATGGCGGCCTTGAGCTCGCCGTTACCGCCGCCGAACTGCTCCAGCAGCAAACGGGCAAAACGCGGGTCGGGACGGGAAACACGGGCTTTGAACTGTAATTCTTTCACATGATGAAACATACGAACCGTTTTTAAGTAAATAATTCCGAAAAAAATCAGGGAGAGGATCAGGCTTAACAAAGGACAAAAGCCGGGCCATGTATGCATGCCGTTTTGGATATACCTGTGCAAATGCCCGCTACAGGCAGAAAAGAAAAAATGACAAAATTACGGGGATATGGCTTTGTGGAAATAAACGCCAGCATTGGCGTGGAATTCTTCCACAGATCAAAAACCAGACCGGATCAGGCAGGATTATCGATCCTGCGCAGCACTTTTTTAAGGTCGATGCCTTTACCCAGTACATCTTTCCAGAGATCCCCCGTTTTGCGCAGACGCTCTTCGATATTGAACATCGTGAACAGGGACGGGCGCAGTTTGTGGGTAACCTCTTTCCAGCGCAGCGGTGCCGATACGGTGGCGCCGGGTTTCGGACGAACGCTGTAAGGTGCGGCAATGGTCTGCCCCTTGCGGTTCTGCAGGAAATCGATATACACTTTTTTACGGCGTTTGGCCCGCATGCGTTCCAGGCTGGTAAAGGCAGGTACACGTTCGTGGGTCATGGCGGCCATCAGTTCGCCGAAGGTCTTTACCTCCTCATAGGTATAGGCGGCATCCAGCGGAATGTACACGTGCAGACCGGTAGCTCCGCTGGTCTTGCAGAAACACGGGATATCCAGCGCATCGCAGACCTCCTTTACCGCCAGAGCCGTATCCACCACGCGTTCAAAGGGCACTTCGTCCGGGTCCAGGTCCATGATCAGAAAATCGGGCATATCGGGTTCCCGGAAGGTACTGTTCCAGGGATTTATATCGATGCAGCCCAGGTTCACCATGTAAATAAGCGTAGCGGTATCGTTGCAGATCAGGTAATCGATGTAGTCATTATTCGATTTTGACCATATCTTTTCCGTATGCAGCCAGGAAGGCACCTGTTCCGTATCCATATCTTTCTGGTAAAAACCAGGCCTGGTAATACCGTTGGGGAAACGGTTCAGGGAAAGGGGCCGGTCTTTAAGATAGGGCAGAATATACGGGGCTATACGCAGGTAATAATCGATGAGATCGCCCTTGCTGATCTTTTCCGCGGGCCAGTATATTTTATCCAGGTTGGTGCATTTTACTTCGTGCCCGTCGAGCTGTAATACCTGTTCAGCAGTTTTCTGCGTGGCCGGAAGGCCTTCCTTCGGTGTTTCGCGCACTACTTCGGCGGCTTCCTTATCGGTACGCAGGCCCAGGAATACCGGTACGCGCATGAGGCCTTCGCGGGTCCAGTGCTGGAATTTTACGTTGCACACCAGTTGCGGGCTCAGCCAGGTGGGCTGCCCTTTTCCTCCGCGCAACACCGGGGTTTTGGCAAAAGGACACTTTCTCACCACATGTTTCTGCATCTGTTCATACAGGTCCTTGAGCGAAATTTCCGTAAAGCCCGTGCCGCAGTTCCCGGCATAGCGCAGTTCCCCGTTCTCATAAATGCCCAGTACGAGCGAACCGAAGTACTTACGACTGTTCTGCGGCTGTGTATAGCCACAGATCACGGCTTCCTGCATGTGCGCACTTTTGATCTTGAGCCAGCCCTCGCTGCGGCGGCCTTCCCGGTAGGTACCTTCCGCCTCTTTGGCAATGATGCCTTCGTAACCTTTGGCCGTAAGTTTTTTAAAGAGCGCTTCTCCCCCGCCCTGCACAAAAGCCGATTCCTTTATATTTTCGAAGCCGTTCTCCTTAAAGAAGGCCGAAAGCAGTTCCTTACGCCGGATAAGCGGCATATCCATGAGCACATGCCCGTTGAGGTACAGGATATCGAACACATAATAGGTAAGCGTTCCCTCACGGGTGGTGTCAAAATTCTGCAGCATCTGGAAATTGCTCACTCCTTTTTTATCCTCGATCACCACTTCGCCATCCAGGACCACCTCGTCTTTCACGGCGCGGAGTTCCCTGACCAGGGCCGCGTATTTACGTGCAAAGCTGTTGCCGTTGCGCGAGTCCATCTGTACCTTGCCGTTCTGTATACGGGTAATGGCCCGGTAACCGTCGTATTTGGGCTCATACAGCCAGTCCCCGTTAGCGGGAAAACCTTCGGACAAAGTAGCCAGCATGGGCTTTAGGGGTTCCGCAGGCATTTTATCTGCCTGGTCGGGCTTTTTTTTTAGTGCGGCAGGCTTCTTCGCGGCCGTAGCGGATCTACTTTTTTTTTCCGCCTTGGGCTTTGTTTTACCGCTGCCGGCAGGCACTTTCAGCGAGGGTATCTTAGCTATGGTATAACTTTTCTCCGCGTATTCGTCTTTTTTCTTGATCAGCAGCCAGTTCCTGCCTGTGTCATCGTTCATACGCACCAGGGCAAAGGCACCGTTCAGGTGTTTTCCTTTCAGGCTGAATTTCAGATCGCCCTTTTCCAGTCCGCGCAGCAGTTCCGCCTCCCGTTTTGCAGCCGGCAGCTCTTCCAGGGGCTGGTAGGTACCTTCGTCCCAGATCTCCACGGTACCGGCGCCGTAATTCCCCTCGGGGATAATGCCGTAAAACTTACCGTAATCGAGCGGATGGTCTTCTACCATAACGGCCAGGCGTCGTTCCCCCGCCTTCATGGAAGGGCCTTTGGGTACGGCCCAGCTTTTGAGCACCCCTTCCATTTCGAGCCGGAAATCGTAATGCAGGTGCGAAGCATCGTGGCGTTGCACCACAAAACGAAGTTTTCCTTTAGAAGGCTTCCCGGATACAGGTTCCGGCGTTTTTTCAAAATCGCGTTTTTTGCGGTACTGGTTCAGTGCCATGGTCAGGAAGTTTTACGTTTGGCAAGACTGGCCTTAAGCTGCGCCATGAGATCGTCGCTTTTGGTATGTACCATTTTGAGTTTGCGGGCCTTTGGTTTTTTGCCGGAGGCCTTGGCTTTGATCAGTTTCAACAGTTCGGCCGAATATTCATCTTTGAATTTACGGATATCGAAGGGTTGGGTATACTGTTCTATGAGCGAAAGCGCCATTTTAAGCTCGGCCGTTTTAACGGCGGAAGATGCCGGCAGATCAAGCTCGTCCGTGTCGCGCACTTCTTCGGCAAAACGGATCTTGCTCAGCAGCAGCACATCGTCCATGGGCTTCAGTACAGTAAGGGTTTCCGCAGTACGCAGTACAAAACGCGCCACGCCTACCTTACCCGATCTTTTGAGGGCCTCGCGCAGCAGGGCATAAGCCTTTACGCCCGCAGCTTCCGGAACGGCATAATACGAATTTTCGTAATACACGGTATCGATCTCGTCTTCATCCACAAAGTGATTTACCTCGATGATCTTCGATTTTTCGGGAGCAGCCCGTTCAAAATCCTCCTCGTCCAGCAGGATATACTCGTCGTTCAGCATATAGGCCTTGGCTATATCGTCCCACTTTACTTCGCGGCCTGTGCCGGCATTCACCCGACGGTACTGTATGTTGCTGTGATCGCGGCGGTCTACCATATCCAGGTCCAGGCTGCTGCTCCGGGTTGCGCTGTACAATTTAACCGGAATGTTCACCAGCCCGAAACCGATCGCTCCTTTCCAGATTGCTTTCATAAATAACGGTATTGCTCGTAAAAGGTACGGTCAAAAACCATACCGCCGACACAAACGACTGTAAAAGGGCTATTTACACAGCAAACCGGAGGACATTTTGCGCGAGTTGGGGAATTTACCCACAGGGCGTAAAGTGGCACAGGATCCGATTTTCCCTTGCGGGATAAGGCTTGCAGCCTGCCGCTACAATTACGGGACGTTTTTTGTGGTAGGTAGGGTAAAACACAGAGATTATGAAATATGTAGTTATTATCGCGGCCCTCTTCAGCATCACCGCCTGCAATAGTAACCATGCCGATAGCACGGAGCAGGCCAAGGACGTGAATAAGGAACGTTTTGATACGCCCATGGAAAAAGACGCCCTCTTCTGTGCCGAAGCGGCCGCGGCCGGCTTAACGGAAGTACAGCTGGGCGAACTGGCCCTGAATAAATCGGGTTCAGAGCGGGTAAAAGATTTCGGACGCAGCATGAAAGACGATCACGGCACGGCCAATAACGAGCTGAAAGACCTGGCTTCGAAAAAAGGCATAGCCATACCGGCCACGCTGGATAAAAAAGGTCAGGATGCCTACGACGACCTGAACAAAAAAAGCGGGGAAGAATTCGACAAGGCCTATATGGACAAAATGGTTAAAGACCATGAACTCGTGGTGAAAAAGTTCCGTGAGGAGGCCGACGGCGGCGAAGATGCCGATATCAAGGCCTGGGCGGCGACCAAGGTGCCCGTACTGGAACATCACCTGCAGATGGCCCGGGACCTGCGGAACGACCTGTATGAGTAACCGGCCCGCATCCCCCGTTTGCAACGGAAAGTAATTATTTACTCTGACCCTATGCACATAAAACAGAACGATCATGAAAACACAGGAACATACTACTACCGGGAGCGTGCTGATCGGCAGCACCGGTACCTTCGGAGAACAGGAAGCGGACACGATCCGCAAGTAATACATTAAAACACGGCAATCATGGCAAAGTACAGTAAAAAAGCACAGGAAAAGGTGGAAAAGGCCGTCCACGAAATGAAAGAAGGCAAGCTGAAATCAAGCTCCGGCGAAAAGGTAACGAGCCGCAAACAGGCCATCGCCATCGGACTTTCTGAAGCGCGGGAAGCAGGCGCACGGGTACCTAAAAAGAGCGAAAGCCCGCGCCCGCCAAAGAAAAAATCCAAAGACTAAACGGCAAGCGCATAACAGACATACAGATTTCAGGTATAATGACAAGCAAAACCCCGGCAGTATCTTTTCTTCAGATATATGCCGGGGTTTTTAGGCTTGTAGCCCTAAGCTATAGGCTATTTTTTCTTCTTCTTAGGCCAGGTACGGTTGGGCTGACCGGGTGTGGCGGGTGATTCTGTGTCCCAGCGCTGCTCGGCGTCTTTCAGGGTATCTTCGGGGTGAATATTGGGATCGGGCGGCACGATGCGGCGCGAGCGTTCGTTCTGCTGGGGCTTGTGTTTCTGACGCAGCCCGAAGAGACTGTTCAGTACCTTGCTCAGTGTGCGTTTCGTGTTTTTGTTCCTGCTTCCCATACCTGCCTGATTTTCGTAAAACTTTATTCTTTAAAGATACGAAAAAAAGCGGAGAGGAGAAAGCTGATAGCTATTAGCTATTAGCAAAAAAACAGCTCTTCCGCCCCTTCCGGAAGAGCTGTGTGTTAGCGCTTTGGCTCAGGTTTTCGCTCCGTGTGAGTCTCCTGCAGGCGACTCAGGCGAAATTTAATATTTATTATTGAGGACCTTTCCTATACTCGGAACCCCATCTATCATATGGAAAAACTCTAATAGTATCTTTATTTCCATATCCCTCCTTTCGTTCTTCCTTGCTTGTCGCTCTCATCCCAACATGCTCGTTATCAGTAGCTCTTACTACATTTATACTATCGTTATAACCTGGGATAGGATCATCTCCAAAGTTTTTAGATTCTTGAACGTTTATTGTAGAACTGCTTTCTTCATCATCTCCCCCTAAGCTACTAAAAAAGTCTACTAATACTCCGATTGCTTCTGACCAGTTAGAACTTTCGGCATCGTTAATATCTCCTCCTTCAACTTCAGGAAAACCAAGTCCTCCCTTTCCACTTCCCCATAAAGAAAAACCTATAGCTGTTGCCTTTTTACCCTCAGGAGAAGCTTTATCAATAGAATATAACACCGCTTCTTCTGATGTATGATCAGTAATAGTAATTAATTTCGTATTTTTAGGATTGAAGGTAATAATTACAGGTTCTTTTACGGCCGGGCCACCACCAGCAGGGGTTTTATAAACTTCGTGATTCATTATTTCAACTAATACTGCCGCTATTTTCATAATATCTCCCGTTTTAACAGCTGCTAAAAATTTGTCTCTGTCTTCAACAGTTGTAATTGATATTTCCCATTCTTTTCCTTCAAGGTCATGTCCGTCAATCACTCTGTTTTCTGCAAATGCATATGGACTATTCCAGGCATAATCTTTTGCAAGAGGATCTAAACTTAAAAACCTTCCTAACCTCGAATCATATATTCTGTATTCAAATGAATACGCATTGTTCTCTCCATATAATTCATTAACTTTTTCCTGGCCATTATATCCATATCGGTAACTGCCAGCCGTACGTCCAACCAATACATCATGTTTTGTTGTAAAGGAAATATTATCCAGGTAGAACACTCTGGTTCCGGAAGGATTCTGGCGTATCTGTATCAATACAATACTCTTGGTCGGCGTAAAGCTTACGGTATGCGTGCCATTGGTATTCATAGCCAGCAACGGGGCTCCTATAATTGTCAGCGGGCCTAAAGGGTCCTGTTCCCATACAATGATGTTCACCTGACCGGCTGTGCCCACGTCCAGATCGAGTTCCAGTGTATAGGTCTGGCCAGGTACTACGTTAAAGTATTGATGCGTTCCGTGTGCACTGCTGGTACTGGTCACCTGAAGCTTTTTACTACCGCCGGAAGTTACCACGGCCAGGGATGACGGACTCCAGTGCGTCCAGCCGTCATAGGTATAGATACCGCCGGAAGAAGACACCACCGGGTTTTCAAAATCCGTAAAATTCAGCGTATCCGTTTCTTCTACAATGATACTGTCGATCTTTTCCTGTTTCCGTTCCGGCATCAGCATACCGAAGGGGTAGTAATCATACGTATTCAGGATCTCTGCTTCGTAGTACTGGGCAACCGGCGTGGAATTACAGATGAGTTGTTTGCGGTCTGTAAATACTACGTGTACGTTCCCCAGGTGATCGCTGAGTTCGTAGCGTTTTTTGCCTCTGCGGAGTTCTGCAATGGGAGCAGATACCGGTGCAAAGTTCAGCTGCTCGTTCCGATGCAGACTACCCAAGCGGTTGCTGCCATAGATGTTATTTTCTTCTAAATAAAGTTCCGGCCCGTCTTCTGTGTTTATCAGTTTATATACAGCCATCGTATTTCCCTGTGGGTTCAATATGTAAAAATCTGTCCAGGTTTCCCCGTTGGGCATGGTTGTAATTTTGGAAATACGTTGTCCCGCACTGTTATATGTAAACGCAATATGCGGTTTAGATGAACCCACATTTCGTATCACACGTGTGATCTTTCCATAGGCATTCCACAAGATACTGGTAATTTCTTCCGAGGCATCCAGAACCAGGTTACCCGTGGCGTCGTACACATAATTATACGTTCCCTGGTCGTCGATATCGTAGGATACCAGGCCGGAAAATGCGGGATCGTCCTCTACAAAAGCCAGCTGATTGGTTCCCGCGGTATAACTGTATTCCAGTTTATCGAACTGAACTTCGGCTTTGTCATAACGGTTCAGTTTCTGAATATTCCCGTTGCCGTCGTAACGATACGATGTGCGGAACATATTGCTGAGCGGAAGGGAAGCATTCCAGTCCGTGATCAGAGGGCTGTTGTCGTTCTGAATATAAGTACGGCTGCCGGCAATTCGGTTCAGCTGATCGTAGGCAAACACCTGCAGCAAAGGTTCTGCTTTATTCTTGTCATTCAGCTGCTTCAGTGTATTGTTCATGGCCCGAATGTTGCCATTATATAATTCGTAGCTGCTGTAATACGCAGAAGGTACATTCAGCAGGAAATTCTGTGAACCGGATATAGCTGCGTAATCACCATTGTAATAATTCAGTGAAAAGCCATAGGCATCCCGACCAGCCCAGGCATGTGGCGAACCGGTCTTACCATCTCCGGAAGGATCTTTGTCCGGATCCAGTTGATCGCTGTTAAGACCTTTGATCCATCCCTGAATCGTATAAAGATAATCTGCCCCTTGGTTCTTATAAGGCCCATATTCTGTACGTGCCAGTGGTCCATGATAAAAATAGATATATTCTGCATCTGTATCGTACCAATAGCCGTCCTTGCTACTCTTTATACTCAGCGGTCGATTCTGCTCATCATATTTGTAACGTTGAATGAATTTGTCCTGTCGTGTGGCATTCAACGCTACCTCTAACACTTTTCCGCTAACAAGATCATAACGATATTCCAGTTTATGATAACTGAAATTATAATCAAAATTCGAAGGATCGCTATCCGGCATATCCGTATTTTTCTCCAGGGTCTTGCGCACATTGCCATGGTAATCATAATCATAATAGGCCGCCGAACTAAAGACCGCACTTGCCGGAGGTTCCCCGGAACCTTTGTAATAGGTCGATAGAGCAACCCGTTTACGCAGGTTGTCCTGGCTGAAGAAACTTGCCGGGTAGGCTAATGCTCCCGCTGGTTTTATGTCATAATAGGTCTTCACAAACTCGCCCTTGGTGTAACCGGCAGAGAGATATGCATTTGAAATAACAGGATTATGCAGATCGCTCTGATCTGCTGCAATAGCATCCGTACGTTCCATTTCCCCTACTTCTTCTATACGTCCCTGTTTATCATATTTCGTATATGCATACACATAGCCCGTCTGACGAGCATTCTGTGAAATAATAATGCGTCCGAGGTTATCGTACCAGAACCTGCTTATACCACCATCCGGTGTCTGTTGTCCTCTTGGATGGTTTTGTGCATTGTAGCGGTACCGCGTCGTACGCGCATAGGTTTCCAGAGAATCTGCCACCGGCACGCTGTCATTATCGTTATTGTGATACGGCTTGTATTCCCATCCTCCGTCCCGGGCACTGTTTACCGCGGCCATAACGGAAAGCGGCAGGCGTTTCACCGCCGCAGGCGGCACCGTACGTACCAGGTTACCGGCGCGGTCATAGTAATACAGGGTAAAGTGATATTCGTCCTCCGTGTAGCTCAGGTCCAGCGTTTCCAGGGCCGACATACATTTAGCCGTATAGGCCGCACGATAGGCGTTGCGCACGCTGTCCAGATAGGCCTGGTAATCGTTCCAGGCGTTCTCAGAGGCCAGCTGCATCAGGTAATTTACGCAGGGATCGATGATGGAATCACGCGGGAAAGGCACCACCGGTTCGTAGCAGTCTACATCGTAACTGAAAGGTTCCACTACAGTAATAAATCCGTCGGGATCGGCCACCGCTTTGGGTGTAAAGCCCGAAGCCACTTTCTTCGGTGAAGAACCGTCGCGCGGTAACGCAGGCGGTTCGGACGGTCCGCCGTATTCTGTACAGCAGGCCACCGTATCCAGTGCCACAAGCGTCTTCTTGAACATTACATGATGTACCAGTTTATCGCAGCGACAGCCGGGTTGCAGGAAGGCCATATCTTTTTCAATGACCATAGTGCCGCCATCCATGAAGGCATGCACGCCTATACTGCCGTATTGTGTATTGATATGCGCCACCCAGGCCTCGAGAAAAGCCTGGAAGCTGGAATGCACCAGGGGGTCGTAGGCGAAACTATGCTGCGGCAGCAGGAAACAGTTCACACCGGTATAGTTCATAATGTATGATCCCTCCGGTATGGGCGTCGGCGGTGTGGTGCTGTTAAGCCCATCCAGGAACGCATCGAAATCCAGTTCCAGTATCGCCGTACGGCAGGAATCTTCCCCGCAGGGATCGCAGTTTTTGAACGGATTGCAGCTTTCCAGCACGAAAGAGGCCGCTACATTGCCCGTAAGGATCACGTTCACCTGTGCAAAGTTACTGTTCTGGCCGTTGGTGGACATATTCATTACTGCATATACCGAAACGATGTCAATGATATCGTCGGGTTCAAAAGCCGTGCCGTTCGTAAAGGTCTCCGGCCAGGTAATGCAGTCCATATATTCGAAGGTCCCTGCTTTTATGGCCAGCTTCAGATTTTTCTCGAGGCTGCGCAGGTTTTTATGTTCCTGTGTATTGCAACGCGGATCGGGTACCATTTCGCAATCGGAAGCGTATACCGGACGCAGGGTGTTCAGGGAACTGAGCGTGCCTTCGATGTTCTCCTGCGGCGTATTGGGTGCAATGTAAAACTCCGTTCCCGCATCCGTTTCTACCATACGGAAGCCGAAACCGGGCTCTGTAGAAGGCGAAGAGGTACTGGAAGGTATCGGGTAGAACGTAGTAAACGTATAGTCATCTACCGGCGGCAGGGTAATACTGCTGCTGCTGAGCGAAAGCGTGATCACTGCCATACCCCGTGTGAGTTCGAAAGAACCCGGAGAGCCCGGAATGAAACGCCAGCTGTAACTGCCGATCGGATGATCGCCCAGGACACTGCGCAGGTTGGGCGTAATAAAGGGTTCGTAGGCCGATGTCAGTGTAAACGGTGTTGTGGAAAAGAGCTGGCCGTTCACACTTAGTATATTCATGATCGCCTTCAGGTCCCTGATGTCCTGCGTGGGCTTGCAAAGCGCACGTCCGGTCGCACTGCAACCGGTAAGTGTAAGGCAGGTTGTGAACGGGATCTCTACAAAGGTGGGATTGTCGTTATTAATATACCCATACAGCACAGGGCCACCCGGACCATTATGTACATCGGTGATCATGTACACGTCTGCCCAGCCGAAGCCCGGAGGTGCGTCTACCGGCCAGCTGAGCGTGGTAACGCAGTCACCGGCGATCACTATGTCGATACTGCCCGGCGTAACCGTAATACTGGCATTGAAACCGTTGCCTTCGGTATCCAGGTAGTCGTACAGCGTAGTGCCCATATAACCGCCGGAACCCAGATCTACCAGGCCGCTGCCGGTCAGTTTGCCGTTCATGGCCAGCATACCCAGCATGTTCTCGAAATCGATCTGCATGGGGCATTTGCCCGTAACCGCATAGCCCGCCTGGGAACCGTATTCCGTCATTTCTTCCACCGTGGGCGGATCGCTGAAACCGTTCTGTTCGAACAGGGAATTGAAGGTCGGGAAGCGCTGACTGGCCCCGGAATAGCGGAAGAAACTGAGAATACTGCAGGGACTTACCGGTACTCCGCCATACAGGGTAAAGGAATAGCCGGAGGGGAACGTATATTCATCCGTACCGATACAATCGGTGTAGATGCCCTGGCGTTTTGTAGCCTGGAATATCTTCATGGATATACCCATCGACTGCTGGCGTGCCGTGGCATACAGTATGGCCACCTGCCGCCATACCTGGTCGGGCTGGGTAAAAGGATCACTGAGGTCGATGCTGGAAGGCGCCGTAAGCACACAACTGCCCGGACTGCCGATACCGCAGTGTACATTCACATAGGCCGATCTTACGATATCGAGACCGCCGGGGATCAGCGGATCGACCATGTAATTATTCAGTCTGGCCAGGAACAGGTCTTTGGCCGTAATAGGCGGAGGAATACCCAGCAGGTTACCCTGGGCATAGGAAGCCGGATCAGAAAAGAACGGATCGTTGTTGACCAGCGCCGTGATCAGCGCCGAAGTGGTAATAGGCATGGTCAGCCCCAGTTCGCTTATGGCCTGTGCCGCCGTGTAACGTTCCAGCAGGTTGGCATACTGGTAGGTATTTACCACAGTGCTGCCACCGGAACCGTCGTCCATGGCAGCGGTGTAGTTAAAGGCTTCGCTGCAGAATTCGTATTTAAAATATTCGGGATGGTACACCACCAGCGAGCGGGCGAAGGAAGGCAGCCATGCATCCTGGAAATCTTCGGTATGCATCAGCTGTTCGGGGTATACATAATACTGTACGCCGTCGAACATAGGGGTCACCGTTACGGCCGGTTCGTATACGCCGGGCAGGTCCGGATCGGGAGTTACCTTCACACGTACGCGTACACCGTTCTCGTCGTAATAGCCTTCGATCCAGGTATTAGTCACCGGATGGCGGAAACGCGGGTTTTTCCAGTGGCCCGATGGCTGGGAGGCGAACAGCGTATAACCGGCCTGGTTGCCCACACCGAAGGGATCGTTGAACTGGCTGTCGTCCCGTTTGGGCAGGTAATTACCTGTATTGAATACCGACAGGGCCCAGGAAACCGGGTCGTCCGGGCCTCGGGCTCCGTACTGGCCCAGCGGCGAAACGTCCTGCAGCATCATTTCGTAGCCCAGGCTGCATTCGTCTTTATAAGCATCCGGGCACAGGCTTTCGCAGTCTTCTTTCAGGTTGTTGTAGGCCATGGTAGCCTGGTCGGCGTCGTTATTAAAATCGGCCAGGTTCTCCGCCAGGAACTCGTTCAGCGTTCCCAGCGTTTCCAGGCAGCTTTCGCAGGTGATGTAGCAGTCCGAAAGATCGGGCAGCTGGTAGAAATCGCTCAGCTCCTTCAGGCAGGTATCCCGCTGCATAATGGTATCGAGATAGGCCTCCATTACGTCGGTGACCACCGTGAGCTTTTTCACCAGGTTGTATACGCCGGGGCCCAGGGTCAGCAGGCTGTCGAAGGCGTACACACTATCGATATCGCAGCTGGAATTGATCACGCTGCCCGGAATTCGTATGATCTTCGGGCCGGTACCGGATACGTTCCCGATCACGTAGTTCCCACATTCGTCCTGCAGGCTCAGTTCCAGGTCGTATATACAATCGGCACAGAAATCCGGTATACAGTCGTCTGAAAAATCTTCTGCGTCCAGGCTGTAGCTGATGCCGTACTGTTTGGTACTGCTCACCATCAGGAAGCGGTTCACCGTATAGGACATACCGTCCAGTCCGGGCAGGTTCTGGTTACCGTGCGGGTTCTGGGTGGTAATTTCCAGCAGATCGTCGGTCACGTCCTCGCCCAGGTCCTGCAGCGGATCGTCGTTCGGGCCCAGCAGCGGGTCCATACCATCCGGGGCGCGGCCTGCCAGGGCGGTGGCAATGGTTTTTCCGGCCAGGTCGGTATAGGTAATGCTCACTTGTCCGTTGGCATCGGTGATCATATTTTTCTGGTAATATTCCGCATAGCCGGCATCGGTACCGAAGAGGCGGTTCAACTCGGTCTGTGAAGGGTTTCCGTAAATGTACTGCGTTTCGTGTCCGCTACCGATACGGTGGTCATACCCTACCCCGCTCTGCATTTTGGGCCGCGAGGCATTGTCGCCCTCGTATACAATGCGCGTGAAAGGGAATTTAGCCGCATCTGCGACACGTGCCTGCTGGGCGGTTTGCACCGGGTTGGCCGGCGAATAGTACATGCTTACCCCCTTCATGGTGCCCATACCTTCCGATTCAGAGAAGCAGTTACCGGGCGAAGGCGGAGTCAGATCGAAATTGAGATAACTATACTTATTACCACTGTTGTCCAGGTTGTAATTGGCCTTGTACCAGAAACCCGGTTCGGTAACGCCGGGCAGCGTGGTAATGGCCGGACGGCCCAGGAAATCGTATATGGTCTCCGTGACCACCCCCATTTTCGTATAGACATTGGTGGGCGAATATTCCGTAGAAACAGCCATATTGCTCTGGCGTATACGCAGGGTACCATCGGCATAATCACCTTTGGGCAGCAGTTTGCCGTCTTCGGAGAACTGTATGCTGTACTGGGTGTTTACGTTGTTGATGAGCAGTCCGTTGAGCAGATCGGTCTTGTAGCGCGCCGCGGCGGGCAGGTCGGATACAAAAAGAGCCCCGCTGTTGGCCGGATCGAAAGACCAGTCACCGAACACGTCCTTGTCCAGATTGGCGCCGCCTTTGGTAAGCGGACGAACCCGCGCACAGATATAGCCCTTGTTGTAAATGGCCGGTATCTGGAAAAAATTCTGCGTAGCCGGTACACGTACCCGGGAAGAATTGTTCCTGAACTTCAGGGGCAGTGCCGTAGCCGGCAGATTATTCGAGGCCGTTCCGCTGGGGTCGAAATCACTCACAAAGGTCCATTCCAGCTCATATTCCGAGGCCCAGGGCACTGTATTCCACTGCACGGCAAATACGTTGTGTACATTGTAGATCGCGGTAAGCAACGAAGGCGTGATGGTAACGAACGACGTACTGAGCAGGCCCATATTGATGTTCTTGTACCGCGTGCGCTGCAACTGCAGTTCCGTTTTTACATCCAGCGGTATATTGGCCACGGGTACGGCCGCACCATTCTCGTCCACGGCGCTTACGCCCAGCACCCGCACTTCGGACCAGTAGGCGTTCTTATACACTTTGTAGGCCCGCTCTTTGTCGGGCGCTACCAGGTCGGGATATTTCTCCACCTCCAGCGTAATATTATCGGTAAGTATGGCCGAAGGACTGCCGAAGGTATTTACCGTGCGGTATTTTACTTCGAGCGTAGCCGTTATTTTGCGGTAGCCTTCGTAACAGGCATGATCGTCCGGATCGATGAACAGCGATACGAGCAGATCGGCGCTTTTATCCCGGAAATCGGCCGTATTGGCTGCAATGGCCGCATAGTTCGGATCGGTCACATTGCCCATGAGTACCGGTGTTCCCGTGTGCAGGTTCACCTGGTAATCGGAAACGATGTTCGGGATGTTCGGCTGTGCGTATATAGATCGTGATGCATATACGCAGGCGAAGATACACAGGAGTAAAAGACTGTGTTTCCGGAGCATCCTGTATGTTTTAGTATACATATTACCCTTTTTCATCTTGTTACGGAATGTGAATATGCTCATGGGATCAACGTTTATAGTTATTGGTTCGGGTTTCCTGCAGGGTCATCACGCCGCGCTCGGTCTCTTTTTTCACGCGGACCAGCTTGCCTTCCTCGTCGTATTCGTAGAAGGTGGCAAAGTTGTTCTCATCGAGTTCGGCATTAAAGCGGAAGTTCTCGCGGTCGTAGGAGTACGATTTCATATTGCCGTCGAACGGATGTATCCGTATATCGTCAAAGAGCACGGGCTGTCCGCCGGAATTCGGTTTCAGGATCACGTTCAACACCGTGTTCGCCACCGCGCCTGCCGGTATTTCAAACAGGTATTCAAACTTCTGCCAGCCCTCTACCAGGTCTGTCTTTTTCAGTGACCCGGCTACGATCCAGGACGTTACCCCGGCCCGCACATCGGCACTGATGTTCGGGTAATCGAGGGTGCCATTCGTGTAGGTACCCTTTGCCCAGAAAGAAAATACAAAACGTTTCAGTCCGGGGTTGGGTGAGAATCCCGTCAGCAGGTCGTCGTTGTTCAGGTAATAAGGAACCGTAGGTGCATGCTGTGCTCCGGGTACCGGAGTTATCACGAATTTTTTTGTGTAGTCCGTCGTGAGCCGCATCGCATATTTGCCGGTATGGGCATCCGTAGACACCAGTTCGTTCAGGTCATCGGCAAACCAGCTGTGCGGACGGGCGCACTCATTGTTAAAGGCATCGGAATAGTAGTCCTCGAAACCGTCGTAGGCGATCTCCTTGTTCATGCCATTGGAACCCAGTCCCAGGGCCAGCATGTTCTTAAAGCCGTAAATGGCTGCGGAGAAGATGCCCAGCGGATTTTTGTTTTCCAGGTCGAAGCCGTAGGGACTGTAAATGGTCATTTCATTGGTCCAGTTCCAGTTTTCGTATACGGTATTGTTTACTACCGGGCTTTTCTTCCAGTATCCCAGCACATTATCATAGTTCCAGAACGATTTCCAGGAAGGCAGATACCCGTCGCGGCGCAGGGTTTCGGCCACGGCCACATCGGTATTGTTGCGGTCGCCCTGGAATACCCAGGAGCGGTATTGCCGCCAGTTGCCCAGTATATTGGCAATGTATGGATTAATGGGCAGATCGGTATCCAGGCAATCGTAAAACACCGAATACCCCTGGTAGGTAAAGCTGCTGGTCTTATAGCAGGGATCGGCAAGGATCACGGTGCGTATGGCGCCTGTGAACAGTTTTACCTGCAGCAGATGGCAGTACACCGGTTCGGTAAAGCCGGGCAGTGTAAGTGTCTGCGAGGAAAGCACCTGCTGAAACTCCTGTATACTGCGCCAGTCGTTGTTTGTAAAACCGGAGGTATTCAGCGTGGATATCATGTAGAGCCGGTCGCAGCCGCTGCAGCCATCTCCGGGGTCCAGCGCCAGGGAAAGCAGCGAATTGTTTCCGGCGGCCGAATACCCGAAAGCCGTCAGCACCGAGGCCATGAAGGGCAGGTCGGTAGCAGGCTGAATGGTATTTATGTTCAGCGCCGTGGCCGATTGTGCGCAGCCCGTAAGTCCTTCCAGGAAACTGCTGTTTACCGTACCGTTCTCCGCGTAACTGGCGGGGAGCGGGTTTGGACCGGCCTGGCTCAGTTTGCCTTCTGCCGCCATCTGGTTCAGCAGATCGAGCAGGGCCTGCATCTTTTCAGAATGCCCCACCAGGGACATCACTTCCTGCCCGGTGACCGTAGGAACGGAATGATCGGTCTGCCACTGTTCCTTAAATTCCTGCGCCTGTGTGCTGATTATTTTCAGCAGACTGTCGGGTATAAAGGACCCGCTTTGTACCGGGTTGCCCAGGCTGGTGATGGTACTTACCGGCGTCTGCTGCATATTGCGGTGCCCCGAGCGCACCACGCCGAAGATCAGGCTTTGCATGCCCAGGCTGTTCAGTATGGCCTTTTGTCCCTGGTGATCGATCAGGTATTTGGTACTTCCGTCCTGTGCCACCCAGTAGCGGTAGGCATTGGAGCTCAGGTTCAGGTTGGCGTTGAAATTACCTATTTTGCGATAGAGAAAGACCTCGTCGCCGGGCACCAGGTCCGGGTGATTCACCACACCGGTAGTGCGGTTGTACACAGCATTATCGCCCGGGGCCGTGCTGCCAAACATGAACATTACATTCTGTGAGGCCTGCGCCATTCCCGGGTATACCCAGTGCGCGGGCATATCGCTTTTATAGTATTTGTCGCGGTATTCGTTGGTAAGCTCCTGCACAATGGTATTGCCCGTCATCTTGTCCAGGGCCACGGTGCGGGTCTCCAGCAGGGCGCCCTTGTCGTAGGATATCTGTTTTTCTTCCAGGCCGTAACGCTGTATCAGTTTGGTGACCGTAACACTGCGGAAACGGCTGTGATCGCGTTTAAAACCGGGAAATAAAGAGAAGGAGAACGTAGGTATGGGCCCCAGCTGTGCATAGCCGATGTTAAAGGCCAGGCTGCCCGTAATGCCTTCGGTGTTCTGCTCCCGGAAGTCGACCACCATATCGTACTCCACGCCTACTTCTTCGGTAGTGAGGGTGCGGTTACGGTCCAGCACGTCAAAGTTATTGCTCAGGTGCCCCAGGGCATCGGTCTTGTAGTAATGTTCCGTATACGCAAAGGGCTGTGTGGCATTTTCGGCATACATGCGCTGTGCTTTGGGTTTGCCGTGCATATCGTTCACCTCGATGGTATAGCCCTGGCTGATGCTGAGCAGGTTCCAGCTGTTGAAGGAAAGCAGGCTTACAATCGGGTTCGATTTTTTAAGCACCGGATCGATCTTGGTATAACGCGTAAGACTCGGGAAATCTTTGGCCGTATAGAACTCATGCACCATTTTACCGGTGCTCAGGCTGGTTACATTGGCATCGTACACAATGTCTTTCACTTCGATGCGCGAATAACCCACTCCCGGTGCTGGCATAAAGCTTTCGCCGAAAGGCTCTTCCACATAGAAGCGTTCTTCCATCACGAGTTTTACTTTGGGATCGTCGTTGTACACGGGCAGCTTGAACGGATTTTCGTCCGAACCCATGGCCGGCTCCCAGGCCGCCACACCCGAAGAACGGCCGTCTTCCAGCGTGTAACTGTATTCTTGTCCGTAACTGCGCGAGACTTCGTTGGGCGACATCTGGTTCCAGCTATCATCTATTTCCAGGCGTTTTACCCGCAGACCGGCCCCGTATTTACGGCCGTCCGGATCAAAGAGCTTAACCCAGGAACGGTCGGTATCTACGTGACTGCCGTAACCTTCGAGACGCATGCGGTTATTGACGCCCAGCAGCATTTCGAAGATGTTTTTAATAAGTGTGGCACCCGTAAGCGCCATAATGATCTGCTCGGCAGCCTCTCCGCCGAAGGGTGGCTGGTTATAGGCATATTCGGGCGTATTGCTGCGCGAAAAAGCCCAGGCCGCATACGCAAAGGGATTGGCGGCCGTGCCTCCCGGGTTGGGTAGTACGGTCTTTACTTTTATATAGGCCTGCGTACTGTTCCGCATACCACACCAGTCGCCGGTACGGTCTATTTCGGCATAGCCGGAGACGTATTCGTATTTGGGATCACCGGGTTTGTTCACATTCATCAGGAAGCGGAAATACAGGTAACGC
This sequence comes from Bacteroidia bacterium, assembly GCA_016742095.1. Classification (GTDB taxonomy): domain Bacteria; phylum Bacteroidota; class Bacteroidia; order CAIKAF01; family CAIKAF01; genus JACVCJ01. The sequence goes on from JACVCJ010000033.1 coordinate 34,380, forward strand.
AGCGGACCGTACTTATCGCCGGGCACGGCTTCTTCCTGCAGATAGCGTTTGCGGAATTCATCGGACGTGAGCATACTGCCGGCATCGGGTACGTTCACGATCAGGTAATCGTAGGTTTCCGCAGGGATAAAGGTCTGGTTCTTGATGGTGCCGTCTTTCGTCTTGGAAAAACCGGCAATGGTATACATATTGGCCGCACGCCGGTCCTGCACATAGGCATAATCGTCGCTTTCATAGGTAACCTTGATCTTTCCGCCGGAAGGCAGTTCCACGCTGTTCATCGACCAGGCCGCAGCGTATTCTGCCTGTTTGGCTGCGTTCTGAATGGCATAGGGATAATCGCCGTTACTCATGCCGTCGGGATTATCCGCAGGTTTCTTTAAAATGCCCCAGCGATCGTTGTTTCCATGCACATACGAAAAATCGTTCCCGCCTGTATCTTTATCCATATACGAAAACTTATAGGGACTGTACATCCCGGCATTGGAATTTTCGTAGGTGAAGTACAGTTTGGTAAGCGTGAGTTTTTTACCGCCGGGTGCGGTAGAGTTGGGCGTGCCCGGACACAGCAGGTAGTCGTATACGAAATGTATCTTTTTCACCGGCGGCGTGGAGCCTGTAGCCTCTATGGACGTATAGGTAATGCTCTTGATCAGTTGTTGCTGCTGCGTTCCGATCACGTTGCCGTTCGGGTCTACGCCCAGGCCGTCCTGGCGGTCGTCGAACTCAAACAGTACCTTATGTGTTTTCGATTCGATGGAATGACAATACCAGATGTCTTTGGTACCGTACACAATGCTGGCCTTATCGTCGGTGGGATTGGTAAGCAGGCCTTCCATATAGCCGGCTTTCATGGCCCCGGCCGTCGGAGTACGCCAGCCATAGTTCTTGATATCGGGCTGCAGGTTACCGTTGGCGTCGGTATTGCCGTATTTAAAAAGCACGTAGGCCCCCAGGTCGTCCTGCGTGGGGCCGTCGCCTTTCAGGTCGGAATAATCGGGCGAAAGAATTTCCGTAAGCATCCAGCTGTGTGCAAAGGCCGGGGTAATGGTCTCCTTGAAATAATTGTCGATGCCTTTATCGTTCGACGCAGAAGCCGCCGTACTGTTGTAATTTACCAGGCCGCGTTCATTATCGGCAGAGCCGTTGGCAAAGCCGCCATTGGGGTTGGACATGGTGCCGCCCACAGCAAAGGAGCGTTCCACCTGTTTGGTATTGTAGGCCGCCAGTCCGAATACATAACGCATGCCTTCCGGCGTAACTACGATGATCTCGGCGATATGATGCGCTCTGGCATGCTGTGAAATGTTCTTGCGTTTGTGCGGGTAAGCCGCCTTGAGTTCCGCAACGGTAAGGAAGTATACCGCCGTGTTCCGCGGCTGGCGACGTGCCCGTTCGTTATTACTGATGCCGGACAGCGTGCCGCCGCTTTCAGTGCTGAACTTATTCTCGGCCTTTACCGAAGGCAGACCACTCTGGTGCTTCAGGTTATAGCGTATGGCCTGTGTACCTTTTACCGTGTTACTGAGGAAGGCCGGGTCCTGTTCGGGAATTTTCTCCCCGGTCATACGCAGGTAATAGTTCTCTTTGATATCGTTCACTTTTTTCTCGCGGAACGGAATGCTGCCGATGGCCAGGTTATCATCGCGCCAGGGGCCCGAGGTGGACTGTACCACGTTCACGCTGCCGTCGATACCCACGTCTACCACCTGTCCGATGCCTATTTCCACGCCCAGGGAGCCCGAATTACTCGGACTGAATTTCTTGTTGTTGTACACATAGCCCACATCGTTGCGGAAGGCCCGGAAGGTACCGCCCAGTCCCTGTGCCGCAATGGAAAAGAAATCATTGGTGAGGGCCGTGAGCGGCAAATGTTTGTGGTGCGAGGAAAAACTGCCGTCTTTTTCACGGTTGTAGTCCAGCAGGGCGTCGTCGTTGTTATTGGCCCTTTCGGAATAGATGTAGCCGTAGGCCGGGGCACTGAAGGTATTGGACGTGAGCTTCTGCACGCTTCCGTAACCGGAGATGCTGCCGCCAAAATCCTGGTGCACGGTGGCTCCGCCGATCTTTACCTTGCCGGAGAACGAAAAACTTTCCATGGCATTTTCGATGGAAGGCGCAAAGGTATGCGTGCCAAAACTGATGCTGGAGCTATTGCTGATGCCCCCGCTACTGCCGTCGCTGCTGTAATCTTTTTCTGCAATTTTGCCGTTCTTTCCTTTTCGTCCCTCTTTTACCACATTATCTTTGGCCGCCATGGTAACGCCTCCGTTCAGGTTGATATCGGTAAGTCCCTTGCGCGAGTTGATACTGGCTCCGATACCCAGGCTGGCCTTACCGCTGGTACTCTTTTCGGAACCGAACAGTTTGGCCGAATAGGAAACATTGGGCGATATCTGCAACCCGTCGTTACCGCTGGTAAGGTTCAGGTTGGCATTCATGGGCAGCGAAGCCGGCGTAAGTCCCAGCCCCATAGTGGTCGTTACATTGAGTCCCGCATAGTTGTTGTATTCCACGCCCAGACCTACCGAAAGTGTACCATTCCCTTCGGAACCGCTGGCATTCACCAGGCTGTTGGCCTCAAAACCAAAGAGCTCCATATCAAAGGCCACGTTCACACCCACGGTGGTATTGGGCTTCATGTTCACATGATCGGTCATTTCCTCGCCGGCAAAATCGTCGGGTAAGCCGCGCATCTGCCGGGTAATGGCGCCTGTGTGCAGGTTCCATCCCAGGCCTACCCAGCTGGCTTCCTGGTCCATCGATATACCCGACTGGTAAGCCAGATTCAGCGGGTAACCGCCGATATCCAGCAGGGGAATACTATACGAAAAGTCTCCGCTGAACGGATCTACCATTTCGGTGAGTCCGATCGGCTGAAAACCCTGTACCTCGGGCTGTGTGGGGCCCGAAGTAAGCGCCGACAAAGCCAGGGGCTGTAAGGTCTGTACAACAATTTCGGCACTGATGAGCAGGGCAAGCACTTTGGCGGCTTTACTCTGCCGGATGCGTCTGAAAAGGGGCGTTTTTTTCCGTTTCATACTGGGTATGTATTGCAAATAGGTTATAGCTTATAGTAATGATCTAACGGCAGTCGATACGACCGCTGAGTTGTATACGCAGGTAATAGGTAAAGCGGCTTTCTGTCGGGAATTCCAGGATGTAATAGCCTTCCTTCAGGTTCAGCTTACTGTCTGAACACAGGTCTATCTGGTATTTGTTCATGCCGATCTTCTTCGGAGCATCAAAATTATCCTGGTTGGCCAGTTCCTTACCTTCGGTGTTCTTCAGGCGGAAGTACAGTTTCTCTTCCTTCGGAACGTATTTCTCCGGGAAGGCCACGGGAATGATATTGCCCTTTACCAGTTCAAATTGTGACTGCGGATGTTCGGTGAGTTTGTAATAAAAACCGGGTGACTGGCTTTGGGTTTGTTGCGGAAAACAATAACAGAACTCCCACACTTCACTGTATCCTAAAGAGATACTTCCTGAACTGGCTTCCACCTGCCAGGCATAGCGTTTACCTTCTTCCAGCGGCTGGGCTGTATTCGGGTATATCTGCAAAGGCATGGGAATATTGTTCTCCGTGTATTTGGGCTGATTGGCCGTAATGGCCTGTTGTTTACTCTGTCCGTTGAATATCTCGGTCACTCGTAAACGGTAGGTGATATTGCCCTGCAGATAGGTGCTGAAAGCCGGGGTCCAGGTGAGTACGGGCGTCGGGGTCTGGATACTGTCGCCATCAGCCGGGGAAAGCAGCATCGGAGGCCACATGGCATCTACCGTGATCTGACTGCTATGATCGGCCAGTTCGGTAAACTCCCCGTCGCTCGGCCGGCCGTAGAGCGTAAACTGCACATTGTAGATCCCCGGGGGAAAGAGTCCGCCTGAACTGATCACCTGCTGCAGTACACCGGCATTGTAGTAGTTTATGGTGAACGGCTGCACCGTGTACAGGTTCCCGATATTAATAACGGTTACGG
>JACVCJ010000034.1 GCA_016742095.1 Bacteroidia bacterium
TGTATGGGCAGCCTGGTGGGACTGTTGTGTCATGTGGCCTGGTTCTATGCGGCACCGGTATTCCCTGCCCTGCTGGGAGCGCTCGTACTCTCGGGCCTGGTGGCCTTTTCGCGGCTGGTGCTGAATGCACACAAGCCCTACCAGGTCTATTCAGGATTCCTTGTAGGGCTTGCCGTTCAGTATTTCGGCCTGTTGGGCCTGCTTATATTTTCTGTGCGGTAATGCTTAGAATGGTGTCAGCGTAAAGCCAATGGTGATCGGGTGCCAGCCTTTGGGCCCCTTGTTCTTCTGGAACACTTCGGAGAGACCGTAGTAGACCGTACCGGCAAAACGTCCGTAACCCATACGCAGGTGTAATCCATATACGAAACGGTTTACGCCGGGCACGTTGTATTCCTTGATCTTGGCGTTTTTAATGGAATTGCCGTACTGCAGTCCGTCGCCCACGTATTTGGTCTTGCTGCTGATGAGGTAACCCACACGGGCTCCGAGCGCCATTTTAAAGGTGTTGCGGCGGTGCGGATGCAGGCGGAAACGCAGTTCCAGGGGGACTTCGAGCGTGGTGGTGGAGAACTTATAACGCTTGAAGGTATCGGGAAAAGCCGTGAACACGGTACCGTTGATGGCCGGATCATAGGTCACCTTACGGTTGATGAAGTAGTTCTCGTTACTGGCCCCGGCACCCAGTCCGAAGCTGAAATTGGAACGTTTGATGGTAAAGTCCCACATCAGGTGCCCTGTAAATCCGAAGGAATACCATTTATTTTTGATCTCCTGACCCTGCTGGCGCAGCATCTGGGCGCTGTGAATATCTAAAATTACCTGGTCTTGTCTTTTCGGACGGGGTTTGATGGGTTTGGGGTTTACGGTAGAGGTCTGGCCGAAAGCGTCCATACCCATTGCCATAAAGATCCCCAGGAATAACAGTGCGACTTTTTTCATACAAACGGATGAATTTTTTACAAACATATTACAAATTCCCTACAAAACGGAAATTTATCCGCTTCCGTATCACGGAAGTTAAATAATTCCGGAGGCTTTCATTTCAAGATATTTATTGATGGTATTTACCGTAAGGGCATCGGGCGGCGTAAGTACACTGTAGATCCCGTGGGCCTTCAGCTCGCGTACGATCTGGCGTTTCTCGTATTCGAACTTCTCGGCAATGGTCTTCAGGTAGATCTCTTCGGTACCCGATGCGCTCTTTTCCAGGAAGGATCTCAGCTCTGTATTCTGGAAGAAGATCACCACCACTACGTGATTCCGGGCCATACTGCGCAGGTAGGGCAGCTGTCTGCGCATGCCGCTCAGCGATTCAAAATTGGTATAGATCAGCAGCAGGCTGCGGCGGTTCAGCTGTCTTTTTACATATACATGCAGGGCCTCGAAATTACTCTCCAGCCAGCCGGTCTGTTGTTTGTACAGGGCCTCCATGATCTTGGAAAGCTGGTTGCTCTTGCGGTCGGCGGCTACCACGTCTTCCAGTTTATGTGAAAAAGTGATGAGGCCGGCCTGGTCGAACTTCTGCAGCGCAATATTGCTCAGTACCAGGGAGGCGTTGATGCTGTAATCGAGCAGGGTCATGCCTTCGAAGGGCATTTTCATGCTGCGGCCCATATCGATGATGTTGTACACCGGCTGGGCACGTTCCTCGATGTACTGGTTCACCATAAGTGAATTGCGCTTGGCCGTGGCTTTCCAGTTGATGTGCCGCACGTCGTCGCCGGATACGTATTCCTTGATCTTCTCGAACTCGGAATTGCTGCCGCTGCGGCGTATGCGCTTAATACCGTAGAGAGTAAGGCGGTGACTGATGGCATGCAGTTCGTACTTCCGCATCTGGATGAACGACGGATACACAGCGGTGTTGGCCGGTTCGCCGAAACTGTAGCGGCGGCGTACCAGGCGCAGCCGTGTGTTCACAAATACACGTATCAGGCCGAACTCATACTCGCCCCTTTTCACCGGGCGCAGGTTGTACAGGATCTGCCGGGATTCCCCGCTTTTGAGCGACAGTTTAAAAAGTACGTCGCGCTTCTGGAACTGGTGCGGAATTTCATCCACCACACGCAGGTCCACCGGGAAATTGTAGCGGTTCTCTATGTATACGTAAATCGGATTTTCGTCGCCGTTACTGAGCTTCTGCGGCGTTTCGCGCGAGGCGAACATAAAATCGCTGCGGCGCCACAGGATAATGATGTCGATGAGGGTGATGAGTATCCAAACGCCGCTTAGGATCACGGCTACGGGCAGCAGGAAGGCCTCGTAGTAGCTCAGCGCAAAAAGCAGTACCAGTCCGGCCCCGAACCGGAAAAAGTTGGGATGAAAATAAAAGCTGCGTATGAAGCGTAATATCCTCTTCATGCGATTAACGGGGCACTTCGATGGTGGCCAGCAGGTCGGTGATCACTTTGTCTACGGTGCCGCCTTCCATTTCCTTTTCGGGGGTAAGCTGCACACGGTGGCGCAGTACGGGCAGGGCCACGTATTGTATGTCTTCCGGTATCACAAAACTGCGGCCGTTGATGGCTGCCTTGGCCTTGGCCGTAGCCAGTATGGCCAGGGAGGCACGCGGTGAGGCGCCGAGGTACAGCACCGAATTGTTGCGGGTCTTGTGCACAATGCGGGCGATGTATTCCATCAGTTTTTCTTCCACTTTTACCAGGTTCACCATGTTGCGGTAATGCAGCAGGTCGCTGCGGCTTATTACGGCGTTCAGCGGCTGTGTAGTGGCATCGCCCTTATGGAACTGGGCCTCGCGCAGTATGCGTATCTCTTCTTCGAGCGTAGGGTAATTTACCACGATCTTAAAGATAAAACGGTCCAGCTGGGCTTCGGGCAGGCGGTAAGTACCCTCCTGCTCGATGGGGTTCTGCGTGGCCAGCACCAGGAAGGGCGCGTCCATCGGGTAGGTAACCCCGTCCACGGTGATCTGTTTTTCCTGCATACATTCGAACAGGGCCGCCTGGGTCTTGGCCGGGGCGCGGTTTATCTCGTCGCAGAGCACCAGGTTGCTGAAGATGGGCCCCTTGCGGAATTCGAAGTCCTGTGTTTTTACATTAAAGATCGAGGTGCCGGTAACGTCCGAAGGCATCAGGTCGGGCGTGAACTGGATCCTGGAAAAGCCTACCGACAGGGTGCGGGCCGTCAGTTTGGCGCTGAGGGTCTTGGCAATTCCCGGTACCCCTTCGATAAGTACGTGACCATTGGCCAGCAGGGCCAGGATGAGCTGGTCTATCATTTCGTGCTGACCTACAATGATCTTGCCGATCTCGGAGCGGATATTGTCAGCGGCCAGTTTCAGGCCGGAAAAGTCGGTTTCGTAGAATTCCATGTCTGTTTTATTTAATACGTTTTTCGAAATCTTCGATCATTTTATTCAGTTGCAGCAGTTCCTTTTCGGTAATGCTGTTGGCAACAAGATAACTGTGCAGGGTAGCGGTAAGTTTTTTGGCCTCGTTCTCTGATACGTCGCTGCGTTGCGCCAGGCTGCGGGCAAAATTCCCGTCGAGCTTTTCGGTGCCCAGGTTGTAGCGCAGGCGTATCTTTTCCAGGAAAAAGTTGATCTTTTTACGGGCCAGGTTCAGGTGGTCCTTCTGGTTAAAATACACACGGCCCACGGTTTCCGTAAATTCTAGGGTGGTATTGGTGTGTGGTTTTATCACGGGGATCACGCGCTGCATCCGTTTCGACATGAACAGGATATACAGCAGTATGAGGCCCAGCATCAGGAACCAGGCCGTTTTAAACCCGGGGTGCGAAAGCAGTACGCGGATGGGCGTCATGGGCTCGTCGCGGCCCACCTTGTAAAATTCGTCCCAGAGGGTAGGCTGCTTCGGCAGAAAGGAAAAGCTTTTTTCTACAAAATCCACATTATTATCGCGCAGCAGGTAATAATTCGTGAAAAGAAAAGGCGTGGTGTTCAGTATGATGCGTCCCTTGTGCCTCGGTATCAGAACTGTAACGGGTTCGTTGTTCATATTGCGGGCCAGCACACTGCAGCCCTCCGGAATGCTGTCGAAACTGGCCACCGGGTCCAGACCCAGCTGTGTGTAGGGGGTAAGGGCTTTCAGGGAACCGTCTGTGAAATTAACGCGGTGCGTGGCGCTGGTTTCGCTGACATCGGCATGGGTAGACAGGCCCAGGGTATCTTCCAGCAGCTGCCCGAAATACAGCTCCGAAATGAACAGGGTACCCCCGGCGCGGGTAATACGCTCCATGGCTTCAAAATCCCTTTCGGAAGGCAGGGTGTGCCGCAGTCCGATCATAATATAATTGATGCTGCGGGTAGAATCGAAATGCGTTTCGGAGGGCGGTACACGGGTAAATTCGGCAGATGCTTCACCGAAATACCCCGGTAGCAGACTGTACAGGGCTTTGCCGCCGAAAGGCCGGCTGTCGTTCTTGCTCCAGCTCGGTGTCCAGTCCGTGGGTTTGGGCTGCAGTGCGTATAAGACACACACTACGGCCAGCAGGATCAGGGCCGGTATGTAAAAGGGTATGCGTTTTTTTTCACTCATGCCGTTACCTCCCTGTATGCCTGGTTAAATGTTTCAAAATCCTTTGCCAGTTCCCGGTATTCCTCCTCGTTCAGCTGCCGGTAGCCGTACCATACAAATTCATAGGCCGTGGCCAGGTAATCGAAGGCCTGGTAGTCGCTGCGGCCGCGCATCATATTGCGGAAATCGCTGTTGGTACGCTCAATGGTCCAGTAGATCACGTGGTGGTCCGAAAGCAGTTTCAGGCTGCGCAGGTATTGCAGGCGTATAGCCTTGCGGTAGTTGCCCTCGCTTACGGCCTTCTGTATCTCATCTATATACTCAATATTGTGTATGTCTTCTTCCAGGATCTCGTATTCGGGCTTTTTTACGCGTGCCCCGCGGCGGGTGAACAGGGAGCGGAAATCGCTGCGTAACATCAGCCACACCACCAGCGCCACAAAAAGTACAATGATCAGGAAGATGACAAAATACCCGAATCCTTTCATCCAGTCCGTATCGGCATTGCGCATAAAATCGAGTTCTCCGAATATGCCGCGCAGCCACTCGCGGATCTTGTCCATGAGCGTTTCTACCTTCTCGCGGTTCTCGGGGTAGCGGAATTCCCGGCTGTCCTGTATATCGAAGAACTGCTCCCGGTCAAAACGGCGTACCTCCGAAACCGAAGAATCGGCCAGGGCCGCCGCAGCTGAAGGCATTGCGCACAGCCAGGCCAGCCACAGGAAAAATATATACCGGAACTGCTTCAAGGTCATTAATACGATTTGGTATAGTGTTCAGGCCCCAGGTCGTTGTACGTGCCCATTTTCTGGATACGCGCCAGGATATTGCTGCCGTAGTGCCGCTCGTTCAGGTCGCCGGTCTTGAAGGCCTGCGATATCAGGTAAATGGCCATGCTGTATTCCAGGGCTATGTAGTACAGGGGCGTAAAAACGGAGACCACGATCAGTATAATGGTGCTTTCGCTGCCGCTGAAATCGGTACCGTAGGTCTGCGAGATATTAAAGGCCACCACACCCAGTACAATGGTCACCGGCACGGTAAGGGCATAGGTAAGTATATACTGTACCAGGTTGCCCACGAAGGTGGTCCAGAGCCCTTTCCAGAAATTCCCTTTGGAGTGCATCAGCTGAAAAGCCTTGCCAATGGCCGGGAATACGTCTTTTTTCTCGTACGATGAAATAAAGAAGATAGGCACCCCGATCGACTGTACATAGGCGATCACGAAGAAGAAAGCCAGGTAGCCCAGTACCATAAAGATAATGAGCGGGGCCGCATTGCTCGTGGCGGCCATGAGACCGGCCCCGATGGCCACAAATATGATCATGATCACGTAGGCGGCCGAAAAGAAAACACCCGAAAGTGCGCCCCATACCAGGATATTGGCCACCCATTTCCAGAAATTCTTACGTACGCTGGCCCACACGTCCTTTACGCGTATTTTAGTATAGTCTTCAGAATCACGGTACAGGTTTATGTACTCGAATATCGAAGAGGTAAAGAAAAGCGATCCTATAAAGAAGATAAGCGCTCCTATGCCGATGTTCAGGTAACCGAAGAGCAGGAATTTCAGGTCTTCTTCGGCTTTAAAGATCAGGTACATCCCGAACAGGTAAAAACCGATGGCCGTAAGGCTGAAAGGCATGGCCAGCGTGGTAATGGTGCGGAACAGTATCCTGCGGTTCTGCCGTATGAACCGGAAGGTGCTGTTGAACACCTGTCCGAGATCGCGCGACTGCATGAACTCTAATTTATCATTGGGCGATTGCATGTTCTGTACGTTGTTTGAGCGCCTTGTTGCGGCGGCTTAGCGGGTAAATAACAAAATAATAGAGGATAAAGGCCAGGGTAAGCAGTATAATGGCGATGCTGATAAAGATATTTTCGTCGTAATGCCGGGTAACGATGCCCTCGATAAAGGCCGCCAGTACAATAAGCGGTAATATGCCGAACAGTACCTTGAACATATCGCGGCTGGCCATGGTAAAGGAATTACTGCGGCTGTAGGTGCCGGGGAAAATAATGCTCATGCCCCAGCGGGTACCTGCGGCACAGGCAATGAGTATGCACGAAATTTCGATCACCCCGTGTATCCAGATGGCCAGCATGGTCTCGCCCAGTACGCCCTCACTGTACATCAGCTGGAAAAAGCTGCCCAGGTACATGCCAAAGCGGAACAGGAAGGCCAGCGCTCCCAGCCCGGCCACCAGGCCCAGCATAAAGTACATGATGGTCACGTACAGGTTGTTGAAGGCGATGCCCAGGAACATGGCCCCTTCCGACGTTTGTCCGTAAATATTCATGGCCTTGCCGTTGCGTATGTTCTCCAGGGTCTGGTCCACATACTGGTCGCCCATTACCAGGCGTGTATACGTAAGATCGTTGGCGGCAGATATCCAGCCCAGCAGTATGGCCAGCAGGAAGACCCCGGCCGTAATGGCCATATAGGTGCTTTGCTTTGCCATGATATCGGGCAGTTCTTCGGTAAAGAATTTCCGGAAGCGGGAACCTTTTTCGCGTTTGTTCTGGTAAATTTCCTTGTGCAGCTGCACCGAAAGATCGTTCAGGTATTTTACCGTATTGCTTTCGGGGTAAAAGGTGCGGGCGTAGGAAAGATCGTCATTCAACTGTATGTACAACTCCGAGAGCTTATCGGGGTCTTTCCTCCCCGGCATCAGCAGCATCTTTTCCAGGTCCCGCCATTTGTTCTCGTGTTTTTGCAGAAAAATGAGTTCGCGCACAGTTGTCAGTTTAGTTCGTAAATATACTGTTTACTTCCTTCTTTAGAACTACCATTTCGTCAAAATAGTACATATGGGGTGTTTTTTGCGCTTTTTTGACCTGTTTCTGATAAAAAAGCAGAGTTTTTTCCCAATTTCGATTTGCTTGTGTACTTTTGAGTTTTACCCTCAGGGCAATGAATTACTCCGACAGAATACAGATAGAAACCACCCAGAACGTAAAACTGGAATACGAAGTAGCCTCCAGCGGAGACCGTATCCTGGCCTGGCTCATAGATACACTGCTGAATATCGGCTATATAACCATTATGCTGGTGATCTACGATATGACCGGTCTTGCCCGCAAAGCCGGTGAGACCATGGGAGTCGTGCTGGTCCTTATTGTAATTCTGCCCTGGCTGTTCTATCACCTGCTCAGTGAGCTTCTGATGGGGGGACAGAGCTTCGGCAAGCGTTTCCGCAACATTAAAGTGATCCGCACGGACGGTACTTCGCCCACCATCGGTAACTATCTTATCCGCTGGTCGTTGCGTCTGCTGGAGAATATGCTTTTTCCCGGGGTGGCCTTCGTAGCCATACTGGCCAGCGAAAAGGGTCAGCGCCTGGGCGACCTCGCCGCCGGTACCGCCGTGGCCAAAGTAAGCCGCCGCACCTACCTCAGCGATACCATCCTGAATTTTACGCATACGGATTACCAGCCTACGTACCCGGCCGTACAGAACTTTTCCAATAAAGACATCGAGATCATTAAATACGTACTGAAGCTGCACCGGGAATCGAACAAGTTCCTGATCCTGCGCGAATGTGCTACCAAGGTACGTACCCTGCTGGGCATGGACCCGCTGGATGTTTCCGTACCTAACGAAACACTGTTGCAGCGCGTAGTGGATGACTATACGTATTATAAAAGCCGCGAGGAGGTTTAAAGAAAGCGGCAGGTGAGCAGGGCCGCATCGTCGTGGAAAGAGCCCGTTCCGGATCTAAAGCGGTTCATTTCCAGGCTCAGCGTCAGGTTCACTTCTTCGGCCGTATGCAGCCCGTTATCGAGCAATACACGCTTCACCGGTTCATAACCGAAAAATTCTTCTTTTTTATTCTGCAGTTCGCTTACCCCGTCGGTAAAGCACACCAGTACGGCGTCTTTTTCCAGTACGCGCTCGCCTTTGTGCACAAAGGGCAGGGGAGTGATCATGCCCAGGCCGGTGGTGCCGTCTTCCAGCAGTTCGGTGTTTTTGCCGTTGCGCAGTACGGGCGGGTTGTGGCCGGCATTCACATAGCTCAGCTGCCGGGTCTGTGTGTTGTAACGCGCCAGGAAAGCCGTGATAAAACGCTCGCCGCGGGCCGCTCGGTCTACTTTTTCGGCCAGTTTACGCGCCAGTTCCTCCAGGTTGTCGTAGATCGGGAACAGGGCCCGCACATTGGCCTGGAAGTTTGACATCAGCAGGGCCGCCGATATTCCTTTACCCGATACGTCGGCAATGCAGAAGGCTATTTCGTGTTCGTTCAGTTCAAAATAATCGTAATAATCGCCGCCGACCTCTGAAAAAGGTACATGAAAAGCCGCAATGTCCAGCTGCAGCGAAGCATTGTTCCAGGGGGGCGGAAACAGCATGGCCTGCAGTTCCGAGGCCAGTTCCAGCTCTTTCTGCAGACGTTCACGGCGCAGGTTCTCCTTGTAAAGCACTTTGTTTTCCAGGGCCACGAACACAATATTGGTCAGGGTCTGTAAAAACACCAGGCTGTCGGTCACATGCTCGGGCAGGGTGCTCAGGTCGGCCGTTTCAAAAACGGTCTCTACCAGCAGCAGGGCCAGTACGCGGTCTTTGTGGTGGGCGGGTATCAAAACGTTAAAGCCGTTCGAGCTGCCCGCGGGCCGGTATACGATATTGTCGGGGTTCTTGATCTCGTTGGAAAGGGAAGCGCCCAGCAGGGCTTCGATCTCGGCCTCTTCGGCATGCAGCGAAGATTCTACCTTGAGGCCGCTGTTGTTGGAGAAGAGCACAAACTTACGGATATAGGCCTGCTTGCCCAGGATACTGTTGTAAATATCCAGGATCTCCCGGCGCGAATAATTGTTATTGATCGCCTGTGTAACCAGTAACAGGTTGCGGAGCTGCGTTTTATAACTCTGCTCCGGGCTTCCGCTCTTGAATCCTCCCCCAAATCTCATGGGGTGAAGTTACAATGCGGCCTTTTAAAAAAGAAATTTTTATTCGCAGAAAAGAGCTTTGTTAAGAACCCCGACCGGGGGCAGGCATATCAAAAAAAAGCGCAATCTTTGCAGCCTATGCATTTTGAGCTTATTCAGAAGGATACTTCCGGCGCCACGGCAGCCCGTGCAGGCGTACTGCACACAGGCCGGGGCCCCGTACAGACCCCGATCTTCATGCCGGTGGGCACGGTGGCTACCGTAAAATCGGTACACCCGCACGAACTTAAAAAGAACATTAAGGCTCAGATCATCCTGGCCAATACCTATCACCTGTACCTGCGCCCGGGCATGAAAGTGATGGAAGAGGCCGGCGGCGTACATAAGTTCATGAGCTGGGATGGCCCCATGCTTACCGACAGCGGCGGTTACCAGGTATTTTCCCTGGCGGGCAACCGCAAGCTTACCGAAGAAGGCGCCCTTTTCCAGTCGCATATCGATGGCTCCCGCCACCTTTTTACGCCGGAATCCGTAATGGACATTCAGCGTACCATCGGGGCCGATATCTGTATGGTCTTCGACGAATGTCCGCCCTATCCCAGTACCTACAGTTATGCCAAAAACAGCATGGAGCTTACGCACCGCTGGCTGCAGCGCTGCATAAAACGCTTTTCGGAAACGGGACCGAAATACGGCGTGGAACAGGCGCTTTTTCCCATTGTACAGGGCAGTACCTACAACGATCTGCGTGCCGACAGTGCAAAGTTCATCGCCGACCAGGATATGCCGGGCAATGCCATCGGCGGACTGGCCGTAGGCGAACCGGCCGAAAAAATGTACGATATGATCGAACTGGTGAACGAAATACTGCCGGCCACCAAACCCCGTTATCTCATGGGCGTGGGTACGCCGGTGAACATACTCGAGGCCATTGCCCGCGGCGTGGATATGTTCGATTGCGTAATGCCTACCCGCAACGGGCGGCACGGACTGCTGTTCACCCGCCACGGCATCGTGAACATAAAGAACGAAAAATGGAAGACCGATTTTTCGGCCCTCGAAGAGGACCCTGTGGTACATGGTGGCACCGTGTATACAAAAGGATACCTGCATCACCTGTTCAAGGCCGATGAACTGCTGGGACTACAGATCGCCTCCCTGCACAACCTGGCCTTTTACCTCTGGCTGGTCACACAGGCCCGCGAACATATTATGAACGGCACATTTGCCGCCTGGAAAAATGAAATGATACCCGTACTGGGCAAAAAATTATAATTATGGCTAAAATTCTTCTTACCGGTGCATCGGGCTATATCGGATCGCATACTCTGCTCAGTTTTCGGGAACAGGGCTATACCGATATCATAGCGGTGGACAATTTTTCCAATTCGCACCCGGAGATCTACGACCGCATCGCCGCTATCAGCGGCATGCCTGTAAAGCATTACAACGTGGATGTCCGCTCCGATGCCTTTGAGACCGTCTTTACCGAAAACCCGGGTATCGAAGGTATGATCCATTTTGCCGCCTATAAATCGGTGCCCGAAAGCGTGGAGAAACCGCTGGAATATTTCGAAAATAACGTATCGGGCCTGGTACATGTGATGCAGCTTTGTAAGAAATACGGGGTAAAGGTTTTCGTATTTTCATCGTCCTGCTCCGTATACGGCAATATCGACGTACTGCCGGTCATGGAAAGTAGTCCCCTCAATCCTCCCGAATCGCCTTATGCGGCCAGCAAAAGGATCGGCGAAGAACTGCTGCAGAGCTGGGCGGGCACGGGGGCCGGCATTAAAATCATAAACCTGCGTTATTTCAATCCTGCGGGTGCCTATAAAAACGGCCTGCTGGGCGAGTTGCCCCTGAACAGGCCCGCCAACCTGGTGCCTGTGCTGTGTGCGAATGCGCTGGACCCCGGCACGGCCTTTACCGTGTTCGGTACCGATTACAATACGCCCGACGGCAGCTGCATCCGCGACTACATACACGTGTCCGACATTGCCGATGCCCATGTGGCTGCTTTCGTATATGCATCAAATTCAGCCGATACAACCTTTTTCCGTACCTATAACCTGGGCAGCGAATCGGGCACTTCGGTACTCGAGGTCATCCGCGTGTTCAGCGAAGAGAACGGCGTTACGCTCAACTATACGCTGGGTCCGCGCCGCAGCGGCGACGTAGAGGCCATCTGGGCCGATTGTTCCCTGGCACTTGCCGAACTGGGCTGGAAACCCCGCCGCAGCCTGGGCGAGATCATGCGCAGCGCCTGGCAGTGGACGCTTAATTATACAAAATCATAAAACCGATGGAAGCGAACAAAGCACTTATCGAAAAGTTCTACGCCGCTTTTGCCCATGCCGACCCCCAAACCATGGTGCAATGCTACCACCCGGACATCCGTTTCCAGGACCCGGCTTTCGGCGTACTCAACGGCGACGATGCCCGCAATATGTGGCTCATGCTGGTGAATCCCGGGCTGAAACTTATGTTCTCCAACGTAGAGGCCGATGAAAGAACGGGCCGTGCCGATTGGGTGGCGGTGTACACTTTCAGCAAGACCGGCAGACAGGTCACCAACCGCATTCACGCGGAGTTCGAGTTTAAGGACGGGCTCATTTACCGCCACACCGATACCTTCAGCTTTCATAAATGGGCCTCGCAGGCGCTCGGACTCAGCGGTAAACTGTTAGGCCGGACCTCCTTCCTGCAGAACAAGGTGCGCACGCAGGCCCTGGAGAACCTCCGCCGTTTCAGCGAAAAAAAGAAGGGCGCGGGCAACGCGTAGCCCTGTAAAGAGCGGCCTCCCCGCTGCACGTGTGAGTACAGTCCCTGCGGTCCTTAGCACACGGCGTGCATCGGGCGCGCGGTAAAAAAGGCCTTTCCCTGTATCCGGGCTTCCTGTGCGTTACGCAGGAGCGTGGCGTTTACACTTTTACTTTTTTCCATCCGCCCCGGCGGAACATAATGAAACCCGCAATGCTGATGGCCGTTTCTGCCACCGGTATGGCTATAAATACGCCGTCGGGCCCCATGTTCAGGCCGCGTGCCAGGAACCAGGCAAAAGGCACCTGGAACAGCCAGAACCCGATAAAGTTGATCACCGTGGGTGTCCAGGTATCGCCGGCCCCGTTAAAGGTGTTCATCATCACCATACCGATGCCGTAGAAAATATAGCCCAGGCTTATGATGCGCAGGGCCCGGGCGGCTACCTCGCGTATTTCGGGGTTATCTGTAAAAAAGGCTACGAACCAATGCCCGCCCGCTAAAAAGAACAGGGTAACCAGTATCATAAAGATCACATTGTAGCGCACGGTCTTCATTACCGATTCCTGTGCACGTTGCAGCTGTCCGGCCCCCAGGTTCTGCCCCACCAGGGTAGAGGCGGCATTGCTCAGGCCCCAGGCCGGCAGTATAAAAAAGGTCATCAGGCGCAGGGCCGTCTGGTAACCGGCCGAACCGGCATCGCTGCCCGTTTTGGCCACCAGGTAGGCCAGGAATATCCAGCTGCAGGAAGCGATCACGAACTGGAATACCCCCGGGGCGGCGATCTTCAGCAGGGAACCGATCTGCGGCCAGTCCGGCAGAAAATAGCTCAGGCGCATTTTCAGGGTGCCTTTTCCGTTAAAGAGGTTGTACAGCTGGTACACTACGCCGGCCCCGCGACCGATAGCCGTAGCCATGGCGGCTCCGGTAAGCCCGAAGGCGGGTACAGGCCCCCAGCCGTTAATGAGTATGGGGCAGAGGATAATGTTCATGATATTGGCCAGCCACAGGCTTTTCATAGCAATGGCCGCATTGCCCGCCCCGCGGAAGATCCCGTTGATCAGGAACAGGAACATGATCACCAGGCTGCTGCCCATCATAATGCGTACAAAGGGCGTACCCTGTGTGGCGGTCTCCTCACTGGCGCCCATCAGTAACAGTATTTCGCGGGCATAGATCACTCCGCTTACGGATATCAGCAGGGTAAAAGCAAAGGCAATAAGTATGGCCTGTATGCCTGCTTTGGCAGCGGCTTCCGGGTTCTTTTCGCCGATGCGGCGGGCTACCACGGCCGTGGCCGCCATACTGATGCCGATGGCCAGGGAATAGATCACGGTAAGCACCGATTCGGTAAGGCCCACGGTTTGTACGGCATGACTGCTGTTGTGCAGGTGTCCCACAAAATAGAGGTCTACCAGGGCAAATACCGATTCCATGATCATTTCGAGCATCATCGGTATGGCCAGCAGGATCACCGCTCTGCGTATGCTGCCGGTGGTATAGTCAGCTTCTTCGCCGTTCAGCGATTGTTTAATAAGAGAAAATATGCGGGATAAGGTACCCGTAGGTTGTTCCGGTTTCGTTGTCATAAAAAATACATGGAAAAATACACACTATGGCGGCTGCGCTGCACGCAGTGCCGTTCTGTTAAGGGTTTTGCAAAGGCGGCCGTGATACGCGGCCTGTTTTAGAACTTCATCGTTCGTGTGTGTTAATGGCCCAAAGATAAAAGGAATCCCGGAAACGGAAGAACGGCGGCGAAAAAAAAACGCCGAAAACCCGGACCGATATTTTTTACAGTAGTGTTTACTGCCAGAGCGCCGCTTCGTTCGGTGCCTTTTTCATAATGGCGTGTACCGCTCCCAGCCAGTAATTACGGAATCCGAAACCGCCTGGCGCCCCGCTCATCTTATGCTGGCGCAGTACTTTTTTGTTCTTTATATCGAAAAACACGACATGTATGACCGCTTTTTCATTCAGCTTATCGAAACTATCCACAATAAATACGAGTCCGAGTCCCGAAGACTGTGTGGGCTTGTAGGCAGAGACCATGCCGGGTATGTCTTTATCGTCGATCTCGTGCGGCGCTTCGGTCACCAGTCCGTCCACTTTTACGGAGGCGTTGCGGGGTTCCACCACGCTCATATCGTAGGTAGCTTCGGTTTTCTTAAAAAAACGGGTAATGCTGTATTTATCCTTTTCGGCAACCAGTACATTGTTCCACTCTTTAAAGTAATGATCCTTTATTTTCTGCGGTTCGGTAAAACCGACAGAACCTACCAGTTTCGCTTTGGAAAAATCCAGGCCGTAAAAGATCACGGAAGGGTCGTGCACCGAAGCCTGTGAAAACGCATAAAAGGGGAGAAATAAAAAGGCGAATCCGATAAAAAGACTGTTTTTCATAATAATGGCGGATATATAAAACCAATATACGAAAAATCAGCAGAGAATGTGCTTTCAGAACTGTCTAAAAAAAAATAATATTTTTACATTCATGTCTTACTCCTTAAAGAAGCGTACTCCGTTCTCACCTACATAACCATAGCCTCCGGCCGTTTTTACATAGAAGAGGATAAATCCTTCGTTCAGGTATGTAGACCTTTCCAGCGATTCGTATACCGGGGGGATCAGCAGTTTCCGTTCAAAGATATAGGCTCCTTTTTTGCCGTCTTTCTCTAACTCGTACCCGTAACAGGTCTCGTGTATCCTCGAATATTCGGCCGGGATCAGCGCTTCGCCCTTTAGATTGATAATACCGTACATGTCGTTCTCTAAAATGCGGAAATAGAGAGGTTCCCTGGCATAACCCGGGCTGCATCGGGTCAGTACTGTGTACCTGGGCTCCATCAGCACCTGTTTTTTTTCCAGGTCGTAGATCCCGATCATTCCTGTCTGTTCAATGTATACGTATTTGTCGTAACCCGCCATGGTACGCACCGCTTCGTACTGCTTACGCAATTCTTTCTTCTGTGTGGCAAACGGATCGGCAGGTTCTGCAACTACACCCGCTACCGCCTCTTCCACCGCCGTAAGGTAGTCATCCCAGCCGGCTTCTGCCAGGCGTTTATCAGTAAAACGTTCCATAGCGATCATTCCGCGGGCAATCCAGGTAATTTCGGCCTCATTGGTCTCACCACTGTTATCCTGCGATATACGCTGGTATTTCACGGGGATCAGCAGTTTTCCCGTACTGTTCACCAGGCCTTTCAGCCCGTCTTTTTCTACAACATAACTCTTGTTTTCGACGACCTCTATTTTGTCGTACTGGCAGCTGATCAGCTGTTTACCGTTAACGAACATACCGACCCTGCCGGCTTTGTACACATGGTAACGGTCTTTCCAGTCATACCGGATCGAAGCTTTCACAGAGTCGTACGCATAGGTTTCGGGCACTTTTACCAGCATGTTCTCATCGAGTACATAAGCGGCGGTGGTCTTCTTTACCACATAACGCGCGTAGGTCTTTTTTTCCTCTCCGTTGTAATAATAGTTCGGTTCTATCGACTTATAAACGGCGCTCACTTTCAGGTTGCCGGAAGTATCGGCAAAGCCCCAGAGGTTCTTTACACGGTAGGGCACCAGTACTTTAGAGGGACTTACCTGGGCCGGGAGATCCCCTC
Source organism: Bacteroidia bacterium (assembly GCA_016742095.1). GTDB lineage: Bacteria > Bacteroidota > Bacteroidia > CAIKAF01 > CAIKAF01 > JACVCJ01. The sequence continues at coordinate 15,773 of JACVCJ010000034.1, forward strand.
CGAAAAGCAGTACCAGTAGCAGGAAAAGGCTATTTTTCATAATTCGTATAGGTGTTATCAGTTCAGGTAAAAATTAAGGAGTTTCAGGTTTTCCTGGTGTGGCCGGGCTTTGGCCTTGTCATACAGCCGTTGTTTCAGGCGTTGCAGTTCCTTCTGTTCAATGCGTTCCTGAAACAGGTCCAGCAGTCCGTCCAGGCTGTAGGTCAGGTACTCGTTGTCTTCCCTGGTCAATTCGATGTGCCCGAAATCTCTCCCCAGCCCGATCACCGTATTCTGGTCCCGGTCGGTGATATCGATCATGCCTTCCAGCAGCATGCCGTACAGGCGGGGACGCAGGTCAGGGAAGGAATCGCAGTAAAAAGAGATGAACCTGAGCCGTGCCTGTTTTATGAACAAAGCGCCGGGGTAACGTGTCACCAGTGAATCGTAGGAGGCAATGCAGGACAGCAGTTCCGGAACGCTTTCGGGGCGCAGTTTGCTGCTGTACGGAAAGTATATATAGCCTGAGCTGTAGAGCGGATTTTTTCCGAGGAAGCCAAAATAGGCAGACCAGGTCTTCATATCGCGGGCGTAGATCTGCTCCTGCCATACCCCGCTCTGTGCATATAGCGGGCTCTCCTTCAATTCGTCCAGCACGTAACGGCTGCTGATCATAATGCCGGTCATTACCGAAAGGTCTTCTTCCGTTAATCTGGCATATTCCCGCTGCATCCGGTTGCCGAGCGTATCGAGGCTCATGTCTTTGTCGCGGGCTTCTTTGCTGAGTTCTACAAAAGTGTTCAGTTCCTGCATCATCAGGTTAAAGAGTTCTTTTTTGGGCAGGGTACTCTTCAGCAGGGCGCTGAAGCCCGGACTGTATACAATTTCCTTGCTGCTGCTGCGGTACGGAGAGTATTCCATACTTATCTGGTAAGCACCGTTGGAGCCGTATTTGATCAGTCCGCGCAGTTTTTCCTTCTCAATTGGGTTGCTTTCTTTCAGCAGGATCCGGCGCAGGCTGTTCTCCAGGGCCGTATCGGCTTTTATCACAGAACCGTTCTGTATTTTGTTCCGTACCATAAACTCCCGCAGCAGTTCCCGCACTTTATACCCGGGTGTCTGCGGTGCGGCGGCTTTGTCTTCCAGGCTTATTTGCTCAAATATCTGTTTACACTCGACGCTCCCGCATTTTTCGGTATGGTATTTTACGCTTCCGCGATGCATCCGGTCGGGGTATAATGACCAGAGCGCACATATGATACTGTCTGCCCGGTGTTCGGCACTCCGGCCGTAGCCCGTGCGGCAGCGGGCCAGCAGGTAAAAAACGCGGTCATCCTCGCTGAGATTGCTGTTCAGTATACTGTCGATAAAGGCCTGGCTGCTGGTCAGCGGAGAACTTTTTCCCCAGGCAGACCCTTTGTCGCGCAGGAGCGCCTCTGTGCGCAGACGTGTAGTAAGCGGGTCTTCAGGTTGCTGCTGCAACAACTGCTGCATGTATAGCGTATAGTCATCATTGCTTTTGCTGTAAAAGGCCAGCCAAGTTTTCGTATAGAGTTCGTTGTGGCAGGCTGTTCCTGATTGCCGCAGACTGTCGTCGAATGCCATGGCCCGCTCCCGGCCGTATACGTTCCAGAGGAGCAGGGTACGGAGCAGGTTCCGGTCTTTCGGTTCTTGCTGCCAGTAAGGTTCGTTGAGCAGCCATTCAGCCTTTGCAAAATTACCGCCGGGAGAACAGGCGGTCAGGGCCCGGCTTAGTTCGTAACCGCTTTTCTGGTATTGCGTATACGGAACAAGGCTCTGTGCCCGCAAAGCCGGCAGCGGGAGTGTAAAAAGGCAGAGCAGAACGAAAAAGTGCGGAGATCGGATTCGGAACATGGTTATCAATAATAGATTCTTACACAGGGTATTTGTGTGCAAATATATACCCGCGAAAGTATAAATAATAACAACTTAACGATATGTTAAATCTCTTTTTTCAGTATTGTACCAGGCTGTAGATTTCGCGTCCGGGCAGTTTGTGCCTGCCATTAAGAAAACGTAGTTCCGCCAGGAAACAGCATTGTACAATTTCTCCGCCGAGTTTCTCTACCAGCTCACATACCGCCGCGGCCGTGCCTCCGGTGGCCAGTACATCGTCGTGTATCAGCACTTTTTCGCCGGGCCGGATGGCATCGGTATGCATTTCGAGGGTATCGCTGCCGTATTCCAGTTCGTAGGTGGCCTTCAGGGTACGGAAGGGCAGTTTGCCGGGTTTGCGCACGGGTACAAAACCGGCATGCAGCTCCTGGGCCAGCAGGGTGGCAAAGAAAAAGCCCCGGCTTTCTACCCCTACCACTTTGTCTATACGGACTCCGTGCAGGGCTTCGCGGAAAGTCTCTACGCAGTAGCGCACCGCTTCCGGATCGGCCAGCAGGGGCGTAATATCGCGAAAAGTAATGCCGGGTTTGGGAAATCCTTCGATATCCCGGATGTAGTCTTTAAGTATCATATCGGGTGTTTTAGTGTGGGTTACGGTTTTTCCAGTCTGAATACTTCCGACAACAGCTCATAGGAACGCAGGCGGGCCCTGTGTTCGGTGATCAGGTCCTGGATTATGAACTCCTGTATGTCGAGGTCGCGCCCCAGTTGTGTAAGCTGTGCATGTACCTGTGCGGGCGTTCCGCCGATAAAGCGCGGCGGGATGCCGCTGCCCGGGACATACGGTTCGGTTTCGGGCAGGTAGCCCAGCTCGGCAAGGGCTTCGTCCGGACTGCGCATTTCTACATCGAGTACTCCTTTCTGCAGGTAACGGTACATAAGCACGACGGGTGCCAGCTGGCGGCGGGCCTCCTCTTCGGTGTCGGCACAAACGGCGTGCAGGGCCAGGATCACTTCGGGCTGCATAATGCCGGTGGGACCTTCAGACGGACGGAAGGCCGAGCGGTAACTGCCGATGATACCGGGCGTACCCTGCTGGTTGATAAAACCGGCAAATACGTAGCGCAGACCCAGTGCAGCCGCGGCAGAGGCGCTCCAGCCGCTGGAACCGAGCAGGTACAGGTCCGGCGGTTCGGGCAGACTATGAATGGGCGTACTGGAAAAAGGATGATCGTCGAGGAACCCGTTCTCCAGCCAGCTTACCAGTTCGGTGATCTGTTCGTCGGAACGGTTGGGCGCGCGCTGCGAACGGTCCTGCTGCAGGGCCATGTCCAGCACGGGCCCGGTGGTGGCGCGGCCGGCTCCCAGGTCGATACGGCCGGGGTATAGCTCGTTGAGCGTGCAGAATAGTTCGGCCACTTTAAAGGGACTGTAATGATTGAGCAGCACGGAGCCGGAGCCGACACGTATACGGCTGGTGGCAGCGGCTACGGCGGCCATCAGTACTTCGGGGGCACGGCCGGCAATGGAACGTGCGCCGTGGTGTTCGGCCAGCCAGATGCGGTGAAACCCGAGCTTTTCGATATGTACGGCGATTTCTATACTGTGGCGGAGCGCATCGTGCCGGGTCTCGCCGGGCAACACAACGGAAAGATCTACAATGGACAGTTTCATATTCGGGACGAAGCAGCGGTACTCCGTACATTTTAATTTATAACAGCAAGTCAGGAAACATTCAAAGTTAAGAAAGCGTGCAGAGCTTTGCAATTAAAAAACAAGCGTACGTACCTGTATAAAGAACGCTTAAACGTTCGCCGGAGTCGCTCGGAGAGGACTACGGCGTTTTCTCAGAAGTAAGTATTCAAGTGTGTTTATCGTCTGAGTCCCTTTCAGGCGACTCAGACGAAGCGTCGTAGCGGGTCGTATAGTTTTCGAAGCGCCCGTCGGAGTCGCTCGGAGAGGACTACGGCGTTTTTCAAAGTATGCAGAGTGTTCAATGTCTGAGTCCCTTCCAGGCGACTCAGACAGAGCGTTATAATAGGCTGTGTAGTTTCGAAATGCTCGCCGGAGTCGCTCGGAGAGGACTACGGCGTTTTTCAAAGTATGCAGGAGTGTTCAATGTTTGAATCCCTTGCAGGCGACTCAGACGAGTGCGGTAGCGAGTCGTATAGTTTTCGAAATGCTCGCCGGAGTCGCTCAAAGAGATTCCACAAATTCAGAGGCTTCTGTAACTTGTTAGTTGTATCGGCAATTCTTTATCAAGTTCATAAAAAGCGGCACTTGAGTGTTCATATAGACGATAATCATCAACGAGTTGCCATTTACCGGAAACAGGATTGTGATGTATGTAATCCAGTTTTTGTATCAGGAATTCTTCTGAAATACACACTTTACAATTAAAAGAAGGGAAGAATATTTGGTGATTCTTATTCCTGTTCTGCTGATAATCAGGAACACTTTTCTGCAGGAAGGAAAGAAGAGAAAATTCTCTTTGTTCCTTAAGCCGTTTCACAATTTCATAAGCAAGGAAACGTTTGGCGTTGGATACGAGTTTAGCGAGATCAAGTTCAGGATTTTCTAAGTAAACTATAAAGTGTACGTGATTAGGCATGATAACATAGGCTATTATTTTGCAGCCCTTTCTGTTCCAGATGTTGAAGGTCTCATAAATGTTTGAATATGTATTCGTTTTTTGAATGAGGGCTAACCATTTGTAACATGTAAATGTACAGAAGTATATCCTGTTTGTGGAGGGTATATAAGATATTGGCATAGGCATAAATATAATGAAAATCGGACAAAAAAAGTAATGGTGCAAATGCCCGCCGGAGTCGCTCGGAGAGGACTACGGCGGTTTTCAAAGCATGTGTGTGTTTAACGTCTGAGTCCCTTGCAGGCGACTCAGACGGAGCATCGTAATAGGCTATGTAGTTTCGAAATGCTCGCCGGAGTCGCTCGGAGAGGACTACGGCGGTTTTCAAAGCATGTGTGTGTTTAACGTCTGAGTCCCTTGCAGGCGACTCAGACGGAGCGTTGTAATAGGCTGTGTAGTTTCGAAGCGCTCGCCGGAGTCGCTCGGAGAGGACTACGGCGTTTTCTCAAAAGCAAGTATTCAAGTGTGTTTATCGTCTGAGTTCCTTGCAGGCAGCTCAGACGAAGCGTCGTAGCGGATCGTATAATTAAAAAACAAGCGTACGTGCCTGTATAAAGGATGCTTAAACGCTCGCCGGAGTCGCTCGGAGAGGACTGCGGCGTTTTTCAAAGTATGCCGGTGAATCCCTTGCAGGCGACTCAGATGAGATGCCAAAATGTTCGTCCGTACCTGTATAAAGAACGTTTATTTATTCCGGATCCGTTCTGTCTTTTTCAGTTTGCCTTTGCTATACGTTTCAATAAACTCCAGCCTGCCGTTTTTGTCGTACAGGTATACGGTACCGTCTCCGTCTTTCAGCGTACCTTTTTCCATGATCTCGCCGCTGGAATTAAAATTGGACAGTACTGTCCAGGGGCGGTCGTTTTTGTATATACGTGTCGTCCAGATCATGCCGTTGCTGTGATACACTTCTATAATGCCTTCGCGCAGGTCGTGGATATAATGGCCCGTGAAGCTTCTTTTGCCGTCTTCGGTGTAGATCTGCTGTAATCCGTTGCGTTTCCCGTTGCTGTAGGAGCAAACGCAGGCGGGCTGCCCGTTCTTGTAATACGTTTTGTAGGGGCCGTCGTATTTTCGGCGTACAAAAGTGCCTTCGCTTCTTAGGCTGCCGTCGGGGTAGTAGGTACGAAAAGGGTTGCGCTGAGAATCCGTACGTTCCGGACTTAGCTCGTAATAACTGAAGTATTCCTTGTGATATTTGTAATAACGGGTGTAGAGCTCCACACCGGCGATGCGGGCCTCTTCGCTTTTCAGGCGTCCTTTTTTATCGTGGTAACGCAATAACAGTGTATCGTCTTTCCTTACAACTTCATCGGCAAACAGGAGTTCTTCCGTGTCGCTGCTGTCCTGTTGGGCAAAAGCTGCGGAGGCAAGGCTGAAAAAGAAGAGCAGAAAGAGGTATCGGAAGCGGTTCTTCATAGTGGTTTTTATCTCTGTTGCTATAAACGAAGGGGAGCGGCTTATCGTATACCGTTCTCCGCAAAGGGCCTGGTTTTATGAATGGCGGCAGTGTACGATCAGCTGCGCCTGTAGCCGGAGAAAAAGAAATTTACAGCGCAAACTCCACCGGCAGGTAAAAACGGGTCTTTACAGCCCTGTTGTACTGGCGGCCGGGATACCAGCGCGGCATCGTCCTTAGTGCATTTTGTACATTCGTGTCAAAACCGGGTGCGCCCTCTACACCGCGTTCTATGCGGATGTCGGAGAGTTGTCCGTATTCGTTCACAATAAACGATGCATATACGATACCCTGTATCTTTTTTCGTTTTTCACGGCGGGGATATTTTACATGATCGCGTAACCATTGCTGCATACCGCTTATTCCGCCCGGGAATTCGGGCATCTGCTGCGGATGGGTATATATTGCCGAGTCGGGGACAGGAACCGCAATGCTGTCTCCTGCCACAACAGGCATTACTTCTACCGGTTCGGGAAAGGAGATACCCCCGGCTATCGAATGCTCCCAGGGAATTTCACCTACGACGGGCGGCGGAACAACTACAGATCCTTCCCCGGTACACAGGCTGTCTGCAGCGTTCACCGGTTCCGTAAGGTCCGGCCCGTCGCTGTCCGTTTGCCGGATAGCGGTCTCCTGCGCCGGTCTCTCCGGGGAACTTCCGCAGCCCGATAAGGTAAGGGCGCTGAGAGCCAGGATGTAAAAAGCATGATTGGCAAGGCCGGGCTGCTGCGGCAGCTTGCGGATCACGGTAAGGTAATCGCTATCCGAAAAATCGAGCTGGGAACGCAGTACACGTCCGCACACCCGTTCATCGGGCCTGGCCAGCAGGTATTGCAGGATGTCTTCCCGCTGCATGCGGGTGAAGTCGATCACATTCTTGCTGCAGTGATCGCAGAACCGGCCGCTGTGTACAATTTTCATGGCGTTCCAGTCGGCGTTGCAGGGCTCTTTGATATGGGCTTTCATATATGGAGAGGATTTGTATCGTAAAACAAAACGTTGTTCTCTTTTACATACGTACACCTCTGGTCGGAAAAAGTTCATACGAACATACACGCAGCGTTTACATTCCGCGGGTAGAAAGAAGCGCCTTTATAGATGTTTCCTGTCGGGCACCGTTCCGGCGGGGCATTTTTTCAATGCCTTCTCTACATTCCTGTCGAATTTTTCGCCGTCTGCGACACTTTCCGTTTTTTCTCAGTTCTCTGCCACGGTTTCTTCATACAGCCCGGCCTCTTTGTCCAGGTAACTCTGAACGATCTCGATGGCATTCGTGATCACGTCGCTGAGCGCTGTGATGTAGGCGCCCGGTTCGGCAATGGAAATGGCGTGTTTAATGGCTTCGATCTCTTTGGGAATGATCTCGTAGGTGACCTCTTTATTCACGGAACCCACGCCTTCGAGGATCAGGTTGATGATCTCGTCGGCCTCGCGTCCGCGCAGGTGTTTTTCCTGGCGTATGATGATGTGATCGAACATGCGTGCGGCAATGGCCCCGCATTCGCGGATGTCCTTGTCGCGGCGGTCGCCCACACCGGCAATGATACCGATCTTCTTGCTGGCATCCACGGCGGAGAGGTATTCTTCAATGGCCAGGTAACCCGCCGGGTTATGGGCAAAATCGACCATCACCTTAAAGTCACGGAAGCTGAAGATGTTCATACGGCCCGGGGTAAGCGCTGCGGATGGAATAAAGGTCTCGAGGCTGAGGCGTATACCTTCTGTTTTGAACCCATAAAGATAGCCGGCCAGGGTGGCGGCCAGTACGTTGGCGATCATAAAACGGGCCTTACCGCCGATGGTGAGCGGTATGGTGGTCACTTTTTCGATGCGGATCTTCCAGTCGCCCTTTTTGATGGTCACGTAGCCGTTTTCGTATATGGCTGCAATACCGCCTTTTTTGCAGTGTGACTGTATCACGGGATTGTTTTCGTCGAGACTGAAGTAAGCGATGTTACATTGCAACGTTCCGGCAATTTTTACGCAGTATTCATCTTCGGCGTTCAGTACGGCCCAGCCGTCCTTCTTCACACTCTGCACCACCACGGCTTTTACGCGGGCCAGATCTTCCAGCGTGTCGATGTCGTTCATGCCCAGGTGATCTTCGCGTATATTGGTCACAATACCGATATCACAACGGCTGAAGCCCAGACCGGCGCGCAGTATGCCTCCGCGGGCCGTTTCCAGTACGGCAAATTCCACGGTGGGATCTTTCAGGATAAATTCGGCGCTCAGCGGCCCGGTGGTATCGCCCTTTTCGAGCATGTGGTTCTGTACGTAAATACCGTCGGACGTGGTAAAGCCCACGCGGTAACCTACGTTCTTCACCATGTGTGCCAGCAGGCGGGTAGTGGTGGTCTTGCCATTGGTGCCTGTAACGGCAATAATGGGTATGCGGGCCGGTTTTCCCGGGGGATACAGCATATCGATAACGGGGGCGGCCACGTTGCGCGGCAGTCCTTCGGCCGGGGCCAGGTGCATGCGGAAACCCGGGGCGGCGTTCACTTCCAGCACTACGCCGCCGTTCTCTTTCAGCGGCTGGGTAAGGTTTTGCGCCATAATGTCGATGCCGCATACGTCCAGGCCGATCACGCGGGAAATGCGCTCTGCCAGGAAAATATTTTCGGGGTGCACCATATCGGTCACATCGATGGAAGTGCCGCCGGTACTCAGATTGGCCGTGGATTTCAGGTAGATGATCTCACCGGCTTCCGGTACACTTTCCAGCGTATATTGCATTTTGGTGAGCAGGTCCAGCGTATCGCGGTCGACGAGGATCTCGGTAAGCACGTTTTCGTGTCCGTAACCGCGGCGCGGGTCCTGGTTCTCGATGTCGATGAGCTGCTGTATGCTGTGCGTTCCGTCACCTTTTACATGGGCGGGCACGCGCTGGGCGGCCGCTACCAGCTGGTTGTTGATCACCAGCATACGAAAATCGAAGCCTGTAATGAATTTCTCCACGATCACACGGCGCGAATATTTCTTTGCGTATTCCAGTCCGGCCAGGGCATCTTCCCAGCTGCTCACATTGATGGAAGCGCCTTTGCCGTGGTTGCCGTCGAGGGGTTTCAGTACAATGGGAAAGCCGATCTTATCGATGGTGGCCTTCAGGTCTTCTTCGTCCACGCAGATGGAACCGCTGGCCACGGGAATGGAGGCCTGTTCCAGCATGCGTTTGGTCTGTTCCTTGTTGCAGGCGATATCTACGGCGATATTGCTGGTGAACTGGGTGATGGTGGCCTGGAAACGTACCTGGTTCTTGCCGTATCCCAGCTGTATCAGGGAATTGGTGCCCAGGCGTATCCAGGGAATATCGCGGGAAACGGCTTCTTCCACCAGGGAACCCGTACTGGGGCCCAGGCGCACGTCCTCGCGGATCTCGCGCATTTTCTGTATATCGGCGGCCAGGTCGTATTCGGTGCCGTTGATCAGGGCTTCGGCAATACGCACGGAAGCTTCGGCCGCATACATGCCCACATTTTCCTCCAGGTAGCTGAAAACCACGTTGTACACACCGGGGGTGCGGGTTTCACGGGTGCGTCCGAAACCGGTGTCCATCCCGGCCAGGGTCTGTATTTCCAGGGCGATGTGCTCGATCACGTGTCCCATCCAGGTACCGCGCTTCACCCGGGAGAAAAAACCGCCGGGGGCCCCTTCGGAACAGCGATGACTGTACATGCTGGGAAACATGGCCTCGAGCCTTTCGCTGAAGCCGGGGATCTTATCGGTGGGGCGCTGCTCCAGGTCTTCGAGGTCCAGGCGCATCTGGATCAGTTTTTTACGGTTGATGCTCCAGATATTGGGACCGCGCAGGGCTTGTACTTTCAGAATTTTCATACGAGAGACAGGTTTTATAAGAATATGCCTCACAAAATAGTAAAATTCAGGATATACAGGCATAATATGCCCACATTTTCGCTTTTTGGCCTGAATTTTGAGGAAAAAGTATAGCAGGACCGGGTATAACGGGTAAAGTGGAACATGAAAGCAGAGGAAAAGTATTTAAAATATAATTAAGTTAAAATCAACTTATTGTATGCTCATCCGGCAATTAATGTTGCTTAATTCCGTTATCAGCCTTAAACTTACGTCGTTTTTTTTTAATTTCTACAACGCGCATCATGGCACCAAAAGGTAAACTTATTGTAATCGGGGGGGCGGTCGATAAAGGAAGTTTCACAGAAAAAGATTACCAGGCGAATATTGAGAATAACCTGAATTTTTTTGAGAAAGGTATCCTGCGCAGGATCATCAATGAATCGGCACAAAAAGAAAGATCGAGGATTGAGATCATTCCCACGGCTTCGCAGATACCGCAAACGGTAGGCGAAGAATACCGCAAGGCCTTTAACTACCTGGGCGCGTCGGATATCGACGTGCTCGATATACAGGACCGCGAGGCTGCCAACAGCACAAAAATAGTGAACCGTCTTAAAAAGGCCGATGTGGTGATGTTCACCGGGGGCGACCAGTTGCGGCTGACCTCCATCCTGGGCGGCACTAAATTTCACGAAGTACTCGAAAATAAATACCAGAACGAAGATTTCCTGATCGCGGGAACTTCGGCAGGCGCTGCAGCCTGTAGCACCAATATGATCTACCAGGGTTCGGCTTCAGAGGCCCTGCTGAAGGGAGAGATCAAAATTACGGGCGGACTGGGCCTGATCGACGATGTGATCATCGACACCCATTTTGTACAGCGCGGACGTATCGGCCGCCTGTTCCAGGCCGTAGTGAGCAACCCGCGCGTACTGGGCATCGGTCTGGGCGAGGATACGGGCCTCTATATCTCCGGCGGCAACGTAATGGAAGCCATCGGCTCCGGCCTGGTGATCCTGGTGGACGGACGCAAGATCAAGAACACCAACCTCACCGATGTGGCCATGGGCGAGCCCGTGTCTATCGAGAACCTGATCGTACAGGTACTTTCCAAAGGCGATACCTACGACCTGGAAAAACACCAGATGAAGATCCATAAAGAGAGCGTAAAACTGCAGAAAGCCTGATGGGACCGCGGATCATCATACACGGCGGTTTTTTCAGCGAGTCGCATACCGATGAGATCACCAAAAAGGCCAAGCAGGACGCCATGGAAGACATTGTGCGCCGCAGCTATGCCTACCTGCTGGAGCATACCGCCCTGGAAACCGTGGTGTATGCCGTATCGCTGCTCGAAGACTGTGAACTTTTCAATGCCGGCACCGGCTCCCAGATACAAAGCGACGGCGTGATCCGCATGAGCGCTTCGGTCATGGACGGCATCAGCAAGAAGTTTGCCGGCGTCATCAATATAGAAAATGTAAAGAATCCCGTACAGGTGGCTGCCAGCCTGCTGAGTAAGGAAGACAGCGTACTGGGTGGTACGGGTGCCCTGCATTATGCACGCAGTGCGGGGTTTGAAGCCTATGATCCTGAAATTCCGCAGCGCCGCCTGGAATACGAGGCCAAATTAGGCCTGGCAAGACTCGGCACCGTGGGCTGCGTGGCCCTGGACATACAGGGAGACCTGGCTGCCGCTACCTCTACGGGCGGAAAGGGTTTTGAGATACCCGGACGTATCTCCGATTCGGCTACCACCGCCGGCAATTTTGTGAACGAATACTGCGGCGTTTCCTGCACAGGCGTGGGCGAGGACATCCTGCGTGTGGCCCTGGCCAGCAAGATCGTGACCCGCGTAACCGACGGATTCAGCCTGCAGGAGGCCTACGACAAAACCTTTGCCGAACTGAAAAGCTTCGACGGTTTTGCCGGTGCCATTGCCCTGGACAAGAACGGTTCCTTCGGACATACGGATTCCCATCCTTCTATGGTGTACGCCTGGTTCGACGGCGAAAACCTGGGCATGTTCGGCAACCGCGAATACACAGAAGAAGAACAGGCCGTTTAGGGCGTACACAAAAAAACGGCGGTAATCCACCCGGGATATACCGCCGCTAAAAGCTACACTTTATTTAGTATCAGGCCGCAGCCATCGTCATTTTCAGGGCTGCACCCCTGCGCACACGCATCCGGAAGTAATAGGATACGGCCAGCAGTGCCAGTACCACCAGGGGCATAATAAAGGGCGTGGCGGTTTCTACGTGTACCCATACGGCACCGATCAGGGTAAAGGTAAAGCCGGCATAGGCCCATTCTTTCAGGGTTTGCGACCAGGGATTGAGCAGGGCCAGGGCGCCCAGGAGTTTAGCCATACCCAGCATGGTTACAAAAAAGACAGGGAAGCCCATCGCGGCAAAGCCCTGCATCAGTTCGGGAGCCTTAGTGAGGTACATACTGCTGCTCATCAGGTAAAAGGCAGAGACCAGTCCCGTGCTGATCCAGTACAAAATTTTAGTAGTTTTCATTTTTTTATTGTTATCGGCGACAAAGCTATGGCAATATGCTATACATTTGTAACTACTTACCTGTTGTATACCGGTTACATAAATTATACCATAATGGAAGATACGATCCTACACAGCCTCGAACAGTGCAGCAAGAGCCGCCGCGCCATGCAGGACACACTCGAAGTGATCAGCGGAAAATGGAAGCTGCCCATCCTGATCACCCTGTTGCACAAGCCCCGCCGTTTTAAGGAACTGGCCCGGGAGATCGGCATTTCGCCCCGCATGCTTTCCAAAGAGCTGCAGGACCTGGAAGCCAATCGCCTGGTGCTGCGCACGGTGTATGAGACCAAGCCGGTAACGGTGGAATATTCGATCACGGAATACGGTACTTCGCTGAAGGGCGTCATGGAAGAAATGAGCAAATGGGGCCATGCGCACCGGGTAATGATGTTTGGCTGAAATATATATCTTTAGCCTATGCGGAAGGCGCTATTACTTTGCCTGCTGGTCCTGACGGCCGGTACGGCCTTTGCCCAGGACGGAGATACCCGGCACCAGAAATACGGCTGGATGCGTTACCGGCTCCGCTATTACTTTATGCACATGGGCGAAGACGAGGGCGAAAGTCTGCCCGCCGGGATCATTAAAGAATTTGACCGCTGTTATCGCGATAAAGCGCCTACCCGCCTGGTGGACTGGGGCGACGGCACCATTTTTCACGGCTGGTACCTGGGCGTACTGGGCACCGAGGCCGGACTGCTGCGTATGCAGGGCGAAGCGACGGATTCCACGGCCAAAGAACTGTATTTGGCCCTGCAGGCCTTTGACCGCCTCGATTTTAATGCCGAAGTGATCTGGAGCTGTTACAATGGCGCCACGGAAAAAGGACAGGTCGCTGAAGTACACTGGGACCCGATCAGCCGTAGCTGGCTGGGAAAGGCTCCGGGAGTAGTGAACGGCTTTTTCCTGCGGAACGATGCGCCGCCCGATCTGATACAGCACTTTCCTTTTGCCCATGCCCTGGGTTCGGCCCTGAGCGGGGTGTACGACAGTACCGACCGCCGCTATTTCGGGGAGTATAAGGTATGTCCGCCCTTTGCCTACAAGGCCAACACCTATTACCCGATGAACGAGCCGAGTCACGACCAGATCTTTCCGTTGCTGATGGGCCTTACGCTTACGTACCGCTGCGCTTCGGGCATCTACTGGAACGGGGAGGACCTGGGCGAACGGGCCCGGCAGACCGCCCTGCGCATCCTTGATCTTTACGACGAAAGCTGGAAGATACGCAACCCCGTGCGTACACGCTACGGTAGCGGCTGCAACAGCGATGGCTGCCTGCCCTTTAACGGCGGCGGTAACAGCCTGGCCTATTCATACCCGCTGGCCATCCTGGCCGATCATCTGCGCAACGGCCGTAGTTTTTGCGGTGATCCCTTCCTACAACCGTTCAAGGATATGCGAAATCCGTACATGACCGCCGGGAGTTTTGCCAGCGGAAGACTCTGGAAGAACCTGCCCCCGCTGTTCTACAGGCACCATGTGAACCATCATATGGAAGTTTCCATCGGTTCGGTAAGCAATGGGTATAAGGCCATACGTCCCTGGCGCGGGCCGGAGATCCTGTGGGAACGTACGCATGCACATGGGACCGGCTGGGAATTCTATTACCTGCTGAATAAATTCCTGTACCCGAACAAAACCGATTACTGGGACACCGACAGCATCGAGGCCGAACTGGACCTGTGTCCGGCCAACGGTCCGCACTGGTTCGTGCGCGATAAAAAACACATCGTGACCCCGCCCTGGAACGTTTCACTGCGCTATGTACATGCTTTTAAGAACGGCGATCACCGGAGCCGGGACGACAGTCTGAATACCTGGTTCAAAGGATATTTCTCGGGGCTGGATTACATGCTGCTGTACAATATCTACCGCCTGGTGTACCCGGAGCAGCATAAAACGCCCTATGTGCTGGAACCCTGGCTGCAACCGGCTTTCCCCTGGATACAGGCGGACGGTTTCCGGGTGAAACGTATTATCCTCAACCGCCTGGAGATCGAAATGGAAAAACCAGACAGAAGTGTTTATTTTTTATTGGAGGATATATATGGGAATGTGCTTTCCCGAAGGGATACAGGCATGTCTTCGTATATAGATACGAAAAGTCTTACGCCCGGCTGGTACATACTCCGTTCGTATACGGATGAAAAAACGTATACGCAACAAAGTCCGCCGCTGTGGCTCATTAAAGCAGATGATATTTCTTACGAGTACGCCCCGCGCTGATCATTTTCCCTGCAGCTTATCGAGTATCTGCACCGCCGCTGCCGGAATACGCGTACCCGGGCCAAATACAAAGCTTACGCCGGCATTGTACAGGAAATCGTAATCCTGCTGCGGGATAACGCCTCCGGCAATGATCATGATATCGTCCCGGCCGAACTTACGCAGTTCTTCGATCACTTCGGGGATCAGGGTCTTGTGACCTGCCGCCAGGGAAGAGATGCCGAGTATATGCACGTCGTTCTCCACGGCCTGTTTGGCCACTTCGGCAGGTGTCTGGAAAAGGGCGCCCACGTCCACATCGAAGCCGATATCGGCAAAGGACGTAGCAATGATCTTGGCGCCGCGGTCGTGACCGTCCTGGCCCATTTTGGCCACCATCACCCGGGGGCGCCGGCCTTCTTTTTCCGCAAAAGCGTCGGCGGCTTTGCGGGCCTGTTCAAATTCAGCATCCCATTCCATATCCATACTGTATACGCCTGAAATTGTTTTTACGGCCGCCTGGTAACGCCCGAAGGCTTTTTCCATAGCCATGGAGATCTCGCCCAGGGTGGCGCGTTCGCGGGCTGCGTCCACGGCCAGGGCCAGCAGGTTCCCTTCGCCGCTTTCCGCCGCTTTTTCAAGGGCGGCCAGGGCTTTTTCCACATTCGCGGTATTGCGTCCGGCCTTTATTTTCTGCAGGCGTTCGATCTGTTGTTTACGTACCGCCACATTGTCCACGTCCAGGATGTCGAGGGTCGATCCTTCCTGTATCTTAAAGGCATTCACGCCTACTACGATCTCTTTTCCGCTGTCGATACGCGCCTGTTTGCGTGCGGCGGCCTCTTCGATCTTCATTTTGGGCAGACCGCTCTCGATGGCTTTGGCCATGCCGCCCATCGCTTCCACTTCCTGCATCAGGGCCCAGGCTTTTTCGATGAGTTCTTCCGTGAGTTTCTCCACGAAATAAGAGCCGCCCCAGGGATCGATGGCCCGGCAGATACCGGTCTCTTCCTGGATCAGCAGCTGGGTGTTGCGGGCGATGCGTGCTGAAAAGTCGGTAGGCAGGGCAATGGCCTCGTCCAGTGCATTGGTATGCAGGCTTTGCGTGCCCCCGAAAGCGGCGGCCATGGCCTCGATATAGGTACGCGCCACATTGTTGAACGGGTCCTGCTCGGTGAGCGAATACCCCGAGGTCTGGCAGTGTGTGCGCAGCATGAGCGATTTGTCGCTTTTCGGTTCAAAATCTTTTACGATGCGGGCCCAGAGTACGCGTGCGGCGCGCAGTTTGGCGATCTCGGTAAAGTGATTCATCCCGATGGCAAAAAAGAAAGAAAGACGGGGGGCAAAATCGTCGATCTTGAGGCCGGAGGCGATCCCGGTACGCAGGTACTCGAGTCCGTCGGCCAGGGTATAGGCCAGTTCGATATCGGCCGTGGCCCCGGCTTCCTGCATGTGGTAACCGGAGATGGAAATGCTGTTGAATTTGGGCATATTTTCGGCCGTATAGCGGAAAATATCGGCAATGATACGCATGCTGGGGCCCGGCGGATAAATATACGTATTGCGCACCATGAACTCCTTCAGGATATCGTTCTGTATGGTGCCGCTGAGTTTATCGGGAGAAACGCCCTGTTCTTCCGCAGCCACGATGTAAAAGGCCATAACGGGAATCACGGCGCCGTTCATGGTCATGGAAACCGACATTTCGTCGAGGGGAATGCTGTGGAAGAGTATCTTCATGTCCTCCACGCTGTCGATGGCCACACCGGCCTTGCCCACATCGCCTGAAACCCGCTCATGATCGCTGTCGTAGCCACGGTGCGTAGCCAGGTCGAACGCCACGGAAAGCCCTTTTTGTCCGGCGGCCAGGTTACGGCGGTAAAAGGCGTTACTTTCCTCCGCGGTGCTGAAGCCGGCGTACTGGCGTATGGTCCAGGGTTTACCCGTGTACATGGTAGGATAGGGGCCGCGCAGAAAAGGCGCTATCCCGGCCGTATAGGAGGGCAGGGGCGAATTTTCGGTATCGGCGGCACTGTAAAAAGAGTGCAGCACAAATCCTTCGGGCGTCGTGAACACCGTTTCGGGGGCCGTCTTCTTTTTCTCCTTCCGGGCGAATGTATCGAGCGAACGCGTTGTAAATTCTGGCTTCATGTGTGCTTTCGGAGTTTCGGAAATGGATACGAAGGTACGGCAGGCAGCCCATAAAAACAAACCCTGAAAAAGTGTTACTTTTGTGTACGCTTATTTGCTGCAATGTATGAGAAGTAGAAAAAAGGGGTTCCTGTTGCTGTTCGGCACACTGATGCTGGTATTATCGTCCTGTAAATTTGTACCGCCGCGTATCACCAATGCCCGCGGCTTTCATATGGAGACGAAGAACGACGGCCGCAAGGTGATCCTGCTGGAACTGGAGATCGAGAACAAGAACTGGGTAGGCTTC
This sequence comes from Bacteroidia bacterium, assembly GCA_016742095.1. GTDB lineage: Bacteria > Bacteroidota > Bacteroidia > CAIKAF01 > CAIKAF01 > JACVCJ01. The sequence goes on from JACVCJ010000034.1 coordinate 32,755, forward strand.
CGCCTGAAGAATCCGCTGGCCACCCTGAAACTGAACGGCCGGGAGATCGGTCGTGCCGAAGCGCCGCTGAACCTGAAGATCAGGGCGCATTCTAAAAATTACCAGACCATCGAACTGCGTAGTGACATCAACTGGAAACAGGCCCTGGGCACCATCGGTTATACCATTACCAGCGGCAAGGTGAAAATTGAGCTCGACGGCAGTATGACCGCCCGTACGGCCTTCGTGAAAAAGCCGCTGCTGTTCAAAGTGGACAAGGAGTATTCGATCATTGACCTCATGAAACAGTAAGCCGTGATCTACAAGACGTTTAGGATAATGGACGGCGTGGAGGTGTACGAATACGGGTATGCTCCGCTGGGACTGGAATACCTGCTGTATACCGTACATTTTTTCCGCATCGGCGATACCCTGGTGGACACGGGTTCCTTTAAGTCGAGAAAGGCCCTGCCCGATTTTTCGGAACGGCCGCCGGCACAGGTATTGCTTACCCATTACCACGAGGACCACAGCGGCAATGCGCGCTATTTTCAGCAGAAATACGGCACGGAGATCTACGGCCATCCGCTTACGGCGCCGGTGCTGGCAACGGGCTTCCCGATACAGGTGTACGAACGCATTATGTTCGGGCCCACTGAACCTTTACAGATACAGGTGTTCCCTGAAAAGATACATATTGGTCCCTGGGAGGCCGAATGGCTGCATGTACCCGGCCATTCCGACGATCACTGCTGTTTTTACGTGCCCGAAAAAGGCTGGCTCTTCAGCGGCGACATGTACGTGGCCGACCGCATTAAAATATGGCGTAAGACCGAAAACCTGAAACTACAGCGCGAAGGTCTGCGCAAACTGCTGGCCCTCGATTTCGATACCCTGTTCTGTGCCCACAATCCGCAGGAAAAAGGCGGAAAGGAACGCTTGCGGACCAAACTCGATTTCTTTGATAATTTCTACGGCGAAGTGGCGCTGCACGCACAGCGCGGAACCCCGCTGAAAGAAAGCATGCGCCTGCTGGGACGCAAAGAATCCTACTTTACGCGTTTTATGACCGAAGGCGACGTGAGCGTGGAAAATATGTTCCGCGACGTGTACCGAGAAGAAGGTTTTCTTTTGTAAATGAGGAAGTTGTATTAATGTTTGTGTGCGGCGTACCGAAAACCGCAATCATTTTGAAAAATCCGTACCTTTGACCACTCAATTTTTATGGAAACAAGCATTCACGACATACTTTCCGGCTTTGAGCCCTCGGACAAACAGGCCTGGGCCGAAGCGGTAAAAAAAGCTGTCCGGAAAGAGGAAGAGCTGAATGCGCTGCGCCATGAAACCACGGACGGACTGCAGCTGGTAGCCCTGTACGATCAGGAAGACACAAAGGCGCTGCCCCATACACAGGCGTTGCCGGGCGAATATCCCTATGCCGGCGGATTTCCCGGTTTTACGGGCACGAAACTGCGTCAGCGTATTTTCACTGAAAAGTTCATGCTGGCCAATCAGCAGGCTACGGAAGCCCTGCAGAACGGCGCCGATGAGATCGAATTCAGCGGTGACTCCGCCGGGAACGAGCGCGAGTTCGGTACCCTGCTCCTGGGGCTCGATCCGGCAAAAAATCCCCTGCATTTTCAGCTGGGCGAGAACAACAATTCCCTGCTGTTCATCCTCAGTTCCGAATGGGAAATGAAGGGGTATGACCTGAACAAAGCACAGGGATCGGTGTATTTTTCACCGTTCGACCGCCTGGTTAGCACCGGTAGTTACGATTATTCCGAAGCAGATACCAGAAAGCTGCTCAAAGCCAATATGGACCTGCTGCTAAGCAGTATGCCCAAATTCCGCGGACTGTCCGTGCCCGGCGTGCGTTTTGCCAATGCCGGCGCCGGCGATGCTACGGAACTGGCCCTGGCCTGCTCCATGGCCGTGGAATACCTGGACATACTCACCGATCAGGGTTTCGCTGCCGACGACGTGCTGAAACACATGCAGTTCCACATCAGTTCGGGTTCCGATTACCTGTCGTCGATCGCCAAATGGAGAGCCCTGCGCATGGTGTGGGCAAATATCTCCGAAGCCTTTGGAGCTACGGTCTTTCCGCATTTCAACGCGGTGAGTTCGGAATTCAACAAATCGCTGTACGATATACATAACAATATGTTGCGCCTTACGTCCGAAAGCATGTCGGCCATGCTGGGCAAAGCCGACAGTTTTACGGCCATTCCCTACAACGACCGTATGGACCTGCCGGATGCCTTTTCGTACCGGAATACGCGCAATATCTGGAACCTGCTCAAACACGAATCGCACCTGGACGCGGTGCAGGACCCGGCTGCAGGGGCCTATTACCTGGAAATACTTACGATCAAAATGGCCGAAGCTGCCTGGCAGTTGTTCACGGCGATCGAAAAACAGGGAGGATTTGTGTCCGCCCTGCAAAATAAATTCATACAAGGCAGCGTTGAAAAACAATACACGTTGCAATTGGATGCATTCCGCAAAGGAACACAGGTACTGGTGGGTACCAATAAATACCCCGATAAGCACGAAAAACTGAGCGGTAAAATACTGCGCAACGTGACCAAACCCGAACTGGGTGAGCAGTTTGCCGTAATGCCGCTGCCTGCCCGTTACCTGAGCGAAACGCTGGACGAACAGCGCCTGAAAACAGAAACACAGGAACTGAGAAAAGAGGCGGAAGCCGATCCTGATTTTGAATAATCCCCGATGTACGACATGAATTCGAACGAAAACGCATATAACCACGCAAAAGACCTGGAAAGTAAAGGCGAGATCATGAATGCGATCCGCGCCCTGGAAGCGTTTCCTTCCGGCACGAACCTGTATTATACGGCCCGCCTGTACAGTCAGCTGGGCGACTGGAGAAAAGCCAAAAAAATACTGGAACGGCCCGAAGTAAAAGCCGAAGCCGATCCCGGCTACAAAGCTTTTTACACAGAGTGCCGCAACCGGGTAAAAGACAGCAATGCCGCTACCTTCTTCTTCTTTGGCGTAAGTTTCATTTCGGGTTTTATCATTTTCTTCTCTACCGAAAAAGTAAGCGGAGGCCTTTTCCCTACCAACGAAACCGTGAACATGTGGTTTCTCTACATCGGTATTTTCTTCCTGCTGCTGGGTTCCGTGATGAAGTGGCTGGTTAAGCTGAAGTAGTCAGGAGTATAGAGTCCGTAGTCCGGCTTTGGAGTGATTGGTATTCGAGAGAGTTAAGAGGAACGGGTGAAGAAGTTAAGTCCGGCGTATAGAGTCGGTGGCCTGGTTCCGGAATGTAGCTAAATGGACTTTGTTTCGTGAACGAATTTAAAACACTGTTTATTTAGTGTTGCTCATCATACGAATAATAAAAATCTGTCTATTTTACTTGCTACTATATGGAGCAATACCAGCCAGCACGGTCTCTGGATCCCCTATAACAACATCGCATTAACTCTTTATTAGTTAATTATTTATCGTAAAATCGGCAATTACGGACTCGGGGTGCCTTCCGAACACTAATCAAAGAAGTTGACCGTTCGGTACAACTTTATAACGAAAAAAAGCCACATATTAAACTGAAAAGAGTGAGCCCTTTAACTTTCGAAAAAAGTATATTTGTAGTGGCAAACACGTCCTATTTAGACACCAACCCAAACCGTGTACCAAAATGATTGTTTAATAACACATAAAATGGTCAACGTTTTTTAGGCATCGACACCCCTTAACTCTTTACCCCTCACTCTTTACTATTTAGCGTCAGACCGGCAAGCGCGGACTCCGGACTTCCGGACCCCATACTTTCATGCCGTAGAACCTGGCTCTTTACCCTTCACTCATTACTATTTGAGATTGGACCGGCAAGCGCGGACTTTCGGACTTCCGGACCCCATACTTTCATGCCGTAGAACCTGGCTCTTTACCCTTCACTCATTACTATTTGAGATTGGACTGGCAATAGCGGACTCCGGCATGCATAAAAATTACTTTTCTCTCCTTACGGATTTGCGGATATACCGGCAATAGCGGACTCCGGACTACAAACTTCGGACTCTTACTGACTCCATCCCTGCCCGTCGTACGTGTACGTTTTGGCCACGGCGTAGCTGCGGTTCAGCATGTCGAGGCGTACTTTGGGGTCTGACTTTTTGGTCTCGCGCATGGCCAGCTGCAGGGCAACCAGCTGGTAGGTATAGATGGTGGCCCGCTGTTTCAGCACTTCGGGGTCGGTCATGATCTGCATGATGAACTGATCGTCCTGCATGTCGAGCACCACAGCGCCGTTCACGGCCGAAAAGAAATCGAGACTGTCTTCCATATAACGGAACAGCGAAGCGGCGCGTTGTTCGCCCAGGCGGAAAGAAAAATAGAATTCCCCGTCCATGATCAGCAGTTTTCTGCCGAATGCCGGTATGCGCACTTTGGTATTGAGGTATTCATTGGTCAGCTCGCAGTTGAGCGGCTGGTTATTGAAAACGGTGGACGACAGTTCAGCGGCCAGGAAACGCATATTGCCCTGGTAACCGGCGCGGTTGATGTACTCGGGATTGGTAACGATGCGCATGGTGGCCGTATCGTTTTTGCGCACCAGTTGTATGATCTTGGTACCGCTTTCATCAAAAATATCTTTCTGATAGAGGTAATTCCCGAACTTTTCGGCTTCTTCCTTCGATATTCCGTCTTTATAATACACCTCGCCCAGGCCGAACATCAGTTTTTCGCCACGGTTGAAAAGCTGGCACGAGCTCAGCGATAAAAAAAGTCCTGCACAGGCAAGAAGTACCTTGTTTTTCAGCATTCGTTCAGAATTATTGACACAAAATTAATTTTTACGGGCAGAAACAGAAAGCCGATGCAGCCCCTGAACGTTAAAGATTAAGAATTTGTTGCAGTGTGCATGTTTCCGGAAGGATACTTTTATGCCACTGAAAAATTGTGTAGGTTTGTTGTATGTGTGGTATAACAGGATTTGCAGGGGGGGAGACCGCAAAGATTGAAAATGACCTCAGAAGATCGGTACAGGCCCTGCAACACAGGGGACCGGATGCCGGAGGCGTATTCATTCTGCAGGAAGCCAACGTCGGACTCGGGCACCGTCGTTTGTCCATCATCGATACAGATGCCCGTTCAGACCAGCCGTTCCATTCGGCCGACAAACGTTTCAGCCTCGTATTCAACGGGGAGATCTACAACTATAAAGAAATTATCGCCGAACTGGGGTATACGCCCTTTACGGAAAGTGATACGGAAATGGTCCCGGAGGCCTGGCGCCGCTGGGGGCCCGGTTGTGTAAAACGTTTCAACGGTATGTTCGCTTTTGCGTTATACGATCATGACGCAAGAACGCTGTACCTGGCGCGGGACCGTTTCGGGAAGAAACCCCTTTTTACGGCCGAGATCGACGGTATCCTGTATTTTGCCTCGGAACTGAAGGGGCTGATGCAGTACAGCGCCGTGCAGTACATGCGCCGCGAACTGAGTCACACCGCCATGGCTTCTTTCCTGCACCTGGGCTTTATACCCGAGCCGGAGACCATTTACAGGCATATACGAAAATTTCCGGCGGGCAGCACGGCGGAATTCCGCAACGGGGAACTGCTGCACAGTATGTACTGG
>JACVCJ010000035.1 GCA_016742095.1 Bacteroidia bacterium
GTATATAATTGGTAGAACCGTTCACGATGCCTTCCACCGAATCGAGCAGGTCGTTATCGTAATATTCTTCCAGGTTCCGGATGATGGGAATACTGGCACAACAGGCCGCCTCGTAAAGCAAAGGTACATTATGGATACGCTGCAGTTCCAGTAGTTCACTGAAATGTTCCGCCAGCATCTTTTTATTGGCCGTTACCACTGCTTTGCCCTTTTGCAGGGCCGTTCTCACAATTTCAAAGGCGGCATCCGCATCGTCGATCAGTTCCACCACCACGTTAATTTCCGCATCGTCCAGAATTTCACCGGGGTTTGTGGTAAAATATTCCGCCGCCAGGGGCCGGGGTTTTTCCGGGTGTTTGATGCCTATTTTCTTTACGCGGGCGCGCAGTCCGGGCGTTTTCTGCAATACCTCGTACAGGCCCAGGCCTACACAGCCAAATCCGAAGAGGCCGATCGTTACATTTTTTCTGCTCATTGTTTTGCTTTTTTTCGTTTTAACTAAACCGGACCGTCATTAACCGGCGATCGCCGCCTGTTCTTTCCGTACACTTTCAAACACTTCCTGCAGATCGGCCAGCAGGTCTTCTGCATCTTCCAGTCCCACGGAAAGACGGATCAGGCTGTCCGTTACGCCCGCCGCATATCTTTTTTCGCGGGGGATGGACTTGTGCGTCATGGTAGCCGGGTGGCAAATGAGGCTTTTTACGCCGCCCAGGCTTTCGGCCAGTTTAAAGTAGCGGGTCGAGGAAACGATCTTTACGGCCAGTTCTTCGGAATCGGCATGCAGGTCGAAAGAAATAACGCCGCCGCTGAATTTCTGCTGTTTACGCGCGATATGATGGTTCACGTGATTGGGCAGACCGGGGTAGTAAACGTTGCGGACCAGCTCACAGGATGCGAGAAATCCGGCCAGCTGCTGTGCATTTTCGGAATGCTGTTTTACGCGCAGGGCCAGGGTCTCGATACCGCGTATCACCAGCCAGCTGTCGAAAGGCGCCAGTATGGCACCGGAAGCGTTCTGTATGAATTTGATCCTGTCGCCCAGTTCCTGCGTGCGGGTCACCACCAGTCCGGCGATCAGGTCGCTGTGCCCGGCCAGGTACTTGGTGGCGCTGTGGACTACAATGTCGGCGCCCAGTTCCAGGGGTTTCTGCGACACGGGCGAGGCAAAGGTATTGTCTACACAGAGCAGGATACCGTTCGCTTTCGCGATATCGGCGATCACCCGTATGTCCGAGATCTTAAGCGTGGGATTGGTAGGACTTTCCAGCCAGATGAGCCGGGTACGCGGAGTAAGGGCTGCCGCCACATTGGCCGCATCGGTACTGTCCACATAGGTTACCCGGATGCCGAACTTTTCGTAGATATGTGTGAACAGACGGAAGGCGCCACCATAAATATCGTCCACGGCCAGGATCTCATCACCGGCGTTCAGCAGTTTTACCACAGCATCGATGGCCGCCAGTCCGCTGGCAAAGGCATAGCCGGCCGCCCCGGATTCCAGTCCGGCAATAATGTCTTCCAGGGCTTTACGCGTGGGATTGTTAGATCGGGCGTAGTCGTAGCCTTTGTTTACACCCGGCGCTTCCTGCACATAGGTAGAGGTCTGGTAAATGGGCACGGAAACGGCTCCGGTCAGTTCGTCCACAGGCACACTGTGAATAATACGTGTTTGATCTTTCATTTTATTGTATTTTAAATAGTTACAAACCTGTCGTTCCAAATTGTACCTATCCAAAACACGCCTGCGGAAGTGCCTGGAAACAAAAAAGGCTCTTCCGACAAGTCAGAAGAGCCTTCAAAATATGTTGTGTATTTATCAGCTGCTTTGTTTCTAACTTATCTTTCTCCGGCTATACCGGGGTTGAATGTAGCACCTTCTTCGCGTAATGCGAAGGGTTGCTAAGACTTCATCGGGTCAATTCCCTCCGTCTTTCTGGATAAGAAAACTTGTATAAGAACGAGGTTGCAAATATAGAGCGGGCTTTTTCACTTTTGCAAATCCCGGGGACATTTTTTTCGATCTTTCACTATGGATGCCGGGGCATAAAAAAGAGCCGTCTGTATCAGAAACGGCCCTTTAACGAAAGTAAAACGCTGACAATATATTCTTTATTTACTTTTTATTAGACCAATCAAAATAAAAGTAATTAACATTTTACCTATCAATTTATTAACACACGAAAAATAGGGACCGGCTATTCCCTGCAGTAATTACTGAGCCTCGGAATATTTTTTAAAGTTATCGAGAATGGCCTGCCAGCCCATGCGTTGCATTTCGACCGGATTGGTACCTTCCGGATCAAATGTTTCGCGTACTTCGGTAAAGCCGTCGTTCTCGCTGAAGCTGATGCGCACCTTACGTCCGTCGGCCATGGTATAGGAAATGAGGCTGTGGGGTTCCACCTCGTCGTACACGCCTTCAAAATCGAAGCCCATGCTGCCGTCGCGGGCTTCCATGCGCGAGGAGAATTTTCCGCCGGCACGCAGGTCATTTTCGGCGCGGGGCGTATGCCAGTCTTCGGAAGCGCTGTTCCATCTCATAATGTGTTGTGGATTGGTCCAATACTCCCACACACGTTCAACGGGAGCATTTACGCTGCTGGTCACTGTGATCTGTTCCATAGTTCTGTTATTTCGTATTGATTTTACTACAGCACAAAGGTAAGGCGGGGGCGGAAGACCACAGGGGGGTAAACGCGGCGATGTACAGGGGCAAATACGACAAAAGCTTTCTGTAACTTATAGCTGACGGCTAATAGCCAACAAAAAAGTCTGAAAGCGATGCCTTCAGACTTTTTTATTTAAGTCGGGATGACTGGACTCGAACCAGCGGCCTCTTCGTCCCGAACGAAGCGCGCTACCGGGCTGCGCTACATCCCGAAAATTTTTGGACAACGAAAATACGTTTTTCCAAAAACCAGGATGCAAAAATACGGATTTTCCCGATAAAAAGAAGAGTAAATACGGCAGATGCCGCCAAAAAATATATCCTGCCGGTGAAAAGGTTCCCGAAGAAAACGCTCAGCTGTATTGCTGGATCACCTGTTGCAGCTGCTGCAGAGGCATGGCCCCGGACTGGCGCCATACCTGTTCCCCGCGGCTAAAAAGCACAAGGGTGGGCACGCCCTGTACCTGGTAGGCGGCGGCCAGGGACTGGTTCTTATCTACGTCGATCTTCAGGATGCGCAGTGCATCGCCGTTCCTGCGTTTCAGCTCTTCCAGCACGGGTTTCATCATCTGGCAGGGGCCGCACCATTCCGCCGAAAAATCGATCAGTACCAGGGCGTCCTCTTTAATGATATCCGCGAAGTTTCTCTTTGCATTTTCCATACGTTACTTCTCCTTTCCGGCTTTTTCGTACCCGTTCATTCTATTCTGCGGCAGGGCGCAATTGCCTGAGGCACAGCCAAAGGCAAAAAGACCCATCGACATAAAATACAGGCCGGGCAGCAGGCCGAACCACTCAGCCGTCCATATGGCCTGCACGGTAATGGCCAGTCCTGCCAGCAGGTACAAAATGCGGACCGAATTCCAGCCGCTTCGTATACGTTGTATCATGATCTTTTGTTTCCTCTTAAGCGTTCAATCTGTTTTGCAGCGAGGCCCATCCCCCGCCGTTATACACCTGGCCGTACCCTGCCGATGTAAGTATACCTTTTGCCGAAGCGCTGCGCATGCCGCTGGCACAGCAGGTAATTACGGGTTTATCTTTCGCGATCTTCGAAAAGGAGTTCCGCAGTTCATCCAACGGTATGTTTATGGAGCCCTTTATGTGACCTCCCTTATATTCGCCACGGGTACGCACATCGATGATCTGCGCTCCGTTTTTACGCAGTTCTGCAAAATCGGGCGTATTACCCGATCCGAACAGGTTTTTCAGTATCTGCAACATGGTTTATGCGTTTTGAGCGATCATATAATTTACATCGAGCCAGGAACCGGCATTTACACAGTCGATATCCTGCTGGCTCAGGAAACTCCAGGCCTGTCCGCTGCGGTTCCCGGAAGCACAGAACAGGATCAGCGGCGCGGGCAGCTTTTTCAGTTCATCGAGGCGGGCCGGTATTTCCTGCAGGGGTATATTGCGCGAACCGGCCACATGTCCGCCTATAAATTCGTCGTAGCCACGCACATCGATCAGTGTGCCTTTTCGTTCTTTTATCAGAGATTCGATATTCATATTCCTATTGTGTGTGTTTTTCGTTCTTATGTTATGTAATGTCCCTGCCAGCAGAAAACCCATCAGGGCGCCGTACAGGGTACTGTTCAGCGGCTTTGAGGTAATGGCACAGCTACCCGAGCTGCAACCGACAAAATAATACCAGGCGTAGCCCAGTATGGCTCCGGCAGCGATACCGGCCATTGCCCGCCAGTGTTTTTTTATAAAATTCAACATTGTTTAAAAGGTTTTTACGGCCTCGCCCAGGTCAAAAACAGGCGTTTCCCCTTGAAAGACAGACTCAAGTATACTGGCTCCCGCCGCGCTGCGGTATCCGCCGGCACAGTGCACCAGTACGGGTTTGCTGAGTGGTATTTCGTTTACACGGCTGCGTAGCTGGTACAGGGGTATTTCCAGGGCCTGGTCAAAAATACGCAGGGCCTTCACTTCCGAGGGATTACGCAGGTCTACAATGGTATACTGCTCCGGGTGCTGCCGGAATAATTCCACATCGGTGCCGGGGCTTGTCTGTGTACCGGCGTTGCCCGCCAGCCCCGCCTTAACGTACGTTTCATAACCGATGGAAGCGGCCCTTTGCAGCAGGACCTGCAGGGTTTCGCGGTCCGCCGCCAGCAGGTAAAAAGCTTCGCCCGGCTGTATCACCGAACCCAGCCAGGTTTCGAAGCGGGTATCGTCCATCAGGTTAAAGGCGCCCGGCAGATGTCCCTGACGGAACTGCGCAGCCGGACGGGTATCGGCGATGAGTACACCCGGCTCCGGAAGGAAGGCCGCATCCACATTCCGTATCTCTGCCGCCGCCAACGCTTCGCGGAAAGGCACAGCTCCCCTGCGGTTCACCTCAACGGCATACGGGAAATAAGCCGGCACAAAAGGCTGATCGGCCAGCAGTTCCCGTACAAATTCATCTTCGCTCTGCGGCTGCATGCTCCAGTTGGTCATTTTTTCAGCGCCGATGGTACTGCTGTGTGCGCTGCCGAGGGCTTTACCACATAAGCTACCGGCTCCGTGGGCCGGGTATACCAATACCTCATCGGGCAAGGTCATGAGCTTTGTACGCAGGGAATGATACATCTGTCGCGCCAGTTCTTCGCGGGCAGCGGTAAGGTTACCGGCAGATTCGCGCAGGTCGGGACGGCCACAGTCGCCTATAAACAAGGTATCCCCGGTAAAAACGGCCTTCTCCCGGCCTTCTTCGTCCAGCGCCACAATGCTTATACTGTCCGGTGAATGCCCGGGAGTATTCAGTGCCCGCAAACGGGCGGCTCCCACCTGTATTTCAGCCCCTTCGTCGAATGGCTGATGCGGGTACAGGGCACCCAGCAAACGACTTACGTATATACGCGCACCGGTCCGTCTGTGGATCTCGAGGTGACTGCTTACAAAATCGGCATGCGGATGGGTCTCGATCACCGCTACGATAACGGCACCCCGGTTCTCTGCCAGTTCATAGTACGGGGCGGGATTACGGGCCGGGTCTATAAGAGCCATCTGTCCTTCACTGATGATCGCGTATGCGTAATGCGCGAGTCCTTTATCTTCAAACTGAAAAATTTCCATACTTCCTGATTCATTTTTACGATGACAAAGTTCCGGTGTTTTCCTGTCCTGTTCCGTAACAAAAGTTACTAAGCCCGGGCCGCCTTATCAAAAAACAGCATTTTAACGGCGATGAGCAGCAGCATAACGGCAAAGGCCTTTTTCAGCAGATCCTGCGGCACCACGTTTGCGAGGCGTGCCCCGGCAAAACCACTTACAAAAAACGTAGCGGCCAGCACCAGCGATGCTTTTACATCCACCTGTCCCGATCTGTAATACTGGAATGCCGCCAGTGCGCCTACCGGCAGCGATAACATGAGCAGTGTGGTACCCTGGGCCGTCTGCTGGGAATAGCCAAGTACCATCACCAGGGCCGGAATAATGATCACCGCACCGCCCAGTCCGAGCATTCCGCCCAGAATCCCCGCCACGGTACCTGTAAGCGCCAGGAGCAGGTAATGTGTCAGTTCGGGGTTCATGCCTGTTTTTTACGTGTAGAGATACGGAAGGGGACATATAAGGGGCAGAAGCCTGCAAAGGAAGTAAGCAGGAAAATACCTGCTGCAACAAGCATAATAATGCCTGCGGTACCGCTTACGGTATCCGTTACAAATAAAACAACCGCGATAACCGCAACCAGTATGCGTATAAGCCGGTCAGCAGTACCCATATTCTTTTTCATAACCTTTTGTTTTACCGTTTATAAAACAAAGTTATGCGAAAGCGCAGGGTCGTTCGGTAACCAAAGTTACAGTTCCGAAAATGCCGATAACAGCTTTACCTGGTTACGGTAGAGGAGCAGTTTACCATCGTCCTCAAGTTTTTTCAGCAGGCGGGATATCACCACCCGGGAACTGGCCAGGTCGGAGGCGATCTCTTCGTGCGAAAGGTTAATAAGGGCCGAGCCCGTTACGCGTGATTTTTCGCGCAGGTAAAATACCAGCCGCTCATCGAGTTTATGAAAAGCCACCTGGTCGATGGTACGCAACAGTTCCTGGAAGCGCAGCTGTATGGTACGCATCACAAAGCGTTTCCACTCGGGGTATTGCGCCATCCATTCTTCCATAAAGCGCACGGGCAGGGCCAGGATCTCCGAATCTTCGGCGGCCACTGCCCGTATTTTGCTGGCCTGTGCCTGCATGCAGCAGGTAAAGGTCATGGCGCAGCCTTCGTTGGGATTAATATAATAGAGTAAAAGTTCGCGGCCGTCCTCTTCCACGCGTGATACCTCTACAAGACCCGAAAGTACCAGGGGCATTACCCGTACGGTCTGGCCCGCTTCCAGCAAGGGCTCGCCGGCTTTCACCCGCAGGCGCTTTGCCTGTTTTTCGAGTTCAGCGCTGAGTTCAGCACCAAAAATATCGCGCAGTGTTTCCATCATGGATCCAAAACTACGCAAAGTGCGCTATAAAACCAGGGTAGGAACGGCTGAAATGCCGGTACATTTCCTCGCCCGAAAAATCGTACATGTACTTCATGCGCAGTTGCGAAGCGGCATAGGCCCGCTGCCGGATAATGCGCGGGAACGGCGGCCAGCAGCTTTTCAAACGCGTTGCGTTCCAGTACCAGCACCTGCGAGGCCACCACAGCGTGTAAAGAAAAATCCGAGGCCGTCTGCCGCTCCAGGCTGATGTAATCGGCCATCCACCAGTTTTCGATGGCGAACTGCGTGGTACGTTCCGTGCTCTTGTCATCGATAAAGAACATACGCAGGCAGCCTTTATCCACAAAATAATCGGCCCGGCATACCCCGCCTTCGCGGAAGAGCAGTTCCTTCTTCCGCAGTTCGGCCGTCTTCAGCGAAGCACGCAGTATTTCAAATTCCGGCTCTCCCAGTTTTACAAAAGACGCGATATGTGCTTCCAGGTTCGTGTACATTGTGCCCAAGGTACGAATACTTAGTATGAACGGGGGACAACGCTACGCTGAAATCGGGTATTTCTTTTTACGATTTTCCCAAAAATCTCCTAATTTTTGAAAAGTTAGGAGATTTTAAAATAAAAAGAGCTCTTAGAAACTTCAGAGCATCTTTCCAAGAAGCATATCAAAATCGGGATGTCTGTAATAGCCCTTTGTTTTTTTATTGAGATCCATCTCCTGCAGATACCCCATTTTTACAAGACCCGACAGGTCGGTCCGGGCCGTCTGGTTCGAGACCATAAACCGGGTTTCGATCTCCTTTACGCTGAACAACAGATCGGGTTCATCGTACAACCATTTTATGATCAGGGCCTGGCGCTCGTTCACTCCCCGTATACGCTGAAAATGCAGTATCCGCTTCTTCTCACGGATCTTACGTTCAATGTAGGCCTTCAGTTCTTTATAGGCCAGTTCCATTACCTTAAGTTTATACTGAAGGAAATAGGTAAGATCATTGTCGTCCGTTTCCGTGTATTGAAACGCCCGGGCATAACGTGTTTTACTTTTAACAATAAGACGTGATATGGATAAATATTCCGTGAGCCAGTAACCGTTGCGCAGCAGGTACCAGTAAAACAAGGCCCGGGCCGTTCGCCCGTTACCATCCACAAAAGGATGAATATAGCCTATGAGAAAGTGAATGGCACAGCCTTTAATAATGGGATGTACAAAGCGTTCTGGATCATTTTCATTAAAAAGGCGAAAAAGATCCTCCATTAACTGCGGAAGTTCTGTATAATCGGGCGGAGCATGCACCACTTCATTATTTTCCGCATCTACTACTTTAATGTCGTTATTGCTGCGATACCGGCCTTCGTCCTGTTTATCATCCAGTGTATCAAGGGCGATGAGCCGGTGTATTTCCAGCAGACGTTCATTGGTAAGTGGTTCATCTTTGATCTGTACGATCCTTTTAATGGTCTCGTAGTTGTTTACGATCATCTGCTCCGATTTGGTTTTCGGCCGGATGTTCTTCCGCAGCATATCTTTTGCCTGCTGTCTCGTAGTAACGGCCCCCTCGATCTGGCTGGAGGCAATGGCTTCTTCCATAATGGAACTGACCAGGTAGCGGTCTTTATCTTCTTCGGGGATGATGCTTCCTGATGCAAGATTACCACCCATGTTCATGTCAAACAGATGAAGTCCCTCCTGGATAGAATCCGTAAGGTTATATGTAAAGATATAATCCCCGATCTTTATATTGCGCGCACCCGCTCTTTTCAATTTCACCAGGGACCATAATTCTTCAGCAGATATATCTGCAGGCCGTTTCTCATACTTAACTTTATCCCAATACAGGTACTCTGTATTAATATGTTCAATGAGTTCACTTACACCATTCAGCGCCTCGAACGTTTTTAATGTTAAATGTAAAGTCCATTCAGGAGCTTTTTCAAGCTTTTTCATAAAACCTCCTAATTTTGGTAAAATTTGGAAATATTAGCAAATATATACCAAATTCCCTAAAACCTCCTAATTTTGGTAAAATTTGGAAATATTAGGAAGTTTGAGATTTCGCTTCCGCTAAATTTTGGATTGCGTACTACCGCCGCCAGCTCTGTCTAACCTTCTCCCATAATACCGAAAAGCCCAGACCAATGCCGCCAGGATAACCAAGCCAAAGGCCACACGTACATGAAAACGGCGTTCTTTGCTATTATATTGCTGCAGCTCTGCGGCACTCAACAGTACTTCGCCACCTGTTTCCACCTGCACCAGGGGAATATGCGCGCGTGCATCCCGGAGTTTTTTCTCGTCGCTGCGGCCGAACTTTACGCGCAGTGTATCGCCTGCGGACAGACTGTCGACCCGCAGCCAGGCATTCGTTCCGGAATTCTGTACCAGGTCAAAAGCTCCTTTTTCTATACGAAAACGGCAGGCATAGCCCCGGGCATGCAGGCTGTAAAACCCCGACTCAGTTCGGCTGGAAGATTTATAACTTAGCGCCTCATCCAGGACAAGCTCCTTTTCAACAAGATCCCCGCCTGAATAATATCTTTTTTCACCGTTATAACCGTGAATAATAAGTCCGCCGATGCCTGTAAATAAAAGCAGCAGAATATAAAACCCGGCAGATGAACTTCTTTTCTTCTCCATAACAGCTACACCTCACTCCACATCCGTACCAGGTTGGCGTATACCTGTTGCAGCAGCAGGTGTTCCGTACTCAGCGGATCGCGGCTGCCTACAGATTCTTCCACACTTTTGAGCTGGAAAATAAGTTCGCGCTGTCCGGTATCTTTTATGAAAGACTGCATCCAGGTAACGGCCGCTACCCGCTCCCCTTCCGTTACGGGGTTTACGCAATGCAGGCGGGTGGTCGGGTAAATGACCACATCGCCCTTTTTACCTTTAAAGGGTACAAAACCCGTGGGCGTATGGATCACCAGTTCGCCGCCCGTATACGTTTCCGGCTGACTCAGGAACAGGGTGGCGCTCAGGTCTACGCGTATCGTTTGTCCGCCGTCGCTCATGATGGGACTATCGGTATGCCAGCCGTAGGTATTACCATTGCTGTAACGGCTGATGACGGGCGGCAGGATGGCTTTGGGCATAAAGGCCATTTTTACAACGGGATGCTGGGCCAGGGCCGCAAAAACGATCTCCTGTACGCGCTGTTTGGCCGCATTGGGCGTGCGGGACGCCTGCTGGTTGTGCTTTACCTCGCGGGCCGCACCGCTGGCGGTATTTTTACCGTCTTCGAAAGGTATCTGCGGCAGCAGGACATCGATCTCGGACAGGGCCGCTTCGCTGAGAACGGAAGGCAATACAAGAAGGGACGACGGAAGTTGTTGCATGGGTGTTTGATTAACGTGCCGCCAAAGTACTGCTTTTCTGTAAGTGTTCCTAATGATGTATATCCGCGGAAATGTGTATCTTTTTAGATACGGTTCATGACCGTTTTTTTGTCACTCCATGGAAGAAGAACAGGCCATACAGCGCAAGATCATCCACATCGACATGGACGCTTTTTATGCGTCGGTGGAGCAGCGCGACTTCCCGGAGTACCGCGGCAAAGCGCTGGCAGTGGGTGGCCGGCCGGAAGAACGCGGAGTGGTGGCAGCCGCCAGTTACGAGGCGCGGCGCTTCGGGGTACGCTCGGCCATGTCTTCACACAAAGCGCTGCAACTCTGTCCCGATCTCATCTTTGTACGGCCCCGCTTCGACGTGTACCGCGCCGTTTCCCGGCATATTCATTCCATTTTCCGCAGGTATACCGATATCATCGAGCCGCTCTCACTGGACGAGGCCTACCTGGACGTAAGCCATGACAAGGCCGGTGTGGGTTCTGCCATAAAGATCGCCCGCGAAATAAAACAGGCCATCCGCGAGGAACTGGACCTCACCGCTTCGGCCGGGATATCCGTAAGCAAATTCGTGGCCAAGATCGCCTCGGACATGAACAAGCCCGACGGGCTCACCTTCATCGCGCCTTCGGAAGTGGAAGCCTTTATGGAACGGCTGCCCGTGGAGAAATTCCATGGCGTGGGCCGGGTGACCGCTGAAAAAATGAAACGCATGGGCTGGCATACCGGTGCCGATCTGAAAAAGCTGAGTGAAGACGAACTGGTGCAGCACTTCGGAAAATCAGGACATTTTTTCTACCGCATCGTACGCGGCATCGACCTGCGGCCCGTGCAGCCGGAACGCGAGACCAGGTCCGTGGCGGCGGAAGACACCTTTATACAGGACCTGCATACCCTGGAAGAAATGGAGGCCGAACTGCAGAAAATTGCCGGACGGGTAAGCGGACGACTGCAAAAATATGGGCTGCGCGGACGTACCATTACCCTGAAGGTGAAGTTCCACGACTTCCGGCAGATCACCCGCAACCAGTCGTACACGCAGGCAGTGAACGATCACGCAAGCCTGTTCCGCACGGCGGCAGAGCTGTTGCAGAAAATAGAACTGCGGCCGGTACGCCTGCTGGGTATTTCGGTGTCCAATTTCGGGGAGGCGCCGCAACGTTCGCCACAGCAGAAAACGCATGTAAGCGGACAACTGAGCCTGTTCAGCGATGAGATGTACGAGGAATAAGAGATCTGTCCGGGCACTACGCGGAATGTTTTTTCATGCTATTTTAACGGATCAGGAAACGGCGCATGGCTTCCAGGTATACTTTTTTATCGCTGGGATGCGGCACATGGCCCGAATGTTCCAGCACGGATATCTCGGCATGGAGGGTATCCGCCAGGCGCTGACCATAATCCAGGGGAAATACGCGGTCTTTTTTGCTCCAGATAACGCCGTTGCGGGTGTGCAGGGTACTCATGCGGCTGCGGTACAGATCGGCATGGGCCACCAGTTCGCGCATCAGGCTGCGTTTGGCATCGGCATGTTTCTGCGTTTCGGATTCAAAAACCTGTTCAAAGATGAAATCGGGCACGGGCAGACTATCGTTTGAAAAAACGAAACCCGTAAGTTTACGCAGACCTTCGGCCTCCTTCGGCACAAAAAGATCTTCGGGCGTGGGAGTACCTGCCCGCTGACACATCTGGCGTATATCATCGGCCCCGAAAGCCGGTCCGGGACTGTTCACAATAAGCAGTTCCTCCGCCCCGTAGGGACGCTGGTTCAGCATTTCCATAGCCACAAAACCGCCGTAGGAAATACCCACAATAGCATCGGGACGCACCTGCAGCTGATCGCAGAGTTTCCACATTTCGGCGGCCTCATTCTCCAGGGTGGGCTGCATGCTACTGTTGGAACGGCCGAACCAGGGCAGATCAGGCACCAGGGCCTGTACACTGTCGTCCAGGCTCAGCATGGCATCAAACCAGGTGGTGGCCCCGCCCACGCCAAAACCGTGTACAAAAAGTACCGTTTTGGAACCACTTCCGCCGCGGTAATAAAAGATCTCGGAAGAATCGGTGCGTACCGTACCCGAATCGTAACCGGCGGCATGCAGGCGTGCATCGCGCAGTACGTTCAGTATACTGAAAATGTTGTTCAGGGCCAGTACAACCAGTATGGCCAATGCAGAGAGAATGATACCGGTAATATAGAGACGGCGGCGTTTCATTCTTTAAATATACAACAAAAAACAGGCCATTTTACGCAGACCGGGCCTCTTTTTACGGCGTTCCGCCTATTTTTTACCCGTATTGAAGGCAAAAACAACGCTGCGGCCGTCGCTGCTGTATTTGTCGGTAACCTGCAGACCCTTGTCCGGGTAGAAATAGGTAATGTGTTTCAGTCCGATGGAAGGAATATCCAGCGTAACTTCAGAGCGGGCCGCCTTGCCCAGGTACTTCCGGCTGAGGTCCGATGCCGGGTCCACCGCTTCGGTCGTGAGCAGCTTCTGCGTACCGCCCAGCAGGTAGGGCCGCATATCTGCGAAAAAGGTAATGCGGCTGAGTGTGCTGCTGTTGTTATCCCAGATGAGGTAAAGGATGCAGTTCTTTTTCTGGCCCCCGGCGTCCCGGTCGTACACGTATATGCGGTGGTCCTTTGTAGTATGCATCCCGTCGATATAGTAGTATAGTTTCGACTTTTGCTCCGTCAGCAGGCTCTCTACCTTTTCACGCGTCATACCCAGGCTGATGGAAAAAACGGAAATATCGGCGGAAGTTGCCTCGGGATGCAGGGTAATATCGTCGCGGGTGATCTCGTATTTCTGTGCATGAGCGAGCACCGGAAACAGGGCAAGAAGAAGAACGGGGATGAATTTTTTCATAGCGGGTATTTTATGGCAAGGTAACAAAAACGATACAGGAAACAGCTGCCGCAAATGCAGTATAAAAGGGCGGAACGGTTTCTGCGCCGTTTTCCATGGCCCGGGCCCGTAACTTTTACTACTTTAGTAGTATGGAACCCGAGAAAAAGCGGAAGTTGCCGGAGGAACACAAGCCCCTGGCCCCCTGGAAACAAAAACTGCACGAAGTGATCTTTGAGGCGGATACGCCGGCCGGAAAACTGTTCGATATCATCCTGCTGGTACTCATCCTGGCAAGTATGTGTATTGTAATGGCCGAGAGTATACACGCGGTGAACCTGCACTACGGTCCCCTGCTGCGGACCGCCGAATGGGTACTTACCATCCTCTTCAGCCTGGAATACGTGTTGCGCCTGCTTTGTGTAAAGAAACCGCTGAAATACGTCTTCAGTTTTTTTGGGGTGGTGGACCTGTTGTCGATCCTGCCTACCTACCTGGGCCTGTTCATCCGCAGTTCGCATTTCCTGTCGGTGATCCGCGCCCTGCGCCTGCTACGGATCTTCCGTATCTTTAAGCTGACCCGCTTCGTGCGCGACAGCAATACCATCCTGATCTCCCTACGTAAAAGCCGGCATAAGATCGTGGTGTTCCTCTTTTTTATCGTGCTCACGAGCATTATCCTGGGTTCAATGATCTATGCCGTGGAGAACGAGGTAAACCCGGCCTTCAGCAGTATTCCACAGAGTATTTACTGGGCCATTGTTACCCTGAGCACGGTCGGCTACGGCGATATTGCCCCGGTAACGCCTTTCGGCAAGGTGATCGCCTCGGTGATCATGATCATCGGTTATTCCATCATTGCCGTGCCTACCGGTATTATTACCGCTGAAATGGGCCGCAGCAAAAAACAGGGCGGACTGAGTACCCAGGCCTGTCCTTCCTGCTCGCGCGAGGGACACGATACCGACGCAAAATACTGTAAATACTGCGGGTATCACCTGTAGTACCTGCTTTGTTTCATCAACGGAAACGCTATCTTTACGACCCTGTTCAACCGATGATGAAACACCTGTTCAGCACCTTCTGTGCACTGCTCCTGACCTGCAGCCGGCGAACGGGGCCCGGGCTGTGCCGCCCTCATGAACCAGATGCAGGTAAGCCTCATCATGTCTGACGAAATGCACGAAGGCTATTTTAATATCATCCTGAGCCGGGAGATCTCCGAAAGCACCTATTACCTGCTGAACGGCGAGTGCGAAGAGAAAAAGGTGAGCCGCTACGAAAAACAGGTATTGCGCTACCAGGACGGCATCTACAAATAAATTCAGGATGCGGCAAAGCGAAAATCGAAAGCGCCTTGGCGAAGATGCACCCCGTATTCGAGCCAGGCTTTGAGGCAGGCCAGGAAATTGGCCCAGCCTTCGGTATTTCCCTTCAGCCAGTTGAGATCGGGCGTACCGCTGATACTCCGCTCCGTAATCCGTATCACGGTAGAACCATCGCCGTAAGGCTCCAGCTGCATTTCATTCATGTGCTCACGGCCGTCCACGTCCCAGTAACAGGAAATGTACCTGTCCTTTTCGATCCGACCCACCCGCACGGGCACATCGTCGGGGAATTCAGGAAAATGCCAGATGAGTTCACGCCCTTCTTCCATACGTCCGCTGCCGTCCGAAATAAAATAGTTTGCCATACGGGCCGGATCTACGATCGCTTCAAACACTTCGTGTACGGGCTTCTGCACCTGAAGAGCTGCATGAATCACCATTTCTTCTGTACGCATATTGCTGGTTTTGATACAGCAATATACAAAAATCACCGGTACTGTAAAAGCGCCTGTTCAGGGCTCAGGACAGGCCCGTATTGTTTTGGAGTATTTCTTGTTGTACCTTTACCGTATCATTATCAAACCTTAACTATGTATGACCGGCCCTACCTGTGAGTATACCATTATCCTGTAATTTTTGTTCAACGGATCACGCCCGTGCCTCAGCGGTTTTCCCGTATGATGCGCAATGCCTGTTCCATTTCCGTATCCCTCCCGGAAAGACGGTCCTGTAAACTGCCCTGCAGAGGATGATCGGGTGCTGTTCCGCGGCCCCGGTGCAGCGTTGTGTCCACCGCCGTCGTATACTTCTGCAATGGTATGGTAAGGATGAGTCCCGGCGGCACCACGGTTTCGGGCATCATACCGCTGTTATTGCCCTGGTAAGCGCCCCCACTTTCTTCGCCGATAACGGAGACTTTGCCATTGTAGCGGAGCACGGCGGTAAGATCACTGCAGGACGACATGCACAAACCGTTCGTAAGCAGCCAGCAGCGGCCTGCGTAAGCATTGCGGGCCGGTTTCTGAGGTTCGTAAAAATCGAACTCCTTTGTGAACGGCGTCTTCTGCCAGAGGTAGCGACCTTCACTCAATACCGGTTTACGGTAGAACAGGCGTGCGGCGCCTTTTATTTCCGCAGCAATAGCGGGTGTAACCTCGATACGGTCCCAGTAACGGAAGGTACTGTCGAAAAAATACGAGGCCAGGAAAGCTGCATGGGCGTCGGTGCCGCCGGTGTTGTAACGTAGATCGAGCAGCAGGTCGCGGATACCTTCACGGCGCAGGCTGCGGAATGTTTTACGTATAAAAGGCCGGAAGCGTTGCCCCGCAGCACGGACCGGCGTACGTGCAAAACTGCGTATCCGCAGGATACCGATGCCTTCCTGTATTTCGAACTGCAGGGGCTTTTCGCCGGCAAAAGGCAGCGGAGGCATGGCCGTAGCTGCTAACCCGGAAAGTTCAACGGTTTTTTGTTCTCCATCCTGCATTACCCCGAGTACATATAGCGTATCGGCCCCGATCATGCTCTGGTACCACTGCGGAAAGCGGTGGTTGAGCATACGCAGCTTCAGGGTCTGGTTATACCCGTCGGAAGGGATGGCGTTCATAAGTATACGTAATACATCCGGAACGGGGCGGCCGTTGATGCTTAAAATTTCGGCACCGGGTGTTAATTGTGGTACTGCGGAAAGATCGCGAAGCACATATACATGCCTGTCTTCGCCGATAAACAGTTCCAGCGGCAGCAGACCGGGAAGAGCCGCCAGTTTTTCCGTGTATTCCGCAGGCAGCGCAATGCCGGTGTGCAGGCAGCCGATCTGGGCCAGCAGCGGTTTCAGCAGGCGGTAATACCCGAGACCGTTCAGAGGCCTGTTGATGGAAGCCGCAGCGGAATCGAGCCGCACACGAAAACGCTCTGGTGTGGTGTAGCGGTAAAATCCCGGGTGTTTAAGGGCCGCTTCATCCATAAGGTCATAGAGCCAGTGCCGCAAACTATCCACAGGCCAGGTACGCTGCGGATCAAAGGAGGTCTGGGCATACAGCGGGAAGAAGGCAACAAACAGGAAAACGCTCAGGTAAGATCTCATACGGGAAGATAACGGCGGAGCACCCAGGGCTATTGTAGCAGGTGAATTACGGACTTTCTTTCCCGACGGTACGAATTAACTGACGATCAATATATTTTAACAAAAAACAGATAATTTAACTTTCATTTTTTCGATCTCTTTTTTAGGTTTGTCATCCAAACCAATACCTTATGCTGTTATGACCTGTCCTTCTTTTTTACTTGGACTTTTCCCGTAATTTTTGTTTTGTGCGTTAAATGCTGACCTGTATGTGCAGGCATCAGGATTTTTTCCGTGCATTCCGCCGCGTCTCCGCGTGATGATCATTCACGCCTTTCATTTTCGTATATACGTTAATGCGGCATTCGTATGTCCTTCTCCCAATGTAACTACGTAGTTTTTTTAATAACGGAGGCAGCCGAAAATCCGATCCCAGAGTAGGCAAAAAATCCAATCCTTACTAACATGAGTAACTATGTTATCAACGGGAAGCTGAAGGGTTTCCTGTGCAAAGACTGCAGTGAACCGATCTTTCCTGCAGAAGTGTACCTGTACCTGCCCTGGCAGGAAAAAAGTCTGCTGGCCAATGTGGTGGCAGGCACCAAAGAAACGTTCCGGCAGGTTAACGAAAAAGAGGCAAAACAGCGCGAACATCTGCTCCTTACCAAAACAGAGACCGATGCCGAGGGCAACTTCCGCATAGAAGTAGACCCCAAACATGTCGGTTCGGCCTTCGACATCGACTTTGTATGTAAAAGCGTTCCCCGCAAGCTGTTTGGCGGCATCCAGGGAGAGCCCGAACCACCGGCGCCGAAACAGTTTCATCTTACGACCATTGCACCGCGCTGGGCCATGCAGAAACAAGCCGGAAACCCACAGGAAACACCGGAGATGTTCTTTAAATGGGAATACGTTATCCCGGCCAACTGGTGGTGTATGATCCGCGGAGCACTCTTTGATGCATGGCTGATCTGCGGCCACCTGCGCAACTGCAAAACGGGCAAACCGATCGCCCGTGCCACAGTACAGGCCTGGGATGCCGACCTGCTCTCCGACGATTTCCTGGGCTCGGCGGTTACGGATGCCAATGGTCATTTCCGCATCGATTACAGCAGTGCCGACTTTCGCCAGAATGCCTTTCCGCTCAACCTGGAGACCGATCCTGCCTGGCCTTTTTTCAGTAAGGGGCCCGATATCTATTTCAAAGCAACGCTGGGTGGGGTGAGTCTTGTGGACGAAGGACATGCCCAGCGCCGGAACAATGTGGGATATTGTCTTTGCGTAGACCTGTGCACGGAAATACAGGTGGCAGATAACCCCGACGGGAGTTTTCCGAGTGCCTGGACCGGTATCGGTAAGCGCTTTAACATCTCCTGGGACGGCCATGAAGATGATTTTGATGCCGAAGGTTACGCCGGGCATGAGAAATATGCACTGTGCGGGAACATTCGTCTTACCGGGCAGGCTCCGGCCAGGTCTGCAGCCGGGAACCCCGTTCAGTACCGCTTTCTGGTTAGTCACCACACTACGCCCAATGGTTCGGCCAGTCCGGCATTTACCGACTATAAAACCGTAGGCGTAACAGCGGGGCTGTTTGTTCCTTCCGTAGTGGCCAAGCTTATACGTAACACATTTCCGTTCCCTGTTTATTCCGTGAGAAGTGCACAGGAAGACTTTGATGCAGAAGGCTGGTTCGACATCAACAAAGCTATTGAACGGACAAGGACGCTGAACGGCCTGGGTGATCTGGGTAATTATTCCCTGATCGATGAAGATACCCTGATCACCCTGAACACGGCGGCGTTGACCACAGCTCCGGATTTCTCGGGAATACCGCTGGATGCCGGAGATCCCTTCCCGGCAGACCGGAAGGTAGCCATAGAGAAAATTGCGATCCGCTTTGAAATACGCGAAGTGACCGACGCTGCAGCTCCCGCGTATGCTATCGTAGCCGGCAGCGGAAAAACGCTGAACTCCGCTATAATAAGTAATAACAGGGCTTTTGGCAGGCTCGATATCGACAAACTTAAAGCGACGGGCAGCTGTGCTCCTATCAGCGGCGATATACATGCGCTTTACACGCTGTACCATCCACACCTGCAATCGGCCTCCATTACCCTGTGGAACAACAGCCATACGATCACCCGCAGCCTGAGCGATCCATTCCTTCCCTTAAGCGGAAATACCGATGCTTCCGTGCAGGATAATAACAGCACAACGCTTAAGATCAATAACCCGGACAATCTTTCTCCATGTACTTACACATTAGCACTGGATGTGTCGGCACGCCTTCATAACGGGGATGATATCACAGGATATCTCGGTCGCAACAGCGATACTGTAGAAACGTTCTTTTACGGAGGTTAGAGCCGTTCTATGACCGTTTGACCCGGCCGGTCTGTTTAGGCAGACCGGCCTTTTTAGTATCAGCGATCATGCAAATATCCCGGCGGTGGCGCTTAAAGCGAAACTTTTTTCTGCTCCAACCTGCTCAGTCAGGTCTGGAAGCGTCGGGATCGCTTCGCCATCCCGCCTTTCTAAAGGTCGAAATGATAAAGCAAATAGCCCGGTGCCGCCGCTTAAAGCGCGACTTTTTTCTGCTCCAACCTGCTCAGTCAGGTCTGGAAGCGTCGGGATCGCTGCGCCATCTCTCCTTACCAAAGGTCGAAATGATAAAGCAAATATCCCAGTAGTGCCACTTAAAGAGAGACTTTTTTCTGTTCCAACCTGCTCAGTCAGGTCTGGAAGCGTCGGGATTGCTGCGCCATCCCTCCTTACCAAAGGTCAAAATGTAAAAGCATACATTCCTGCTGTGCAGGAATGGCTTTTTTCATGTCTCCACCCGCTCAGGCAAGCCTGGCGTGTTTTGACATGAAAAAAGCGCCTCGCTTACAGCGAGGCGCTTTCTCATTCTCTTGTGGAGCCGGAGGGATTCGAACCCTCGTCCAAACACGTGACCCATAAGCTTTCTACACGTTTATTCTGCCTTTGCATTGTAGGCCCGCAACCTGAGGACAGACACCCTAATTACGGACTTAGTTGCTGTTTCTTATCCCTGCACCGCAACACAGCAGGGACCAGCCTTATTTGATCGAGGCTTCCGGACCTGATCCTAAAGGCTCGGACCAGGGGAAACCGCATGTTGCTAATCTTACTGATTAGGCAGCCATTGCAAAGTTGTAGCTATTGCCACTTGAAAGTTGATGGTCGAGATTTGAGGGGAAACCAACAGCCCCCTACGTGCTTACCTACCGACCTGCCGCGCTGTCAAAACCAGTCGACCCCGGTATCGCTATATCTTAATACTGACGCTGATACATCTTATCGGCCAAAGCCTTTTTCACAAAGGGCTTCACCCTCGTTTGCTTCTTAACCATCACCAAAAGGTAACGTAACGATACAAATATTGCTCCTGTTATAAAAAACAGGAACGAACCACGGGTGCCGGTAAGCAAAGCTACCATACCTCCCGCGATGATCAGCCACCCGAGGGCGCCGACAGCCTTTAAGACTTGTTTCTTCTTCGTCATTTCCTGTAAAAACAATTAAGTTTTTCGTATTAAAATAAAAGTACAAAATTACTAAAAAATACGATACAACAAATACCCTGATTGTTAATGTTTGTTTATCGCGAATTCAGCCTGTAACTGTAGTATACGTAATTTCTATACCAAATGTTGCTTAAAACTGGAAATATATGAACTTCTGCAGGTCGCCGCTCACGAACTGGTACGTGAAAAACACCGCCACCACGGCAAATACGGCCTGCAATACCCGCGGCCAGGACGCAAAAAATTCACGGTAACGCTCCTTCCAGCTTTCCGGCAGCCAGTGGATGATCATACCCAGCACAAAGATCAGGAACACCTTCCAGTACGCCGCCAGGATGTCCGGGGCCAGCTGCAGGTTGAACTCGTACCACATTTTGTTGATCATGTCCTTCGCCGTTTTCATTTCCGGCGTATTGATGAGCTCCTGGGCCTGTCCGCGTACGTCTGACTTCTGTGCGTCCGCTGCGCGGAAGAAGATACGGGTAAGCGATATGAACACGAAAGTAATAAGTATACTAAAAATGCGCACCACCCAGGTCTTGTTCTCCTTAATGGGCGAAATACGCTTCCACTGCCGGTAAAATACCATTCCCAGACCGTTGAGACCGCCCCAGATCACGAAGTTCCAGGACGGACCGTGCCACAGGCCGCCTACCAGCATGGTGATCATCATATTGATATCGGTGGTCACGATCTTCTTCAGCTTGTCCAGCCCGAAACCAAACGCGTAAATAAGCAGCGCCAGCGGGGCAAACACACCGATCAGCGATACGCAGCCGAACAGTACGTAATCGGCAAATTTATACTCGGGAATTTTGGCAAAGGCCAGGTAATACTGCCAGCTGAGCACGCCCACAATAAGTCCGATGATGCCCAGCCAGAGAAAGGTTCCCACACTGGCCCTCTTGTTCCCCCCGAGCGGAATATACAGGTAGTCGCGCAGCCAGGTGGAAAGCGAAATATGCCAGCGGCGCCAGAAATCGGATACGTTCTGGGCCTTGTAGGGCGAATTGAAGTTCTGTGTAAGGTGAAAGCCCATGAGTCCCGCTACCCCGATGGCAATATCTGTATAGCCCGAAAAATCGGCATATACCTGCAGGGAATACAGCATAATGCTCATGAAGTTCTCGAAACCCGTGTACATGCCGGGATTGGCAAAAACGCGGTCGATAAAGTTCACGGCCATATAATCGCCGATCACCAGTTTTTTAATGAGGCCGTTCAGTATCCAGAAAACGGCTATACCAAAGGCTTTGCGCGAGAGTGAATAGGGTGCGTAAAGCTGTGGCAGGAATTCCGAAGCACGTACGATGGGGCCGGCCACCAGCTGTGGGAAAAACGATACATAAAACCCGAAGTCGAGCAGGGAACGCGCCGGTTCCAGGCGTCGTTTATACACGTCGAGCGTATAGGAAAGGGTCTGGAAGGTATAGAACGAAACACCCACGGGCAATACGATCTTGTCCACATCGAAGGTATTCCCGCCGAAAAAGCCATTGCCGAACACCGCCAGGTGATTGATCACCTCTGCACTGCCGTTGAACAGGGTATTGTAGCTGGCCGTAAAGAAATAGGCATATTTGAAATAGGCGAGGATCGAAAGATTGATGATCACGGACAGGGACACCAGCAGCAGGCGCAGCCACTGTTTCGGAGATCGGGCGATGATCTTCGAAAAGTTGTAGTCCATGGTGATGGTAAACAGCAGCAGCAGAAAGAAAAGGCCGCTGGTTTTATAGTAAAAGAATACAGAGACTACAAAAAGGAACAGGGAACGCATCTTTTTGCGTTCGTAGATGAAGGAATCCACCGCCAGTACGGCTGCGAAGAAAAGCCAGAAGAACATGCCCGTAAAAATGAAGGGCGAGTCCGGGGAAAACACAAAAAACGCTTTCAGAAATTTCAGCACAGGTTCCATTCAGTCTTTCCTGGTATTATGGTTTTGTTTGTTGCAGGTATGTGGTGTAACGATGTATAAGCGCCTCGAACATCAGGTCGCCGATCAGCTTGTAACCGGCGCCGGTAAAGTGGATCCGGTCGGATGCGGCCAGGCCGTTCGTCTGCCAGGTGGCCATACTCCCGAAGCCGCCCATGATGCTGAACACGTCCCATACGCTCAGTCCGCGCTCCTTTGCCATCTGGAACATGGCGTCCTTTACCGGACCGGCATTGTAGTTCACGTATTTCTTGCGGAAGTATGTATCGTTATTGGTAACAAACAGGATGGCACAGCCCGGAGCCGCCTGTTCGATCAGGTCCAGCAGGCGGCCGTAATTCTTCATGAACACTTCCTTGGAGAAATTGCTGCCGTGGGCGTCGTTCACCCCGATGGCCAGGATCACCAGGTCGGGTTCCAGCACCGAAAGATGTTCTGCAAATTTCTGGCACTTGAGGTAACTGGGCACCGAAGCGCCGTTCACGCCGATGGAATGGTAACTGAAGCCCGGATCGTCGTTCACGAACTGTACGCCGTACAGGGTAAAAAAGTTCTGCCCCGGACGTGATCTGCGCAGCTGAAAATCGGCCACCTTTTCGTAACCGGAAAATTCGATCTCGGTATAGCCTTTGTCCGGGTAGGTGGTAATGCGCGCCGGCATGGCCGAAAGCGGGAATATCTCGAAAGAAGCGGAGTCGATACGGTGAAAGATCCGCAGTTTATTGAAGTCGTAATAACCCTGTACGCGGTTGTTGGGATCGATGCGAATTTCGGTAAGTGTATCGTATGTGGTAACACTGATGCCGCTCAGGCCCAATTCACAGGCAGAGCTCTGTACATTGCGGCAGGCCAGCCAGTTACCGCTGTAACTCACCGTGTAATTGGACGGACTGTTGGTCTTTGCCATTTTGAACGGGAATACAAAACCGCGCGGGCCGCTCATACCCGGCAGCATGTGCTCCAGCTTATCGCGGAAACGCCCGCTGTGGATATCGGCCTGTACGTGGCTTCCGCCGATGTGTACAATGTTCACCGAGCCTTTGCCCAGGGTGACCAGGTCGTCCATTTTTTTCAGGAAACGCAGCAGCCGGCTGCTGTCGCCGGGCGATTGTATGTAATTGAGGTCGTAACGTACAAAATTGTAGGGATGTTCCTGGTAGGGGTAATAGGGATACTGCGCACGCGCCGTAAGCGCTGCCAGGAACAGGATGATATATAAAAAGCTTTTCCTCACTATTTTTTACTGTCTGCCTGTGTCTGCAGGTCTTTCATCTGCTTGCGGAAGCGGTATTCGTTGTAATCGTCGATCAGGGCCTTGGTAAATATTTCGGCAATGCGTTCGGCGCCGTCGCGGGTAAAGTGAATGTAATCCGGACCGGCCAGGCGTTGTTTTACCCAGCCCGGCATGGAATTACGTCCGCCCATGGCCGCATACATGTCCCAGAAACCGCATCCCGTCTCAAACGAAGCTTCTTTCAGGGCGGTGCGCACTTCTTCGAGGTAAGGCCAGGTCTGTAACTGTCCGTTCACGCGTTTGCTCATATCGGCCGGACCGATCGTGATGATGCTTGCCTCCGGCGCTACCGCCTTCAGGTATTCCAGCTGGGCCTTGAATTCTGCCTTGTATTTCTCCACGCTTTTCGGTCCGCCTACGGAGGGCAGCATATTTCCGCCGAATTCCATCAGGATCAGGCGCGTGTTCATCAGGGACATCATACGGCCGTAACCGCTTTTTTCCACCATGGTAAAGCGGGTGCCCGCACTGCCGCGCATGGGCACATTGTCCACCGTAACCCCGGCACCGCCGTCCAGTGCAATACCGTACACATCGGGCGAAGGCCCGTTGAACTGCAGGGTAAAGCTGTTGGGCAGGCTTTCGAAACTGAGTTTAATTACGTTCACCCCATCGCCGGCTTTCAGATCGGCGCTTTTACCGTTCAGCGAAATGCTTACGCCTTCGGCACATTTACCGTAATACACGCGCACGGCGGTAATGTCTTTATTGCGTTCGTAACCGATATTGCTCTTGCTGAAACGTATGGAAGCACTGTTACCGCTGTAGCTGCAAACGGCCAGCATGGCGCCGTAGCGTTTGTGCGGGGCTTTCTGTTCGGTGGTACCGAATACGGCGTAGCGCGTCCAGTTCTCCGAAGCGCTCTGGAACACCGAAGAGGCCCCGATGGGCTGCACGGCAGGTACCAGTCCGGCCCCCGAACCGCCGAAGAGCTCCTGCAGACGGTCGCGCAGGTAACCGCTGATGCGGTCGCCCTCGATCTGTGAATCGCCGTAATGGATCACGCGCAGCAGGCTTTTCTTATGTTCGCGCACGGAATCCAGGGCGGCAAAGAACGGGTACAGCACTTCTTTATGCTGATCGGGATACTTGATGCGGGACGAATCTTTGGGATCGTTATGGAAAATTTTGAGGGAATCGGCAATGTTCAGCGAGTCGCGGATGAACAGGCTGTCGCGCTTAATGTCCAGCGCAAAAGAGGCGTCTTTGTAGGTAACGGTGTCCAGGAACAGCTGCGACAGGCTCATGAAGCGCAGTGTACCCATATTTCCCATCGTTACGCCGTCCTTCGGAAAAAGGAGGGACACCCCGCAAAGCAGGCCCAGGCAAAGCAACACAAAGAGTAAGACTTTTTTCGGCGTCATCTGCGATCACATTATTTGGGCAAAAGTAACGTTCACATTTGGCATATAGGTATACCACTCTAAATGTTTTCAACATAAAAAGTATTAAAAGCCGTTTTCCGCGCTGCTGTAAAATAGCTATTTTTGCCACAAACAGATAATTGAATGCTTCAATCGATGACCGGCTTCGGCAAAAGTGCCGTTGAGACAGAAAACTACAGAATACGCGTTGAAATCCGTTGCCTGAACAGCAGAAATATGGATATTATCCTGAAACTGCCGGCGGCTTTCCGTGAATTTGAGTACGATCTGCGGAGCCGGATCAGTGAAATTCTGCTGCGCGGCAAAGCTGACGTATGGATCATGGCCGATGCGCTGCGTACCGAGAACGGCGGCCGCCTCAACATGCCCATCGCGGTTTCGCTGTACAACGAACTGCTGCAGTTCAGCCGCCAGACGGGCGCTTCCGCCGATGGTATACTGGAATCGGTGATGCGGCAGCCCGACGTGTTCAAGACCGACGACACCACCGCGTCGGAAACAGATGCCAATGCCCTGCGCCGGGCCCTGGACGAAGCCCTGGAACAGGTAAAGGCCTTCCGCTTCCAGGAAGGTAAACACCTGGAAGAAGATATCCTGCTGCGTATAGACAACATCGCTGCCGGCAAAGAAGCCGTGAAGCCTTTTGAGCAGCCCCGCATAGAGCGCATGCGCCGCCGCCTGCAGGAGAACATACAGGCCACCCTGAACCTGGACGGCATGGACGCCAACCGCTTTGAGGAAGAGCTGATTTACTACATGGAAAAGCTGGACATTACCGAAGAAAAAGTGCGCCTGCAGGGCCACCTGAACTACTTTGGCGAAATTGTACGCGGCACCACGCCCGATGCCGGACGTAAACTGGGCTTCCTGGCACAGGAGATCGGCCGCGAGATCAATACCATCGGCAGCAAGGCCAACGACGCCGATATCCAGAAAGTAGTGGTGGGCATGAAAGACGAACTGGAAAAAATAAAGGAACAATTACTGAACATCCTGTAAAATGCATTCTGAAAAGGAACGATATACATTAACGGCAGCCCTTCCCTATGCCAATGGTCCGGTACACATCGGGCACCTGGCCGGCTGCTACATTCCCGCCGACATCTATGCCCGCTACCTGCGCCTGCGCGGCCGCGACGTGCTTTTTGTGTGCGGGTCCGACGAACACGGTATTCCCATTACTATAAAAGCCCGCCAGGAAGGCGTTACGCCCCAGCAGGTGGTAGACAAGTACCACAAAATTATGGGGGATGCCTTCCGCGATTTCGGCATCAGTTTCGATATTTATTCACGCACCAGCGCCGATGTACACAAGAAGACCGCTTCGGATTTCTTCCTGAACCTGTACGAAAAAGGCGAACTGCTGGAGAAAAGCTCCGAAGAGTTCTTCGATCCCGAAGCCGGGGAATTCCTGGCCGACCGGTACATTACCGGCACCTGCCCCAACTGCGGCAACCCCGAAGCCTACGGCGACCAGTGCGAAAAATGTGGTAAATCGCTCAGTCCGGACGAACTCATCGACCCGCGCAGTAAACTCTCCGGCGCCACCCCGGTAAAAAAGCCCACCAAACACTGGTACATAGACCTGGGCAAACACCAGGACACCTGGCTCAAGAGCTGGATCGCCGGTAAGAAAGACGAGTGGAAGCCCAACGTATACGGACAGTGCATGAGCTGGCTGGGCGAAGGCGAGAACAAGCTGAAACCCCGCGCCGTGACCCGCGACCTTTCCTGGGGCGTGCCCGTTCCCGAACAGGTGCCCGGCCACGAAGGCAAAGTGCTGTACGTATGGTTCGATGCACCCATCGGCTATATTTCGGCCACCAAAGATTTCTTTGAACGCGGTAACAAACCGGCCTGGGTAAAGGGCGAAAACTGGAAGGACTACTGGACGCAGGAAGGCGGCAGCAGCCTCATTCACTTCATCGGCAAGGACAACATCGTGTTCCACTGCATTATTTTCCCGGCCATGCTCGAGGCACACGGCGGACTGCTGCGCCCCGACAACGTACCGGCGAACGAATTCCTGAACCTCGAAGGCAATAAGATATCCACCTCGCGCAACTGGGCCGTGTGGCTGCACGAATACCTGCAGGAAATGCCCGGACGCGAAGACGAGCTGCGTTACGTGCTTACCTCGAACATGCCCGAGACCAAAGACAACGACTTTATCTGGAAATACGACGGCAGCGACAGCACCACCGACAGCTACCAGGCCAAGGTGAACAACGAACTGGTGAACAACCTGGGCAATTTTGTGCAGCGCGTGCTGGTGCTCACCCAGAAATATTTCGAAGGCAAAGTGCCCGAAGCGTCGCAGGATATCCTCGGCGACGAGCATGCGGCCCTGTATGCCCGCATCCGCGACAGCCGCAGCCAGGTGGAAGAACGCCTGGAGCGCTACGAATTCCGCGCGGCCCTGCTCGAACTCATGAAACTTTCGGGCTATGGCAACCAGTACATGCAGAGCTTCGAGCCCTGGAAACTGTTTGCTTCGGATCCGCAGAAAACGGCCCTGGTACTGCACAACTGCATACAGCTTACGGCGCACCTTTCGGTATTGCTGGCGCCTTTCCTGCCCAAAACCGCGGCCCGGCTGCAAAAACTGCTGCAACTGCACAACGCGGACTGGAACACGCTGGACCAGGACCGCATACTGGCCGTCGGTACAGAACTGGGCGCCCCGGAACACCTTTTTAAACGCGTAGAAGAAAGCGAAATAAACCGCCAGCTCGAAAAACTGGAAGCGGCCCGCAAAGCTTCCGAAGCCGACAAACCGGCCCCCGCTGCGGAAGAGAGCAAAGCCATTGCGGCGGCCAAAGAGGAAATTCAGTTCGACGATTTTGCCAGAATGGACATCCGCGTGGGCACCATACTGGAAGCCGAACGCGTGCCCAAGGCCGACAAACTGCTGCAGCTGAAGGTAGACACCGGTGTGGACGTACGTACCATACTGAGCGGAATTGCCATGCATTACACACCCGAACAGGTAGTAGGCCGGCAGGTTTGCGTGCTGATAAACCTGGCCCCGCGGAAAATGCGCGGTGTGGAAAGTGCCGGTATGATCCTGATGGCCGAGGACAGCGAAGGCAAACTGCACTTCGTTCGCCCCGAAAATATAATAAACAACGGCGCCGACGTACGATAAACTTGATTATTCCGGCAATAATTCTAAATTTGTAAAAACACTGTCGGAACTATGAAAAAAGGCGTAAAAATTGCAATAGGCATACTGGTTGCCGTACTGTTTATCGTTGCCGGTATCGTTTACTGGAACTATTATTTCGTATACAGGGAAGGTACCCGCGTAGGTATACTGTACAAACTCTCGAAAGAGGGGGCCGTATTCAAAACCTATGAGGGCGAGATCATACAGCCCGGTATCCGCACTTCGAGCGACAGCAAGGTCGGCTCCAACGTTTTTCACTTTTCCATCAGCGACAATAAACTGGCCGAGCAGCTGAACAGCCTGCAGGGCAAAGAAATTGAGGTACATTACGTGCAGTACCGCCGCACACTGCCCTGGCGCGGCCGCAAATACCCGGAGCACGAGGGACAGTATGTGGTAGATAAATTTATATCGGTAAAAAATGAGAATCCGAACGGGTATGGCCTATAGATATACGTTTTTTTTCAGCCTTATCCTTCTCTTATGCAGTGCCGCACAGGCACAGAAAACCCTGGACGGCACCGAACTGCGTACGTCTAAAAAAGCCATTACCGTAAGTGCACAGGGCAAAGAACTGCCCTTTCAGATGTCGGAAGTATTCCGGTTTCGCCTGCATCCGCATTTCCACGACCATGAGGGCATGTACATCATGGATACCGTGGTGCTGATGACGCGCGGCTGGTTCCGGCAGCACAGCGGTCTGGAGAGCGGACTGGAGTCGATGCAGCTGCCCGGTAAGCATATAGACAAACTGACCCGCTTCCTGGTCTCCGTGGGCGACCCCATGAGTCCGAGCAGCAACAGCGATACCATCGGCATTAAAATTACCCTGAGCTACAAGGGCGGAGCGCGTTTCAAAAAGCCCTTCGACCTGGCCCTGCATGTAGACGGCAGCGATGCCCAGTCCATGGCCTGGGGCTATATGTCTTCCATGATCGATCTGCCGGCCCTGGGCGATTCCTGCATAACGGAAACCGTACCTCCGGAGATCGGCGATTTCCGTTCGGGCTTTATACAGGAGATACACCTTATGAATGCCATGCCGGCACGTATGCTTTTTAATTTTTCGGACGCAAAGCGCAGCATGTGCGTGGAAGCTTTTGAAAAAAAGGGCGTTAAAACCCACTGGGAAATTAAAAATATCGTTTTACGCTTTCCGTGATGATGTAACAAATCGAAACCACATATGAGACCTAAACCCCTGCTTTATGCAGCAATGGTGGCCCTCATCACCTCCTGCGCTTCTAAAGAATCGGTCCAGGTTAAATTTATTCACGCAGCCGCCGGCGCAGGCCCGGTAGACGTCTACTTCCAGGACAAGCTGCTGGCCCCGGGCACGGTTTCGGGCAGATCAGCCGGGTATTTTACGGCAGAAAAAAAAGAAAAAGAACCCTATTACGGAGAGATCCGCTCCGGCAACGCCTCGCTGAGCACGGTGACCAACCCCGCCTGGGAAAACGGCAAACGATATACGGTAGTGCTTTTCGGCAATAATAACCAGCTGTCCAAAGAACTTTTCGGCGATAGCTATTCCATACCTTCCTCCGGGATGGCCAACCTGCGTTTTATGCATTTTGCTCCCGATATGCCCGAGGTAGACGTATACCTGGACAATAAGCTGCTGTTCGACGATGTTGCGTATTACGGCGATAATATTTTCAACGGCACACGCCCCTTTACCCAGGTGAATGCCGGTGGCATACACACAGTGGAAATACGCAGTACCGGCGGCACGGCACGCAGTTTTACACGCAGCTTCAGCCTGCAGCAGGGCAATACCTATACCCTGTTCACCCGTGGAAATGCGGCTGCTTCAGGAGCGGACGCCTTTGCCATGGAACTGGCCGTACACTAAAAACGTATATGCATCAGTTTTTAAAGGGTACATTAAAGAAACCCTCACGGATCTCCAGCAGGGTACCATCGTCGCTGCGGGCATTGAGCTCAAAGGCTCCGCTCACTTTCTGCGCGTCCATATCAAGTGCGTCGAGCCTCACA
Source organism: Bacteroidia bacterium (assembly GCA_016742095.1). GTDB lineage: Bacteria > Bacteroidota > Bacteroidia > CAIKAF01 > CAIKAF01 > JACVCJ01. The sequence goes on from JACVCJ010000035.1 coordinate 30,022, forward strand.
AAGCCTTCCGTATCGAGGTGATGGTCCCGGAATATTTTTTCGAAATTATTATTCCCGTAGTAAAAAACGGTATTCGACCCGGTAAAAGGGATCGGCATTCCCAGGCTCTGCGGATCAAAATAGAAATTAAGCTTCATTTCGCCGTCCGGACGGTCTTTATTTACAAAGTTACCTACCCAGGAACCGGATACAAACAGGCGGTTATCCGAAGAAATAAGCGTGGCATTGGCCATTTTATTCGATGCCTTGAATTCCTGTCCGTTTATTTTACAGCGGAAAATGGCATCGTTCCAGGCGGGTTTATCACAGGCGGTAACGGCATAGGCACAAAAAAGCAGAAGCAGGCCCGAACATATTTTTCTCATAGGATCTTTTTTCAAAGATCTCTCTAAAATTGCGCTTACCCGCTACATCACATGTAGTATTTTGCGTTCAGGAAAGCTGTTTGTAGAATTCCCACATCAGGATACCGGCGGCCACGGAAACATTGAGCGAATGTTTGGTGCCTTCCTGCGGAATTTCAATGGCCGAATCGCAGAGGGCCAGTATCTCCGGACTCACGCCCCGTACTTCGTTACCCAGCACCAGCACGTGTCTGGCATCGGCATCAAAAGGGCTGCGATGCAGCAATACGGGCTCATCGGTCTGTTCGGCGGCCCAGATGGTATATCCCTTTTCTTTGTAGGCGAGCAACACGGCGCCCAGGTCTTCAGCCTGCCGCCACTGAACCGTTTCGGTAGCTCCGAGGGCCGTTTTCTGAATTTCGGGTTCCGGCGGACAGGGCGTATACCCGCCCAGGACCACGGATTCTATACGAAAAGCGTCGGCCGTGCGGAACACCGCGCCCACGTTATGCCCGCTGCGCACGTTATCCAGCGCCACCACGAGCGGAATTTTGGGGAGGCTTTTGAACGCTTCCTCCCCGATCCTTCCTAATTCTTCTAACTGCAGCTGACGCATACCTTACAACGACTTCTCTTCGCGCGTCTGTGCATCGGCCACCGCAACGGCCGCCATATTCACGATCTCGCGCACGGAACAGCCGATCTGGCATACATGCGCGGTGCGGTTCATGCCCAGCAGGATAGGCCCGATGGCATCGCCCACACCGAACGACTGCAGCAGTTTATAGCTGATATTGCCGGAACTGAGGTCCGGGAAAATGAGTGTGTTCACCTTCTGGTTCACCAGTTTGCTGAAGGGGAATACGTCTTTCAGCATATCCTGGTTCAGCGCAAAATTGGCCTGCAGTTCTCCGTCGGCCACCAGGTCGGGGTAATCGCGCTGGAGGATAGCGGTCGCTTTGGCCATTTTTTCGGCCTGGGGTGCATTGCTGCCTCCGAAATTGGAGAACGACAGCAGCGCTATTTTGGGGGTTACGTTGAATTTGCGCACCGTTTCGGCAGCAGACAGTGTAATATCTACGATCTCTTCGGCCGTAGGTTCTATATTTACCGTAACGTCCGCCAGGAAAAAGAGGCCTTTTTTGGTAGGCAGTACGTACATACCGGCAGCGGTCTTCACTTCCGGTTTACGGCCGGCTATCTGGAAAATGGGGCGCAGCACTTCGGTGTATTTTTTGGTTACCCCGGAGATGAACGCATCCGCCTCGCCGTTCTCGAGCATCATCATACCGAAATAGTTGCGGTCACGCATCAGTTTTTGTGAATCGATGAGCGAAATGCCTTTACGCTGGCGTTTTGCATAAAACTGCTCGGCATAGGCATGGCGTTTTTCGTGTTCTTCGAATACATCCACGAAAGTTGCGCCTTCCAGGTCCAGACCGTTATTTTCGGCCAGTTTTTTCATCTGGGCCATATTCCCCAGCAGCACAGGTTCGCCGATACCTTCGTCGAGCATGATCTGTGCGGCCTTCAGTACTTTTTCGGAGCTGCCTTCGGCAAAGATCACCTTTTTGGGTGCGGCCTTGGCCTTTTGCATAATGCTGCGCGTAAACACATCGTTGAGACCGAGGCGCTCTTTCAGGTGTTCCTTATACACTTCCCAGTCGGTAATGGGCTCGCGGGCCACACCGCTTTCCACCGCAGCTTTGGCTACGGCAGGGGCCACGGTATGGATAAGGCGCGGGTCTACCGGTTTGGGAATGATATAGGTAGGTCCGAAGGCGATATTGCGTTCATTATATACGGTGTTCACCACATCGGGTACCGATTGCTTGGCCAGGTCGGCCAGGGCATGTACGGCAGCCAGTTTCATTTCTTCGTTGATCTTGGTGGCGCGTACGTCCAGGGCTCCGCGGAAGATATAGGGAAAACCCAGTACGTTGTTCACCTGGTTGGGATGGTCGCTGCGGCCGGTGGCCACGATCACGTCCGGGCGGGCGGCAATGGCCTCTTCGTAACTGATCTCCGGATCGGGGTTGGCCAGGGCAAATACCACCGGGTCGGCCGCCATACTGCGGATCATATCCTGGCTTACGATATTCCCTTTGGAAAGACCCACGAACACATCGGCATCCTTAAAGGCATCTTCGAGGGTGTAGATATCGCGGTCGGTCGAGAAATAGGTCTTATGTTCATCGCCCGTTTCGCGGTCCTTACGGATAACGCCTTTGGAATCGAGCATCACAATATTGCTGCGGTTCACACCCAGGGCCTCGAACAGGCGGGCACAGGAAATAGCGCTGGCACCGGCGCCGTTGAACACCACGCGGGCCTCGCTGAGTTTTTTACCGGCGATCTCCAGGGCATTGAGCAGGGCGGCACCGGCAATAATGGCCGTACCGTGCTGGTCGTCATGCATGATGGGAATGCTCAGTTCTTCCTTGAGGCGTTTTTCAATATAGAAGCAGTCGGGCGCCTTGATGTCTTCGAGGTTGATACCGCCGAAGGTCGGTTCCAAAGCTTTTACCACCTGCACCACGCTCTCGGGGTCTTTGGCGTTCAGCTCGATGTCGAACACGTCGATATCGGCATAGATCTTGAAAAGCAGTCCTTTTCCTTCCATTACGGGCTTGGAGGCTTCGGCACCGATATCGCCCAGGCCCAGCACCGCGGTACCGTTCGATATTACGGCCACCAGGTTGCCTTTGGCCGTGTACTTATATACATCTTCGGGATTCTCTGCAATTTCGATACAGGGCACGGCCACTCCGGGAGAGTAGGCAATGGAAAGGTCACGCTGACTATTGGCCGGTTTCGAGGGAATTACTTCCAGTTTTCCGGGACGACCGTTATAATGGTAGTCCAGGATATCTTTCTTACTGATCTTACTCATATCCTAATATAAACAAACAAGGGTACAAAGGAAGTAAATATTTGCAGATTCCACAGATATTCCCCAGTTTGAGGCATGACACCCTTCCGGGCTTTCCGGCGCTCCGGGCAGCGGCGTTTTCTAAAAAAGATCAGCAGATCGAAGTTTAAAAAACGCAGAAAAAATATAGCCGGTTATTTAACAGCAAGATAAGTTCGTATACACATACAAGCATTGTGACTCCGAACACACAAATATTTGTTAAACTCCCGTTAACTCTATACTATATTTTAAAATATGGCACAAATAATGTGAGAAAATGGACGGATAAACTATACACTATACATGACAAAGTTCTATTTTTCAATCGCGGGCATGATGCTTACCGTAGGGATAGCCTCCGCCCAGACCCGTTACGTAAGTGCGGGAGGAACAGACGCGGGAGACTGCTCATTACCGGGAAGTCCCTGTGCAACCATCAGCTATGCGGTTTCTGAAGCCGTAGCCGGAGACTCGGTAGTACTGAGTTCAGGCAATTATGCGTTTACCAGCACGCAACTTATTGACAAGGATGTAACCGTTACAGCCGCCAATATCGCCAGCAAACCCGTTATTACCACTTCTGCTTCCGACGCCATTGTGGTGAATGCCAACGGCGTTACCATCAACGGTCTGCGTCTGCAGCTGGGCCTCAGCGCTACCGAAGGTCTTAAAGGGATCGTTTCATCGGCTGCGTTCGACAACCTGACGCTGACCAACAACGAGATCCTGAGTTCCAAACCGGTTGCTACCGGTATGGTTTTCGGCAGTTATGCGGTACACCTGTATGGCGCTGCCGGACAAATGATCACCGTAGAGAACAACATCATCGGTCCCATGAACGGACCGGCCAACGACAACTTCGGCCGTGGTCTGGGTCTGGGCCTGAACGGTGCGGGCGTAGCTCCGGGCGGTATCATCCACAACAACGGGATCGCTGCCTACTACACCATTCATTACACGGTACCTTCCGCATCGGCAGATATTACCGATAACGTACTGGCCGGTATCCTTATGTACAATACCCCGGTTACAGGTACCATCACTACGGTTGCCAACAACACGTTCGACCCCATCGACCCCCTGCTGGCAAACAACCTGTATGCCCTGCTGGAACTGCGTTCTATCGATAACGCCACACTGAATATCGATGACAACGACTTTGTGAACTACACCAATATCGCCATCCTGAACAGCTCTTCGAACGGGGTGAACATCATCAACAATACCTTTACACCGCATGCTACCGCTACCAACCCGGTAGCTGTTCATGCCAATACCAAAACCATGACCAACGGTGTGGAATCGTATACCTATGCCAACTCGTTCAACCTGTCGTCCAACACCTTTAACGCTCCCGCAGCCGGTGTAGGTACGGCCCTCCACATTGCCAGGCACTACAACAACACCAATGGTTTTGCCAACGTACAGATCGGTACCAGCGGTCAGAACGTTTTCGATACCGACCTGCAGTATTTCATCGTACTGGATACACTGAGCGGCGCCAGCAACAACTTTCCGCTGTGGGCCCCTTATGCCGTAACCACTATGGCCCCGGTTGACCAGGACTTCAACGCCTGGATCATCAACAATAACTACGGCAGCACAGACCCTGCCGTTATCGGTGCCAAAATTTTTGACGTAAACGACAACAACGCACTGGGCGAAGTGATCCTGGACCCTACAGGTACGCGTTATGTGGCCACTACCGGTAACAATACCGGCAACGACTGTCTCGATCCCAACAGCCCCTGCGCCGATGTGGACCATGCCTACAACGTAGCTTTTGACGGTGATTCCATCGTGGTCTTTGCCGGCAGCTACAGCTGGACGAACACGCTGAACATTGCCAAACAGGGCATTACGCTTACGGCCGACGACATCAACAACAAACCGGTAATTACTTCTACTGCATCTGACGTAGTTAAGGTAACGGCTGAGAACGTGACCATCAACGGTTTCCGCTTCGAACTGGGCCTGGGTGCCGGCGGCGGTTTACGCGGTATCGTAGCGGAGAACACCTACGACAGCCTCACCATCAGCAATAACTTTATCCTTTCTGTAAAACCGATCTCTACCGGTATGGTATTCGGTGCATACGGTATTGCCGCTTTCGGCGGAAACGGTCTGTATGTGAACATCAGCGACAACGAGATCCGTCCGGCTTCTGCGGCGGCCAATGACGCTTTCGGACGTGCCATCGGTCTGGGTCTGAACGGTGCCGGTCTGGCTCCGGGCGGTGTGGTTGCCAACAACCTGGTACAGAGCTACTACCCGATCCAGGCTACGGTCCCTTCTGCCGATCTCGACATCGAAGGTAACGAACTGGCCGGTCTTACCATGATCAACGCTGCACAGAACGGCATCAGCATTAATATCGGTAACAACATTTTCGATGGTGTGAACGACCTGGTTGCCGCCAACCTGTACGCCCTGCTGGAAGTACGTGCCAATGACGGCGCGCTGGTGACCATCAGCAACAACGAGTTCCGGAACTACCTCAACATGGGTCTGTTCAGCTCGGCTTCACGCAATGTAAAAGCGATCAGCAACGAGTTTACGCCTTCGGCTACCGCTACGGACTTCGTAAGCATCCACGCCAACTCCAAACTGATGACCAGCGGCGTGCAGAACAACACGTATGCCAACGACATCGAGATCAAAGGAAACGCGTTCAACACGGGTGTTGCCGATAACGGTACGGCCATTGCCTTTGCCGATCACTACGGCGTTACCAGCCCGGCTTTCAACGATTCGATCAAAGTAGGCGGCGGCGACGCAACCGATAAGAACACATTCGCCAACGGTCTTAAGTACTTTATTGCCCTGGATACCCTGAGCGGCAGCAGTAACGGTTTTGCACTGTGGCAGATGAACGGTTCTTCCGTTACTACCATGAAACCGTTTACGCAGAACGTATATGCGTTCACCGACTGGAACATTTATCCCAGCAATGATACGACCGTCCTCGAAGGCAAGGCTTTTGACGTAGCTGATGCTTCTTCACTGGGCGATGTGGTGTTCGTTCGTCCGAATACCTCACTGAACGAGTCTGACATCCTCAGCCTCAGCACTTATCCTAACCCCGCCGTAAATACACTGAACATCGCAGGCGAAGGTCTCAGCGGTAAAAATGTACTTACGATCACCGACATGCAGGGCCGTGTGGTCCGCACACACACTATAAATGCCGCCGGAAGCGTTATCAGCATCCCGGTACAGGACCTGAGCAACGGCATGTACAACATCCGTATCACAGGTAACGGCAATGTGTACCAGGCCCGTATTATAAAGAACTAATCGTTTTTTCATAAACACAGGTAAAACCGTCCGGAATCCCCCCCGGGCGGTTTTTTTATGCCCCGGCGGGAGCAAAGACCGGCTTTCCACGAAATGTAGAAAAATACCCCGCCGTATTTCCGGCTTCAAATGCCTAAGTTTGCAGCATGGATATTGTCGAACTCCGCGAGTATTGTATTTCAAAACCGCACAGCAGCGAAGGCTTCCCTTTCGGGCAGGACGTGCTGGTATTTAAAGTGGCCGGTAAAATGTTTGCCCTCTGCAGCATCGATGCTCCCAATCCTTCGGTAAACCTGAAATGTGATCCCGAAAAAGCCGAAGAACTGCGCGAACTGCACCCGGAGATCACAGCGGGCTATCATATGCATAAGCGCATGTGGAACACGGTATCCCTGCAGGGCCGCCTGAGCGATGCCTTTATACGCGGCCTCATCGATCACAGCTACGAAGAAGTAGTGAAAAGTCTTACCCTGAAAAAACGCCGCGAACTGGGCCTATAAAAAAAACCGAAGCAACATACTGTTCGCTCCGGTTAGTTAAGGCATGAAAAAAAGCAAGGTCTCCTTTTCAAGGAATATGTTCAGCGGGTCAAAACCCGAAAAAGGTATTCGTGCATAACAAATATATGTACGTAAACGACAAATTTTACTTTTTGTTTCGCCTTTCTGTCTTTTTTCGACCAATTTAATGCACTCTATTCAGCGAAGGTCCGGGACTGGTTTTCAAACCACTGTAAAAAGCGCTCTGACGTATATACGTTTCTAAAGGGGAATGGGCATTTTCCCGGGGAAGTGCTATGTGTTCAGATACCTTGCGGTACATTTCCGCTCAGGAGACCGGAGGGTTTCAGAGAGTCTGCAGCTGTTTCTCTCTACGCAAACTCACTATATCTCTTTCGTACCCGTTCATTTATGCCCGGCGCCTGTAGCTGACCTATCACAAAGGAAAGTTATCTGTATATAGTAAAGGGTTCATTATAAATAGGGTAAATATTTATACGAAAAGATTTTATGATTTTGATCCCGGGTATATGCATGAATAAAAAAGCAGGCAATATGCTACATAGATAAAAAAT
>JACVCJ010000036.1 GCA_016742095.1 Bacteroidia bacterium
GGTGTGCCTTACCGTAACCGCCACTACACCTACCGGTGAGCAATGCCGCAAACAGGTATGCATGGATGTGGTAGTGAACTGCGAAACACAACCCTGTCCCTGCGATCTGAGCCCGAACTTCCAGTACAATGTTACGGCCAACTGTAACTACCAGTTCTTTGGCGTGAGCGGCGGGCCAAACTGCCTGAACGTGACCTACAGCTGGGATTTCGGTGACGGAACCACCGGCACAGGTCAGAATCCTTCGCACGTATTCCCGGGCCCCGGCATTTATGTGGTATGTCTCGATGTAATTGCCACTACGCCTACCGGTGAACAATGTCATAAGAAGATCTGCAAGGATGTTGTGGTAACCTGCGGAACGCAGCCCTGCCCCTGCCAGCTGAGCCCGAACTTCCAGTATAACGTTACGTCAGACTGTGTCTTCCAGTTCTTTGGAACGAGCGGAGCTCCGGCCTGCCTGAACGTTAGTTATACCTGGGATTTCGGTGACGGTACCACCGGTTCAGGTCCGAACCCGGCACACGTATTCCCGGGTCCGGGCGTATACATAGTATGCCTGGAAGTGATCGGCACCACGCCTACCGGTGAACAATGTCATAAAAAGATCTGCAAAGAGGTTGTTGTAACCTGCGGCACTACGCCGTGTCCCTGCGACCTGAGTCCATCCTTCCAGTACAACGTGATCCAGGGTTGCAGTCTCCAGTTCTTTGGAGCCAGCGGCGGCCCTGCCTGCCTGAATGTAACCTATGACTGGGATTTCGGCGACGGCACTACGGGCACCGGTCAGAATCCGGCTCACACCTTCCCGGGTCCGGGTGCGTATGTGGTATGCCTCGAGGTAACTGCCACCACACCTACCGGTGAACAATGCCGGAAGAAGATCTGCCTGGATGTGATCGTGGATTGTGAAACACAACCCTGCCCCTGCGATCTGAGTCCGAACTTCCAGTATAACGTTACTTCCGACTGTGTATTCCAGTTCTTTGGCGTAAGCGGCGGCCCTGCCTGCCTGAACCTGACCTATGACTGGGATTTCGGCGACGGAACTACGGCAAGCGGTCAGAATCCGGCACACGTATTCCCGGGTCCGGGCGTATACGTGGTATGCCTGGAAGTGACCGGCACCACACCTACCGGAGAGCAGTGCCGCAAGAAGATCTGCAAAGAGGTCGTGGTGAATTGCGGGACCAATCCGTGTCCCTGCGATCTGAGCCCGTCCTTCCTGTACAACCCGATATCTCCGGGCTGTGGTCTCCAGTTCTTCGGAGCCAGTGGCGGCCCTGCCTGCCTGAATGTAACGTACAGCTGGGATTTCGGCGACGGAACCACGGGTACCGGTCAGAATCCCGCACACACATTCCCGGGTCCGGGAGCTTATGTAGTGTGCCTGGAAGTGCTCGCTACCACACCTACCGGTGAACAATGCCGTAAGAAGGTCTGCATGGATGTGATCGTGAACTGCGAAACCACACCTTGTCCTTGCGATCTCGCGCCGAACTTCCAGTACAATGTTTCGGAAGACTGCGTATTCCAGTTCTCCGGAGTAAGCGGCGGCCCTGCCTGTCTGAATGTGATCTACAACTGGGATTTCGGTGACGGAACTACCGCGATCGGTCAGAACCCGTCGCACGTATTCCCGGGTCCGGGCGTGTATGTGGTATGTCTCGAAGTCATTGCCACCACACCTTCCGGCCAGCAGTGCCACAAGAAGATCTGTAAAGAGATCGTGGTGACCTGCGACGGCAATCCGTGTCCGTGTGACCTGAGTCCGTCCTTCCAGTACAACGTGATCCCGGGTTGCAGCATGCAGTTCTTCGGAGCCAGCGGCGGCCCTGCCTGCCTCAACGTAACGTACAACTGGGATTTTGGCGACGGTACTACCGGCACCGGCATGAACCCCGTACACACCTTCCCGGGCCCCGGTGCCTATGTGGTGTGCCTGGAAGTGATCGCCACCACGCCAACCGGTGAACAATGCCGTAAGAAGATCTGCCTGGATGTGATCGTGAACTGTGAAACACAGCCATGTCCCTGCGATCTCGCGCCGAACTTCCAGTACAATGTTTCGGCAGACTGCGTATTCCAGTTCTTCGGAGTAAGCGGCGGTCCTGCCTGTCTGAACGTAACGTATAACTGGGATTTTGGCGACGGAACTACCGGCAGCGGCCAGAATCCATCGCACGTATTCCCGGGTCCGGGCGTATATGTGGTATGTCTTGAAGTCATCGCCACCACGCCAACCGGAGAGCAGTGTCATAAAAAGATCTGTAAAGACGTTGTTGTGAACTGCGGAGGAGATCCGTGTCCATGCGACCTGAAACCGAGCTTCCAGTACAATGTTACGGCAGACTGCGTATTCCAGTTCTTCGGAGTAAGCGGCGGTCCTGCCTGCCTGAATGTAACCTACAACTGGGATTTCGGTGACGGAACTACCGGAACGGGTCAGAATCCTTCGCACATATTCCCGGGTCCGGGTGTATACCTGGTATGCCTCGAGGTAATTGCCACCACACCTACCGGAGAACAGTGCCGCGAGAAGATCTGCAAAGAGATTTTCGTGAACTGCGGACAACCGTGCCCGTGTGATCTGAATCCGGACTTCAGCTACAGCATCAATGCCGACTGCAGCATATCCTTCAGCGGTATTTCCGGCGGTCCGTCCTGCCTGCAGAACGTGACCTATGACTGGAATTTCGGCGACGGGACCACCGGCAGCGGCCAGTATCCTACACACACATTCCCCGGCCCGGGCGTATACAATGTATGCCTCATCGTAACGGCCGTGAATGCCAACGGCGAAGAATGCCGCAAGGAGATCTGCCATGAGATACAGGTGAACTGTGATCCGCCGTACTGCCCGTGTGAACTTCAGCCTGACTTCCAGTACCTCCTGAGCTCAAGCTGCGCTGCCTACTTCGAAGGCTTCTCCGGCGCTCCTGCCTGCCTGCAGATACTTGCCTACAACTGGGATTTCGGCGACGGAACCACCGGTACCGGTCAGACCCCGATGCATGTATATGCAGGTCCGGGTGTGTACATGGTATGCCTGGAAGTAGTAGCCATGAATGCCAGCGGACAGATATGCATAGAGAAGATCTGTAAAGAGATCCATATCGATTGCTATGTGGAACCCTGCCCCTGCGATCTGAAACCGGAATTCACCTACAGCATCAATGCCGACTGCAGTGTGTCCTTCCAGGGTATCTCGGGCGGTCCGCAATGCCTGAACGTGACCTATAACTGGAATTTCGGCGACGGAACCACCGGTAGCGGTCAGTATCCCGTGCATACGTTCCCTGGTCCGGGTATCTATGTGGTTTGTCTCGAAGTAACGGCCATTGCCCCGAACGGCCAGATATGCGAGAAGAAGATCTGCAAAGAGATCTATATCGACTGTCATACCGATCCGTGTCCGTGTGAACTGAAACCGGACTTCAAGTTTGCGATCGATGAACAGTGTAATGTATATTTTGAAGGTGCTTCCGGTGGCCCTGCCTGCCTGCAGGTTGTGAGCTATGAGTGGGATTTCGGCGACGGAACTACCGGCACGGGTCAGTATCCTGTGCACGTGTTCCCGGGTCCGGGCACCTACTACGTATGTCTTACCGTAACGGCCATCAATGCCAATGGCGAACAGTGCCGCGAAAGATACTGTGAGGAGATCCAGATCGACTGTCAGCAGCCTCCGTGCCCCTGCGATCTGAAACCTTCGTTCACGTATTCCATCGATGCCGCATGCAATGTACATTTTGTAGGCGTATCCGGTGGCCCGGCCTGCCTGCAGAACGTGACCTACAGCTGGGATTTCGGTGACGGAACTACCGGCAGCGGTCAGTTACCTACGCATACCTTCCCGGGTCCGGGCGTGTACAACGTATGCCTCACGGTAACGGCTACCAATGCCAGCGGTGAAGTGTGCCGTAAACAGATCTGCAAAGAGATCTATATCCAGTGCGAGGCTCCGCCGTGTCACTGCGAACTGAAACCGGAATTCAAGTACAACATCGACAGCCAGTGTAACGTATTCTTTGAGGCAGCTTCCGGCGGACCGGCCTGTCTGCAGAACGTGACCTACACCTGGGATTTCGGTGACGGAACCACCGGCTCCGGCCAGTTCCCTGTACACGTATTCCCGGGACCGGGCGTATATCATGTATGTGTATACGTAACCGCCTATGTGAACGGGCAGGTGTGTGAGGATAAATACTGCGAAGACATCGTGATCCATTGCGAAGCTCCGCCGTGCCCCTGCGACCTGGAACCGAAGTTCGAATACAGTATCGACGAACTGTGTAACGTACATTTCGAAGGGCATTCCGGTGCACCTTCCTGCCTGCAGAACGTTACCTACAAATGGGATTTCGGCGATGGAACCACCGGCACCGGCCAGAATCCGATACATACCTTCCCGGGTCCGGGCGTATACTATGTATGCCTCATCGTGGAAGGGACCAACGGTACCGAAGTTTGTAAAGAGAAATACTGCGAGTACGTGGAAGTACACTGCGAGGCTCCGCCTTGTCCGTGCGACCTGAAACCGGAATTCAACTATACCATCGACGAGCTGTGTAATGTACACTTCGAAGGTATTTCCGGCGGCCCCGAGTGCCTGCAGATCATCTCCTACAAATGGAATTTCGGCGACGGAACCACCTATACCGGTCCGAACCCGGTACATACTTTCCCCGGTCCGGGCGTATACACCGTATGCATGCAGGTAACGGCTACCAACGCCAGCGGCGAGGTATGCAAGAAAAAAGTATGCATGGATGTAGTGGTACAATGCGAGGCCCCGCCTTGTGAGTGCCGCCTGGATCCCGAGTTCAAGTACGGTATCGACTACGCTCAGTGCCTGGTTAAGTTCAAAGGCTTCTCCGGTGGTCCGGCCTGCCTGCAGAACGTGAACTATCACTGGAGCTTCGGCGACGGGACTACCTCCCTCGGACAGGAAGTCGGCCATATATATACGAATCCGGGTACATACTACGTATGCCTGGTAGTAACGGCCACAACCCCCGACGGTAATACCTGCGAGGAGAAATACTGCGAATACGTTACGGTTGACTGCGCAGGCAGCTGCGAATGTAAACTGGAACCGCAGATATTCTACCAGAACAATGCATGCGAATACACCTTTACGGGCGTGTCAGGCTCCAACTGCGTGAACATTACCAGCTATGCCTGGTATGTGAACGGCAGTGGTCCGTACTACGGACAGACCATGACACAGGTACTGAGTCCTACCCAGGGCTACCAGATCTGTCTCGTTGTGGAAGGTTATACCGACCAGGGCGAGTGTAAAAAAGAAGTCTGCGAATACATATTCAATACAGACTGCTATTACAACAAAGGCAGATCGGCCGGCTATGACGTAGAACTGTACCCGAACCCGGCCAGCGAAGAAGTAAATATCCGCTTTACCGAAGACGTAAGCGGTGACGTACAGGTCGTGCTGCGCACCATGGAGGGTAAACAGCTTGCCGTATTCAAATACGCACAGGCTTCTGCCGGAAGAGAGCTTAAAGTTCAGCTTCCTGCAGGAATCTCCGAAAGCCTTATTCTTGCCGAGATCATCGCCGGTGAAAACCGTGTGGTGAAAAAGATCGTGATCGTAAAGAAATAAGCGCTTCTGATACCGGATAAATGAAATCCCTTCCCGTCATTGGCGGGAAGGGATTCTTTTTTGTTTACCCCCTGAAAATGCAAAAAAGAACCGGTCTGCTGACCGGTTTATTAACCAACGTGCTGAATGCAAAGATCCAACTTAACTATAGATGCACCTTAACGGACCGCCGTCATCATTTTGCACTGCCTGTATGTGCCCGACGCGTTCTTTACTTCGATCTGGTATACGTAATTGCCCGTAGCAATGCCCAGTTCGCTCATATTCAGCAGCACTGTGTGATCGCCCGCGCTGAGCCCGCCCTGTTTTACCACGGCCACCTGCCGGCCCGAAAGGTCCCAGAGTCCGATGCTTACCTCGGAAGGCTGCTGCAGTGTGAACGGAATGCTTGTTTCGCCCAGGTACGGGTTTGGGAAATTCTGGCCCAGCTGCAGCTGTTTGGCCGTTTCTTTTTCTTCGTTGCCGATGCCCAGGGTACCACTGCCTTTTACCGTTACTTCCAGGTAGGAGTCGTATCCGCCGGTTGAGGCATTGGGCGTGAGCGTGGCCATCTGGTAGGCATAGCCGTCCGAAAATATATTGTCTGAGGCCAGCGACATGGGATCGGCCCCTTTCGTATACAGGGACGAATGCGCGGCGTACAGGGCGTTTTTATCATTTACATCAAACGTAAGCTGCGAAATGGCTGCGTACGAAGAACTCACATACACCTGGAAATGGATGTGGCAGATGCGTCCGTTGTACCAGCCCGGGAAAACGGTAATGAACTCCACTTCGCCGTTCGCATCGCTGAACTGGTAGCCGCGCAGGTAAGTAAGGCCCTGCTGACCGGCATTTTCGCCGGTATTGTACCCGGAATACAGCCCGTCCTTATCGCAGTGCCAGATATTCACGCGTACGTTTTGCATGGGGCCGCAGTTCTCCAGACCCAGGACCTTCATTTTCAGGTTTAGTTGCACGCCGGTCTTGCTTTCCCGTACGTCCTGGCGGAAAAAAGTACTGTTGGCCGTAAGGTCCAGCGGGTAAGGGCCCGCCGTTTCCGTGGGAATAAGCACACAGCCGGCCTGTTTGCTCAGTTGCATGGAGCCCGCATTCAGCCTTTCCCAGGGCAGGAGAGAGGCTGCCCCGGCCAGCCCCGATAATCTGAGAAAATCTTTTCGTTTCATAACCCGTTTTGTTTATCTGTTTAAGGAATATTCAAATGAACAAAATGCTTCCGGACCATAAAAATGAATGAGGTAAAGAGCCGGTTTTCCGCGGTGAAATTCAGGGTAGCCCGATCCACTGCCCGAACAGATCTTCATAACTGTTGCCCAGCGGAATTTCCTGCCCGGCAATGAATACGGTCCTGTTCCGTATTTTTTCAATGTGGGCGCGGGCTATGATGAACGAACGGTGGATGCGCATAAAATCCTTTTCGGGCAGTTTTTCCAGGATGTTTTTCAGGGTCATGCGGGTAATGAGCGTCTTCTGGCCGCGGATGCGTATCTTCAGGTAATCGTCGTCCGCTTCAATAAAAAGTATATCCATTACAGCTACACGGTGCAGGCTGTAGTCAGCACGTATGTACAGGATATCGCTGTCTTCCTGGATGCGGGTCTGGCTGCGGAATTTGTGGTATTCCAGGGCTTTCTGCACGGCCTGCGAAAAGCGTTCGAAGGTATAGGGCTTTAGCAGGTAATCCACGGCGTTCATATTAAATCCTTCCACGGCATATGCACTGTACGCGGTGGTAAAGATCACCAGGCTGTGCTGTTCGGCCTGTTTCACAAAGTCGATACCGGAAATAGTAGGCATATTGATGTCCACGAAAAGCAGGTCGACCGGTTGTTTTCGTATATGCTTCAGGGCTTCGGCCGGACTCACGAAGGTTTTTACCAGTTGCAGTTCCGGTATACGGCCGGCAAAATTGCTGATCACCTGCAGGGCCGGCGGCTCATCATCTATGGCAATGGCCTGTAACTTCATAACTCCATATGCAGCGATACAGTAAAGTAAGCATCTTTTTCTTCAATAAGCAAACGGTGTTTTCCCGGGTACAGGTGCTGCAGTCGGCCTGCCGTGTTGCCCAGGCCCAGTCCGCTGCTGTCTTCCGGGGTTTTCCGGCGGCTCACCATGCGGTTGCGTACTTCCATACGCAGTTTTTTTGCATCACAGAAGATGTGTATACGAATATCGGAGGGTTCTTCGGTGCTTACCCCGTGTTTAAAGGCATTTTCAATAAAAGTGATCAGGATCAGCGGGGCGATCTTCCGGCCGGCCGTATCTCCTTCTACCGAATATAGCAGCTGCGTGGTATCGCCCAGGCGTATCTTCTGCAGGTCGATGTAATCACTGATATACGCAATTTCCCTGTCGAGTGCCACAAAGTCCTTATTGCCCTCGTTCAGCACATAGCGCATAATGCCCGAGAGCTTTACAATGGCGTCGGGCGTCAGGTCCGATTTTTCGATGGCCAGTGCGTAAATGCCGTTCAGCGTATTGAAGAGGAAGTGCGGATTGATCTGTGCCCTGAGCAGGGAGACCTCGGCCTGTAGTTTTTCGTCCTCGGCCTTTTTCCAGCGGGTATTGATGCGCAGCATCAGCGAGGAGAACACCACTACGAGGAAACTGAAAAAATTCTGGCTCAGTTCCATACTAATGAAGGGCTCGCGCCGGGGTGGACCTTCATGCTGCGGAGGCGGGGGCATATCCGGCGGAAAGGCAAGGTGCGGCAGAAAGGTCACGATCAGTAGCGCGAGCAGCAGGGTAAAGCCGTACAAAAAATACCGCCTGGGGAAATAAAGCCGGGGGATCAGCAGGTAATAGTTGAGGTAAAATACACCGATCAGCAGTACGTACGATTGCAGATGTCTTGCCAGGAAAGGACTGCGGGGCAGTTCGTCCCAGCGTTCGGCATCCGGGCCCATCAGGAAGGGAATGCACAGGAAAAGCAGGCATAGGCTGATATGCGTAATAACCTGTCTGATCCTGCTTCTGCTGCCCATAAACGTATTTTATTCAAAACTAAGAAAAGGCCGCAGACGGCAGAAATTTTTGAGGTGTGTGCAGGATTTGTGCCGGTGAACCGCTTATCCGTATGCTTTACGGGCACGGTCCATTTCCATGCGGGCGTCTTTTTCCTTCAGGCTGTCGCGTTTGTCGAAGTGCTTTTTACCCTTGGCCAGCCCGATCTGTAGCTTGGCCAGTCCTTTTTCGTTCACGAACATTTTCAGCGGAACAATGGTAAAGCCTTTTTCGCGCAGTTTGGCCGCCCATTTGTTCATTTCCTTTTTCTGCAGCAGCAGTTTGCGCGCGGCCTTGGGCACGTGGTTCCAGTGGCCGCCTTTTTCGTATTCGGAAATGTGCAGGTTCAGCACAAACAGTTCGTCATTTACAAAGGTGCAGAAACTGTCGGCCAGGTTCACTTTCTGGTTACGTACGGATTTGATCTCCGTACCCTTGAGCACGATACCCGCAACGAGCACGTCCACGATCTCATAATCGAAGGTGGCGCGTTTGTTTTTGATCTCTATTTTAACGGGAGCACTCATAACGAAGGGTGCAAAGGTAAGGAAAAGCAGGGAGCAAAAAAAATCCGGAACACAGGCTCCGGAGTTTTAGGTTTGGGGGGCTACAGGTTACACAGGTCAGCAATTGTCTTTATAGAGCTCAATATACGAAAAAACGGATGCGATGCTGGCTTCGGGCAGGTCTTTTACCAGGTTTTTGTTCATGCGCACATCGTCGCACACGCGGTACACCTGGCACCAGGTATTGCCGTCGTCCAGGTAGATCTGGGCACGTATGAGAGCGTTCACCAGGTGTACGGTATAGCTTTTGCTGCCCAGGGCTATGGCGGCATTGCTGTATTCCAGGGCTTTGCTTACCTCAAAATAATTACCCAGGGCATAGGCATAGGCCAGCAGGCAGTACTGTTCGGCATTGGGACTTTTTGCACCCAGGGCCTGTTGTATCTCCAGGGCATTGTTCATGGCATTTTCGCCCCAGCCCAGGGCATTGATCACGGCTATTTTTTCGCCGATGGCGCCCTTGCCCGTGAGAAATTTAAGCAGCTTCGGGTTTATTTTTCCGCCGGATCGCTTTGCCAGCAGTACATTTTTACTTTTCGGATAACCCGGTGTAAGATCGGTGGAGGTCAGGGGAGAGTCGGCCAGCGCCGCAAACGGCAGCGACAGGCACAGCAGGCAGAACAGCAGTATTTTTCTCATGGCGGAATTTTACGCCGGAAGATCGTAAAAATTCTCTTCTTCCCCAAAAGATCCGCCCGGGCATTTTCGACGTTCAGGCATATTCGTACTACGTTCGATTAGGCTATATCCACTGGGCTTTATACCTTTAGCGCATAAATTTAATAGTATGCTGAAACGTATCCTGCTTTTCATCCTGCCTGTGGCTATCGGCACCGCCCATGCCCAGAAAGCCGATATTACACTGGAAGATATATGGCTCAACTTTAAATATTACGGTAACGGTATCGACGATCTCCGTTCCATGAACGACGGCCTGCACTACACCATTGCCGAAGGCGGCCGCAACGGCAGTAATGTCATTGCCAAATACGCCTATAAGAACGGGGAAAAGATCGGTAACCTGCTCACGCTGGACGGGACCGTGGACCCGCTGCAGAACTTTGATTCCTATACGTTTTCAGCCGATGAGAACAAGGTGCTGCTTTCCGTGAACGGCGAGCAGATCTACCGCCACAGCTCCCGCGCCGATTTTTATATCTACGATTTTAAGACCAAAAAATGGACAAAGCTCTTCGATCGCGGTAAAGTACTGTATCCCACATTTTCACCGGCCGGGGATAAGGTAGCCTTCATTTTTGAGAACAACCTGTACTACAAAGACCTGAATTCAAACACGGTTACCACCGTTACTACCGATGGTAAGGCCAATGAGATCATCAACGGGCTGCCCGACTGGGTATACGAAGAAGAATTTACCTTTTTCGAGGCGTATGAATGGAGTCCCGACGGTAAAAACATCGCTTACCTGCGTTTTAACGAGACCGACGTACCTTCGTACACCATGCCCGTGTTCGGTAAAAGCCTGTACCCGGAGAACTATGTGTTCAAATATCCCAAAGTGGGCGAGAAGAACAGTATCGTAGAACTGCACAATTATGCCCTGGATACAAAAAAAGACACGAAGATCGGCCTGAAGGAAAGCTATGAGTACATTCCGCGTTTCCGCTGGATCAACGCTTCGGAACTGGCCGTGTTCATTATGCCGCGCCTGCAGAACGAGCTGAAGATACTGAAAGCCGGCCTCAACGGCAATGTAAGCGTTATTTATGCTGAAAAAGCAGATACCTATATCGAGATCGGCGACGAATTCGAATTCCTGAACAGCGGTTTTGTGATCAAAAGTGAAAAGGACGGGTTCTATCACCTGTACATGTACGATTATACCGGCAAACAGAAGGCGGCCATCACTTCCGGAAATTTCGAGGTGACCGACCTGCTGGGCGTGGACGAGGCCAATGGCATGGTGTATTACACGGCCGCACTGCCCGATCCGATGAACCGCCAGGTATACCGCGCCTCGCTCGACGGTAAAAAGAAAGAACTGCTCACGCCCGCCAAAGGCAGACACGACGTGAAGTTCAGCAGCAATTACAAGTATTTCATCGATAATTATTCCGACCTGAACACACCGCCCACCTTTACCCTGTACGACGAGAAAGGCAAAGCCATCCGCGAACTGGAAGGCAATACCCAGCTGAAGGCCGACCTGAAAAAACTGAACCTGAACGCCGGGGAATTCTATTCCTTCACTACTTCGGAAAATGTCCAGCTCAACGGCTGGATGATCAAACCGGCAAACTTCGATCCGGCTAAAAAATACCCCGTACTCATGTATGTATACGGTGGCCCGGGCTCACAGGAAGCGCTCAACGAATGGGCGGGCTTCAATTACATGTGGTTCCAGATGCTGGCCCAGAAAGGCTACCTCATCGCCTGCGTGGACAACCGCGGTACGGGCGGACGTGGCAAGGCCTTCCGTACGGCTACCTACGAAAAACTGGGTTACCTGGAGACCAATGACCAGATGGAAGCGGCACAGTGGCTGGGCAAACAAAGCTATGTGGACGCCAAACGCATCGGTATCTTCGGCTGGAGCTACGGTGGCTACATGTCTTCACTCTGTATTACCCGCGGTGCCGATGTGTTCTCTGCCGCCATTGCCGTGGCCCCGGTATCGAACTGGAAATTCTACGACAATATTTACACCGAGCGCTACATGGGCACCTTCGAGACCAATCCCAACGGGTACGACGACAATGCGCCCATCAACTTTGTAAAGAAACTGAAAGGCAAATACTTCCTGGTACACGGTACGGCCGATGACAATGTACACTGGCAGAACGCCGCCGTGCTTTCCAAGGCCCTGGTGGATAACAACAAACAGTTCGATCAGTTTATCTACACCGATAAAAACCACGGTATCTACGGCGGATATACCCGTTATCATTTATATACTAAAATGACGGATTTCCTGCTGAAGAACCTCTAAACGGAAATATACATACAGCATAGAAGCGGGATCCCGGTCCCGCTTTTTTTATGTCCGCCGGGACCGGAAAGGGAGCTGCACTTTTTCTCTGGGCAAAATATTACCTTTGCAGCAAATTTTCAGAGCACATTGGATCTGCCCGTTAAATCATATATACGAAATCCGCTGTTCAAAGCGGTGTCGTCTGCCGCAGCCGAACTGGGCATGAACGCTTACGTGATCGGGGGCTACGTGCGCGACAGCCTGCTGGGGCACGACTGTAAGGATATCGACATTATGTGTGTGGGCGATGGCATTTCCCTGGCCGAAAATGTGGCGCGCCGCGTAGGCTATAAAGGCGAGATCGCAGTGCACCGGAACTTTGGTACGGCCGCGTTCCGCTTCCAGGACCTGGACGTAGAATTTGTGGGCGCCCGTAAGGAAAGCTACCGTTCGCACAGCCGCAACCCCGAAGTACAGGCCGGCACCTTGCAGGACGACCTGAACCGCCGCGATTTTACCATCAATGCCATGGCCATAGCCCTGCATCCGGGAGAATACGGGAAATTCGTGGACGCGTTCAAAGGCCTCGACGACCTGGAAAAAGGCATACTGCGTACCCCGCTGAACCCCGATATTACCTTCAGCGACGATCCCCTGCGTATGATGCGCGCCATCCGTTTTGCGGCCAAGTTCGATTTTCGCATCGAGACCGAAGCCTTTGAGGCCATTAAACGCAACGCCGCCCGCATCGATATTGTGGCAAAGGAACGTATTGCCGATGAACTCAATAAAATGGTACTGTCCGACAACTGTTCCCTGGCGTTCAAACTGTTGTTCCGCTCGGGCCTGCTGCAGCACATCTTCCCGGAAATGGTTGCCCTGCACGGCGTAGAGAACATGGAGGGCAAGGGACATAAAGACAATTTTTACCATACGCTGCAGGTACTCGAAAATGTGGCGGCAGTTTCTGATAACCTCTGGCTGCGCTGGGCGGCGATCTTTCACGATATTGCCAAACCACCCACCAAACGCTTCGATCCGGAGCACGGCTGGACCTTTCACGGACACGAAGAACTGGGCGCCCGCTGGGTACCCCGCCTGTTTAAAAAACTGGGTCTGCCGCAGCATCAGCCCATGAAGTACGTGCAGAAGCTGGTACGCCTGCACCTGCGGCCCATCGCCCTGGTAAAGGAAACCATTTCAGACAGCGCCATACGCCGCCTGATCTTTGAGGCCGGCGACGACCTGGAAGATCTGCTGGAACTCTGCAAGGCCGATATTACCTCGAAGAACGAGGATAAAGTGAAAAAATACCTCAGCAATTACGAAAAGCTGAAAAAGAAGATCGCCGAGATCGAAGAAAAAGACCGCATCCGCAACTTTCAGCCGCCGGTATCCGGGGAGGACATCATGCATATTTTCCAGATGCAGCCCTGTTTTGAAGTGGGCGTGATCAAAAATGCCATTAAAGACGCCATTCTCGACGGCGAAATCGAAAATAACCGTGGCATGGCCCTCGAAGTGATGCTGCGTAAAGGAGCGGAACTCGGTTTTGAACCTAAAATGCCGGTTGAATGAAACGCCTGCATGTGGTCTGCGGCCCTACGGCTTCAGGGAAGACCGCCTTTGCCATTGAGCTGGCTTTGCAGTTACACACTGAAATAATTTCGGCCGACAGCCGCCAGGTGTTCCGTGAACTGCCCGTAGGCTCTGCCGCTCCCACAGCGGAAGAACAGGCCCGGGTGCCGCATCATCTCGTGGGACATCTGTCCGTGGCCGAAACCTATGACGCCGTGCAGTTTGCCGCCGATGCAGACCGCATTATCGGGGAGCTTTTTAAAACGCACGACGATGTGGTCATCTGCGGCGGAAGCGGTCTGTATATACAGGCCCTGCTCTTCGGGTTTGACGAAATTCCTACCGTGCCGGCTGCCGTGCGCGAAGAAGTGGAAGAACTCTACCGCCGTAAAGACCTGGCCGGTCTGCACGAGGTCCTGCAAAAACTGGACCCGGAATTTATGACAGGCGGCGAAACCCGGAACCCGCGCCGCTGCATACGTGCCCTGGAAGTGAGCCTGTACAGCGGCCGTCCCTATTCTTCGTTCAAAAGCGGCGCCCAGGAAGCCCGTTATGCCTTTGAGATTTATTACCCTTCTGCAGACCGGGAAACCCTGTACAAACGCATCAATGAACGCGTGACCCAAATGCTGAAAGCCGGTCTGGAGAACGAAGTGCGTAGTGTGTTACCCTACCGTGACCGCCAGGCGCTGCAAACGGTGGGGTACAAGGAATTTTTTCAGTATTTCGACGGGGTGTACGACCTGGAAACCTGCTTGGAAGAGATCCGCAAAAACACACGACGTTACGCCAAACGCCAGGAAACCTGGTTCCGGCACCAGTTGCTCGCCAGGCTGAGTCCCGCACAACTGCACGGGTTCTGAACGGCCCGCTGTAAAAGGCATATGGCCGCCACGCAAATATTTTTTCAAAATCATTCTATGGAACGGAATACACTCGCTATTTTTGCAACAGATGCTGAAACGTCTGCATATACGAAATTACGCACTGATCCGCGAACTGGACATGGAGTTCCGGCCCGGTTTCAATATCATTACCGGTGAAACGGGTGCGGGTAAGTCCATACTGGTGGGAGCACTGTCGCTGCTTACGGGCAAACGCGCCGATACCTCGGTGCTGCGCAACAGCGAAGAAAAGTGCGTGGTGGAAGGGACCTTCGTCATCGGCCCGGAATTTGAACTGATCTTCCGGGAACTGGACCTCGATTTTGAAAAAGAGAGCGTGATCCGCCGCGAAATTGCCGCCAACGGAAAATCGCGCGCTTTCATCAACGACACTCCGGTTACGCTTGATACGCTAAAACTGGTGGCCGGACGTTTCATCGATATTCATTCCCAGCACGAGGTCTTTGCCCTGGCCGATCCCGTTTTCCGCCTGCAGATCACCGATGCGTTCGCACAGAACTCAGCCCTGCTGGACGAATACCGTGCGCTGTTCACCGAATATACCTTTATGAAAAAAGAGTGGGAGCGGAGCCTGGATACGGCCGAATCCGCCGCCCGCGAACTCGATTATAACCGTTTCCTGTACCGCGAACTGGAAGAGCTGGACCTGAAACCCGGCGAACAGGCCTCCCTGGAACAGGAGCAGGAATGGCAGACCCATGCCCTGGAAACAGGCGCCGCGCTTACGGCCTGCACGGCAGCCCTGAGCGATGCCGATGAGAACGTGATCGCTTTGCTGCAAAGCATTCGTGCGCAACTGCAAAAGATCGCCCGCCGTCACCCGGGTATCGAAACCCAGTTCGAACGGCTCAATTCCCTGGTCATAGACCTGAAGGACGTATCGGTGGAACTGGCTTCCATTGCCGGCGAGGTACAGTTCGATCCCGAACGCCTGCAAACCGTGGAAGACCGTCTTTCGGCCCTGTACACCCTGATGAAAAAACACGGGGTACTTTCGGGCGAAGACCTGATCGTCCGCCGCGAGGAACTGAGCGACTGGCTGGAGAATGTCTCCCGCGCGGAAGAGAATTCCGGAGAGCTGGGCCGCCGTGTAAGGGAACTGGAAGCCGCTATGGAAACCTGCTGCGTACAGCTGCACGAAAGCCGTATAAAGGGAACGGAACTGTTCTCAGGCCTGGTAAAGGAACGCCTGCAGCAGCTGGCCATGCCCGATGCCGAATTCAGCGGCGAGGTACAAAGCACCGATACCTTTACCATGTATGGTAAAGACGAAATAAGATACGTATTTACGGCCAACCGCGGGCATGCAGCGCTGGAGCTGCACAAAGCGGCTTCGGGCGGCGAAATGTCGCGCGTGATGCTGGCCATTAAATCGGCTATGGCCGAGATCAGCGCCCTGCCGGCCATTGTGTTCGACGAGATCGACACGGGTATTTCGGGCCGTGTGGCCGATATGGCGGGCGACCTGATGAAAAACCTGTCCGCCGGTATACAGGTGATCGCCATTACACACCTGCCGCAGATCGCCGGTAAAGGCAATGCCCATTACCGTGTGGAGAAATTCCTGGAGAACGATGTTACGTCCACCCGCCTGGTCACCCTGAAGGGCGAGGAACGCGTACGCGAAGTGGCGGCGATGCTCAGCGGAGAGAACCTTACGGAAGCCGCGCTGGAAAACGCGCGCATATTACTGGGCAAATAATTGCGGAACTCCTCTCCACCGTTGTTTATACCATAACAAACACCATATAAACAATGAACGTAAAGGATAAAGTGATCGTAGTGACCGGTGCAGGCAGCGGTATGGGCCGCGAACTGACACTGCATCTGCTGTCCAAAGGCACCCGTGTGGCCATGGCCGATATACATGAAGCCGGTATGCAGGAAACCATGCAGCTGGCCGGGGATAAGGCTTCCGGGCTTTCGGCGACCGTACTCGATATTACTGACCGCGAAAAGGTGAACGCCTTCCCCGAACGGGTGATCGCCGCTCACGGCACGGTGGACGGTATCATTAACAACGCAGGTATTATACAGCCGTTTATCCCGGTGAACGACCTGGACCAGGAACGGATAGAACGCATCATGCAGATCAATTTTTTCGGGCCGCTGAATATGGTAAAGGCGTTTCTGCCTTACCTGCTTCAACGGCCGGAAGCGCATATCGTCAATGTTTCCAGCATGGGCGCATTCATTCCTTTTCCCGGGCAAACGATCTACGGAGCGTCCAAAGCGGCGGTAAAACTGCTCACGGAAGGCCTGCATTCCGAACTGAAGGATACGCATGTAAAAGTAACCCTGATCATGCCGGGCGCGGTAAATACCAATATCATGTCCAATTCGGGCCTCGGGGCCGCTTCTGCCTCACAGAACGCACAGGCCGCCCGTATCCTGCAGCCTGCCCGTGCTGCGGCCCTGATGATACGCGCCATGGAAAAGGACCGTTATCGCCTGCTGCTGGGCAGGGACGCTAAATTCCTGGACCTGCTCTATCGCCTGAGCCCGGTACGTTCGGCCGGTTTTATTGCCCGGCAGATGAAAAAGATGTTGTAAGCGGAACAGAGATCAGATCTTCCCGAACAAAGCCAGGAATTCGTCCTTCCTGCCGCGGCTCAGGGGCAGACAAACCCCGCTGCGGAGCATTACTTCGCCGCCTTCGCCCCGTATGTACTGGGCCACACAATGCAGGTTGATGATGTAACTCTTGTGTATACGAAAAAAGCGTTCGGGATCCAGCAGATCTTCAAAATGTACCAGCGATTTGCTCAGCAGGTGCTGGGTACCGTCCTGCATATATACATTGGTATAGTTCGATTCTGCCTCGCAGTACATAATTTCTTCGGGCCGTATGAACAGCAGTCCCTTCAGCGTGCTGAGACCGATGTACGGCAGAGGACTGCCCTGTAAGGCCTGTTTCAGTACTTCTTTCTGGCGTTTGCTGCCGCTGTTGTCGGCCTGTTGTTCCCAGCGCTGCACGCAGGCTGTAAGTTCATCCGGTTCGATGGGCTTCAGCAGGTAATCGAACGCACTCAGTTTGATGGCCCGGATGGCATATTGATCGTAGGCCGTGGTAAAGATCACCCGGGTGGGGCCGGGCGGCAGCAGCTGCACCATATCGAGGCCGTTCATCAGGGGCATCTGTATGTCCACAAAGGCTAACTGTGGCTGCTCTTCCGCGATCAGGCGCAGCCCGTCCGCGCCGTTGAGCGCCGTGCCCGCCAGGGTCCAGCCGGGGAGATACTTTTTCAGGTAGATCTCCAGCGTGCGGATGCAGGCCGTTTCATCGTCGATTATGACCGCTTTTTTCAGCATTTTACGTTCAGGTAGATATGTACATGCGTACCGGCTGCTTCCCCGGCCGCATTTTTTATATCGGTAAAGATGAAAAAATTCCCCGGATCGGCCAGCTCCAGGCGCTCTTTTACAATGGTCAGCCCGTGGCTGGTATGCTTCCGGGATGCGGCACGTTTGCGGGCTTCTTCGCGGCCGATGCCGTCGTCTTCGATATGTATGCAAAGCATGCTGTCGTTCTTACGCTCGTAACGGATGCGCAGGGTGCCGCCTTCCGGGCGGTTTATGAGCCCGTGCCAGATGGCGTTCTCTACAAAAGGCTGCACCAGCAGGGGCGGTATTTCCGTGTGGGAGGTGTCCAGCTCCGGATCGATGTGCAGCTCCCAGCGGAAGCGGTGGCCGGTACGCTCGGATTCCAGTTGTATGTAAAGTTCCAGGTTTTCGATGTCGTCCTGCAATGAGACGCTCTCTTTACGGGTAAGATCGAGGGTGTTGCGGATGAGACGGCTGAATTTTCGTATATACAAAGAGGCCTCGTCCGTTTTATTGTCCAGCACCAGGCTGTTGATGGAATTGAGCGTGTTGAAAATAAAATGCGGGTTCATCTGGGAGCGCAGCGCCAGGTTCTCGGTCTCCTGTATGCGGCGGCGCAGCTGCTCCCGGCGGCGTATAGTACGTATGATGCCCTGTATGATGAGTCCGCCGAGAGAAACGGCGATCAGTATACAAAAAAGGAGAAAAGAGGGACTGTCATACCAGGCCGGCCGTATATAAATATCTACTTTTTCGGAAGCGATCGTATACAGATCAAAAAGGCGTGCTTCCACGTGCAGGGTATAGTTTCCCGGGGGCAGGCGTTCAAAATAGATCTCTCCCGATTCCCCGGGCAATACGCGCATGGAACTGCGGTCGCCGTTCAGGTAGTACTGCAGTTGTACTTCCCGTGCGGGCAGCGAGGACTGGAGCCCTGCGTGCAGGTGTATAAAGTTACGGTTCGGATCAGGTTCCAGTTTTCGTATAGGATTCCCGGAAAGGTTGCCCGCTTCGCTGATGTGTATACGTACATTGGGTTTTCGCTCCCCGGGATGTATATACCACCAGCTGCGCAGATCGGGCAACAGCCAGCTTCGGCTGCCGGGAATACGAACGGCGGCGCCGGGACGAACGGCACTTGCCGGTATGGGAACAAGTTCCCGGACAAGCGGTTCCCGGATATCGGGTATATACATCAAAGTCCGCTGATCCTGGAGGTACAGGGCCTGTGCTTTGCCCGGGTACGCGTGCCAGAGCGGCCGGTTGTGGAAGCTGAAAAGAAGTTCCGCACTTTTCTGACCGCCTGTAAAACGATACACACCGTCGGGTGTAAAGGCCAGTATACCGCGGCCCGAGGGGTGGGGCAGCAGCATTTTTATTTCGTAGGGAAATTCACTCAGCCCTTCCCGGCGGAACACACCGTCTTCATACCTTCCGTACAGGAAAAAGGAATAGTGGGCATGTATGTACAGGCGGCCTTCCCCGTCGAAAACGGCGTGTGTGTAATGTGTATACGTTTCATCGCTGAAACCTTCGAGCGGGGCCACTTTCCCGTTCTTCAGCAGGTAGATGCCACGGTCGCTCAGCAGCAGCGGTCTGTCCTGCGGATCGGCCGTGATGGCATTGATGCGGGTACGGTAAGCCTGCGGCGGAATGGGAAAACCTTCGGCGCGGTCTTCGTATATACGGTATAGGATCTGGTTGTCTGCGGCCCAGAGCTCCTCGGCGCTCAGACCGATAGTCTGCAGCCCGGCCGGCATGTCCGGTATGCTCTGTATACTGTCCGGATGCATATACGAAAAAAGCCGGCCCGATCCGTCCAGGAAATACAGTTTACCCTTATAGGCTGTAAATGCAGAAGATGGCGAAAGCTCAGCGGCTGGCCGTATGCCCAGCGGGTTATGATCGAGGGATATGCTACCCGCATAGCCGTTGCTGCCTGCGTAGTACAATACGTTATTGCGTATATGGACCCGGCGGATGTCGTTATCGGCCGGGGTGAACGTGTTCTCTTCGGCATGACGGAATCCACGCTCTTCCCGCCCGCGGGCGATATTCCAGGTACGTATACCCCTGCCGGTCGTGGCGCAGTACAAATAGCCATTCCGTACGGCCATCTGATGAATATACGAATCCCGGGCGAACAGCGGCCGGGGCTCTTCTTCGTTCTGGCTTTGCCATACGCCGGCCGATGTGGCAAAATAGACATCCTTACCGTTTACAAGTATATCGCTTACTTCCAGGGCCTGTTCGCCGCTGTGAAAGAATGCCTTTTCCTCCACCTGTCTGCCGCTGAAGCGTAGCCGGAAGATACCCCGGTTCTCGGCATACCAGAGCTCTTTTTTTCCGCCGGACCAGTTCACTTCCCGGAACCCGTTATAGCCTTTGCCCATATGGTATACCCGGTTCTCTGCCGGACAGTAGCGATACAGCGAGGCCTGGTTGTATCCCGTGTATATCCAGAGGCAGCCTTCGGGATCAAAACCCAGGGGCTGAAAATAGGCTTTCAGCGGCCTGTTGCGGTGATCGCGCAGGTCCTGGCGTTGCAGCAGTTCACTTTTTAATGAATATACGTAAATTCCTTCCTGTGTGCCGATCCACAGTTTTTCGTTCTTTTCGGGTACAATGGCCGTAATATACGCGTTGAATGCCTCCTTGCCGTGATATACAGGCACTACTTCGCCGCCCCTCAGCAGGAACAGGCCTTTTTCGGTGCCGATCCAGAGCCGTCCGTCCTCAGCGGCATACAGCACCCGCGGCGGATAGGGCGGCAATCCCTGTTCCGTACCCCTGTTGTGCGCAATGCCCGTAAAATCCTGTGCCGGCAGGTATGGCAGCGGTAACAGGAATAACAGCGTAAAAAGCAGTATCTTTCGTTTCATACGGGGTATTTCAAAGGTAAGTTATTGTTTGCGAATCTGCATCCCGCACACAAATACATACCCGCATTTCACACACTGAACCGGGCCGCTGACGCAATGCCGGGTGCAGGTACCTGCGGAACGGGCTACTTTTATACCCTAAAATACAGGAAGGATGAAAAAAGTATATGTAGTATGTGGTTTGATGGCCGCGCTGAGCATGGCCCCGGCCTTCGGGCAGGAAGAGACGATGTATGTAACGGGGAATACCCTGTACGATGTGTGCGGCAATGCCGTGGTGATGCAGGGCGTGAACCATGCGCCCTATAACTGGGGCTGGTCGCCGGCCTATAATGTGTTCCCGGAGATTGAAAAAACGGGTTCCAATACCGTGCGTATCGCCTGGTACACCTCGCAGGCCTCGGGCGGGGGAGCGCCCGCGTATGCCGACCTAAGCCTGCTCGATTCGGCCATTACGCGCTGTGCCGCCGCTAAAATGATCCCTGTGCTCGAACTCCACGATCATACCTGTATGAACGATTCGGCGCAGTTCATCAGTATGGTTTCCTTTTTTACCCAGCCCGCGGTACAGCAGATCGTACACAAGCACCGCAGCTACCTGGTGCTGAACCTGGCCAACGAAGCCCTGCACGTAATGTGGGGCGGCACGGTGCAGCGCTACGTTAATATATATACGAAAGCGATCGGTATGGTCCGTGATGCGGATATTCACGTGCCCCTGATGATCGATGCGCCGGACTGCGGGCAGCACCTCGACGTATTTCAGCAGGCCGGGCAGCAGCTGAAAGATGCCGATCCGGACGATAATATTATTTTTTCGGCGCATGCCTACTGGAGCGCCTATGCCAATAATATGGACAGTGTAAGTGTGCGGGCCAAACTACAGGCCGCTGTGAACACAGGGTTCTGTTATGTACTGGGCGAAGTGGCCAACCGCCAGTCCGACGGTAACGACGAATGTGCCTATACGCTTAACTACGGGCCCCTGCTGCGTATTGCCCGGGAAATGCAGATCGGCTACCTGGTATGGTCCTGGGACAATGATGTGTGCGCCCCGCGGGCGATGTCCTCCAACGGTATGTTCAGTCAGCTTACGCCCTATGGCTCGGATATGGTAAATAATGCAGGTTACGGACTGCTGCTCAGCGAACGTTCGCCCTGGCTGGCGGCGGGAATGGAATGTGCGCCGGGTACCGGTCTGGCAGAACATGAAATGGCGCAGTACTTTACCGTGTCCAAAAACAGCGACCGCCTGTATGTACACTCATCCTACAAAGGAGATGCCTCGCTGCAGCTGCTTTCCATGGACGGCAAGGTATTGTATAACGGACGTATGGCCGCTTTTTCGGAACTGTCCGTGCAGGACACCTGGACGGGTATCAAAATTGTAAAGATACAGACCTCAGAAGGAATGTATATACGCAAAATATTCTGATCGTATATACTAAAACACTCCTTTTGTGGAATATATAATTATTATATGAAATTGCCGGTGGATTCACTATACGGACCTGCCGGCTTTTCTTTATACACAGGCGTTTCAGCACTGCATGAAGATGCAGCGTAAACCTTAAAATATTACCTGGAAAAAGAGGAAAAATTATTTCTTCTTTTTGCGGTAAAGCAGGCTTTTGAGGTAAGCTGAAAAGTAGGTGCTGCCGGCCGATTCATTGCGGCAACTGCGGAATATGCTCCACAGTACGTCCATCACCACGCGTTTGTTCAGCGCGGAAAAGGTCCGGTGCTCCAGTTTACGGAAAGGCTCGGTCCTGTTCAGGTCCAGGGCGTCTTCCAGTATGTTTTCAATTTCGTAATAGCTGTATTTCCCTTTGTTCAGGGCTACAAAGCCAACCTCGGGCATTGTTTTCAGCGTGTCGAAAAGCGCATTGAGCACTGTATCCGGTGTTTTATCCGCCATATTTTCCAGCACGCGCAGCTTCTGCAGCAGTATGCCAAATAATTCCTCCAGGATTTCGTCCTTGGAATTATAGAAATTATACACGGTTGCCCGGGAAATATTGGCTTCCCTGGCAATTAACTCGATGGACACAGCTTCAAATCCGGATTGGGAGAATTGTTCTGATGCAACTTTTAGGATTTCGTTCAGCGTTTTCTGCTGAGTTTTGCTTGGATTTTTGATTTTGGACATCGATTTCCTCTACAATTACCGTGTAATAATACGAATAAAGTAGAGAATTGAAAAAAATTATCCGGCAATTTCCGTTTTAAATTCACTGGTGCTGTGAAACACGATCTCCGGGTAGTCCTGTTTTGCCATGTTCAGCATCCACGCACTGGGCGCGAGAAACACGGGGTTATCGTCTTTATCATAGGCAATTTGGCCCTGTTTTACACGAATAAATTCCTGAATTTTTTCTGCATTTTCGCTGGTGAGCCAAAGGGCTTTATGAAAGGCCATGGACTCGAACCTACATTTGGCCCCGTACTCATGTTCGAGTCGGTACTGGATCACTTCGAACTGCAGGTCGCCCACGGTGCCTACTATTTTACGGTTGCCGGGCTGCATCACAAAAAGCTGGGCAACGCCCTCGTCGGTCAGCTGCCGTATCCCTTTTTCCAGCTGCTTGGTCTTCATCGGGTCCATATTGATCAGTTCCCTGAAAATTTCGGGACTGAAGCTCGGTATGCCGCGGAACTGCATGTTCTCGCCTTCGGTGAGCGTATCGCCGATCTTGAAGTTCCCCGTGTCGTACAGGCCGATCACATCGCCCGGCCAGGCCTCGTCGATCACGTTCTTATCCGATGCCATGAACGAGGTAGGATTGCTGAAGCGCATTTCCTGGTTGAGGCGGGTGTGTTTGTAGAATTTTCCGCGCTGGAACATGCCGCTTACGATACGCAGGAAGGCGATGCGGTCGCGGTGACGCGGGTCCAGGTTGGCGTGTATCTTGAAAATGAAACCGGAAAATTTGGCTTCGTCCGGCTCCACGTTGCGTACATCGGTAGTGCGGCCGATGGGTGTGGGCGAAATGCGTATAAAGGTCTCGAGCAGTTCCTTTACCCCGAAATTGTTCAGGGCTGAACCGAAGAACACCGGTGCCGTTTCCCCGGCCAGGTATTTCTGCTGGTCGAACGGGTCGTACACGCCTTCGATCAGCTCTACGTCCGTGCGCAGCTGATCGGCCGGGCCTTTGCCGATGATCGTGTCCAGCTCCGGCGAATGGATATCTTCAATATTTACTACCTCTTTTTCAATTTTGGTCTTATTGGCGGCAAACAGGTTCAGGCTTTTGTCGTACAGGTTGTAAACGCCCTGGAAACGGGAGCCGATACCGATGGGCCAGGCCAGGGGACGCACGCGGATATTGAGCTTGCTCTCCAGTTCGTCCAGCAGGTCGAAGGGGTCCTGTCCCTCGCGGTCCATCTTATTAATGAATACGATCACGGGTATATTGCGCATGCGGCATACTTCCATCAGGCGTTCGGTCTGGGCCTCCACGCCGTTGGCGGCGTCTATGACCAGTATTACAGAGTCTACCGCGGTAAGCGTGCGGTAGGTGTCTTCAGCAAAGTCTTTGTGACCCGGTGTATCCAGCAGGTTGATCTTGGCGCCCAGGTATTCAAAGGCCATCACCGAGGTGGCCACGGAGATACCCCTTTGTTTTTCGATCTCCATAAAGTCGGAGGTGGCCGTTTTTTTGATCTTGTTCGATTTTACGGCCCCGGCGGTCTGTATGGCTCCCCCGAACAGCAGCAGCTTTTCGGTGAGTGTCGTTTTACCCGCATCGGGGTGCGAAATAATGGCAAATGTCCGGCGCTTTTGTATTTCTTGTTCCAGGCTCATGCCGCAAAGGTAGCTATTCCTTACAAAAATCGAAGTCTTGCCGCACGTCCTTCGTGGAATAAGAGGTCGAGTATGGAAAGATCGCCGGTAAAACCGTGCCGGGCGCTGAAAAGCTGCGGGTAAGGCCCGATACCGGAAATACGTTCGGCTTTGGGAGAGAAGGCTTTGCGGTGATCGGTATCTGCCGGCCCGGCCTCTGTATATACTTCGGTGAAATGTGTGCATTTATCACTGAATCCCAGTTCTTCCAGGCACCAGGCCAGGGCTTCGCGGCTCAGATCGCAGAGGGACGCCGGCTCTGCCTGCAGCATGGCATTGATCTCCGGACCGTAATAGGCATAAAAAGGCGTATTGGCATAGGCGGTCTTTAAAGCTCCCGTGTGCTGCTGTACCCACTTTTCGGCATAGGAAACCTGTACCTGCTGCAGCGGCATTTTTTCATTTTTGCCCTTGCTCAGCGGCACGATCAGTACTTCGCGTCCGTTGGGCCCGCATATCTCGTAACGGTTACGGAAACTCTGCTTTACAAAATATTCGCCCGTATCGATCAGCGGATCGGTCGCCGCACACAATGCCTTTATATACGACAGCGGCGGAAACAGGAACAGGGGAAATATCTGCCGGGATTCGGAACTCATGGGTATCTGTATAAAAGAAAAAGAGATAACCGCTTGCAATTATCTCTTTTCCGGAATGTTTTTCGTGTTTACAGGAAGGTGAAGATGCGGTTCCAGCGGATGCCATCTTCGCCGGAGCTGAAGAAGATCATCGATGCTTTACCCACCACATGGTCTTCGGGTACAAAGCCCCAGTAACGGCTGTCGAGCGAGTTGTGGCGGTTGTCGCCCATCAGCCAGTAATAATCCATTTTAAAGGTGTACGAAGTGGCCGGAGCCCCGTTGATGATGATCTGTCCGTTCTTTAGCTCCAGGCTGTTGCCTTCGTACGTATCGATAATGCGTTTGTATACGGGCAGGTTCTCTGCGGTCAGCTGCACGGTCTCGCCGCGTTTGGGCACAACGATCGGTCCGAAATTATCGATGGACCAGCCACGGCCGTCATGCGGGAAAATGGTATGCTTGGTGCTGTCTTTCTCATAAATTACCTGCTCGATGGAAAGTACGTTGGAGAAGGTCTTCAGCTTTTCGGCCTGGGCCGGGGTAAGCGTAAGCTGGCGGCTGTTCTTGCCCAGTCGTTTGCTTTCGGTATTGAACTCGTTGTCCTGGTCTTCGGAAGTAACGCCCATGTTCAGCAGGTTCTTGCGGTTGAACTCTGAATTCACCGTAAGTATATAATGGAACTGACGTTTGCTGTTTTCCTTTTCGGGCGCATCGTTTATGAACAGTACGCCGTTTTTGATCTCCAGTTTATCGCCGGGAATGCCCACGCAGCGTTTTACAAAGTTCTCGCGTTTGTCCACGGGGCGGGTTTCCAGCGGGTATTTGGCCGGGTTGCTGTGGATGTCCTTGCGGATCATGTTCTCATAGAACGCATAGGGCTTGCTTCGGTCTGCCGCGTGGCGGTACAGCATGTCTGCCGAGCCGCGTATGTAGTTGTAATAACTTTGTGCAAACAGTTCGGGAGTGTTGATGATGGTATCCGATTCCGGGAAATTAAATACCATAATATCGCCGTTCTTTGGTTTGGAAATAGCCGGGAAACGGGTATACGGAATATGCGGACGTTCCAGGTAGGTGCGGCTCAGCGGCATGCCGGGCAGCGGAAGATCGGCCCATTTGTTGTGGGTGAACGGAATGGTAAAGGGCGTATTGGGCAGGCGCAGGCCGTAGTGGAACTTGCTTACGAACAGGTAATCGCCTACCAGCATGGTCTCTTCCATGGATGAAGACGGAATTTTGTAAGGCTCAAAGGTATAGCCCTTGGCAATGGTGGCCACGATCACGGCAAACAGGGCGGCCTCGGCCCACTCGCGCCATACAACGCGCGGGCGCTGTGGCATCTGGTCGACCGGGATGTATTTTACATTGGGATCAAAACCGTATTTCGGAAGGAAATAAAAGGGAGCGATCAGGCCCGGCAGGTGTTTGCTGAATCCGTTGATGCCGAAACTTTTGTACAGGTTCACCAGCATACCCCAGATCACCAGCAGGCCGATACCCGGAAAAATGGTACCGATGACCCAGTATTTGGGTTTACCGGTGATCTTTTGAATGATCCAGAAATTATATACGGGGATCAGTGCTTTCCAGGATGCTTCCCCGGCTTTGGGGAACAGTTTCCATAATCCGACAACGAGGCCCACCGACGTAGCGATGAGATATAGTAACACAATGTAATACATACCCTTCTTTTGTAATTGGTACAATGATACAAATTACCCCTATAAAATCCATTTTTTTTTAGATGAGGAGCCCGTAAAAGCAGAAAAGTCACTCAATACGAGTGACTTTTCTTCGGGTAAGCCTGTTAAGGCGCTTATTTCTGGAATATCGTGACGGTGGTCTCAAACTTGGCCAGTTCGCCATCGCAGTTATTGTAGAAAATGGTTATGAAATAAACACCTTCTGAAATGTTCTTGGGTTGCCACTGTATACTGGGATCTTCGGTCTCGTACACTTTCTTGCCCCAGCGGTTGAATATCTTACAGCTGAATTTTTCGCTGTCGTTGAATTCGTTGGTGGTATAGATATCGTTCTGCCCGTCGCCGTTGGGTGAGAACACATTCGGCATGGCCTGCGGATTGGCGCCTTTCTGCAGTACTACTTCCGCCGTATCCGAAATACTTCCGCATGCATTGTCGATGGTTACGGTAAGTTGTCCCGATTGGGTAACAGTGGTGGTTGGCATATTGCCCGTACCTACACCGCCCCAGCTGATGGCGTCGCTGCCGTTGTAGTTGCTGCTGTCGATGCCCACGATCAGTTCGTCACCGTCGCAGAGTACGATGGTCGGCGGCAGATTGGGCGTAGACGGTTGTGCGACCACCACATAGATACTGTCGGTATTTTTGCAGTTCACGTTATCGGTTATGGTCAGGTACATCCAGCCTTCACTGCTCGTAGTGGTAGTGTCGGTGGTGGCGCCGTTGCTCCAGTTGAACGAAGTGTAGGGCGGGTTACCGGCCGGCGGAATGGTATCGTTGTACAGGGTAAGTTCATTGCCCTGACAGATGGCCGTGGTATCCGCATCCGGACTGATCTTCACGGCCACGGTGGGGTTAAGTACCACGGTATAGGTACTGGTACCGCAGGCTCCGGAAGAGTCGTAGGTAACGGTAAAGTTGATGGTCTGTGTACCGGGACCCGGGTTCGAACCGTAGAAGTTCGGGTTCGGGGAATTCGGGTCGGACAGGAACTGGGCCGGAGACCAGGAGTAATTTACGCCCGGTATATTGTTCGGGTTCGATCCCGACGGGGCATTCAGGATAAAATCGGTATTGGAACAGATAAAGCGCGGTGGCCAGGTAAGCACCATCTGTGCCGGCTGGAATACTTCCACCGTATCGCGCAGGATACAGCCGTTGGCATCGGTTACCAGCACCACATAGCTGCCTGCACCGAGCCCGCTGATGTCCTGGTTGCTGCCTCCGCTCACCGGCGAACCGTTCAGGGCGGTCCATGCATAGGTGAAGGGCGCCAGGTTGCCGTTCACGGTCATGTCGATGGCTCCGTCTGCCGACTGGAAGCAGGACAGGCTGTCGATATCGTACACCATACTGAACTGCGGCGGCTGCACCGTAAGGTAGAAACTGTCCTTAACGGCCGTGTATATGCCGCAGCCTTCCGACGCCGTGACGACGCACCAGCCCGAAGTAGTGGCGGGCAGGGTAATGGGGTTGGTACCTACGGCTCCGGGTACGGTCCAGGTTATGGTATAGGGTGGCACCCCGCCCGTGACGGTGGCATTGGCAGTATAGGGTATGCCGGGACATCGTGTAATATCAGGCCCTGCGTCCACCACCAGCGGCAGGAGGTCGTGTATGTACAGGGTGACCTCCGATTCCACCGTGTCGCCGCAGAGCGTTACAATACTTACATTAAAGATCACGGTTTCGATACCTTCGGTAACACCGTCAGCGGGAAAGCTGATGGTCACCTGAACGGAATCCTGTCCGGCCGGGAAGGTGATCTGGTTCGGGAAGGGATTACCGCCCACATTGTAGTCTACGCCGTTGGTAGCCGTTCCGCTGATGTTCACGTTGGATACAAAAGGCTGGGTCAGGCTGCCGAAACGCTGGAAGGTAAGCACCACGTCCGAACAACCTTCATAGATAACGGTATCGTTCGGGGCCGAGGTATAACTGTAATCCGGCGTAATGGTAACACTGTTGGCCGAAAAGGAGTTCTTTTCAAAGAACACCCAGGAGTCAAAGGCGCTGTCGCCCCCGTCGGCAATGGCCAGGCGTATGGTATAGGTCTGGCAGGGCACTACGTGTGCAATGGCCGTGAGCCGTACTGTAAACCCGTCGCAGGCTATGCCCGAAGGTGCGCCGCAGAGGTTATCAATATAATAGTTACAGTTCGGGTTCACGCCGGTGTTGCAGGGGCCTGTGCAGCCCACGCCGTAGCCGTTGTTCACCGTGTTGATACTCACCGGAGTAGCGGTATTTGGGATAAGGGCAATGTTCATATTGGTGTAGTTACCTCCCAGCGGGTTCGGACCCGACAGCAGGAAGGCAAATACGTCGTTCACACTTCCGTTCACATATTCGTTGTACTCTTCCGAGCCGAATACGTAATCGAACTTCAGGGTATCGCCCGAAGGCACAAAATCGAACTGCAGAATGGCCGCGTCATTGGTAGGTACCCCGGCAATGGCGGCCAGTGTGGGGTCACCGGGAGTACCGTTGGAAGTGCTGCAGAAGTTACCCGGAGGGCCGTTGAATAACGGATCAGTGGCATTACCGGTCGAGATCACCAGGCCACCCTGGATGGGCAGGCTGGTTCCGCCCGCCGTGAACTGTGCCAGTGCGTTCGCATTACCGGTGTAGGAAATATTCGATACATTCAATCCACCCCCTACGAGCACACTTGTTACAGCCTGGTTCGGAGTTACCGGGGTCGTGGTAACCTGTGCTTTCCCCCCGTGCATGAAACAGAAAAATGCGGCAAAAGCCGCAACAGAGAAGTTTAGACCTTTCATACGCTTAACTATACTTTTCTCAAATATATTAACTTTTTTTAAAAGTCATAAAGTATAGTTAAACTTTCCTTATCATTCGGGACATATAAAAACCGTCAAAACCCTGCTCCGAAGGGTAAACGGTCTGTTCTGAAACCGGTTCAAAGTTTTTATTTTCAAGTAAAAAGGCCTGGGTCTGCTCCTGGTTCTCTTCGGGAAGCAGGCTGCAGGTTGCGTAAACTAAGGCCCCTCCGGGCTTCACCATACGGGCATATTCTTTTAGTATATACCCCTGCAATAGTTTAAGCTCGTCCACGAAGCTGTTCGTGATCCTGTATTTGGCGTCCGGGTTGCGTTTCAGCACGCCGCTGCCGCTGCAGGGAACGTCCAGCAGCAGTACATCGGCCCGGTCTTCCTTGTTCTTAATGCCGGCAAGTCCGCGTATCTGCTCGGTCTGTATGGTATCTATGCCGGCGCGGGCCGCTCTTTTTTTCAGTTCTTCCAGCTTCCAGGCCTCGGTATCCATAGAAAGGATACGACCTTTGTTCTGCATTTCAGCCGCCAGGAACAGGCTTTTACCGCCGGCGCCGGCACAGGCGTCAATGACGGTCATGCCCGGTTTTACGGCACAGAACTCGGCAATTTTCTGCGATCCGGCGTCCTGTACCTCAAAGCAGCCGGCCCGGAACAGCGGACTGCTGAATACGTTCCAGCGGCGTTCGCAGATGAGGGCATAAGGCGTAAAAGGCGTCTGCCGCGTCTGTATACCTTCGGCGGCCAGGTTTTTCTGTAGTTCGGCCACGGAATTCTTCAGTATGTTGCAGCGCAGGATGAGGTCGGCGGGTTCGTTCATGGCGGCCAGTTCCCGGGTCCAGCGTTCGGTATCGAGTTGTGCCAGGGCCCGTTGCTGCAGTTCGTCACCTACAGAATAACGTATTTCAGGCTTTTGTTCCGCCTCCCGCATACGGCTGCGGAAGTCCTTCTTCTGCAGGTCTTTGAATTCACTCCAGTCGGGCAGACCGTTCCCGGCCGAAAGCCAGTACACCCCGAACACTTCCCAGAGTTCTTTCTTCCGGAAGCCGGGTTCACGTTCCAGCAGGTAGTGCCACAGGCGCCAGTAGCGGATTATTTCGTAGGCGCTTTCAGCAATAAAGGCCCGGTCGTTACGGCCGTATTTCCGGTTGGCGGAAAACAGCTGTTCCATGGCCTTGTCGGCTTTGCGGCCATGGGCGAACACTTCTTCGAGAATTTCGCTGATGGCCTGTATCCATGCCGGGTTTATGCGGGTGTTCATCATTTATTTTTCCGGGGATATAAAAATGGAAGAAGGGTAAATAACGTCGCTGAGATGCAGGCCTTCGGGGGCGGCGTTCTCACCGGCCTGTGTACGGTCCAGCGCGGCCAGGATCAGGGGCATGTCCTCCGGGCGGCGTTTGCCCGCACCGATCTCGAGCATGGTGCCCGTGAGGCTTCGTACCATGTTCATTACAAATCGGTTGGCGCGTATCGTAAAGGTCAGCATCCGGCCGTCCTGCCGCCATTCGGCCTGGCTTACGGTGCAGCGTTTGTGCGCTACTTCGGCCCGGGCGCTGCAGAACGAACTGAA
Source organism: Bacteroidia bacterium (assembly GCA_016742095.1). GTDB lineage: Bacteria > Bacteroidota > Bacteroidia > CAIKAF01 > CAIKAF01 > JACVCJ01. The sequence continues at coordinate 31,313 of JACVCJ010000036.1, forward strand.
GTCGTGTTCGCCCGGTATGTATTGCGCGGCTTTCTGCATGGCCTCCAGGTCGGGAATGCGGTACAGCTGTAATGCCGTATCTTTCAGGAAGGCGGATTTACCCAGGTGAATAAAATACCGGTATTCCCGTGCCTCGGCGCTGAAGCGGGCATGGGCATCGGGCTGTACCTCAAGGATCCGGTGTATGGCAATGTCCTGCGGCAGCAGGCGGTTGAGCTTGTAGGTAAGCGTTTTGTTGTCCATCGGGACTTCTTCCAGCTCAAAATGGGCAAAACTCTTGAGGGCATGTACGCCGGCATCGGTACGTCCCTGGCCGGTAACGGGAACCTCGCGGCGCAGGATCAGGGCCAGGGCCTCTTCCAGGGTCTGCTGCACGGAAGGGCCGTTGGGTTGTACCTGCCAGCCGGAATAGGCCGTGCCTTTATAGGAAAGTTCGATGAAAAAACGCTTCATACCGCCGCAAAGGTAATGCAATCTTCAACGTATAAAATAATATGCCGGAAGAGCGGCTGTAACGAGCCGGGGATTTTAATATATTTGCACCTCAAAAAAAATCGAGCATCATGTTTGAAAATCTGTCCGAAAAGCTGGAGCGCTCGTTTAAGCTGCTCAAAGGCCAGGGGAAAATTACCGAGATCAACGTAGCGGAAACCATGAAAGAAGTGCGTCGTGCCCTGCTGGATGCCGACGTGAACTATAAGACCGCCAAGGAATTTACGGATACCGTTAAGGCCAAAGCGCTGGGACAAAACGTACTCACCGCCGTTTCACCGGGGCAGCTGATGGTAAAGATCGCGCACGACGAACTGGTGCAACTGATGGGCGGCACAGCCAGCGATATCAACCTGAAAGGTTCCCCGGCCGTGATCCTCTTGTCGGGTCTGCAGGGTTCGGGTAAGACCACCTTTTCTTCCAAACTGGCCTCGTACCTCAAAACCAAAAAAGGCAAAAATCCCCTGCTGGTAGCCTGTGACGTATACCGTCCCGCGGCCATCGATCAGCTGCACGTACTGGGAGAGGCCATCGGGGTGCCTGTATATTCGGATAAAGAGAACAAGAACGCCGTTCAGATCGCTGAGAATGCGATCAAACATGCCAAACAGAACGGTAATAACGTAGTGATCATCGATACGGCGGGCCGCCTGGCGGTAGACGAGGAGATGATGGCCGAAATAGCCCGCGTAAAAGCGGCCGTGAGCCCCGACGAGATCCTGTTCGTGGTGGATGCCATGACCGGTCAGGATGCCGTAAACACGGCCAAAGCCTTTAACGACCGCCTCGACTTTAACGGGGTGGTGCTTACCAAACTGGACGGCGATACCCGCGGTGGGGCGGCCCTTTCCATACAGTCGGTGGTGAACAAGCCGATCAAGTTCGTGGGTACGGGCGAAAAACCCGACGCCCTCGACGTATTCTACCCCGAACGTATGGCCGACCGTATCCTCGGTATGGGCGACATCGTATCGCTGGTAGAAAAGGCCCAGGAACAGTTCGATGAAGAGCAGGCCAAAAAACTACAGAAAAAGATTGCCAAGAACCAGTTCGACCTGGAAGACTTCCTGGACCAGATACAGCGTATCAAGAAAATGGGTAACATGAAAGACCTGATGGGCATGATCCCCGGTGTGGGCAAGGCCATTAAGGACGTAGATATCGACGATAACGCATTCAAAGGGGTAGAGGCCATTATCCGTGCCATGACGGCCGAAGAACGCAGCAATCCCGCCCTCATCAACGGTTCGCGCCGTAACCGCATAGCCAAAGGCAGCGGTACCAGCGTGCAGGAAGTGAACAAGCTCCTGAAACAGTTCGACGAAATGCGTAAAATGATGCGTATCATGAGCGACCGCAACCAGATGTCGAAACTCATGCGCAATATGCCCAAACCACAACAGTAAACATGACACAGATCTTAGACGGTAAGCAGCTTTCGGCCCTGATGAAACAACAGATCAAGGCCGAAACGGAAGAGTGGACACGTAACGGCGGCAAAAAACCGCACCTGGCCGCCATACTCGTGGGCAACGACGGCGCCAGTGAAACCTACGTGGCCAGCAAGATCAAAGACTGCGAAGAAGTGGGCTTCGATTCCACCCTGGTCCGTTTCGACGCTTCCGTAAGCGAGGAAGAGCTGCTGGATGCCGTGCGCCGTATCAATAACGACGCGGGTATCGACGGTCTCATCGTACAATCGCCCCTGCCGGCGCATATTTCCGAGCAGAAAGTGGTGGAAACCATCCTGCCTTCGAAAGATGTGGACGGTTTTCATCCCGAGAACGCCGGTCGCCTGGCCCTGGGCATGCCTTCTTTTGTAAGTGCCACACCGGCCGGCATTATGTTCCTGCTGGAGCATTATAAGGTAGAAACTTCCGGTAAGCACTGTGTGGTGCTGGGCCGCAGTCATATCGTAGGTACACCCGTGAGCCTGCTCATGTCGCGCAATACCTATCCGGGCAATGCTACGGTGACCATCTGTCACAGCCGCACCCGGGACCTGGCAGAGATCACCCGCTCGGCCGATATCATTATTGCCGCCATCGGTAAACCCGAATTCCTGAAGGGCGATATGGTAAAAGAAGGCGCCGTAGTGGTGGACGTGGGTATTACCCGCGTACCCGACAGCAGTAAAAAAGCCGGGTTCCGCCTGGCCGGCGACGTAGATTTTGCCTCCGTAGCCCCGAAATGCAGCTGGATCACCCCGGTACCCGGCGGCGTAGGTCCCATGACCCGTACCGCTTTGCTTTTCAACACGCTGAAAAGTGCCCGCAAAGAAGTATACAAATAGTTTTGGCTATTCTATATATTCTTAGTACTTTCCAAGCCCAAACTCAAGTGTTATGAAAAGACTTCTGATCCTTTCCCTTACCCTTGCGATCTCCGGCCCGGCGGCCGCCCAGAGCAATGTGGCCAAGATCGGCCTGCTGAAAAGATTTGTAACGGAAGAGAACTGGGACGGGGCCGTGTCCGTGGGCGAAAAACTGCTTACGGTCAACAGCAAGGATCCTGCCGCTACCTATTACACCGCCATCGCTTTTGTAAATACCAACCGCCCGGCCGACGCCCTGCGCATGCTCAAAAGCCTGGAAGGGAACGAAAAGCTGAGATCCTTTAAAGACTATACGTTCTGGACGGGCCGCGCTGCCCTGGCCAACGGCAAACCCCAGGATGCAATGACGTCCTTTGAAGCCTATAAAACGCAGCTGAAGGGGAAAAAGGCCGTTTCTACCCTGGAATTCGACCATTATTATTCCCAGGCAAAAAATGCGGTGCATTACATGAACAATCCGCTGCCGATCAGCTTTAAAAACCTCGGCGAGACCATCAATACCGAAGTGCAGGAAATGAAACCCAGCGTAAACGCCGAAGGCAACCTGCTGGTGTTTTCTGCCCGCCGCTACGGGAACGTGGGTGCCAATACCGATCCCTACGACGGTAAACCGTTCGAAGATATCTGGTACTCCACCTGGGATACCATCAACAACCGCTGGGGCGAGGCCGAGAACCTCACCGCCGTGAATACCGGGGAACACGAATCGGTCATGTCCCTTTCTCCCGATGGTTCGGTCATGTTCATCTATGTGAATATCCCGGGCAAGACGGGCAGCGGAGATATCTGGTACAGCAAATACCGCGGAGACCTGGAATGGAGCCGTCCTACCGAGTATGAGGGCCCTTTCAATACTTCCTATTTTGAATCTTCGGCCAGCCTGGCCACCGGTGGTAAACGCATGTTCTTCGTGAGCGAACGTACCGATGGCAAGAGCCAGGGCCAGGGCGATATCTGGGTGTGCGACCGCAAAGGCCGCCGCGAATGGGATAAACCCGTAAACGCCGGCGAAATGATCAATACCCGCTGGGACGAAGCTTCGGTATACGTTGCAGTGGACGGTAAAACAGTGTTCTTCAGCTCCAACAGCGACAGCAGCATGGGCGGTTACGATATCTTCCGCACTACCTATGTGAACGGTAAATGGACCGCACCGGTAAACCTGGGCTATCCCATCAATACCACGGGCGATGAAGTGAGCTTCTCCATTTCTGCCGATGGCAAAAAGGCTTACATGGCCGCCAAAAGACCCGAAGGCTACGGCGATTTCGATATTTATGAAGTAGACCTTTCCAAAGTGAATATCCTGGACAATACACAGGTATTCGGCGAAGGAGCCGTGCTCAGTATCCTGAAAGGTACGGTGGACGGAGACGACGGTATGCCGCTGCCCGAAGCGAAAATAAGCGTGTACGACGAGAACGGTGCCGCCCTTATCTCTACCCACGATGTGGACGAAGACGGTAATTTCTTCATTACCCTCGAAGGCGGTATGAAATATACCGTTACCATTTCGGCCAAAGGTTTTAGGTCCGTAACCCAGAAAATTGCCCTGAGTAAAAAAGAAGGATCGCAACCCTTTACATTGAATAAGGAATTCATTTTGGATAAAGAATAAGTTATGAAAAGGCTGGTTTTATTGCGTCACGGGCAGAGCGCCTGGAATAAGGAAAATCGTTTTACGGGATGGACAGACGTTCCGCTGAGTGAAGCCGGGGTGGAAGAAGCCCGCAAAGCCGGCAGGGATATGCTGAACGCCGGTTTCCACTTCAAAGTGGCCTATACTTCTTTCCTGAAACGCGCGATCAAGACCTGCTGGCTGGCTCTGGAAGAAATGGACCGCATGTACATACCCGTGTATACGTCCTGGCGCCTGAACGAAAAACATTACGGCATGCTTACCGGGCTCAACAAAGCCGAAACGGCCGAAAAATACGGCGATGAACAGGTGCTGCTCTGGCGCCGCGGGTATGCCATAGCGCCCCCGGCCATCGATCCGGAGAATGAATTCAGTCCCTACCTCGACGCTAAATACAGCGCCATTCCCAAAGAGCAGATCCCGCTTACCGAATCGCTGAAAGATACCATTGAACGCATTATCCCGTACTGGGAAAGCGATATACGCCCGGCCCTCTTCCGCGAGGGTGAAGTGCTGGTGGCCGCCCACGGCAACAGTCTGCGGGGCATTGTGAAATACCTGAAGAACATGAGCGAGGAAGAGATCCTGGAGCTGAACCTGGTCACCGGCATCCCTTACGTGTTCGAATTCGATGATGAGGGCAAACTGCTGCGCGACTACTTCCTGGCCGATGACGAAGAGCTGAGGAAGCAGATGGCCGCCGTAGCATCCCAGGGCAAAAAATAAGGAGATGAACACCTTTGCCGTTGGCGATATACATGGCTGCAGCCGCACACTGCGCGCACTGATCGAAGATTACATCGTACCTTCGGCCGGGGACCGTTTTATTTTTCTCGGCGATTATATCGACCGCGGGCCCGGCAGCCGGCAGGTGATCGATTACCTGCGATCGCTTCCCGCACAGGGCATAGATACGGTCTTTATCGGAGGCAACCACGAAGAAGTGGCCCTTAAGGCCTACGATACGGCAAAGGAACAGAAACAGAAAAAAAACTTCTTTTTTAAACCGTCCAATCCCACACTGGCCTCCTGGCTGCGTATGGGCGGCACGGAATGCCTGCAGAGCTTCGGCCTGGACTCGATACTGGCCATCCCCGAAAATTATATGGACTGGATGCGGGCCTGCACCGATTATTACGAACACCCGAAATACCTGCTGGTACACGGGGGATTTAATTTTTCGGTCCCCGATATATTTTCGGACGTACATGCCATGCGCTGGATCCGTGAATTTGAAGTAGACCTCGGTAAAACCGGCAACCGGGGCGTGGTACACGGTCATGTACCGGTGTCGCTCGATCTCATAAAACAATGTGCTGCCGACGAAAATTCGGTGTTTTTCCCGCTCGATAACGGCTGTGTGTACAAC
>JACVCJ010000037.1 GCA_016742095.1 Bacteroidia bacterium
AAGGGACCGCGTAAAATTTTTATACGGTGGCCCTGGGTTGTACTTCGGCCACGGCCATGATCAACGTAACGGTAACGCCCCTGCCTGCCACGCCGGTATTGGGCAGTAATTCGCCCGTATGCGAAGGTTTTGCGATCAATCTTACCTCCAGTGCGGCGGCCGGTACCAACTGGAGCGGCCCTAACGGTTTTACGTCCACTACCCAGAACCCCGTGATAAATCCGGCTACTATGGCGGCTTCGGGCCTGTATACGGCCTATGTGGTGGCCAGCGGTTGCACCTCGGCCACAGCAGCGGTACCCGTACTGGTAAATGCCGTACCGGCTGCTCCTGTACTCGCCAATACCGGTCCGGTATGCGAAGGTTCTCCGGTAACGATGAGTTCCGACGTGGCCAGCGGCATCAACTGGAGTGGCCCGAACGGCTTTAGCTCACAGACACAGAACTATACGATCCCTGCCTCGGGAATGACAGACGCCGGCATGTATTCCGCCTACGTGGTAATGAACGGCTGTACTTCGGCCACGGCCAATACCCAGCTCGTGATCAATGCCATTCCGGCTACGCCGCAGGCTTCCAATAACGGCCCCGTCTGCGAAGGCAGCACTCTGAACATCGACGCCAGTACCATTGCCGGCGTACAGTATGTATGGAGCGGCCCGAACGGTTTCAGCAGCAACCTGGAAGACAACGCACTGACGGGTGCTACCCCGGCAGCTTCCGGTACTTACAGTGTATATGTGGTGGCCAACGGCTGTACTTCGGGCACAGCGGTTACCAATGCCGTGGTAAATGCCATACCTGCCGCACCGGTGGTATCATCGAATTCACCGATCTGTGAAGGCAGCGCCATCAACCTGGATGCACAGACGGTTGCCGGAGCCAGCTATGTATGGAGCGGCCCCAACGGCTACAACTCCCCGCTGGAAGATCCCGTGATCCTGAACGCCACTTCGGCACAGCAGGGAGCCTATAACCTGTATATCGTAGTGAACGGTTGTACCTCAGCCAGCTCTTCGCTGAACGTAGTAACGCTTTCGGCCTATTCGGGCCTGGTAACGGCTACCATCTGCAAGGGTGAAACCTATACCTTCGGCGGAAATAATTACGGCAACAGCGGGCAGTACCAGCTGATATTCAGCAACCAGTTCGGCTGCGATTCCATCATTACACTGCAGCTTACGGTAAGTCCGGCCCCGGAAGCCGATTTCAGCGCACCGGTGAACGTATCCCTGGGAGAGCCCGTGGCCAATATCTACGATAATTCAGACTTTGCCACATCCGTTGTTTATTACATCAACGGAAGTACGTTCCATACGCCCGATTTCTCCTACACCTTCAGCCAGGAGGGCATTTACCCCATAACCCAGGTAGTGAGCAACGGCAACTGTGTGGATTCGCTTACCCTGCTGATCACTGTGAACCCGTATACGAATATCTTTATCCCGAATGCATTCACTCCGGGCGACGATAACCTGAACGAAGAATTCAAAGCCGTGGCCAGTTACCTGGAGAATTTCCATATGTATATCTTCGACCGCTGGGGCGAGATCGTGTTCGAATCGAACGACGTATACACAGGCTGGAACGGCGGTATGCGCAATGACCTGTCGAAACCGGTAAAATCGGATACTTACGTATACAAGATCAAATACAAGGAATACAAAGGCCAGGAACAGGAAGTGATCGGTCACGTGAACCTGTTGAGATAATTCTTTTTTATAACTTTGAGGGGCGCTTCAGGCGCCCTTTTTTTATGCATTTTAAACAGGATAAGGAATACCGTTTTTCGGAACTGCTGCTGTACGGCTTTCATACCGAAAAGGGACAGACGCTGCTGAGCGCCTACATTATGGAGGAGGAGAACGGCTGGGAAGCGGAATTCATGCTGCCTGAAGCTTTTTTTACGGAAGTGCTGCGCACACACTTTCCCGAACTGGCAGAGAAATGCGCCGGGGCAACGGAGATCTTCTTTCCCGATCTTACGCCCGACCCGCCCGTATGGGAAGCCGGCGATACCGCCTGGACCTTCCTCGACGCCCATACGGAAGAAGACGACATGTTCGGCGATGAGACCATCTACGTATTTAAAAAAGCAGGGTAGAACTACAGCTTTTCGATGTGTTTGCGCAGGTTGGCCAGGGTAGGCGCTGCCGTGAACAACTCGCCGTTGATGAACAGCGCGGGGAGGGTCTTTACGCCGCTTTCGGCCGCTTTGCCCATTCCGTCGCGCACGTCCCAGGCATATTTGTTATTGCTGAGCGCACTGTACAGGGCCGCATCATAGATCTGCAGTTCCTTGGCGTAGGAGATAAGGCTGCTGAGTCCCAGGTTACTGCTTTTATCGAGCAGTATTTTATGCATTTCGCGGAATTTGCCTTTTTCGTGGGCGGCTACGGCCAGTTCGGCGGCCTTCAGGGCTCTCTGGTGTATATTGGTAAGCGGAAAATGGCGCCATACCAGCCAGATATCGTCCGGGTACAGGTTCAGCAGTTTTTCAAGCTCGGCAAAGGCTGTGCGGGTCTTGTCATCTTCGTAGTCGCCGTAGATCACGATCTGTATGCGGGCCCGGGGAGTTCCGAAGGAAGGTTCTGAGAAGCGGGGCTGGACCTTAAGAACGTAGTGCGAATTTTCCATATGCAAAGGTACGCATTTCTGCGCATACGGGCTCTGTCATGCTCAGGCGTTCCTCTTGTTCAGCACCTGTTTCAGGTCTTCGGGAATTTCCATCGGCTGCAGGGCAGGCACGTCGGCGCCGCCGGTATTGCCCACGGGAATTTTACCCACGAACGACTTTACGCCGCCCACCAGCAAACGGGGGATCTGGCCCAGTATCTCGCGCAGGTTCTTGATGCGGAACCCGAAGCGCAGCATCAGCCAGTGGACCTCGGAATGCTCGTAAGGATACGCCTGCCCGATGATGTGCGCCCTTTCCAGGTGACGCCAGGCCTGCGAAAAACGGTTACGCTGCATGTGTTCATGATATGCATCCAGTTCCTGGTAATAGTAGGGCTTCAGTACGGATGGCATGTAAGTGTTCATTAAAACAGGATTTCAGTGTGTTCTGTAAAGATAGTAAAAAACATGGATATACCAAAAGAAAAAGCCTGCAAACAAAATGCTTACAGGCTTTTAAGTCGGGATGGCGGGATTTGAACCCACGACCACACGCCCCCCAGACGTGTACGCTACCAGGCTGCGCTACATCCCGAAAGAGGAGCACAAAAGTACACTTTTTTTCTAAAAAACCACTTTTTTTTATCTATTGATTATTCCCGGGTTAAACTTCCTGTTTTTTAGTATAATAATGTCGAATTTCTCAAAACCATCCACCGGTTTTTTCGTTTCTTTGTAAACTTTAAAAACAAACACTGTCTAACCGCAACATGAAATTAAGGATACTATGGCTTCTGCTGCTCTTGCCGGCAGGCGCTTTTGCACAGGATAAGGTTACCATCAGCGGCTATGTGAAGGACGGAGGCAACGGAGAGGCCATGTTTGGCGCCAATGTCCTGGCCAAAGAGGTCCGCATCGGTGTTTCAACCAATACCTATGGCTTTTATTCGCTTACCCTCCCGAAGGGGCAGCATACCATTGCGTATATGTACCTGGGCTATGCCACACAGAACCTCAGTCTAAACCTGCAGCGCGATACCGTGATACAGATCGACCTGGCCCAGAACCAGAAAATGATGTCCACCGCCGAAATTGTGGCCGATAAAGCCCAGGATAATACCCAGAGCACCCGCATGAGTACGGTGGAGCTCGATATCAAGGACATTAAAAAACTGCCCGCCTTTGCCGGCGAGGTGGACATACTGAAGGTGATCACCCTGCTGCCCGGCGTAAAATCGGGCGGAGAGGGCAATTCCGGTTTTTACGTGCGCGGGGGCGGACCCGATCAGAACCTGGTACTGCTCGACGGCGCCCCGGTATACAACGCCTCGCACCTGTTCGGCTTTTTCTCCGTGTTCAACGGCGATGCCATACGCAGTGCCGAGATCATAAAGGGGGGTATGCCGGCACAGTACGGCGGACGTTTATCTTCCGTGCTGGATATTACCATGAAGGAAGGGAACAACAAACGCTTCGAAGTGGAGGGCGGCCTGGGACTCATCGCCTCCCGTCTTACCGTACAGGGCCCGATCGTAAAAAATAAACTGTCGTTCATTGTTTCCGGACGCCGTACCTATGCCGACCTCATCGCCAAACCTTTCCTCAAAAATCAGAACGGCGGCGCCTTTTCCGGTTCGGGGTACTATTTCTACGATATCAATGCCAAGATCAACTGGATCATTTCGCCCAAAGACCGCCTGTACCTCAGCGGGTATTTCGGGAAGGACAAATTCTCCTTCAACAACAAGGAAAGCGGTTTCAAGGCAGGCATAAACTGGGGCAATGCCACGGCGACCCTGCGCTGGAACCACGTATACAGCAGCAAGCTTTTCAGTAATCTTACGCTCATTTTTACCGACTATAACTTTGCCTTCGAGGGCGAGCAGGCCGAATTTGCCTTTAAACTGGGTTCCGGCGTGCGCGATTACGGTTTCCGCCTCGATTACAACTATTATCCTTCGCCCAAACATACGGTGCGTTTCGGCGGCGAGTACACCAATCACACCTACAAGCCCAGCAATGTTACCTTTGAAAGTACGGTGAGCGACCTGGTACTGCCGCAGCCGCTCAATTACCATACCAATGAGGCGGCCATCTACATCAGCGACGACTGGGAGATCAGCAAGCGCTGGAAGATCAATATCGGGGCCCGCGCCACCTATTTTGCCTTCATGGGGCCTTTTACGCGCTATGTGACCGATAAACAGGGACAGACCATCGATACCATCACCTACAAGCCCTGGCAGAAGATCAAGGATTATTTCCGTGCCGAACCCCGCGTTTCGGGCCGTTTCCTCATCAACGAGAACATGTCGCTCAAAGCCAGTTATACCATGAACTACCAGTATGCACAGCTGGTTTCCCGGGCTACCGTTTCCCTGCCGCTCGATGTATGGCTGCCGGCCACCGAAAAGCTGAAACCGCAGTTCTCTCAGCAGATCGCCCTGGGGTATTTTGTGAATTTCCGTAAGAATATGTTCGAGACCTCGGTAGAAGTGTATTACAAACCGATGCGTAACCTGGTGGAGTTTGAAGACGGGGCCGATCCTGCACAGTCCATCAACGACAATATCGATAATACCCTGGTGCAGGGCAATGGCGAAAGCTACGGGGCGGAATTCTTTATCCGCAAATCGAAAGGGAAGTTCAACGGCTGGATCGGTTACACGCTGGCCTGGACCAACCGCAAATTCAGTATGCTTAACGGGGGCAAGACCTTCCCGTCCAAGTACGACCGCCGCCACGATATTTCGCTGGTGCTGAACTACGACCTGAATTACCGCTGGCAGTTCTCCGGAGTTTTCGTATACTCAACAGGAAATACGCTTACCATGCCTTCTTCGCTTTACTTCGCAGAGGGAAAACTGATCACCGAATTCGGCGACCGCAACGCGTACCGTTTCCCTTCCTACCATCGCCTCGACCTGGGCGTAACCTATGTTACTTCCAAACCCGAAAAGAAATTCAAGTCTAGCATCTCCCTGTCGGTGTACAATACCTACAGCCGCATGAACCCGTTCTTTATCTATTATACGCAGGAAGGCAGTCTTTCTGAAGGGGATTTTCAGCTGAAAGCCAAGCAGGTGTCCCTTTTCCCGATCGTGCCGGCCATAACCTGGAACTTTAAATATTAAGAACATGAAGAATTTACGTATATATATTGCACTTCTGGCCGCAGGATGTATCGTTGCTTCCTGCGAAAAAGACATTACCGTCGATCTGCCCGATGTTGAGAAAAAAGTAGTGGTGGACGGCGCCATTTTCGAAGGGGAAAAAGCCTATGTGGCGCTCACATATTCCTTTCCCTTCTTCCAGGATTTCGGCAACCTGGACTTTAACGATCCCGCGCAGCTGAGCGAATTCCTGGTGCTGGACGCCGTCGTAACGCTGAGCGACGGTGTGCAGACCGAAACCCTGAACCTGGGGCTGGACACCACCAAATTTCCACCCTTGCTGTACATGGGCAATACCATTACCGGGCAGGTGGGCAATACCTACACGCTTACCGTAGTGGCCAAGGGACGCACGTATACGGCGCAGACCAGCATACGTCCGCCGGTGTCCCTCGACAGCCTGCGCTGGCTGCCGGAACCCAATAAAGATTCACTGGGCGCCTGCCGCCTGTTTTTCCAGGAACCGCCCACGCCGGGAAATATTTACCGTCTTTTTGCCAAACGTCAGGGCTACAACGCCTATAAACCGGTGCCGGGCAATTCTGTGATCGACGACCAGGCCTACAACGGACAGTACATACAGTTCCCGTTCAGCCGTCCGGAGCCGGTGTCTTCGGCTTTCCAGTCAGGCAATTTTGATGATCCCGAGCGTTTCTTCTGGAAAAAAGGAGATACCATTTCGGTGTTGTTCTGTACCATCGACGTTTCGGCGTATGAGTATATACGTACCCTGGAACTTTCGGCGGGTACCAGCGGCAATCCCTTCAGCAATCCCAGTACGGTCAAGAGTAATGTAACGGGCGGCGCCCTGGGTGGTTTTGTCGGTTACGGCAAATACTTTACGCAGGTGGTTGCCCAGTAATTACATACGGCTGCGGTATTCTTCCAGTTTGCGGATCTCTTTGTCGGTAAGGCTTTGCATACCGCTTTTGCCGATCTTGTCCAGGATCCGGTCTATTTCTTCCTGTTCAGCCATCCGTCGGTCGTTGTAGCGGTCGTCGAGCGTATAGTTCTCTTTACTGTTCGCTTTCAGGAACCCGAATGTGAGCCAGTGCGGGTAACGTATGGCTATAAAAAGGAAAACGAGCGCAGGTACCGTCATACCCAGTATAACCCAGGGATGCATCCGTAACAGGGCAGGCTGATAGGCCACCATAATAAGAATTCCGGCCAGGGCACCGCCCAGGTGGGCCTCGTGCCCGATGTTACCGGCCCGGCTGCGGATACCGTAAATGGTGTACAGCATGTAACCCACGCCATAGATCCAGGCGGGCATGCCCAGGGCAAAGAAAAGATACAGTTTGGTGGACGGGCTCAGGGCAATGGTGGCGAAAAGTACCCCCGAAACGGCCCCGGAAGCGCCTACGGCCGAATAATTGTCGTTGTTCTTATTCAGCACAAGGGCCAGCAGGTTACCCAGCAGCAGGGAGGCAAAATAAATGACCAGGTACATATAGCCCGGCAGGGGACTGCCTTTTTCCAGGAAACTGCCGAAAAAGAAGAGCGTGAACATGTTAAAGAAAAGGTGCATGAAGTTCACGTGCAGGAACCCGGAGGTGAGCAGACGGTCGTACTGCTTCCGTTTCAGGATACTGCCTGTCCGGAACAGGTAGCGTTCCATAAATTGTGTATTGCGGAACCCGATCAGGGAAACGATCACGTTTGCCAGTATGATCAGGAGAGTGATGTTTATATTCATAAGCGGCTACAAAAGTAATGTAAAGCGCTTAAATGTAAATTTCCGACAAGCTGAAAAATATGTTTGTGTGTAGGTCCGTTCTAAATACTACTTTTACAGCGATGATATTTCGTAATCTATTTATATCCGGAATCTTACTTTCGGCAGCTATGCTTCCTGCACGCGCCCAGCGGCAGAACACAGATGCCAATGACCGCTATATCGAGGAGAAGGGAAATGTAATTACCGGGGGCCCCGAAGCCGGCCTGCTGATCCCTACCAGCGTGTTTTCGGGTAATAACGTCGTTACCAATACTACGGAGCAGGTCCGTTTCGGTATAAAACCGCTCATCAGTTACCGTATAGGAGCTACCGTACGTTTCGACCTGGTGAAGTTCAAAAAAATGAAACTGTCGAACATGTTCTCCTTTACCACCGGACTGTATTATACGCAGCGCCGTTTCCGCGTAGACATAAAGGATGTGGGCTCTAATGCCGGCGACAGTCTGCTGGCCGGGGGCAATTTCAACTTTGTCTCTTATGAAATTCCGCTCTTACCGCACCTGCACCTGCAGGCTTCCGATAATCTGTGGCTGCATTTCGGCATCGGGATGGGGCTTGAGTTCTTCCCAAGTCACGTATACATTCCTGACGACTATGAAGACAACCTGGGTAAGGACGGAAGCTGGTTCTTTTATGGCGCCAAGAAATTCCTGGTGATACCGAATGCCAAGGTCGATTTCGGACTGGAATGGCGTACGGAGAAAGCCGGCTATTTTAGCCTGGGAGCCACCTTCCAGCGGCCTTTCCCTCGTGTCATGGACGGTTTTGTGGAATATTGGCGCACACGTGATAACGAAACGTATGCTATTTATCCCGATGGCCAGAAAGGGCAGGGGAACAATGGTATGAAGGTGATCGGACAGTTCTTTGCCGTGAACCTGCGCTATTACATTCCGCCGTCCAAAGGACTGCGCGACGCCACGCCTGACTGGATCAAAGACCGCCAGAAGGACGCCCGCAAAAAACGCCGTCAGCGCATTCTCGAAAGCAAGTAATTATTCCTTTGTCCCTCGGATGAGTGCCCGGGCTTTTTCCAGCGCCGCGTCGTAGCCCTGCAGGTATTGCTGCACAGAGGGCATGGCCGCATGATCGGGTAGTACGCCCCGGTCACAGGCGCCGCCGTTCACGTTCATTTCAAAACGCAGGATGGGAATGTCGATCCACAGGCCCGTATTCGGCAGGCTCAGTTCCAGGCTGTAACCGCTGGTATTACCGCAATAGGTACCGCCCGTTTCCTCCCCGATAAAAACGGCATTCGTATGCGCGCGCATCAGGCTCGAAAATTCGGCAGCGCCGGAATAGGTCCAGCCGCCGGCCAGTATGTAAATGTTGCCGCGAAACGGTTCTTTCTGAAGCGGAGCCGGTTTTTCCACACCGGGTTTGCGGAGCAGCCGTCCGTCCGCGGCACGGTAATGTTCCTGCCGTAACCAGCGTTCCAGCTGTTTGCGGTCACGCTTTTCGCTGTAATCGGTATATGGGTAAAATGAAAAGGAAAAGGCCGAAAGTTCCACGAATTTGTACTTGGTATAGGGCTTGTCCGTCAGGAAGGAGAACAGGTAGTCTTCGTTACCCTCGCTGCCGCCGCCGTTATTTCGTATATCGATGATCAGGTTGCGGCTGCCGTTTTTTCGTATATCCCTGAACGACCTTTTTACAAATTGCCGGAAATTCATTTTTGCTTCCCTGTATTCGCTGTTGCTGAAGGTATTGATGACGAGGCGGGCCGTTTCATCAGCCTCGAAATGTACATGCGCCGGCAACGGATCTCCTTCCTGTCCCGGGATATGCAGACCGCTGCTGATCTCCCGCAGCTTTTCCAGGGACACGGACGCTACGCGTTCTGTATACGTGGTTCCGCTGAGCGGATCGCGCAGCTGCAGTTCAAAGGTACCTGTCCAGCCCAGCACCCGGGCGTATTCCCGTGCAAAACCGAAATGGTCCAGGTAGCGCTCCTTGGAACTTTGTATGTAGCCGTCGGCCGCGAAGGTGTTGAATATCCGGGCAAAAATTTCCGTCAGGGGCTGTCCGTTCAGGGCCAGCAGCTGTTTACCGCGTAACCCGCTTTGTTCGGGTGCATCCGTGAGTATGAACAGGCTGTCGCTGCATATAAGTACCGGTAAGGGCAGGAAACGGCCTTCTGTTCTCAGGTAAACAGAGGCTCCGGCCGAAAGATGGATATCACAGTGATCTTCGCGCGTCCAGGCCACTACGGGTGCGGCCACACGATAAAATTCCAGGGTGTTCATGCCTTCGCGCAGCTGTGCTTTCTGTGCCTGCACCACGCTGTCGAACTGTGCCGGGGACGTGTAGCGGTACAGGCCGGTATGGGCTTCCTTCAGGCTGTTCACCAGCAGATCAAAGTCACTGTGCAGCTGTTCCGCCGTAAAATGTTCCGGTCCCTGTGCGGATAACAGGCTACAGGAGCAGAAAAATGCGGTGAAGAGGCGGAGTGCAGGTCGTATATTCATGTTCGTATCAAAAGAAAAAAGCCTGCTTCCGCAGGGAAACAGGCTTGTACATATTTTGAGGTCCTTACCACATTTTGCAGCGGAGACTGTCCACGGTATACATTTTGTTCTTTTCGGTAACCCCGAAGGCTTCGTAGAAGGCCGGGAAATTACTCAGTACGCCGATCACGCGGTATTTGGCGGGCGAGTGTACGTCGGTGTACAGACGCTGAATGGCGGCTTCCTTGCGGTAGTGACCGCGCCAGATGATGGCAAAGTTCAGGAAGAAACGCTGGTCGGGCGTAAGTCCGTCGATCTTTTCGGCCGGTTTGTTTTTCGTAGCGTTTTTAAAGGCCTGGTACGAAATGATCATACCGCCCAGGTCGGCAATGTTCTCGCCCAGGGTCAGTTCCCCGTTCACGTGAATATCGTCGATGGGTACGTATTTGTTGTACTGATCTACAAAGCCTTTGGCCAGTTTTTTAAAGTTATCGGCATCGGCGGCGGTCCACCAGTCCTTCAGGTTACCGTCGGCATCGAACTGGCGGCCCTGGTCGTCAAATCCGTGGGTAAGTTCGTGACCGATCACCATACCGATACCGCCGTAGTTGAGGGCGTCGTCGGCTTTGGGATTAAAGAAGGGCGGTTGCAGGATGGCTGCCGGGAAAACGATCTCGTTCAGCAGGGGATTGTAGTACGCATTTACGGTCTGTGGTCCCATGGCCCATTCGCTGCGGTCGATCTCTTTGCCCAGTTTCCCCAGCATGCGTTTGAACTCAAACTCGGTGGCGGCCATCTGGTTCTTTACATACGGCTGTTTGCTCACGGCCAGACCTTTGTAGCTTCTCCACTTGTCGGGGTAGCCGATCTTTACCATGATGCGGCCCAGTTTTTCCTGCGCGCGCAGTTTGGTGCTGTCGCCCATCCAGCTCAGGTTGGTGATGCGTTCCTTTAGCGCGGTCTTCAGGTTGTCTACCAGTTCCTGTGCCTTTTTCTTGGCGTTCTCATCAAAGGTACGTTTTACATATTCTTCGCCGATCAGGTCGCGCAGCAGTACGTCGGCCTCTTCGGTAACGCGTTTCCAGCGGGCGTCCTGTTTATTGATGCCCTTCAGCGTTTTTTCGTAGAAATCGAAGGAGGCAGTTTCAATTTCGCTGCCCAGGGCATTGGAGTGACTGTTTATCAGGTGAAAAACGTAGTAGTTCTTCCAGGCTTCGGGCTTTTCTGATTTCAGCAGGTCGTTCCATGCTTTTATGAATTTAGGCATGCCCACCACCAGTTCGGCCGGAGCGGCTGTGCCCAGGGTGCTGTAATAGGTGTTCCAGTCGAAGTTGGGCGCGTCTTTTTTCAGCTGATCGGTGCTGTACAGGTGATAAGTGGCCTGCGGATCGCGTTGTTCTACCAGGGTCATGGAGGCTTTGGCCAGCTTTTCTTCGATGGCGTAGGTCTCTTCCATGGCTTTCTGCGCAGCGGCATCGTCCAGTCCGTACAGGCTGAAGATCCGTTTCACATAGGCTTTATAGGCTTCGCGCTGCTGGGCCGATTTCTCGTCGCTGCGGAAGTAATAATCACGGTCGGGCATACCGAGACCGCTTTGTACCAGGTACGAAATGTAGCGGCTGGTGTTTTTCATGTCCTGCTCCACGAAGAAGGCAAAGGGGGCCATACCGCCGGTTTTCTGCTGTGTGGCAATGTAAGCGGCCAGGGAAGGACCGTCTTTAATGGCCTGTATAGCGTCGAACTGTTCTTTCAGCGGAGCCAGTTTCTGGGCGTCCATAGCGGCGGAATCCATGGCAGAACCATAGAAATAACCGATGATGCGGGTGTTTTTAGAACCAGCGTCGGGATTTTTGGCTGCCTCTTCGCAGATGCTTTTTACCACTTCCTTGCTTTCGTCGGCCAGTATGTTGAATACGCCCCAGCGGCTTTCCGTTTCGGGGATGGGGTTCTTTTCGATCCATTTACGGTTCACATGATCGTAAAAATCGTCGCCGGGATGAATGGCGGAATCGAGTTCTGATGTGAGGATCAGCGGCTCCTGTTTTTCTTTGTCATCCCTGTTCTTTGCGTCGGATGAGTTGCAGCCGCTCATAATGAGTCCGGTACCTAATGTCATAACAAATAATGGAATATATGTTTTCATCGGCTAATGATTTTTGCACCGCAAAATTAGAAGCCGGATCGGTATTAAAAATGATTTATCGACTAACTGCCTGAACTTTTCGAAGAACGTAAGGGCGCTCTGTTCAAAAATACGCTCCCGCAGGCGGAAATCCCGGGTAAATATGCCGGTTTTGTGATAAAAAAAGCCCCGCTCTTTCGAACGGGGCCTGTTGTGTTTTTTATTAGTATGCTCTGGCAAAAAGTACCCTGCGCTGCGAGGGTTTTCCCGTGCGTATGCAAGTGCCTTTTTCGGCATCTGAATCGAACGGAATACAGCGTATGGTGGCCTTTGTTTCGTCTTTGATCAGTTCTTCGGTCTCGCCGCTGCCGTCCCAGTGGGCCAGTACAAAACAACCTTCGTCGAGGCGGGCCTTAAAGCTTTCGTAATCGTCGGCCTTTACGGTGTTTTTTGTGCGGAAATCCAGCGCCTTTTTGCAGAGGTTGTCCTGGATCTCCTGCAGCAGGTTCAGGATGTGTCCCGAGAGGTTCTCCATGGACACGGTCTCCTTGGTCAGCAGATCGCGGCGGGCCAGTTCTACCTGGTTGTTCTCGAGGTCGCGCGGACCGATGGCTATACGTACGGGTACGCCTTTCAGTTCGTATTCGTTGAACTTCCAGCCGGGTTTATGTGTGTCGCGGTTGTCGAATTTTACGCTGATGCCTTTGGCGAGCAGGTCTTTGCGGATGCGTTCACCGGCTTCGTTCACGCGGGCAAATTCGTCGTCGTTGCGGTAAATGGGCACGATCACCACCTGTATGGGGGCCAGTTTCGGGGGCAGCACCAGTCCGTTGTTATCGCTGTGGGTCATGATCAGGGCGCCCATCAGTCGGGTGGAAACGCCCCAGGAAGTAGCCCATACGTAATCCAGTTTTCCTTCGGAATTGGCAAATTTTACGTCGAAGGCTTTGGCGAAATTCTGTCCGAGGAAGTGACTGGTACCCGCCTGCAGGGCTTTGCCGTCCTGCATCATGGCTTCGATACACAGGGTCTCGTCGGCCCCGGCAAAACGTTCATTCTCGGTCTTGTAGCCCTTGATCACAGGCATGGCCATGAACGACTCGGCAAACTCGGCATATACGTCCAGCATGCGGCGTGTTTCTTCCATGGCTTCTTCGTGGGTGGCGTGGGCGGTATGTCCTTCCTGCCACAGGAATTCGGCCGTACGCAGGAACAGGCGGGTACGCATTTCCCAGCGTACTACGTTGGCCCACTGGTTAATGAGTATGGGCAGATCGCGGTAGCTCTGTATCCAGTTCTTGTACGTGTTCCATATAATGGCCTCGGATGTGGGGCGTACCACCAGCTCTTCCTCGAGCTTGGCGGCCGGGTCCACGATCAGTTTTCCTTTATTCTCCGGGTCGTTCTTCAGACGATAGTGCGTAACGATGGCGCATTCCTTGGCAAATCCTTCGGCATTTTTCTCTTCGGCTTCGAAGAGGCTTTTCGGGACGAAGAGCGGGAAATAGGCGTTCTCATGGCCGGTTTCCTTAAACATCTTATCCAGTTGTGCCTGGATCTTTTCCCAGATGGCATAGCCGTAGGGCTTGATGACCATACAGCCGCGCACGGCGGAGTGTTCTGCCAGACCTGCATTCAGAACCAGTTCGTTATACCATTCTGAGTAGTTCTCTTCGCGTGATGTGAGCTTTTTCACTTGTTAATTAGTTGTTATTGTCAATTGATCGTTACGAAATTTATTCGTATATTTAATGTGCAAAAGTAATAAGACACATTTATTAATCGAACAAAACACTCGCAATTATGAAAACTAAATTCGGAATATTGATTCTGGTAACAGCACTGGCTGCCGGGTGTGCTTCCAAAAAATATACGGACCTGAGCGAGGATGATTCATACTACAGTATGGCAGATGCCCGCCGGGAGTATCGCAAGGAAATGCAGAAACAGGCCCAGGCCGATCAGCTTTCGGATTCAGAGCAGTCTGTCACCAATGACGATGACTCCAGAACGGTCATCGTAAATAACAACTATTACGGAAACAACTACAGCACGTACCGTCCGTGGAGATATTCTTCCTACGGCGCCGGTTTTGCGGCAGGGTATGCCTGGGGTTCGTCCTGGGGCTCTCCCTGGAGCAGCTGGTACGGTGGCCCCGGCTATTACGGCTGGAACAACTGGTACGGCGGCGGATGGTGCAGCCCGTGGCATTCACCGTATTATGGCTGGAACAACTGGTACGGCGGTCCCGGCGGCTATTACAGCGGCTGGGGTAATCCCTACGGTTATTATGGCGGCGGATATGGTTACGGCTACGGCTACGGTTACGGACCGGGCTTTTATAACTATCCGTACAATCCTTCGCCCTGGTATGCTCCGGGTGCCGGCGGATCTGCACAGACTCAGAGTATGGTATGGGGCCCCAAAGGTAACTCCGGTTACGTAAGCAATCCCAACGCCGTAGGCGGTGTAGGTAACACTACCTTTACCGGTACCATTGTAAAAACGGCCGATCGCGGAAGCGCGGGTAAAACGCCTACAGGTACAGCCTATACACGTCCTACCACCAAAACTCCCGGAACGGTTACGGCCTATACAGAGCATGCCGGTGTAACGGGTCGTGGCGGAAGTGTGGACCGTGGCGCTGCCACACCTGTGCGTAACAATTCAGGCATCGGTGCCGAGCCTGCTTCTACCGGAACAACCGTGGGCCGTACCGGCAGCAACGGAACAACGGTGAACAGCTCCCAAACCGGCCGTGTATACAAACCGAGCGCGATCACGGAGGCCCGTCCGGCTGCGGACCAGGGTACAGGTCGTACCGGATCGTACAACAGCGGTAATGCCGGTTCACGTACCGGTTCCGGTAACATCAATACCAACAGCAACGGTAACAGCGGACGCAGCGGTTCCAACTACACTGCGCCTTCAAACAGCAATTCCAATTCAGGCCGCACTACACCGAGCTACAACAGCGGATCATCCAACGGTTCCTATAACCGTGGTTCCGTAGCTCCGTCCAACAGTGGCGGCTCATACAACAACGGTGGTTCCTACAACCGGGGATCGGTAGCACCTTCCAACTCCGGCGGCAGCTATAACCGCGGCGGATCATCCGGCGGATCGGTATCACCTTCTTCAGGCGGATCGAGAAGCGGGTCCTTCGGCGGTGGCGGCGGCGGAGTCTCTACCGGTGGTGGCGGACGCCGATAAAAAATTTAGGGGCTGGGAATTTCTTAGCCCCTTTTTTTTGTCCATCTTTGTTTTTCAAGAAGAGTATTACTGAGTTTTATTGTCTATGTGGAAAAACCTCGTAACGGCCGGTTTATTTGTAGGATTGATATATAGTGCCTCCTGGGCACAAACGGAGCAGGATGCCCTGCGCTATTCCCTCTTTCTGCCCAAAGGCAGTTCACGTTCACTCGGCCTCAGCGGGGCCATCGGGGCCATCGGGGCCGATATGAGCAATGCATCCGGAAACGTGGCCGGTCTGGGCCTGTTCCGCAAAAGCCAGATATCCATCACCACCGATCTGTATGTGTCCGCATCACGCAGTACCTATTACGGCAGCACGTACAGCGATAATAAGGTGACAGCGGCCATCGGTAACGGTGGTATCCTGTATTCCAGGCCCCTTGCCGATAAGAAAAACCCGAAAGGGCTGCAGTTCATAAACCTGCTGGTGGCCTACAACAAAGTGGCCGATTTCAATAAACGTACCTATTTCCAGGGGCGGAACGACTCTACGTCTTTCCTGCAACCCTGGCTGCAGACGCTGAACGGCGGCATGGGCAGCGATTTTTACGAAAACCTGGGCGTGGCCAGCCAGCTTTTTCTGCAGGACCAGGCTACCGGGCAGTATTTTGCCTTTAATGCACCCTGGCCTAATTTTACCAAGAACCAGGAAAAATCGATACTGGGCAAAGGCTCCCTGGGCGAACTGAACCTGGCCGGGGCACTGAACCTGGCCAATAAACTGTATATGGGCCTCGGCGTCAATGTACAGTTCCTTAATTACCGCGAAACGGCCGTCTTTACTGAAAGTGAGGTACAGGACGACGTAACGGATTTTAAAAATTACAGCTTTGAAGAGACCTTCAGCACACGCGGTGCGGGTTTCAACGGACGCCTGGGCATCATTTACCGCCCGGTGGACCTGATCCGTATCGGGGTATCTTTCCAGACGCCGACCGCTTTTACGCTCACCGACCGTTACCAGAACAAAATGACGGCCGTGTACGACAACGACGCCAATGTAAGAGCAGAATCGCCCGAAGGTTTTTACCGCTACCGCATGACCAGCCCGCTGCGTGTACAGGGATCCCTGGCCTTTATCTTCGGTAAACGGGCCATGCTGGGTATGGATTATGAATATGTACCGAATAGATCGCTCCGTTTCCGCGACCTGAACGGCAGTATGCTGCCTATTGTGCAGTCGATACCCACACTGCTCCAGGGCGGACACAATGTAAAACTGGGCGCCGAGTATAAAATAGGACTGCTGGCCCTGCGCGCAGGCGGTCTCTACAGCTCGTCCGTTACCCAGGCGTCATCGGGGAATCCCATTTCTCTGTGGGGGCTTTCCGGCGGACTGGGTGTACGTACCGGTAGCGGGTTCTTTTTCGATTTTGCCTACCAGTTCCTCAATACCTCGTCCAATTTCTGGCCGTATTCGCCCTTCTGGGTGGCCCCGGCACGTATCCGGCAGCAGACGCATGCCTTGTCTGCCACCTGGGGATTTGCCTTCTGACAGAACGATACCGTCAACGCATAAAAAAACCTGTTTCATTGCCGAAACAGGTTTTCCTTTTTATCGGGAAAAGTCTTAGTTTATTTCAAATTCCATACGAACGGTGATGCTCGCGGTCTTTTCCTTGCTGTCCGTATTAAAGGCGCCGCCCCAGGAATAATCTTCGTTGCTGTTGCGTCCGGTGAACTGAAAGATACCCATATTGGCCTTTTTGAGCTTACCCAGCTTTTCGCCGCTGCTTTCGGCAATATGTGTGGCGCGGATCTTACCGTCTTCGGAAGCGCGCTGCAGCAGGTCGTGTTTCAGTTCGCCCAGTTTCGAATAGTAGTAAGAGGGCGAATACGAACTGATATTGATGTCTTTATCGAGCAGTTCGGTGATCTTCTTGGACAGGTTGTCTACCTTGGCCAGGTCCTTGCTCTCGATCTTAATGTCCTGCGAAAGTTCGTAACCGCGGAACACACGGGAGTTCTCCTCGTAATCGTACAGTTCATTGGTATTTACGGCTTCCACGGTAATTTCCTGGTCTTTGATGCCATTGGCCTGCAGGTAACTGCGCACGGTCTTTTCATCGTCCTTCAGCAGGGCATAGGCTTCTTTAATGGTCATGGCCTTGCGGCTGTAATGCAGCTGCCACACCACCAGGTCGGAGGTAAAATCGAGTTCGGCCAGTCCGGTAACGGAAATGGTGCCTGCGTGGCGGTAGCGGTACGAATAGTTAACGCCGATGAGGTAGGCGGCCGCGACCAGTGCCAGCGCCAGCACGTAAAGCGGGATGGAGTTCTTCATAGTGTTGTTGTATTTTTTCGAAATATAGCGTAGAAAAAAGAGAAAAAGTATGCGTTTACCGAAATTTAGGAGTATTTAAGGCACAGCTGTTTTTATTGACGACGGTAATGTATTTTTGTGCCAAACTTCTGAACTCTATGAACAAGCGGAACCTATTCCTGCTGCCCGTCCTTATGCTTTGCCTGTTTGCCTGCGGAACTTCCTCGCGTACCCTGCAGGTGCTGAAACCTGCAGATATTACGGTACACCGCGATATTAAAACGCTTACCCTACTGAACCGCACCAAACCCCAGAATAATTTTGCCAACGGCGTAGAAGGCTTTTTAACGGGTGAAAGTCCCGAACAGGACCGTCGCGCCGTGGAAGAAGTACTGAGCGGCCTGTACAATACCATATCGCAGACCGATCGTTTTACGCTGGTGCGCGCTGCGGAATACATGACCGGTTCGGGCTCGGGCCGCGTGTTTCCCGACCCGCTTTCCTGGAAAGATGCCGAATTGCTTTGTACACAGTATAGATCAGACGCCGTACTGGCCATCGAGACCTTCGACAGCGATTTTATGGTGGAAAATTCCATGCGTACGGTAGACGTAAAGGGAAAAGACGGCGTAACCCGCAAGGAGACACGTTTTATTTCTAAAGCAAATACCCGCGTAACGCTGGGTTTCCGGATGTATTACCCGGCGCAGCGTACCATTTACGACCAGCAGCAGTACACGTTTACGCGCTGGTGGAGCCGCGAGGGCCGTACGCCGGCCGAGGCCCTGAGCGCGCTTATTGCCAAAATGGACGCCATTATGCAAACCTCGTACTTTGCGGGAGAGAGCTATGCGCGCAAAATATCGCCCTACTTCATTAATGTGGGCCGCATGTATTACAAAAAGCATAAGAGAAACCCTTCGATGGCGGCGGGAGCGCGTGCCCTGCAACTGAACAAATGGGACGATGCCGAGTTCCAGTGGCGCAAGGCCTACGATACGGGCGATGAAAAGCTGAAGGCCAAAGCGGCTTACAACCTGGCTCTGATAGCCGAAATAAATGGACAACTGCCCCTGGCCAAAGAATGGGCCGATAAATCGTACATGCTGCACGGACTCAAAAAAGGCCTGCAATATTCCACCATTATCCAGAACCGCATTTACGAGGCCGAAAAGCTGAACCAGCAGCTGGGACAATAGGGCGGTCTTAAATTGCGTTAATAATACTTACTGTTCTAACTTGTGGTTTTAACGACAAGGTTTAAATTTGTATTTGTGAGTACCCGGGTCGAAAATATTAATAAAGAGATAATAGAATGGGCAATTATCAGGAATGGTAATAGTTTAGATGATTTCTATCTACATAACCCCAATGTTAAAAGTTGGATAGATGGTGAAAAAGTACCTACAGTAAAACAATTAGAAGACTTTACGCATAAGGTTCATGTACCATTTGGATATATGTTTCTCGCCGAACCGCCAGAAGAAAAAATACCACTTCCTTTTTTTAGAACTATCGATGGTAAAGCTAATGATAGAGTGAGTTTGAATGTATTTCATACTATTCAGATCATTCAGGAACGACAGAACTGGCTTTCCGATTATATGACAGAATTGGCTTTGGACACATTAGATTTTGTAGGTAAGTTTGGTATTCATGATGATTATAAAATCATTGTTTCCGAGATAAGAAACACATTGAATATTGAAACTAATTGGGCAAGCAAGCATGAAACATGGGAAAAAGCACTTGACTTTTTAACAAACAGGATTGAGGACGTCGGTATTATCGTTACTTTCAATGGGATCGTTGGTACAAATACAAAAAGACCCATTGATGTAGATGAATGCAGGGGATTTGTTCTAGTGAATGACATTGCTCCTTTTTTGTTTATTAATTCTGCAGATGCTAAGGCTGCACAGATGTTTACCTTAGTGCATGAACTGGCTCATGTATGGTTAGGAAAAAGTGCTGGATTCGATAATCAGAATTTATTACCGGCAAATGAACCTTTGGAACTTTTATGTGATAAAATAGCCGCCGAATTTCTTGTCCCAGAAGAAGATTTTATGAAAATGTGGAAAAATGGTATCACTGATTATAGGGACTTGGGCAAAATGTTTAAAGTTAGTCCGATTGTAATTGTCCGAAGGGCTTTAGATATGGAGCTTATTAGCAAGGCCGATTTTTTTAAGTTTTATAAAGCATATATGTTTGCTTTTAGAGAAAGAAAAAATAAGCAAAGTTCTGGCGGCGATTTTTATGCGACAGCAAAGAAACGCGTAAGTTTAAGATTTGCATCCTTTATAAGGAATGCTATCGATGAAAATAAGCTTCTATATAGAGATGCTTATAAATTGACAAATTTAAAAGGCGACACATTCAATAAATTTATGACCGAATACTTGTATTAGTGAGTAAATATTTATTAGATAGTAATGTTTTTATTCAGGCTCACCGGATGCACTATCCATTTGATGTGGTACCCGGGTTTTGGAAAAAATTAAAAGAGCTGTCTGAAGACGGAGTTGTTTGTAGCATAGATAAAGTTAAAAAAGAACTGTGCGAAATTTCAACACCGGACAGCTTCGCTATGGTGTACGAATGAACTTAAATCTGTTTTTTTTGTTGATTCAACATCTTGCATTAACCATTACGGAGTATTGGCTAATTGGGTTATGTCAAGTTCGCATTTTACACAAAACGCAAAAGACGAATTTCTGACTACGGATTTGGCTGATCCTTGGCTCGTAGCCTATGCTAAAAGTAATGACTTTACAATTGTAACGCATGAGGTAAGCCAGCCACAACGTAAGAATCGCATAAAGATCCCTGAACCCTGTTCACATTTTGGTGTAAAATATGTTACACCAATCAGCATGTTTAGAGAGTTAGGCCAGACATTCTGAAAAGACTGGTCTTAAATTGCGTTAAGATGAACGGAAATACATTAGTTTCTGTATTTTCGTTCGCAGATACCATGTTTTCATTTTTTCATAATCTCTTTCCGCGGCAGAAGGCCTGGTTTACGCTGATCATGTGCAGTATCCAGCTTATTTACTGGACCGTGGTGGTAGTGGCAGGCGTGCGGGAACTGAAGAATTTCAGGCTTACTACGGGTATCGTTACCGAAAAACAGGCCATCAGCTATTACAATAAAGACCTGGATAGGAAACGTGTTTTCAGCGATATGCTCTCGGCAAGCTATACGGCCGGCGAGCGCGTGGACGTGCTGTATGATATGCATGGAACGGAGTATGCCTATGGCTATTTTGGCTTCTGGATCAATAAGGTGCTCATTCACTCCGGTTTCCTGATGATGCTTTCCCTGTTGGTGACCATGGTGTATTTTGTTACTCAGCTGAAGTAGGGGCGGAAGCCTGGCTGCTGTCGGCCTTCTGCATGATCATCTGCAGCAGTTCGGCCTGCGATTTGTCCAGGGTCTGTATCTGGAAACGGGCGGCCTCGGCCAGGTGATGGTCGGGGTAAAGGATCAGGAATTCTTCGTATACAGGTCGGCTCTCTTCCTTTTTGTTCAGCATTTCCGATAGTACAAATGCTTTTTTGAAAAGCGCTTCGGCGGCCAGCGGATGTTGGGGATATGCACTGCGCAGGCGTTCCCAGGATTCCAGGGCGGCTTTGCCATCGCCCAGCATGGTATGCGTTTCGGCGATCAGGCGTATAAAATGCACATTGGCCGAATCCTGCTCATGCGTTTTGATGTACAGTTCGGCATCTTTTATAAAGGTACGGGCTTTGGAAGTATCCGAAGCGGCCGACTCCGATACCTGTTTAAAATCGCTTTTAAGTTCTTCCTTGCTTTTGCTTCTGGCCCCGCAGGATGTCAGTACGGCCAGCAGCAGGATGTATACGATGCGGAACTTCATGTTACTTTTTCGGAAAACGCATTTTGTAATCCACTTTCACTTTCCCGCGCGAAATGTCGTTCAGTTTGCCCTGCAGCATTTTGCGCTTGAGCGGGCCCAGTTTGTCCACGAAGAGAATGCCTTCGATATGGTCGTATTCGTGTTGTATGATGCGGGCTTTGAGACCGTCGAACACTTCGGTCTTTTTGTTCCAGTTCTCGTCAAAATATTCAATGGTGATCTGCTCCGGACGCTCAATGTCCTCGCGGATGCGGGGAATACTGAGGCAACCTTCGTTAAAGGCCCATTTATCGCCTTCTTCTTTCAGGATCACCGGGTTGATGAACACCTTTTTGAAGTCGGCCATCGTTTCGTCATCTTCCGTAAAAGATTCGCCGTCGATCACAAACAACCGAACACTTTTGCCAATCTGGGGCGCGGCCAGCCCCACGCCGTGCGACGCATACATCGTCTCAAACATATCGGAAATGAACTTGTCCAGTTGCGGATAATCTTTATCGATATCCGTTGCTTTTTTGCGCAAAACCGGATCTCCGTATGCAACAATTGAATATACCATGCTGCAAAATTACATAAAATTTAAGGGAATCAAAGTCCTGCGTCGCGGTAATCTTTGCTCTCCAGGAAGGACTGCAGGATGATCCCGGCGCTTACGGTATCGGTAAGGCCTTTGTTCATACGGTCTTTGCGGCTGGCGCCTGCGTCAATAAGCGCCTGCTGGGCCATTTTGCTGGTATAGCGCTCATCCATGCGGAACACGGGTACCTGCGGATGTTCTTTCTGAAACTTGCGGATAAAGCCCGTGATATGTGCTTCGACGGGCGAAGGCGTGCCGTCTCTCTGCACGGGTTTGCCCACGACGATGGCGTCTACTTTTTCGCGGCCGATGTATTCGTTCAGGAAACGCAGCAGGTCCTGGGTGTGCACGGTGGTGAGCGGTGACGCGATGATGCGCAGTAAATCCGTGGCGGCAATGCCCGTGCGTTTCGAACCGTAATCTATGCCCAGTATCCGTCCCATTACCAGCCGATGATGAGTCCGTCGAACAGTTCGCTCATACTCACGGACGTTTTGTTAATGGTACACTGTATGGTCCTGCGGCCCAGGTGTTCGGTATGCTGTACGCCGTCGTTGCCGCTGCTGCGCCGCAGTACGTCGCCCCGGATCTGTATCTCGGCGCTTTCGCTGTTCTTGCGGAGCACACGCCACAGGCCTTCCAGGACCAGTACGGAACTGCCGGTTTCGGACCGGCCTTCGCCGCTGCGTGTATAGCGGTGATGCTGGGTAATATCGATGGTCTGGTTAGAACGTATATGGAACACGATGTCTTTGCTGTGCGTTTCTACAGGCGCTTTTTCAGTGATCTCCGGCTTTTTGAGATCGAGCAGGTTGTGGGCGTAGATGGCCGTTTCCTTAGTGAAGACCTGGCGGTTGTTCACCAGTTTTTCCAGCGGTGTGTTGCGCAGGCTGTCGAGCAGGATACGCTCGCGGATCTCGCTGGAATCGGAATGGATGCGGAAGGGACGTGAACCGTCGAAAAACACCAGTTCGGAGATGAGCGGGTAAATTTTATTGGTGGTACTGTGTATGGTAAGTTCGTAGTTGCGGCCTTTAAAGACCTTGTCCAGCACTACGCGGCCCTGGGCGTTGTTCTCTTTCAGAAAATATACGGGCAGCTCGCGTTTACGCAGTCCGAAGGAGAACGATTGGACATTGGTCTCGTTCTCGCGCTGCATGGGAAAGCGAATCTCGGAGATCACCTGTTCCTCGGCAAAGGAGAACAGCACCGTGTGCGGGTCGGCAATGCTCTGCCAGGCGGTCTGGGTATTGCCGTCGAACAGCAGGTCCAGGTTGAAGAATTCTTTTGGTTTTTCGGTGGAGTTGGAGTTGATGAAGGCCTTTACCTTGGCCAGGGTCTTGAACGGCAGTTTTTTACCGCCTTCGCCGTACAGCGTAAGCTCGGAGGCCGCGGCCGATTTGCTGGAATAGATACTGCTGACCTTCTGGGTACGGATCTCGGTAGCGCCGAGGCTGTCGTTCACAAAGGGTATATCGGCGGAGTTAAGCCCGGCCGTGGCGGCCAGCTCGATACGTATATGCGCGCATTTGCGGTTCACGGGTATCTGTGCGCCCGATGTGAAATTCCCCAGCATTACGTGATCGATGTACACATTGAAATTAAGCACCGGGGCATGGAATATCTCTTTAGACAGTTTCAGTTCCATGGTGGAGAGATACAGGCTGTCCCAGAGCCATTCGATGTATTCGCCGGTGGTATTGCCGGGCGTGGTTTCCCAGTAGGTCTTGGGGTCATTGTCGAACAGGTGCTCGAGTGAAAATTTTTCGTAGGGGCTCTTCACCGATGAAGCCCGTATATAGATCGGGTAAATATTGCTGTCTTTCTCGAAAGCCGGCGGCGTAAGGTATTCCATGCCTTCCAGTTCCTGGCTGAGCCTGGGATCGTTGTTGCAGCCGTTGCAGCCCGTAAAGATGCACAGGATAAGCAGGACAATGCCCGTATATAGGAGTCTGGGTGTACGCATAGGATACAAAAGTACTTGCAAAAAACGGAATTATGAAAATCTGTGTTCAGGTTTCGGCATTCGGGCCCTGGCTTGCGTCCAATGGCAGGATTTTTGCGGTATAATTGATAATTAAAGGGCGAATGATTAACATTGTAACGTATGAAGTACACGAACCTGGTTATACTCCTGTCTTTTATCCCGGCCCTGTTGTGTTCGAGCAAGCGGCACGGCGGCCCTGCGGTTCAAACAGAAAAAACGATGGTACAGACGATCGCAAAGGATGACAGTTCCCTGTTCCGGGACCGGAATTACCTGCTGGGACGTATCGAATACAGCAAGTATCCCGATGTGTTCACCCGCATGGAGGGCAGCTACACCACCCTGAAGGACGCCTACCTGCGTACCGACGCGCTGAAGGCTTTCCTGTCTATGCGCGATTCGGCCCTGAAAGACGGTATTACGCTCACCATTATTTCGGCGGCGCGTAACTTCGACCGCCAGAAACAGATATGGGAAGCCAAATGGAACGGCGAACGCATGGTGGAAGGCAAAAACCTGGCCCGGGATGTGGCCGATCCGCAGAAACGTGCCCTGCTGATCCTCCTGTACAGCAGTATGCCCGGTACGTCGAGGCACCACTGGGGTACGGACATCGACATAAATAACCTGGAAGATGCCTATTTTCTTTCCGGAAGAGGAAAAAAAGAATACGAATGGCTGCAGAAGAACGCCCCGCATTTTGGCTTCTGCCAGCCTTACACGGCCAAAGGCACACAGCGTCCGCACGGGTACGAGGAAGAAAAATGGCACTGGACCTGGCTGCCGGCGTCGACCATCTGCCTCGAAAATTACAGCGAACTGGTAAAACCCGAAGATATACAGGGTTTTAAAGGTGCAGAAACGGCCATTCCCCTCGATGTGATCAATAAGTACGTGCTGGGCATTGCACCGGCCTGTATACCCTAAGAGATGAGTTTACGCAGGTCTTCGAGCGTATTGGCCTCCGAAGCTTTTTTATCGTAACGGATACGTACGATGCGCGGAAAACGCACCGCAATGCCGCTTTTATGCCGCGGACTGTACGAAATGCCCTCAAAAGCGATCTCGAACACCATTTCGGCCTTTACACTGCGTACCGGCCCGAATTTTTCGATGGTATTCTGCTTGATGAAGGCATCCACCGTTTTCAGTTCGGCATCGGTGAGTCCCGAATAGGCCTTGGCAAACGGTACCAGGCGATCTCCGTCCCAAACGGCGAACGTAAGGTCGGTGTACAGGTTGGCACGTCGTCCGTGACCGCTCTGGGCGTAGATCATTACGGCATCGGCCTGCATGGGGTCCAGCTTCCATTTCCACCATTCGCCGCGTTTGCGCCCCGTTTTATAGCTGCCGGCTTTCCATTTCAGCATCAGTCCTTCGGCCTGTATCTCGCGGCAGTTTTCCCGCAGGACCTTCAGGTCTTCCCATCGGTTCACTTCCGTAATTTCAGAAAGCAATATATGTGCAGACAGCGGAGCGATGTCCCGTACCGTTCCTTCCAGCCGTTGCCGGCGTTGTTCCAGGGACATTTCCCGGATATCGGTATGCTGATGTTCGAGCTGATCGTACGCGATATAGGCCACGGGAATATCGCCCAGCATTTTTTTGGAGACGTTCTTGCGCCCGATGCGTTTCTGTAACTGCTGAAAGGGCAGCACGCGCCCGTCTCTGAACGCCACGATCTCGCCGTCGAGTACCGTTCCGTCGGGCAGGTTCTCAGCCATTTGCATCAGTTCGGGGTATTTGTCGTTCACCAGTTCCTCGCCGCGGGTCCAGATAAAGGTGTGGCCCTGACGCCGGATGATCTGTCCGCGGATGCCGTCCCATTTGTATTCGATCTGCCATTCGTGCAGGGGACCGGGTTCCTGTTCCGTTTCTTCGAGGGCATAGGCCAGGTAAAAAGGGTAGGGCCTGCTGATGTGGTCGTTCTCGTTCTCGGAGAACAGCAGGTCGGCCAGCCGGCTCGTATACGGGTCCCAGTTGCCCATGAGCCGGTGCGAAATGAGGTTCTCTTCGAGTCCGGTGTGCCGGGCCAGGGCTTTTACGATCAGTTTTTCGGATACCCCCATGCGAAAACCGCCCGTAAGCAGCTTGTTGAAGGTAAAACGCTGATCGGACGGGATATTCTGCCAGATGCCCAGTATTTTTTCTTTACGTTCTTCTTCGCTGCGGCCGGCCATTTCGCGCAGCAGGTCCATGGCTGTTTCCAGCGAGATCTCTTCCTGCTGCAGGGGCGAAGGCAGCACGGCGGCAATGGTTTCGGCCAGGTCGCCCACTACGTGGTAACATTCTTCAAAGAGCCAGAGCGGCAGTTCCGAGGCTTCGGCGGCCCAGGCGCGCAGCAGGGACGCGCTTACGGTGCGTTTGGGCCTGCGTCCGCTGAACAGGGCAATGGCCCAGAGCGCGTCGGCATCCCCGGCCTCGCCGAAATAGCGTACCAGCGAAGCCGTTTTGGCATTGACGGAGGTCTCCGAATCCAGTTCGGACAGCAGATCAGTGAACCGTTTCATCTGCCTCCGTATTTTCGTTTGCGGCATCGCCGGTGTAAAGCGTGTTGAGCACCTCGGCCTGCATGCCTTTTTCGCGCAGGTAGCGGGCCAGTGTATCGCTGTAACCGTGGGTAATGAGTATGTTCCCGGCCTCACTGCTTTCGATGGCATAGAGCAGGCCTTTCCAGTCGGCATGGTCCGAAATGGCAAAACCTTTATGGGCGTTCTGGCGCCGGCGGGTACCGCGTAAGGCCATCCAGCCGCTGCATACGGCGGTCTTGAAAGGTACGAACTGCCGCAGCCAGTTTTCGGTATCGGCGGCCGGCGGGGCAATGACCAGGGCCTTGCGGAAGTTCTCTTTGGGTATACTTTTATCCACGGGCAGGCATTCGGGAAACTCGATCCCCGTGTGGGCCATTGCTTTGTGTATTTCTATAATGGCCCCGTGTGCGTATACCGGTCCCTGTGTCAGGTCCAGGTTACGCAGGATGCGTTGTGCCTTGCCCAGCGAATAACCGAATACCACGCTGCAGATGCCTTCTTCGGCATTGTGTTTCCACCAGCGCTGCAGGGCGTCGAATTCCGTGCGGTCGGGTTTCCAGTCATAGATGGGCAGGCCAAAGGTACTTTCGGTAATGAACGTATGGCATTTCACCGGTTCAAAGGGGGCGCTTACGCCGTCGGGCGTTATTTTATAGTCGCCGCTTACCACCACCACTTCGCCTTTGTATTCGAGGCGTACCTGTGCGGAGCCGAGGATGTGGCCGGCCGGATGAAAGGATATCTCCACGCCGTTCATGTATATTTTCTGGCCGTATTCTACGTTTTCGAGGCGGATATTGCCCAGGCGGTGTTTCAGGATGCCTTCGCTGTGTTTGTGTGCCATGTACAGGCCATGGCCCTGGCGGGCATGATCGCTGTGGGCATGGGTGATCAGCGCGCGTTCCGCCCGGCGCCAGGGGTCAATGTATACGTCTGCCTGCGGACAATAGAGCCCGATGTCATTCACTTCCAGTAAGCTGCGCATTTTTCCAAAAATCCTGTCATTTATACAACGTATTAAGATACGAGAAAATCAGCGGACCTTCTGTAAGATCAGCAGGTCTTTTTCGTTGCAGATGACTTTATACCCGCGTTGCTGCCATTTGCCGCTCAGCTGGAAAAAGGCGGTCTCCGAGAGCGGGTAGTAATTGGTATGACCCGAAATGGCCACGATGTAATCTGCGTCCCGCACCACCGGAAAATGATAGATCTCGCGGCGCAGGGCCAGGTGCGGCGTCAGTTCGCTGGAGGCGGAAACGGCGGCTTCGGCCGGAATTTCGGAGAGTTTTTGCTGAATAAAGGGAATATCGGGGTGCGGACTCTGGTAATGCTGCTTTTCGTAAAATTTAATATTGGCGTCCTCGTAATGGACAAAAAGCTTGTGTTCCATGGCATAATACGTGCCCGCGGAGCTGAGCAGCAGGCTGGGCAGGAGTACCAGGTAACGGAATTTCTGCATATTCGTCAGCGCCCACAGCAGGGCGATGGAAAGTACGGGCACAAACTCGATGGAATAATGGTGCGTGATGCCGGTCATGGCCGGGTCTCCGGAAAAGAACTTCTGGGCCAGTATGGGGAGTATCATCCAGAAAAAAGCGGGCCTGCGCAGGATGAAAATTCCGCCGGAAAGCAGCAGCATGAGCCAGACCTGGGCCTTGAGCCCGAAGATGATCTTACCGTTGTCGTTCAGGTCGACCCAAAGATTGAAAAAAGCCTGCGGATCGCTGAGCCAATGCTGAAGTATAGCGGCGGGCGTGGAACCCAGGTGTGCGTAGCGTCCGGTTTGCCCGTTGTAGTGTCCGTCTGAAAAAGCCGGCATGAACACCTGCATCACCAGTATAAAGTAGATGAAAATGAGCAGGGAAGGCAGCAGGTAGCCCCGGAAATAAGCCCGGAACGTAGTATAGCGCAGCATACCATAACCGCTGATGAGGAATACGAGCCAGAGGGCCATATTTTCCTTGCTGAGCATAATGAGCAGGGCCATAAGTATAGCTTTTACGCGGGCTTTGCGTTCCATGAAATAGAAGAGCCAGGGCACGAACATGGCGGCCATCACATTGTTGTGAAAATCGAACGACAAGGCGTACACAATGCCCCAGATGCTGAAGAAATGGAACATGACAAGGGAGCTTTGCAGTACGTTCTTCAGTTTCAGTTCGGCCAGGCGGAACATACCCCAGCCACCGGCCAGTATGCCCAGCCACTGGATAATGAGCAGTGTCCAGGAACCGAAAATATACTGGAAAGGTGCATAGAGCAGGGTGATGGGCGAAAAATGATCGGAGAAATAGTGTACGTTCTTTCCGTGTACGTTCAGCAGGAAATAATTGGGACGTCCGTGAGCAAAGTCGTACAGGGCATGGTTGAACATACCCAGGTCCAGGGCATAGGTACGCAACAGGTAATGGTTCGGGAAACTGAGCAGCGCGAACAGCACGGCAAACAGCAACATAATGGAAAGGGGCAGTGCATATTTTTTGTCCGGGAACATCGTCCCAAACTTAAACAGAAAAAGTGAGCAGCGTATGCTTTTAACGCAGCAGGTTGATATGTCCGAGCAGTTCCTGCTGCCTGCCGCTGGTGGGTGTGTAGAGTATCTTGTATACGTAGGTGCCTTGTGGCAGCGGATTCCCGGAGTCGTTCCGGAAACTGCCGTT
The DNA here is from genome assembly GCA_016742095.1 of Bacteroidia bacterium. Taxonomy (GTDB): domain Bacteria; phylum Bacteroidota; class Bacteroidia; order CAIKAF01; family CAIKAF01; genus JACVCJ01. The sequence continues at coordinate 29,260 of JACVCJ010000037.1, forward strand.
CCAGCCTTCATAAATGTTTTCCGACTCAAATACCATTTCGCCCCAGCGGTTAAAAATATACAGACGGTAATGATTTATATAGCTGATCACGGGCTTCCACTCGTCATTTGTACCATCGTGCCGGCCGGGCGTAAAAGAATTAGGTATATAGATCATGGTATAGGGATGTACCGTAATTTCCCGGCTCAGGGTATCGGCACAGGGGCCGTTCACGGCGATCTGGGTAATGCTGTAACTGCCTTCCTGTGTAAATGTATATACGAAATCCGGTACATTGTACTGATCTCCGGTGCTGATGAAATACTGCAGGCTCAGGGCATCTGTAGAAAGATCGCTGATCTGTACTGAAGGGTCGCCCAGGCTGATCTCCGCAGGCATGTCGAACCCGGCCTGCGGCTGTGGCAGCAGGTCCAGGGAAAGAATGATCAGACTGTCGCAACCGTGTATACTGCTGAGCGGTATAAGGTGCTGTCCGCTCTGCGTATAGTTTTGCCCGAGAAACGGGAACGAACTGCCTGAACAGATGCTGACCGGCAGGGTACTCTGGTATACGGGATGTACGCTCAGCGTGTGAAAGGCCGTATCGGAAACACAACCGTTGACGCTTACATAGAGTGAGTATGTTCCCGAATGTGCCGTATTTGCATCGGGGATGAGCAGGTCTTCGCTGTTACCTGCAGGCGCCGGATTTCCCCAGAAGTACGAGGCCCCGGGTATGGAAGGGGCATCCATGCGTATCGTGTCTCCCGCGCAGTAGTCGGGAGCGGCGCTGATCTGGGGTAAGGGAGGAACAGGGAACACCGTAAGTGTAAGTGAATCCGTGGCCACGCAGCCATTGGTATCAGTACCGGTGACCACATATACAGAACTGAGGGATGGAACAAAACCAACGCCGTCATTCACGCCGTTATTCCAGGTGTAGGTCAGGGCTCCCGAGCCTGACAATGATATGCTGTCCCCGGCACATAAAGCCTGGTCCGGTCCGGCATCTACAGCGGGCAGGGGGTTAACGCCGAGCAGGACAGAATCGGTATTAACGCAGCCGTTCGTATCCGTGCCTGTAAGTATATACAGGGACCCGCCGGCAGGAACAAAGGCAACGCCGTCCGTTATCCCGTTATTCCAGATGTACAAAAGTGCGCCCGAACCGCTGAACGTGACGCTGTCCCCGGCACATACGGTCTGGTCGGGGCCTGCGTTCACAGGTGGCAGCAGCAATACGGTCAGCAGCAGGGAATCCCGGCTACTGCAGCCATTGCCGTCTGTGCCTGTTACGCTGTAAATGGCTGTTGCCGGCGGTACAAAGGCCTGGTTATCGCTGATGCCGTTATTCCAGTTGTAGGAAGATGCGCCGTTTGCCGCGAGCAAGGCTGTATCACCGGCACAGAGACTGATGTCCGGCCCGGCATCGACAGGCGGAAGGTCGTGTACGGTTACGGTGCGCAGCACACTGTCCGTACAGCCGAAAATGCTTTGTCCGCTGAGCTGATAGGTATGTATACCCGGAGGCGGCGAAATGTAAGACCCGTTAACGACATTATCGCTCCATTGGTAGCTTGCGGCCCCGGAACCGCTCATCAGCAGGGAATCGTTCCGGCAGATGGCCGTGTCGCTTCCGGCATGCACAGGCGGCAGGGGATGCACGGTAATGTAATGCGTAACGGAATCGGAACAGCCGTAAATGTCGCGTATCTTCAGTTTTACGGGGTAAATTCCCGCCGTATTGTAAACATGGGAAAAACGAACGGAATCCTGGTACTGGGTGCCGTCTCCCATATCCCAGAGCAGCTGGTCGTAAATGTTCTGGGTGCTGGAATCACAGAAAATGTTAAAGTGCACGGCCTCCCCGGGACACACCGAATCATTCTGAATAAAATACTGGGCCAGCACTTCGTAGGTAAAGTTGGAATAAGTAACGCGGGACTGGGAATTGTTGTAAAAACCGAAGCGCCCGGCATCGAAGCAGCCCTGCTGGTTTACGAGCGTATCCCCGTTAATGGTGACCACGATCAGGGACGAGGTATACAGACAGGTGAAATTGTAAACGGTATTGTAGGCCCAGCCGGGGAAGACGTTGTCGCAGGTGTGCGTGATCAGCTGGGAAGGTGCGGTGGCCGTGTAATTTACCAGGTTGATCTGTCCGCCGGTACCGTTCACCGTTCCGAAAAAATTATCGCAGGGCGTATTGGTACCTCCGAAAATGTCCCTCTTCTGGGCCAGCAGCATAAAATCCCAGGCATTATTGCCGTTCAGCGGGGTTTTGTAACCCACTACGAAGCCGACAAAATCGTCGTCTCCGTCATTGGCTACACTGTACTGCCCCGAAAAGCGTACATTGATAAATTCCTGGTCGCTCACGAAAAAACTGGCCGGTGAGTTTACGCTTTGGTATACCGAAAGCCCGGAGGGATCAACGGTCCAGTTACTTGTAATATCGCCTTCGCGGTGCCAGGTATGCAGGTCCATCCACTGGCCGCATTGACTGAACATGGTGTGAGAGCAGGACAGAAATGCCGTGAGGAGGCATATCGGGATTAAAATGTTTTTCATAGGCAGGTCACCCCGGGATTACACATACAGGAACATTTGCCGCGGATGGTGTGATCCTGCGGTTGTGCAGAGAAATAAAAAGGATGAAGAGGGAACGGCCGCCGGGAAACAGGGTAAGGCGTCCTTTTTCAAATATAGAATAAAACGCTGAAAAAGCAACTAAGAAAATCCGTTTTTAATGCTGTGGTAAACTTAGGGAAACGAAAAAAGCAGGCCTTGCGACCTGCTTTTCTGTTATCGTAGAAGATTAATGTGTCCGAGTAGTTCCTGTTCATCGCCCTGGTACTTCCGGTAACGTATTTTGTACACATACGTTCCCTGTTGTACGGGTTTATCGGGCATATTCCTGAAATTACCGTTCCAGCCTTTGTACACATCGTCCGACTCGAAGATGAGTTCTCCCCATCGGTCGAAGATCAGCAGGGTATACGAGCCCGTATAACTGATAACGGGTTTCCATTCGTCGTTGATGCCGTCTCCGTCCGGTGTAAAGGAATTCGGTATATAGGCCATCGACACCGGTGTAATGGTTATGGTCTGTGTAAGTGAATCCACACAGGCGCCGTTGGTCACCACCTGGGTTACGCTGTAATCGCCGGCACCCATGAACGTATACACAATGTCGGGTGTATTATATACATCGCCGGTACTGATGTAGTACTGTACCGTAGTGGCGTTGAACGAAGCGTCGCTGATCTGCACCGCGGGTTCTTCCACGCTGGTCTGTGTCGGCATGTCGAAGCCGGCAACCGGTTGCGGCATCAGGTTGATGTTGAGTGTGATCAGGCTGTCGCAGCCCTGGGCCGTGCTGAGGCTTACCAGGTATTGTCCGGCATTCTGGTAGGTTACCCCCTGGAAGGTGTAGCCCGAACCCTGGCAGATATTTACCTGTACGCTGCGGGCATAGGTGGGGTTTACCACCAGTGTGTGCTGTGTCGTAGCCGAAGTACAACCGCTTACCACCACGTATACGGAATAGGTGCCGCTGTGTGCAACATTGGCATTGCTGAAGTTGATGTCTTCGGTGGTGGCGAACTGCGCCGGGTTCCCCCAGTAATAGTTCGCTCCCGGTATGGTAGTAGCGTCCAGCAGGATGTTATCGCCCGCGCAATAGGCAGAAGCGGCCGTGATCGCCGGTGCAGGCGGAATGGCATTTACGGTCACGGTCAGCTGGTCGGTATTCTGGCAGGAATTGGCATCGGTGCCGGTTACCGTGTATGTAAGGGTAGCACCCGGCACAAAGGCCACGCCGTCGCTTACGCCGTTATCCCAGGTATAGGTTAGGGCCCCGGAACCGGAAAGCGTTACGGAGGTACCTGCACAAACTGTCTGGTCAGGCCCGGCATTTACGATCGGCAGCGGGTTTACGGTCACGGTTACCTGGTCGGTGTTCTGACAGGTATTGGCGTCGGTTCCGGTTACCGTGTAGGTGAGGGTAGCACCCGGTACAAAGGCCACGCCGTCGCTTACCCCGTTATCCCAGCTGAAGGACGTAGCGCCCAGTCCGCTGAGGGTAACGGATGTTCCTGCACATACGGTCTGGTCGGGCCCTGCGTTCACGAGCGGCAGCGGATTCACGGTCACGGTTACCTGGTCGGTGTTCTGGCAGGTATTGGCATCCGTTCCGGTTACGGTATAGGTAAGGGTTGCGGCAGGTACAAAAGCGGTGCCGTCGCTTACGCCGTTATCCCAGGTGTAGCTCACAGCGCCCGATCCGCTGAGGGTAACGGAGGTTCCTGCACATACGGTCTGGTCAGGCCCGGCATCTACCACGGGGAGCATATTTACGGTCACGGTTACCTGGTCGGTATTCTGACATGTATTGGCGTCTGTTCCGGTCACGGTGTAGGTGGTGGTTGTGGTCGGGTTGAAGGCTACGCCATCGGTCACGCCGTTATCCCAGGTATAGGTTACCGCCCCGGAACCGTTGAGTGTCACGGCAGCACCGATACAAATGGTCTGATCCGGCCCGGCATTCACAATGGGCAGCGGATTTACGGTTACGGTAACCTGGTCGGTATTCTGGCAGGTGTTGGCGTCCGTTCCGGTTACGGTGTAGGTAGTCGTAGTGGTCGGATTGAAAGCGGTGCCGTCGGTCACACCATTATCCCAGGTGTACGATACGGCCCCGGAACCATTCAGTGTCACGGCAGCTCCGATACAGATGGTCTGATCGGGCCCAGCATTTACGAGGGGGAGCGGATTTACGGTCACGGTTACCTGGTCGGTATTCTGGCAGGTATTAGCGTCCGTTCCGGTCACAGTGTAGGTAGTTGTAGTCGTCGGATTGAAGGCTACGCCGTCGGTAACACCATTGTCCCAGGTGTACGTAACCGCCCCGGCACCGTTGAGTGTTACAGAAGCGCCCACGCAAATGGTCTGATCGGCCCCTGCATTTA
>JACVCJ010000038.1 GCA_016742095.1 Bacteroidia bacterium
CCACTACACTGACCACATATACACAATATGTGACCGATGCCGCAGGCTGCAGCGATTCGGCCACCGTTACCATCGACGTTCTGCCCCTGCCTGTGGTAAACGCGGGGAATGACCAGACGGTATGTCCCGGCAACCAGGTAACGCTTTCCGGAAGCGGCGCCAATACCTATACCTGGAGCGGCGGAATTACGGATGGCGTACCTTTTACACCGGCCACCACGGCCAACTACACAGTTACCGGTACGGCCGCCAACGGCTGTCAGAATACCGATATGGTTACGGTTACCCTCATCGATTGTTCCGGTCTGCAGGAAGAAGCGGCCTGGAACTTCAGCCTGTATCCGAACCCTGCCGCTGATCTCCTGAACCTGGAAGCCGACTGGAACGGTACCGTGGAAATACGCATCACCGACGTGAACGGCAAAACGCTTCAGATGAACAAAGTGCCGGCCTCGGGCATCATTACGCTGGATGTATCGGCCCTGCCGGCCGGTGTATACCAGCTCAGCTGTATGTACAACAACCATATGATCACGCGCTCCTTCGTGCGTACGGCAAAATAGCACTTCTGTCTCCATCCATACTGAAAACGGCCTCGCGGGAACGGGGCCGTTTTTTTATTTACAGGCCCAAAGATCAACGAACTGTTAATCTTCACAGCTTTCTGAAAAGGACCCCGTCTTGGTGTCACTTTCTTTTTAAATTTGCTCCCTATGAAAGTGGTAATTTTTGCCGGCGGGAAAGGTACCCGCATTGCTGAAGAGAGCTATCTGAGGCCGAAACCGATGATCGAAGTGGGCGGAAAGCCCATACTCTGGCATATTATGAAAATATATGCGGCATACGGGCACAACGAGTTTATTATCTGCTGCGGCTACAAAGGCTGGATGATCAAGGAGTATTTTGTGAATTACTTCATGCACAACAGCGATATGACCGTTGACCTGGGCAATAATAACCTGGAAATTCACAATTCGAACAGCGAAAACTTTAAGGTAACCCTGGTGGATACCGGCCTGGAGACCATGACGGCCGGACGTCTGCGCCGGGTACTGAAATACACGGGCGACGAACCTTTTATGCTTACCTACGGCGACGGCGTGGCCGACGTGAACCTGGACGAACTGCTGGCCTGGCACCAGCAGAGCGGTAAGATCTGCACCATGACCACCATACAGGCGGGCAGCCGCTTTGGCGTGGTAGACGTGGCCGAGGACGGCAGCGTAAAAGGCTTTGTGGAAAAACCGCAGGACGACGGCACCTGGATCAACGGGGGCTTTTTTGTGCTGCAACCCGAAGTGGCCCGCTACCTGCATGCAGATGCCGACGATATTATGTGGGAACGCCAGCCGCTGGACGATCTGGCCCGCGACGGACAGATATCCGCCTTCCGGCACCGCGGTTTCTGGAAGTGCATGGACACCCTGCGCGATAAGGAACAACTGGAAGAAATGTGGGAGAACAAACCCCTCTGGAAATCATGGTAACACTGGCAGAACTCCGGAAGGTATACGCAGGCAGACACGTTTTTGTGACCGGCCACACGGGTTTCAAAGGCTCCTGGCTGATACAGATACTGAACGAGGCCGGCGCCGTGGTAAAAGGCTATGCGCTGGAACCGGAAACCTCGCAGGACCTGTACAGCACCATCAACGGCGATGAGCTCTGCGATTCGGTGATCGGCGATATACGCGACCTGAAAAAACTGCATCACGAAATTACGGCCTTCCGGCCCGATTTTATATTTCACCTGGCAGCCCAGCCCCTGGTGCGCCATTCGTACGAACAACCGCTGTATACCTGGGAAGTGAACGTGAACGGTACGGCACACGTGCTGGAAGTGGCCCGTTCGCTTGATTATCCCTGCAGCGTGCTTTGCATCACTACCGATAAAGTATACGAAAACCAGGAAAAAGGCCTGCCCTTCAAAGAAGGCGATGCCCTGGGCGGACACGATCCCTATTCGGCCAGTAAAGCCGGAGCGGAAATACTGATCGCTTCCTACCGCGCGTCCTTCTTCGGTCCGGAAAACCCGGTGCGTGTGGCCTCGGCCCGCGCGGGGAACGTGATTGGCGGGGGAGACTGGGCAAGGGACCGCATTGTGCCCGATTTTGTGCGTGCCCGGCAATCATCTAAAGTAATGCAGGTGCGCCGCCCCGATGCGGTACGTCCCTGGCAGCATGTGCTGGAGCCGCTGGCCGGTTACCTGAAGCTGGCTGCCGAACTGTATACGAAAGGCGGGCATTTTGCTTCGGCCTACAACTTTGGCCCGGAAACGGACGATGTGCTTACGGTGAAGCAGCTTATCAGCGAAGCGGCCCTCAGCTGGGAAGGCCCGGAGGTTGAATTTGCGCAGAACAGCGAAGGCCCGCACGAAGCCGGACTGCTGATGCTCGATATTTCCAAAGCCCGTAACGAACTGGGTTTTGTACCGGTGTGGACGGCTAAGGACGCCATCCGCGAAACCATTGAATGGTATAAGAATACAGAGGAAAGCGACCGGGAAAAATGCCGGGCACAGATACGCAGTTATTTCCGTGCGGAAGAATAATTTTCAGACCTCGTTCTTACGTATACGCCATATATAGGCGTCGAGCAGGTAATGCGTAACCTGCGGCACAATAAGCAGAGGCACCAGTACGCCCCACCAGCCGCGCATGTCCTGCAGGGAAAAGAGTCCCGCCGGGTCCAGTACGGCTTTTTTATCTTCTTCGTGCCATACAAAGGTATTCCACAGGCTTTCTTCGGTCCAGGCGGCTACAAGAAGTATAGCTATGAACACGATCCAGCCCGTGCGGTAACGGAGTATAATTTCGTATAGTCCTCGTTTCTTTTGCAGAGGCACCTGCTGCTTCTTTTCGGATATATATACTAAAGCCATGTACGGAATACCGTGCGCCAGTACATTGGTGAGTGTAAAGGCCAGGTCGCCGTTGAGCACGATGATGCCCGTATACCAGGACAGGGCCGTACCCAGCCAGATCGCATTTTTGGGTATATTGAAGGATCTGCTGCGCAGGGAGAAAATGAGCTCTTTAAGTATATACGCAAAACAGATGAGAAAGAACAATACCTGCACAATATGGAATAACAAGGGTTGCGGAAAGAGCAGGAAATCGTCCTTGATCATCCAGTAGAACTCACGGTCGTCGCGCAAGTGCCACATCAGTACGGGCAGGAAGGCGGCGGAATAAATGGCCAGCGAATCAAAAAAACGTATAGACTTCGGAGTATTTTCGTTGCGGGCATAAATGCGGTAAAAACCATACTGCTGCCGGATAAAATGGTATACGGCCAGGTACGCGATGCAACGCCAGAACCAGAGTATGTCCAGCTGGTAGAGCAGCATGCCGCCGATCCATATACCCAGGGGCATGGTCCGGAGCAGGGTCTTGCGTTGCGAGCTCTGCCCGGGTTTCAGGTAGGTTTTGAGCAGGGTGGAATACACATGGCTTACATCTACCAGTACTACCAGCAGCAGCCAGCCCAGGGCCGTAACTTCGGTAAAATGCGGGCTGAGCAGCCATACGGCCAGGGTGGAAAGAAAAGCCGGCAGCAGGATCAGTGCGCTTTCCAGGGGAGCGTTATAGAGCCAGGGCGACTTCATACGGATATTTTTATAAGTCTGCGGGCGCATTCGCAGCCTTGGTAAAAAGCTTCTTCAAATACCGAGTAACCCGATAATTCGGAATGGCAGAAATGGATATCCGCAGGCAGCTCATTCTTCCCGGCCAGTACGCGGCGCATGGTACCCGGCACCGGTGAAGGCATGGCATGCCCCAGCAGGCGCAGTTCCATATGTTCTGTAAGCTGCCCGATATCGGGATGTGCCGTTCTCAGATCGTCCATTACCAGGCGGTTCCATTCCGCGGCATCGAAATGTTCTGCTTTTTTGCGCAGTTCCGCCGGATCGGCCCCGGTAAGTGCATGGTAATAGGTGATCACAATTTTATCGTGTACCACCTGCAGGTTCTGGTGGCAGGCATTTACGTAGCCCAGTCCCCTGCTGCCATACAGTACATTGTCCCAGCTCAGCGGAAAACCCCGGCCGCCGGGTTCCCTCTTTAGGGTGAGATTGGCCAGGAGCCAGCTGCCATAAGGCATGCGCGGCAATACCTGTGGAAAGTCCTCTTTATTCAGCATACGCGCCGCAATGAACAGGGGAACGGCCATCACCAGTTCCCGGCAGCTGTATTCGATAGACTGCTGTGTATCCGTACGCAGTACGTTCACTGTTTTTTTTGTGCCGTCCAGGGAAACGGAACAGGCCATGTGTTTCAGCAGGATATGCTCCTGTACTTCGCTGCGCAGCTTTTCCATCAAAAAGCCGTTGCCTTCGGGCCAGGTAAGTACGTCCGAAGATACGGCATTGGCCGCTTTGCCTTTGTGGCAGGCAAAATAATGGATCCCGTTCCAGGCTGAAAGCTTTTCGGGTACGGTGCCGTAATCATCCTTCATGCAGTATTCGGCATACCAGAGCAGGGCCGGCGAACGGAAATTTTCGCGCTGCAGCCATCCGGCAAAACTGATGTCGTCGTAAGCCAGCCAGGCCTCATCGCGGGAGCTGTATTCCACCGGTATCGCAAACGCTTCTTTACCGTCGGTGCCGCGGGCCTCCTTAAAACGTTCCATATACGCAAAAAAGCGTTTTATCTCTGCGCGGTCTTCTGCATTCAGGCCGTAGTCGGGCACCAGGCCTTCCTGCCACTGGTTGCGTATGAACAGGCGTTCTTCGGGTTCGTGACAGAGGTAGTTTTCGTTGTATACAGGTAGTCCGGCCGGGTCATAGCCGCTGATGATACCGCTTTTTTCCAGGAATTCCGTCAGTTCGGGGTAATTCCGGTTGGGCAGGGGCAGGTAATGGGCGCCCAGCGGATAGGCACTCACGTCATTTTTGCCGTACGCTGAATTTCCGCCGGGTTGTTTTTCCAGCTCGAGGACGACAAAATCTTCAATACCCTGCTTTTTTAGCATCCAGGCAGCGCTGAGCCCTGAAATACCTGCGCCGATAATGAGTATACGTTTTTCTTTTTTCTGAACGGCTGTCGCTTTTTGCAGGCCATCGCGCAGCATGTGTCCGAATTTTTTGGCAGGGTCTTCCTGTATAAGCGTATAGGTATCGCCCTTACGGAAAATATTCCCTGTTCCGCAGGCAGCCAGCGCGCCCAGTGTTCCCAGCATCAGAAATTCCTTGCGTTTCATCGGTCTAATGGGCGGAATAACTGCTCCATTCCTTTTCGAAAAAATGAACGAGCATCTGGTTATTAAGACGGTTCACCCCGGTGGGCCGTTCTTTCATGTCTTCGGGAAAATGCGTCATGGCGGCAAAGGCCTCATTGCTGAAAAAACGCAGTCCGCCCGGCAATGCGGAACGGGCCTGTGTAAAATCGCCCTCCGTGGCCATTACAAAGCCCCATTCGCCGAAAGAAGGAACATAGCAATGGTAGGGCAGGGTGCGGAACCCTGCAGAGCGTACCGTTTCGTTGATGCACCAGAAACTGTTGGGGGCAAAAAGCGGGGAGGTGGACTGGATCACGATAGCAGCGCCGGGACTCAGCACGCGGTGCAGCGAATGGTACATGATATTGCTGTAAAGCTTGCCCAGTGCGAAGGACGAAGGATCGGGAAAGTCGATGATGACGCAGTCGTACTTTTCCGCGGCATTGCGCACCCAGATAAAGGCGTCCTGGTTAATGACCTTTACCTTGGGCGAAAGCAGGGACCGTTCGTTGAGCCGGGTAAGGTATTCGTTGCCGGAGAACAGCTGCGTCAGGGCCGGGTCCAGGTCTACCAGGGTTACCTGTTGTACATCGGGGTATTTCAGTATCTCGCGCAGGGCCAGTCCGTCGCCCCCGCCCATCACCAGTACACTGGAACGGGAACGGCTGCGTTGCATGGCGGGATGCACCAGGGCTTCGTGGTAGCGATATTCGTCCAGGGAAGAGAACTGCAGGTTGCCGTTGAGAAAAAGCCGGGTCTCGTTATGGCCGCGGGTAAGCACAATACGCTGGTAGCTGCTGCTCTGCGAGTAAATGACCTTATCCGGATAGGAGAGCGATTCGGCATAGCGCATGATGCGGTCGCCCATCACAAAACCGATGGTAAGCAGGGTAAGCGCCGCAAAGGAAAAGATCAGGAGTCCGCGGCGGCGTTTAAATTCCAGCGGAAAACGCAGCAGGAGCAACAGGGCTACGCTTACGTTGAGTATCCCAAAAAAGAGCGAGGTCTTGATGAGTCCGAGCTTTGGTACAAAGAACAGGGGAAAGATGAGCGAAGCGGCCAGGGCGCCTACGTAGTCGAAGGTAAAAACCCGGGACACAATGTCCTTGAACCCGATCCTGTATTCGTTCAGGATACGCATCAGCAGCGGTATTTCCAGGCCGACGAGGGTACCCGTAAGCAGGATGAGGAAATAAAGGATGAATGAAAAAGAATGCACCAGCTCAAAACTGAGGAAGAGCACCGTGGAACTGAACCCGCCGATGATGCCCACCCATACCTCCACCCGTACAAAGGTCTCCAGCAAACGGCCCCGTACGTATTTCGACAGGAAGGAACCGATACCCATCGAGAACAGGTACAGCCCGATGATGGTGGAGAATTGCGTAATGGTGTCGCCCAGCAGGTAACTGGCCAGGGTGCCCGCCACCAGCTCGTAAATGAGTCCGCAGGTGGCAATGACCAGCACCGAGATCAGCAGCAGGAGCGAAAGCTTCCGGTTTTTATCCATGAATGGCCGAAGCGATGATGATGGCGATGGCGATCATGAAAGCGGCGCCCAGTATGGCCAGGGCCACGTTGTTCTCTTCGGCGACCTTTTTCCAGAGGTTTTCCGGCGTGATCTTTTCCACGATCACAAAGGAAATGATCAGGATCAGGATGCCCACGATGGAAAAAACGGCGGAACTTACCAGGTATTTAAACAGATTTTCGAACATAGTATTCAGGTTTATTTATGATAAAAACGATGCGTGTTATGACGGGATGAAGAGGTATGTGTACCGCTGCCGTCGGGCGAGAAGGTTTCTGCTTCCGCGCTGCCGAACGCGCTGAGGCCGGTATAGCTCATGATGTTCAGTAGTATAAAGGCCAGTCCCAGGGCCAGCAGGTAATAGCGGGTCTTTTTGAGGTAGGCGTACAGTTTATTCTTCATCTTCGGAATAGGTATAGGGTGAATAATCGCTGTAATACCAGCGGCTGCGGTCTTTTATGCGTTCCATGATGTAAAAGGCCAGCGGAAAAACTCCGCCCAGTATGGCAAAGAATATGTAATTGCGCAGGTAGGTATGGTTCTTGTATACCTCCAGGTCGAGCCGTACATTGCTACTGCCTGTATTGAACGTGGGCTGCAGGGCAATGTGGTAATTGCCCGAAGGGATCCCGGCCAGGGTGGCGTAATTTTTGGGGTCGCCCTCTTTCCAGTCTATACCTGAATAATATTCGGCGCCGCTGGCAAAGGAATAGGTTTTATTGTTGCCTTCGTTCACCAGGTTGAAGCCCAGTTCGATCCAGTTGTTATTTACATCCGTAACAAAATCGAAGCGCAGGGCGGTATAAGGCTCATCGATCCGGAACGTAGGCGAAATAAGGGGCTGGCTGCGCGTAAGCGAATCGTTTGCCAGTACGGTACGGTAACTCCATACTTTTTTTTCGGGACGCAGGGTCTGAAAGAACACCAGGCTCAGCACCAGCAGCGCCAGGAAACCGGCATAGCCCAGGAAAGCTTCGCGCGGGGTAAAGGCTTTGAGGTAATAGGTAGTGGGATTGGTATAATTTCCCGTGACCAGGTAGCTGCCCAGGGCTTTTTCGATGATCTTTTTAGATACGTGCTCCGCCCGGAAATACAGTTTTATGTGTGAGGAGGGCGTTACAATGTCTTTTACGATCACCAGTTTGTGCAGGAACAGGTATTCATTGGCCTGCATGCCGTGGATCTCGGAAGGATGGTAGCTGAATTCTCCCGCTGCATACATCACATTGATCTTATACGAATTGTAGATCTTGTATGTGGTGTTATCGCAGACCAGCTCCGCACCGATCACTTCGGCCTGCTGCGGCACAAATTCCTCCACCAGCATAAAGGTATTTTCGTATTCCGAAAGCGTACGGAAGCCCAGCTGCTCGTTAAAAAGCGTGTACTCCGTCCATCTGTACATTTTGCCGGCCTCTTTCATCAGGGCTACGCCCACCACGGCATAGTTCACCTTATGAATATGCAGTTCGGTCCCCAGGGGAATGGTATATTTTTCTGCTTTGTACTGCCGCTTGGGTACACGGCTCTGGAAACTCTGCCCGTTGGATACCAGCAGTTCCTTGCCGCAGCCGGGACAGGCAACGGTCTCTGCGCGGCCCGTATAGTAGGGCAGGGGCGAATAGTTGCAGGAAAGACAGGAAACGGTAGCTCGTTCGCGGATCATCTTTTTACACGGTTGGTTTGTTCCGCTTCCGCATGCAGGAAGGAAAGGGTGGAGAGATACAGTTCTTCGGCCTTGCCGTCGTTCACCTGCCGGTAATTCGACAGGAAGATATCAAACGTAAAATAGCCGTGTTCCGGCCAGGTATGGATAGAGATATGCGATTCGGTGAGACAGATAACGCCCGTAAAACCGCCACCCGGAAAATTATGCCATACGCTGCCCACGGAATGCAGGCCCAGCTGTGCGATGAGCTGCTCCCAGTGCGCCCGGATGCCGGTACAGGTATGCAAAAGTTCAGGTCCTGCGCAGCGGGCATCGCACAAAATATGCAGACCCGGCGCATAGGTCTCTGCGGCAGAGACCATAGAGGAAAGTTCTTTCATAGTTCTGAGGTCCAAAAGTATATAAAGATATACGTTTGCACAAGAGCGCAGGTTATTAAATTTCGATGTTTTTTTTGTGCCGGCCGATAAATCTCTACTTTTGAACTATGAAAATGATGCAGCTGCCTCTGGCCGGGGCTTTTGAAATACAACTTTTTCGTTTTGAAGACGATCGCGGACTGTTTTTTAAACCGTTCCAGGCTTCGGCCATGCAGGAAGCAGGTATCTGTTTCGAGCTGAAAGAGTCTATCTGTTCCGTTACCCATAAGTACATTGTGCGCGGTATGCATTTCCAGACCGGGGAGCATGCGCAATGTAAACTGGTGTATTGTCCCAACGGTGCCATACTGGACGTGATCCTGGACATACGGCCCGGCAGTGCTACCTACGGACAGTATTACGCCGCTGAACTTTCGGCCGCTAATGGCCGCTGTTTATACATACCTGAGGGTTTTGCCCACGGTTTTATGGCCCTGGAAGACCATTCCGTTACCTCGTACCTCATGAACCGCGAATACGTTCCCGATGCCGATAAAGGCCTGTTATGGAACTCTTTCGGTTTTGCGTGGCCCCAGGAACCGCGTGCTGTTTCGCCCCGCGATGCGGCTTTTCCTCCTTTTGTAAAATAATTATCCGGCGTTACGTTCGCGTTTGCGCCGGCGCCCGGGATCCAGTTCGGGCCAGAGTTCGCCTTGTTTTGTGATGGCATCGCAGAGTACACGGCTCAGCAGGGGCGTCATCAGGTAGCCTTTGCTGCCCAGTCCGTTCAGCACCCAGGCCTGTTGCAGACCGGGTACGGCGCCTGCGTAGGGCCGGCGGTCGAAACTGGTGGGGCGTAGTCCTGCCCGGTGTTCCAGCAGTTCGTACGGGCCTTTGTAAAAGGACTGCAAGGCTCCGAGCAGGAAATTCAGGTCGCCCTCCTGTGGGGCCGGACTCAGGAAGCCCAGCTGGTAGGTGCTGCCTACTTTAAAAACGCCGGGTTCGGGATCGGGGGCTATAAAATGCTGGGTCTGGTAGATGTACTGAGGGGCAAAATCCGGCAGGCGCAGGCGCAGCAGATCGCCTTTGAGGGGGATCAGTTCCATGTGCTGCAGGTGCGGGTTTTCGCGCGCGGCCATGCCCTCGCAGAACAGCACCTGTTCAAAGCTCAGATCGCCGTAATGCCAGTGCCCGGCTTCGAAACGCAGTTCATCGTAACGGATGTCCTCCTGTATATACGTAACCCGGCCCTCGAACTGTGTTCCGGCAGCCTGCAGAAAGGCTTTACCGTCGGCTACACCGCTGTGGTACAGCAATCCGCCGCCGAAGGGCGCTTTTATGGCCGGATCGGGCGCGTCCATAACGGGGGAGAGGTATTCGGGGTGTTCCAGGCAGCGTTTCTGCCAGTCGCCCCGGTAATGGGCATTCGGAAACACCCGGAAAATAGGCATGGGATCGTAAAAACGTACCCCGCTGGCCGTTTGCAGCTCCCTGTAAAAACGGTGGGCCTCGTCTGCAAATTCCATCCCGCGCCATCCCGGCAGCAGGTGTTTGGGCGCAAAGGGATTCAGCAGTCCGGCCGCTACCCGGCTCGAGTCGGACTCCCGAGCCTTTGAAAGCAGCACCACGCTGTAGCCGAGCGCAGCCAGGCGCAGCGCCATGGTGCTGCCCGCCACTCCCGAGCCGATGATCCCTGCGTAATATTTCATGCCGCAAAAATAGAGGAAGCAAAACGTTAATTTTATGTTTATACTTAAAAAAATGCCAAGTTTCGCGTTTGTTTGTAATGCAGCACAAAAAATTTTAGCTTTGTTTCTATGCGATTTTTGAATGGATTCCTGATCATAGTGTCATGCATGGCCGCCACCGTTGCGGTCCGGGCCCAGAAGGGAAAGGACAGGGTGGCTAATGATGCGGCACAGCGCGTACCGGCCCAGGACCCTGTACCCGATAAGGTACAGGAGGAGCGCGATTACCTGCAGGCCGTTACCGAACGCATACTGGGCAATAAGGTCACCGGCCTGGCGCTTACCGCCGGTTTTGTAAAAAAATATCCTAAAAATGCCGCCGGTTTTGCCCTGCTGGGCGATTTTTACCTCGAGAACGGGAATACATCGCAGGCCATTGCCGCTTACCAGGATGCCATTAAACTGGACGAGAACGAAAAATGGTTCTCTTTTAAACTGGCCGAGGCCTACACCTCGCAGCTGATGTTCAAAGAGGCCATCGGCGTGTATGAGGACGTATTCCGGCGTATGCCCGAAGATCCGCGACCCCTGTTCTATGTGACCAATATATACCGCGAACTGAAACAGTACGGCAGTGCGGCCCAGACCCTCGAAAAAATACGGCAGTCCGTGGGGAATTCCTATGAACTCTCCAATGATCTTCAAAATATGTACTTCCTGGACAAGAATTACCGCGCGTCCATGAACGAACTGGAGAACCTGCGCAAACAATACCCCGACGACGTTACCCTGTACGGCAAGGCGGCAGAACTGTATATGTTGCTGGGTCAGAAGGAAAAGGCCATGGAACAGTATCAGGAAGTGCTGAAACGTAACCCGAACGACGGACAGATACACCTTTCACTGGCCGGCTTTTACCTGGAACAGAAGAACTGGGAAAAGAGCATTTTCCACCTTTCGGCGGCCATGTCGAATGCGGGGATCGATATCGATAAAAAAGTATCCATCCTGCTCTCTCTCATCGAGATAAACGTGGCCCTGGAACAGAAATACAGCAAAGACATCGAGCCGATGCTGCAGAGCCTGCTGTACACGCATCCTTCCGAACCCAAGGCATACAGCATTGCAGGCGATTATTACATGAGCGTATACCGCTATGCTGCGGCCGATTCTATGTTCCTGCAGGTGCTGGACCACGACAAAAATAAACTGCCGGTATGGTCGCAGGCCCTGTATATAGAAAGACTTACGGAAAACTGGACGGGACTG
Source organism: Bacteroidia bacterium (assembly GCA_016742095.1). Taxonomy (GTDB): domain Bacteria; phylum Bacteroidota; class Bacteroidia; order CAIKAF01; family CAIKAF01; genus JACVCJ01. The sequence continues at coordinate 11,737 of JACVCJ010000038.1, forward strand.
GACCGCCTTTCGGAAGAAGCGCTGGAAACGTTCCCGAATAACCCGGAACCCTATTTGTACAAAGGCGTGGCCCTCAGTTTCCTGGGACGTAAGGAAGAGGCGCGTTCCATGCTGGAGAGCGGCAAGGCCCTGGTACTGAATTCCGCGGCGTTGCGTTCGGCGTTCAGTGCGGCCCTGGGCGATCATTTTGCACGGGAGGGAAATAAGTCCGAAGCCCTGAAAATGTACAACGAGGCCCTGAAGGAAGACGCAGCCAATGCCGATGCCATGATCCGTAAGGCTGCTTTCCTGCTGCAGGAGAACGGCGAAATTCAACAGGTTGAAAATTTGATAAATACAGCCGAAAAGCAAAGTGCCGACCTCTTTTCTTTCTATGCTGTGAAGGGATTGTTATTTTTGCGCCGCAATAATTTGCAGGGAGCAAAGGACATGATGGCGTCCGTGAGTCGTTTCGGCGGCACAGGATCGGCCCTGGGACTGGAATTGTCGGGAGACATTGCGGCCCGGGAAGGAAAAAATGAGGACGCCGTTAAACTCTGGGAACTGGCCCGGGTCAAATCAGGAGGGAGTCCCTGGCTTCTGCGCAAAATTGCAGCCCGGAAATATGTTGATTGATCTATGCGTATAAAATTATACACAATACTCTTTATTAGCGCTTTAACAACCCTGTCATGCGCCACCCGCCGTAACTCGGGAACCCCGCTGAACAACCAGCAGGGACAGAACGACGCTGTGGCCAATATGGCCCTGAACAAGGATGCAGAAGCCTTCTGGCGCCTGGCCGACAGTACTTCGCGCCGCTTTCGCCTCATCAGCGCCCGCTTTACCGCTACCATTACCGATGCCGACGGCAAGGAACAAAGTGTTAAAGGCAAACTGAAAGCCTGCCGCGACAGCGTGATCTGGGCCTCGCTTACGCCTTTCGGACTGGAAGTGGCACGTTTGCGGGCCGATAAAAGCAGTTTCGGCTTCATCGATTTTTTCAATAAAAAATATTTCTCCGGCGATTATACCTACCTGAAAGAACTGGCCGGTTACGACCTGGATTTTTATTCCCTGCAGGCCCTGGTACTGGGTGTGCACGATTTCCGCGGAGACCGCAACAGCCTGGCTCCCGGCAAAAGCGAAGAAACCTGGGTGGTGAGTGAAAAGGGTATGCTGCGCGGCGAAATGCGTATCCCCGATAAAAAAGTATGGTTCGCTAAGGAAAACCTGGTGCCTTACCGTATGGAATATTCCGACTGGAAAACGGGCGACCGCGTGGAAAGCGATTTCCAGACCATGCAGGTGTACAACAACAAAGTGGTTTTCCCGGCCCGGCTTATCGTATCTGTAAAAACAGAAAAGAAAAAATTCAAGGCCGATATCGATTTCCGTTCCATCGATTTTGAAGATCCCGAAACGGAGTTCTACTTCAGCATCCCGGACGGATACGAACCCATCGAGATCAAAAAACAGGATAAATAAGCGCGTATGGAGCCGGTTTGGGTAGCTGCAGTCCTTATTTCCTATTTTGCCGTTTTACTTATTATTGCCTGGTTCACCTCGCGTAATGCCGATACGGAGACCTTTTTCACGGGCAACCGGCAATCGCCCTGGTACCTGGTGGCCTTCGGCATGATCGGGGCCTCGCTTTCGGGGGTTACCTTTATTTCCGTGCCCGGCGCCGTGCTGAATGAAAGTATGGCCTATATGCAGGTGGTGTTCGGCTACATTCTGGGCTATACGGTCATCGGTACCATACTGATGCCGCTGTATTACCGGCTCAACCTCATCTCTATTTACACCTACCTGAAGCAGCGCCTGGGGCCGGTGAGCTACAAAACGGGTTCGGCCTTCTTTATCCTCTCGCGTACCATGGGTTCGGCCATGCGCCTGTATTTGGCCACGATCGTACTGCAGCTGTTCCTTTTCGATTCACTGAATGTTCCGTATTACGTAACAGCCATTACCACCATACTGCTTATCTGGGTGTATACATTCAAGGGCGGCATCAAGACCATTGTGTATACAGATACGTTCCAGACCTTTTTCCTGGTAAGTTCCGTATTCATTACCGTGTTCATTATCGCCGACCGCCTGGGCTGGTCTGCCTCCGACGTGTGGAAGAACCTGAGCGCACAGGGCTATACAAAAATGATCTTCCTGGACGATTATAAATCGCCGCTCTTTTTCCCCAAACAGTTCTTCGGCGGTATGTTCATCGCCATTGCCATGACCGGGCTGGACCAGGACCTGATGCAGAAGAACCTTACCTGCCGCAACATCGGCGAGGCACAGCGTAACATGTTCTCCTTTACCATTGTAATGGCCATTGTCACCTTCTTTTTTATGATCCTCGGCGGACTGCTCTATGCCTATGCCGCCGCCAACCAGGTAGAACTGCCCCTGAACGACGCCGGTAAGGTGGCTACCGATAAAGTATTCCCCAAACTGGCCTTCGGCGAGTTCGGTACCCTGGCCGCGGTGTTCTTCCTGCTGGGCATCACCGCGTCTTCCTACGCCAGCGCCGATAGTGCCCTGGCCGCACTTACCACCGGTTTCTGCATCGACTTCCTCGATTTCGAGAACCGCGACGAAACCTACCGCCGCAAGCGTAAATGGTGGGTACACGTGGGTTTTTCACTGCTGTTCCTGATCATTATACTTGTGGTGAAAGAATTAAAGGCCGATACCCTCATAAAAGTGATCCTGAAAGTGGCCGCGTATACCTATGGCCCCCTGCTCGGCCTGTTCGCTTTTGGAATTTTTACGAAAAAAAAGGTATACGATGTACTGGTTCCCTTCGTTTGTATAGTATCACCGGTGCTCTGTTACCTGCTGGACGCCTCTTCCGTAAAATGGCTCAACGGCTATGTTTTCGGGTTCGAGATGCTCATTCTCAACGGTATGATTACCTTTGCAGGGTTATGGGCTGTTTCCCGCAGGACGGAAAAAGCGGAATAATTTTTGTGTTGAATACGTTAAATAGACTGGGTATGAAAAAGTGGATACTGGGCCTTACGGCTATCGGATGTGTTTCGGGTATAAGCGCACAAACGCTTAAAGTGAGTACAGGGCCTGATAAAAAGGGCAAAGCGGTAACTATACCGGCCTACCTGCCCCGGCAGGAACTGCGCATTGAATTTACAGTACTGCGCGAAGAATATACCAAAGGCGAACTGGCCGAATTTACGCCGCGCTATTTTAGTTCGGCTTCCTATATCAAAGAATCGGGCAAACGTTATTCCATAAAGAACGTGACGATAAAACCGCTGGTGCGTGCCGACGAGGCCAGCCTGTATTACCTGCAGCCCGGTGAAGGTACACAGCTCGAATTTACGGAGGCCGGCATCCTGCGTTCGGTGAACCGTGACGAGGCCGGGGAAATAAAGAAAGAAGAGCAGGACGTTCGTAAAACGATACAGCAGAACAAACGTTCGGGCGCCTATCCCATGCTCAGTATGGTTACGCGCCTGGATACGGTGATCACCCGTGAAATATCGGTGGACAGTACCATTGTGGAGCGCCGCAGGATCAACCGCGTATGGGTAAAGAACGATCCGGAATCGCTGGCCAGAGAGATCATTGAAAAGATAAACGACATCCGCGAAAAGAAATACTTCCTGGTGACCGGTCCCGAAGACGTAATGATCGACGGCACGGGCATACAGACCTCCGTGCGGGAACTGGACCTGCTGGAACAGCAATACCTGGAAATGTTCTTCGGACATACTAACGTAGTAAGCGAGACCCGCAGTTTTACCGTGTATCCCACTTCAAAAAAAGAAGAGGAATTCAGCCTGGGTTCTTTTTCCGCTACGGAAGCATGGGGCGGAAATACCATGCCGGTTAAAGTGACGTTAAAAGCAGAAGCTGCCGGCCCCGGTCAGAACGGTCCCGGTATGGGTCTGCCGGTAGCCGTACCGGCCCGCACCGAAGTATCGGTAAGCGTCGGAAATACAGTGTACGCAAGCGAAATAATGCCTGTTACCCAGAAGGGCAGCGTACAGTACCTGCCCCTGGGCGGATGGAAAAAAGTACAGTTACTTTTTAACGAAAATACAGGGGCGCTGCTCAATATTGGAAATTGATGTTTTCTTTTTAAAACATTCCGTTACATTTGCATTTCTGTAAAAATGTAATCTATTAGAATGAAAACCTCAAAATTATCTGTTTTAATTGCCGGTCTCAGTATGGCAGTTATGTCTTGCGGTGATAAAAAACCGGAAGTTGTGCTCAGCGAGAGTAAAGATTCCTTAAGTTATGCTTTTGGCGTGAACCTGGGTAAAGACATAGGTTCCAGCTTAAAGAACGATAACGTGGAACTGACGCCGGAATTATTTTCCCAGGGTTTTCTGCATGGTTTGCTCGATTCAGGCGTAATTCTGTCTGAGAACGAGATCCAGAAGATCATTTTCGGTTTCCAGATGAAACGTCAGCAGGAAATGATGGCCAAGAACGCCAACCAGGCTGCTCCGAACCGTGCCGCCGGGGAAGCTTTTCTTACAAACAACCGTACCGCAGAAGGAGTAAAGGTTACCCAGAGCGGTCTGCAGTATAAAGTGATCAAGGAAGGTAAAGGCGCCAAACCGGGCCCGGCTTCCAAAGTAAAAGTAAATTATAAAGGCAGCCTGCTCAGCGGCGAAGTGTTCGACAGTTCTTACGACCGCGGTGAGCCTGCCGTACTGGGCCTGAACCAGGTGATCCCGGGCTGGACAGAAGGTCTGCAGCTGATGTCACCGGGTGCCAAATACATCCTGTACATACCGGCTGACCTGGGCTATGGCGATAACGTAGACCCCAACGGCCCGATCCCTGCCGGATCTACTCTCATTTTCGAAGTGGAACTTCTCGAAGTACTTAACTAATCCCAAACGCTGCGAACTATGAAAAAGCTGTTGGTATTATCCGTTACCTGTATGCTTTTTGCCCCGGTATTCGCCCAGAAAGCGAGCAAGGACAAAAAGTCCAAAAAAGAAAAAACGACCATGACATTAGATACTGAAAAAAAACAATTAAGCTATGCGATCGGCCGCGATATAGGCAGCAACCTGCGCCTGGCCGGACTGGACCTTGACCAGGAAGTGTTCTTTGCCGCCATTGTACACGCTATGCAGGATTCCGGCTACCTGATGGACAGCCGTGCCGCCCAGCAGGCCATACAGCAGTACCAGCAGAAAAAACTGCAGGAAGCAGAGGCCGAATCGGCTAAAGACGCTGTAAAACAGGAGGCAGAGGCCCAGGCTTTCCTTGCCAATAATCGTACGGTTGCCGGCGTAAAAGAAACCGCCAGCGGACTGCAGTACAAAGTAGTGAGCGAAGGTACGGGTGAGCGCCCGCAGGCTACCAGCAAAGTAAAAGTGCATTACAGCGGTACTCTCATCGACGGTACCAAATTCGACAGCTCCTACGACCGCGGTCAGCCGGCCACATTTGGCCTAAACCAGGTGATCAAGGGCTGGACCGAAGGTCTGCAGCTGATGCCCGAAGGTTCTAAGTACATCCTGTACATCCCGGCACAGCTGGGCTACGGAAACAACCCGCCTCCGGGGTCCCCGATCAAGGCAGGTTCACTTCTGATCTTCGAAGTAGAATTGCTCGAAATTATCAAGTAATAAAAAATACTTATCGGACAGCCTGTTTATGCAGGCTGTTTTTATTTGTATTTGTAAATTTGCATTACAAAAAAAAGGACCAGTACAAATTATGGAACATATTCCCTGTCTTATTATAGGAGCCGGCCCCAGCGGGTATACGGCAGCCATCTATGCGGCCCGCGCCGAACTGAAACCGGTCATGTACACAGGCCCCCAGCCGGGCGGTCAGCTGATGATCACCAACGATGTGGAGAACTTCCCGGGCTATCCCGACGGCGTTATGGGCCCCCAGATGATGGAAGACCTGCGTAAACAGGCCGAACGCTTCGGTACTTCGGTGCGTTACGGTACCGTTTCGGAGGTGGACTTTTCCAAACGTCCCTTCGTGGTTACCATCGACGGCAGCGATAAGATACAGGCGGATACCGTGATCATTTCCACGGGCGCTTCGGCCAAATGGCTGGGCCTGCCCAGCGAGCAGCACCTGAACGGTAAGGGCGTATCGGCCTGCGCCGTGTGCGACGGTTTCTTTTTCCGCGGACAGGAAGTGGCCATCGTGGGCGCCGGTGATACGGCCTGCGAAGAAGCGCACTACCTGAGCAAAATGTGTAAGAAAGTGACCATGCTGGTGCGCCGCGACGAGTTCCGCGCATCCAAGATCATGCAGCAGCGCGTGCTGAATACCCCGAACATCGAAGTGCTTTTTAATACCGAAACGCTGGAAGTGCTCGGTAGCGAGGGTGTTACCGGTGTCCGTGTAAAGAACAGCGCTACCGGTGCCGTCACCGATATCCCGGTTACGGGCTTTTTCGTGGCCATCGGGCACCAGCCCAATACGGCTTTCCTGAAAGGCTGGCTGGACATGGACGATCAGGGGTACATAAAAACCGTTCCGGGTACCACACAAACGAGCGTACCGGGCGTATTTGCCGCCGGCGACGTACAGGACCAGATCTACCGCCAGGCCGTTACGGCCGCAGGTACGGGTTGTATGGCTGCCCTGGAAGCCGAACGTTTCCTGGCCGCCGTAGAAAGCGAACATGCTATAGATGCCCTGTAAAAATCGATAACCTGATGTACTAAAACCCTTTTAGTACAGTTAATACTAACCAAAGCAGCTGCATGAGTTTTGTATATCCGTATTTCCTGTTCGCCCTGTTTTCCCTGTTGATACCGGTGATCATTCACCTCATCAACCTGCGGCGCTACAAAAAGATATACTTCTCCAACGTAAGCCTGCTGCAGGAAATACAGACACAGAGCAAAAAACGCCGGCAGCTGCGCGAATGGCTTATCCTGGCCAGCCGTATCCTGGCACTCAGTTTCCTGGTATTCGCTTTTGCCCAGCCCTACATTAAAACGGCCCCGGGCGCCTACCGCAACGATGCGCCGGCCTACGTGAGCATCTACGTGGACAATTCCTTCAGTATGGAAAAACCGGCCCGCAACGGCAACCTGCTTTCCGAAGCGATGCGCCGTGCCGAAGAGATCGTAAAATCGTACCGTGCGGCCGACCGTTTCCAGTTGCTCACCAATGAATTTTCGGGTTCCTCGATGCGTTTTATGACGCGCGACGAATTTCTTTCGGCCCTGGCCGATGTACAGGCGGGCCCCGTTTCCCGTACGCTTGACGAAGTGATGCTGAAACAGCAGGACCAGCTGGGCAGCAAAAACGAAGGCGGACCACGTCGTGCTTATCTCATTTCCGATTTTGCCACCAATACCATCGGCGGACTGCCCTCGATCCGCGATACCGCCCTGGTATTTGCCGCCATACCTGTAAGACCTGAGCGCAACGAGAACCTGGGGATCGACAGCGTGTGGACCTCATCGCCGGTTATTTCGCCGAATATACCGGTAGACCTGAGTTTCCGTATAGTGAACAGTGCAGAGAACGACCTGAGTGAAGTGCCCGTACGCCTGTTCCTGAACGGCGAACAGAAAACACCGGCCTCCGTTTCGGTGGCGGCCGGTTCCAAAGCGGTGGGACAGCTCAGTTTTTCGGTGCCTTCCGGGGGAAAATACCACGGATATATCGAAGTGGACGATGCCTCCATGCATTTCGACGACCGTTTTTACTTCAGTTTTACCGTGGCCGAGAAGATCCGCATCGGCGTGCTCAATGGCAACGGGGCCGGCAATGCACCCGCACAGGTATTTGAAGGGGATGAACAGTTCGACCTGAAACGTTTCCAGGGCGACCGTCCCGACTTTTCGGCCTGGAACGGGCTGGACCTGCTGGTACTGAACCAGGTATCGAGCCTGAGCACGGGCTGGGCCACCGAACTGAACCGTTTCTTGGAAGACGGCGGCAGTGTGGTGTTCTTTCCTTCGGCAGAGAACAGCGCGGCATCGGCAGAACTGCTGCGGAACATTAAGGTAGCCGGTTTCGGCGGAGGTTTACGTACCAATACGCTCAAAGGCGGCAAACTGGCCATACAGTCGCCTTTTTTCAGCCATGTATTCGAAAATAAGAACCGCGAGATCACCGATGTGCCCGTGGTGAAACAGTATTTTCCGCTGCAGAACCGCGCGGGCAATATCTGGGAACCCCTGTTCACCCTGCCCAACGGCGATGTGGTCATTGCCTGGTGCAACAGTGGCAAGGGCCATGTACTGGTAAGCGGACTGCCCCTGCAAAGCGCCTACTCCAACCTGACGGCGCACGCCGTTTTTGTGCCGCTGCTGCTGAAAAGCGCTTTCAATGCCCGCGGAACGGGTGATCTGTATTATACGGCCGGTGCGGCGGTGCCCGTAACGGTACGCCTCGAAAATGCAGCCGGCGAAGGCGCCCTGGACATTAAAAAAGTGGGCGAAAGCTGGGAAGCCATTCCCGGACAGCGCCGCAACGGTAATACCGTACAGCTTTTCCTCAATGATATGAACGCCGCCGCCGGGAACTACGAGATCCGCGAGAACGGCAGCATAGTGGCGCCTTTGGCCATAAACTTTGCCCCCGGCGAAGGCCTGGCCCTGCCCCTGGTGGATGAACAGTGGGACGCCCTGCTGAAAGAAATTCCCAGCCTGCGCAAAATGGACGCCAATAATGCCGCGGCCCTGGCCGAAGGCATACAGCAGCTGGAACAGGGCATACCGCTCTGGAAATGGTGCATTGTGGCTGTACTGCTGTTTTTGCTGGCGGAGGTGCTCCTCATCCGCTTTATGCGCTAAGCCGGTACTTTTTTCGGGCCGGTTTGGCAATTTCCGCGCATTATTTTTACTTTTGACACCTGTATGAACATTCTTTTCCGAAACGTTCGCGTCGTACAGCCGGAGTCTGCCTGGCACGGGCAAACCATTGATATTTTTATTCAGGACGGAATTATTTCAGCCATAGGGAAGGCACTACCGGACGGAGATGCCGAAGTGATCGATATGAACGGGGCCTGTGTTTCTGCAGGCTGGTTCGATATGAGCGTACGCAGTGGCGAACCCGGTTTTGAATATAAGGAAGACCTGCAAAGCCTGTGCAGTGCAGCCCTCGACGGTGGTTTCACCGGGGTGCTGCTGATGCCGGACGGAGCGCCCTGTACCGATCATAAAGGCGCCGTGGAACTGGTGTACCGCCGTACCATGCACAGTCCGCTGCGGGTGCACAGCGCCGGGGCTCTTAGCCGGGAAATGAAAGGAGAAGAGCTGAGCGAAATGTACGACCTGCACCTGGCCGGAAGCATCGCCTTTACCGACAGCGCCCGTCCCGTAAAAAATGCCAAACTGCTGCTGCTGGCCATGCAGTACGCCCAGTCTTTCCGCAGACCCATCCTCTGCATATCCATGGATGCGTACCTGGCCAAAGGCGCCTCGGTGAATGAAGGCCCCGAAGCCGTGAACCTGGGCATGAAAGGCATTCCGGCTTTTGCCGAGGATATTTCGGTGAACCGCGACCTGCAGATCGCCGCCTATGCGGGCACACCGCTGCATTTTATGAACGTGACCTCACCCGCGGCCGTGGACCAGATCGCTGCGGCAAGAGAAAAAGGCGCCGGGGTAAGCGTTTCGCTGGGAGTACATTACCTGGCCTTCAGTGATCAGAAACTAAATACATTCGATTCCAACTATAAAGTGTTCCCACCCCTGCGCAGCGAAGATATGCGCCGTGAACTGGTACGCCGCGTAAAAGAAGGTCAGATACAGATACTTACGTCGGACCATACGCCCGAAGACCGCGAACACAAGATCATCGAATTTGAAAAGGCGGCCTACGGAATTACCGGCCTGCAGACCTTCTTCGGGGTGGTATGCCAGACACTGGGCACCGAAAACCTGGAAAAAACGCTGCATACTTTTACGGTAGCCCCGCGTCAGTTACTGGGCCTGGAAGTGCCGCGCATCGAAGTGGATGCTGAAGCCGAACTCACTTTCTTTGACCCGGAGGCCGTGTGGACCTTTACCCGCGAAAAGAACCGGTCGCGCAGTGAGAACTCGCCCTTTATCGGTACGGAATTCAAAGGAAAACCGCTGGGCGTTTACACACGCAGGCAGTGGGTAAGATCGGGACTCTGAGTACTTAACGGTCGGTCTTGAACCATTTCTTGAAAGCGAGGATAAAAATGATCATCACCAGGAAAGAAATGCCCACCAGTATCATTTTTTTATTGGCATCGCGGATCGTGATATCGCGGTTGGCATCGATCACCTTCAGGTTTTGTTCTTCGATCTTTTGTACATCGCTGTTCTCGATAAAGATGGGCTTGGGATGCACTTTCTTGCGCAGGTAGGCCAGTTCTTCGTCCCAGGACATATCGTTGAACATGGTGTAGCTGTCTTCTTTTTTATCGGCAATGAAGCGGCGGGAGCGTTCGCAGAATGTGATCACGTACCGGCCGGTATTCACAGAGTCGTTACGGGCATACAAAAGCCATTCCGTACCTTTTTCGAAGTCATAACTGCAGGCTTTGCCACAGTTGTGGTCCAGCGTTACGTAACGGGGTACCTTTTCCCCGCGGAAGAGTTCCAGTCCTTCGAATACGGCCGAGGCGGTTCCGTTTAGACAGTTCCCGGCCTGTTGTACTTTGCCGCGGAATACCAGGTCGTAACTTTCTACCACGGCTTTATTCACTTCACCGGGGTGTTCGGGACAGTCGCATTCCTCATGCTGGGCCCATACGGACAAACTCAGCAGGAAGGCGGGCAGCAGCAGTTTAATTCGACCAGATGGCTTCATGATTCCAGAGTGTATGCAGGTTACGTACTACTTCGGCGGCTTTATCCTGTAGGGGCTGCATAAATACGTCCTGTTCGATTTTAAAGATGCCGGCGGCTTCGGCGCGTGCCATAACGGCTTTTACGCGGGGCGAGGAAGCACGTCCGCTGCGCAGTTTCACGGCCTGGTAAGCGGCAAAAAGTTCCATGCCCAGTATGCGTTCGGTATTTTCGAGTACCTGCAGGCATTGTACGGCTGCATTGGCGCCCATGCTCACGTGGTCTTCCTGTCCCAGCGAACTTTCAATACTGTCGGCAGAGGCCGGTGTACACAGCTGTTTATTTTTAGAGGCCAGTGCGGCGGCGGCGTATTGCAGGATCATAAAGCCGCTGTTGAGGCCCGCATTTTCAATGAGGCAGGGCGGCAGGTTGCGTTTGCCGGATATCATACGGTAGATACGGCGTTCGCTGATGCTGCCCATTTCACTGATGGCAATGGCCAGGTGATCGAGCGTAATGGCCAGGGTTTGTCCGTGGAAATTACCGCCGGAGATCACTTTTTCTTCTTCGGGCACTACCAGCGGGTTATCGGTCACGGAATTGATCTCGGTCTCGAATACATGGCAGGCATGCAGTATGGCGTCCCAGCTGCCACCGTGTACCTGCGGGATGCAGCGGAAGGAGTAGGGGTCCTGTACGTCTTTTTCGCCGCTGAAGATCAGTTCACTGCCTTCGAGCAGGCTGCGCATCAGGGCTGCGCTTTTCTGCTGACCGGCATGCGGACGCAGGGTATGGATAATGGCGTCGAAGGGCTCCGGGCGGCAGTCGTAACCTTCGGCGGCCAGCGCGGCTACGGCATGGGCGGCGAACCAGAGCTTGCGGGCACGCAGCAGGATATGGGTACCCACACCGGTCATGAACTGGGTGCCGTTGAGCAGGGCCAGTCCTTCCTTGGCCTGGAGTACAAGCGGCTGTAAACCGCATTCTGTAAGTACTTCTGCCGAGGGACGGAGCTTTCCGTTGTAGGAAACGTAGCCTTCACCGATCAGCGCCAGGGATACGTGGGCCAGCGGGGCCAGGTCGCCCGAAGCGCCCAAGGAACCCGTATCGTATACCACAGGGTAAATACCGCGGTTGTGAAATTCGAGCAGCAGCTGTACGGTAGCGGTAGCTACGCCGCTGTACCCGCGGGAGAGGCCCAGCGCTTTCAGGAAAAGCATGCCTTTTACAATGGGATCGGGCAGGGTATTGCCGGCGCCACAGGCGTGCGAAAGTACCAGGTTGCGCTGCAGTTCCTGTAACTGGCCGGCCGGGATCACCGTATTGCATAGGGCCCCGAAACCCGTATTGATGCCGTAATAGGCCTTGCTGTTGTTCTCGAGCAGGCGGTGCATCCAGTCGTAACAGTGCTGTACGCGCTGCCGGGCGTTTTCGCTGAGTGCCGCCGGAATGGAGTTGTTCAGGATATGGTCAAGTTCTGCCAGGCTAACATGCCCGTCGATATAATGCGTTTCCATGCGTTTATTTCTTTATTTCGCTGATGATCTGTTGTATGTTTCCGTTGATCTGCTCGCCGCTGAGCTGGTTCTTAAGTCCGTATATACCTGTGTTTACCTCGTTCTCGCCGAGCATCAGCAGGTAGGGAATGCCTTTTTTAGTGGCATATTCAAACTGCTTTTTCAGCTTGCCGGCCTCCGGGTAAATTTCCGTTTTGATACCGGCTGCACGCAGTTCCTGGGCCAGTTGCAGACCGTGCAGGGCTTCTTTTTCGCCGAAATTGGTAATGAGCAGGTCCGAGGACCGGGAAAGGGCCTGCGGAAAGAGTTTCAGCTCTTCCATAACGTCGTAGATACGGTCGGCCCCGAACGAAATGCCCACCCCTGAAACGCCTTCGAGTCCGAAAATGCCGGTGAGGTTATCGTAACGGCCGCCTCCGCAGATGCTGCCCATTTGTACGCCGTGGGCCTTCACTTCGAAAATGGCGCCCGTGTAATAATCGAGTCCGCGGGCCAGGGAAAGATCCAGTTCCAGCGTGGCTTTGCGCAGGGGAGCGCTTTCCAGGGCGGTCCAGATAAAGCGCAGTTCTTCCACGCCTTTGCTGCCGGTGGCGTTGCCGCTGAAAAAAGCCTGCAGCTCGTCCAGTTTCTGCGGTGCAGCGGCCGGATCCAGCAGTATTTCAAAAGCTTTGTGGATGGTTCCTTCTTCAAATCCTCTTTCGGTAAGCTCTTTTCGTACGCCGTCCTCGCCGATCTTATCCAGTTTGTCAAGCCCGATCAGGAAGGAGGCAAAACGGTCTTCAATGCCCAGCACTTCGGCCAGTCCGCCCAGTATTTTGCGGTTATTGATCTTGATGCTGAAGCCCGGCAGGCCCAGGGTATCGAGCACTTCATCGAATATCTGCACCAGTTCGGCCTCGTACAGCAGGGAAGGAGAGCCCACCACATCGGCATCGCACTGGTAAAACTCACGGTAGCGGCCCCGTTGCGGGTTGTCGGCACGCCAGACGGGCTGTATCTGGTAGCGTTTAAAAGGAAAAACAATGTCGTTACGGTGCTGTACCACAAAACGGGCAAAAGGCACGGTAAGGTCGTAACGCAGGGCTTTTTCTGATATTTTAGAGGTGAGGAATTTTTCGCCCCGTTCCTTCAGGGAGGCCAGGTCTTCGGGGCTGAGTTTCGAAAGATAGGCCCCGTTGTTCAGTATCTTGAAGATCAGTTTATCGCCTTCTTCGCCGTATTTACCGGTGAGCGTGCTCAACAGTTCCATCGAAGGCGTTTCCAGGGGCTGGTAGCCGAATTTTTCATAAACGGCCGCAATAACGCCGAAAATATAATTGCGTTTCCGCATTACTTCGGGCCCGAAATCGCGTGTACCCTTTGGAACAGAAACCTGGATCTTTGACATTGGAAAGGTATTTTGGGGCAAAGATAGTTTTACGAAACATTATTAAGAAAATAACGTTAGTGATACATATGGGGGAAATGTTTAAATTCGTGAAGTTTTTCAGTACCAACAACTCAAGAAATGAAACTGAATTTATATAAATTACTGCTCTACACCGGGTTACTGATGCTTCCCTCCGTAGCTGCCGCACAAACGACCAAAGATGATTTTGTAAAAGGAAAAATTTACCTGGTTTCCGGGGATACGCTGGACGTACTGATCAAGCCCGACCGGGAAGACCGCGTTTCGAAGCAGATCTCCGTATGGGATGAACAGAACCTGGCGCCCCGTCGTTACCTGCCGAAGGACCTGAGCGGTTTTGTCCTTGAAAACGAGGAGTATTCGGCAAAAAAGAATTTTGAGGGCAAAAAGGTCTTTATGAAGATCGTGGAAAAAGGCCCGGTGACCCTCTACGGCCATACCTACCGCGAAGACAAAGGCAAAAAAGAGATCGTAACCGATTATTACCTCGAAAAAAAAGGTTCCGGCTTTAAACAGGTACCTGAGTCAAAGGGTAAGTTCCGCACGGATATGTCCTACTATTTTGCCGATGATTTCGAGATCGCCCAGAAGATCGATGATAAAGTATACCAGTTCGGGGACATTGAAGCGGTGGTGAGCGACTACAACGAGCGCCGTAAACCGTCTCAGCCGATCGCGAACAACAACAATAATAATAACGATACGCCGCGGGACACCACGACCACGCGCCCGGTGATCCGGGACAACAACCCCCAGCTGATCGACGATACGGATAAACCCATCCTGCGCTCCAATGTGCCGGAACGGCCGCGTAAGACCATCGGTGTGGAAGCTATGGCCATGGCCACCTACACGCTCATCAGCTATCCCAATACACTCAGCCAGGTATACCGCACCACCAGCGGCGGGGCCGGGTTCGAGTTCGGTGTGGGCTTCCGCGCTACCGTTGCCCGCGGACTTACCTTCCGCACGGGTATCAATATCCGCGACAAAGCCTTTAAATTCACGGCCAATAACCTGCAGCTGGTGGACGGACAGGGCAATGTGACCACGGCCACCATCAACGAAACGGGCCGCACTTATTACCCCGGCATTTATTTCAACATCGGCCAGGAATGGAAATACTTTATGGTAGGCGGCGGTTTCACGTCTTCGTTCTATTCCGGCTACCGCGGTAAGTACAGCTTTACCACCAGCTCGGGCTTCAGCGGCAGCGAAGACAAGACCAAAGGCTCCCTGATGGTGCACGACATCAATAAACCCGACGGTTCGGAGAACAACTTCAATATGCAGTTCGACATCAACCTGACCATCGGCGGCCGTTTTGCCGTAGGCGACAAACTTACGCTGAAACCCGTACTGATGTACTCCATACCGATGGTTCCGCTGTTCAACTCCGGCGTAACGGTAAACAACGGGCTCAGCTCCGTGGAACTCAATGTACACGCATACAGTCTTAAACTGGGACTGATCGCCGATTTCGGCAACTGGTAGCCCGCTCTACATATTACAGGAAGCCCGCAGCACAACACTGCGGGTTTTCTTTTGGGTATTATTACATTTGCGCTATGAAATCATCTTTTCAGAAACGGATAGGTATGCTCGGCGGCGGCCAGCTGGGGAAAATGTTCTTACAGGAAGCGGCGAATTACAACGCAGAAGTGCATATCCTGGACCCTTCGGCGGATGCGCCCTGTGCCGCGCTTACCCCGCGCTTCCGTACCGGTGATTTTAAGGACCATGCCACGGTACTGGCTTTCGGGGAACAGATGGACATTCTTACCATCGAGTTCGAGGACGTGAATGCAGACGCCCTGGCCGAACTGGAAAAACAGGGAAAAAAAGTATTCCCGCAGCCCTCTGTACTTAAAATTATACAGGATAAAGGCCTGCAGAAGGAATTCTATACAAAGAACGATATTCCCACAGCGCCGTATTTTATGATCTCTTCGGCTGCGGAGGCGCTTTCGTATAAGGATCAGCTGCCGCTTTTCCAGAAGCTGCGCACTTCGGGTTACGACGGTTACGGAGTAAAGGCCCTGAAAACGGAGGCCGATCTGCAGGAAGCCTTCAATGCGCCGTCGGTACTGGAACAGAAGGCCGATATGGAAATGGAACTTTCGGTGATCGTGGCCCGCAACGAGGCCGGGGAAACGGCCGTGTTCCCTTCGGTGGCCATGGCGTTCAACCCCCTGGCCAATATGGTGGAATACCTGTATGCGCCGGCGCCTGTATCCGAAGAGGTGGAACAACGCGCACAGGCCCTGGCCCTGAAGGTGATCGACGCCCTGGGCATGGTAGGTATACTGGCGGTGGAAATGTTCCTGCTGAAGAACGGCGAACTGTGGGTGAACGAAGTGGCCCCGCGCCCGCACAACAGCGGCCACCATACCATCGAGGCCAATTATACCAGCCAGTTCGAAATGCACTTCCGTTCCATCAGCGGTCTGCCCCTGGGAAATACAGCCCTGATACAACCCGCGGTGATGGTAAATATACTGGGTGAGCCCGGTTACAGCGGAGCAGCTATATACGAAGGACTGGAAGAAGCGCTGGCCCTCGGAAATGTGTATATACACCTGTACGGCAAGTCGGTAACGAAACCGTACCGCAAAATGGGGCACGTTACCGTGCTCGATATGGATATACGAAAAGCGATTGACAAGGCTGTAAAAATTAAGGATATACTAAAAGTAAAGGCCTGAGTAAAGCCTACTATTTTTTTGCAATAAAAGCGCACGTTTTGCCGGTGGTACCGGAAAAAAATTAAATTTGCAAAAAACGTCGTGCTTATGAAAAAACTATTTACGAGTCTATCCCTGCTCGGTTTCATGGCTGTATCCGCAAATGCCCAGACCTTCCTGGGGTTGAGGGCCAGTCCTTACGGAGGTGTGTATAATGTAGACTACAATCCGGCGATCGCCGATAACCGGATGGAGTTTGACATTAATCTTTTCAGCACCGGTGTAAGCGTACAGAACAACTACCTGCGCGTAGCGAGCAACAAATGGCTGATGCGTTTTAACGACAGCACCAACATCTACAATTCCGAAGAAATGATGCGTCCCGGCAGTAAATTTGCTTCGGTGCAGAACCAGACCCTGATGCCTTTTTCGTTCATGACCTCCTGGAGCGGCGAAAAAGGGAACAAGAACGCCATTGCCTTTACCTGGCACCAGAACAACCTGGTGAACGTGGATAACGTGGAAGAGCGTTTTGCCCGTATCCTGTACAATGGTCTCAACTCGCAGACTGACTCCATGCTGAACGGTATCATCAACGATCCGCGCCTGGACCCGCGTCTTTCCGTGAAGTTCGCTTCCTGGATCGACTACGGTATCACGTACAGCCGTGTGGTGCTCGATAACGACAAACACATGCTGAAAGTGGGCGGTACCCTCAAGCTGATCCAGGGCCAGATGGGCGGTTATGCCAATGTGCGTGACTTTGAGTACAGCTTCCCTAACTACGACAGCATCAACGTAAAAGGATCGCTGGATTATTACCATTCTCCGAACGTGCCTACGGCCGTAACGTCTTTGTACAGCGATAACTCATCCACCAATAACGAAGCATTTTACAAAGACCTGTTCTCCTTTAAAAATGCCCGTCCCGGCTTTGCCGTTGACCTGGGCGTGATCTACGAATGGAGGCCGAAGAAAATGGATTACCAGTACGAGATGGACTGCCAGAAATGGTGGAGATACGACCTGAACCGCTATAAACTGTCGGCAGGTTTCTCGGTGATCGACCTGGGCGCCATACCGTTCAAAAAAGGACAGCGCAACGGCCGTTACTCCCTCGATGTGCAGAATGCTCCCATCAAGTCCTTCGAGAACCTGACCACCATACAGGCCATTACCGATACGCTGCAGGTGC
>JACVCJ010000039.1 GCA_016742095.1 Bacteroidia bacterium
ATAAGGATGGTAATTCGATAAAGGGGGACCACAAAATTAATCTATAGCTTAATTAATTCCAAATTTTTGAAGTTACTTTCTTCAAAAATATAAAAATTTTTACAGCTTTTCCAGCGCTTCTTTGATACGGCGGATGCTTTCGCGAATGTCTTTTTCCGAAGCGGCGTAGGAAATGCGTATATGGTTGTCCATACCGAAGGCTCCACCGGGCGTGATCACCACATGCGCCTCATAGGCCAGGTACATACACAGGTCCTTGCTGTTCTCAATCTTTTTGCCGTTGTAGGTCTTCCCGAGGAAAGCCGTTACTTCCGGGAAAATGTAAAAAGCGCCGTCCGGGCGGTTGCATTTGAGGCCGTCGATCTGTCCCAGCAGTTCCAGGGCAATTTCGCGGCGGCGCAGGAACTCGTCCTTCATGTACCGCACTTCCGAAGGATCGGCGTTGAGTGCGGCAATGGCGGCCCGCTGTGTGATGCTGCTGGTGGCCGAGGTGTACTGGCCCTGTATCTTTACCACGGCCTGTGCGATCTGTTCATTGGCCCCGATGTAGCCAAAGCGCCAGCCTGTCATGGCAAAACCTTTGCTGAGTCCGTTCACGGTGATGACACGGTCGCGGATACCTGCAAAAGAGGCCAGGCTCGGGTTTTTACCGCTGTAATTCATCAGTTCGTAGATCTCATCGGCAATTACGTATACATGTGGATGACGCTCGAAAACAGCGGCCCATTCTTTCAGTTCCTCATAGGTCCACACGCTGCCGCTGGGGTTACAGGGACTGCTGAAGATCACCAGTTTGGTGGCGGGCGTAATGGCGGCTTCCAGTTTCGCGGCACTCACTTTGAAATTCTCTTCAATACCGGCCTCTACAAAAACGCAGGTACCGCCGGCATAGTTCACCATCTCTTTATAGCTTACCCAGTACGGAACGGGCAGTATCACTTCGTCGCCTTCTTCTACCAGGGCAAATACCACATTGGCAATGCTCTGTTTGGCGCCTGTGGAAGCTACGATCTCCGTAAGCTTGTAATCGAGGCCGTTATCGCGTTTGAATTTACGCTGAATGGCCTCCTGCAGGTCTTTATAGCCGGGCACCGGTGTATAATGCGAAAAATTGGCATCGATCGCTTCGTGTGCGGCTTTTTTGATAAAATCGGGGGTATCAAAATCGGGTTCGCCCAGGGAGAGGTTAATTACGTCGTATCCCTGTTCTTTCAGTTCGCGGCTCAAACGGGCCATAGCCAGGGTCTCGCTTTCGCCAAGCGCCTGTACTTTATGCGATAAAAAATCCATATCCAACAAACAATTTTCTGGCTCAAAGATGGCAAAATATCCCGAACAACAGAACCTTTTACCCCCTTTAGCGCTTTTGGCAGGCACAGGCATAAAAAAACCCGGGACCTGAAAAGATCCCGGGCGTTTATCTTTCACAACAATATTATTTCAGAAGTATTTTACCGCTGATGCTGTTCTGGCCTTCGTAAATGCGGAATGCATATACTCCCGGTCTTACATCTGCAGGCAGCATATTCTGTGCCTTACCCTGCAGGCGTTTTACCAGCAGTACCTTGCCGCTCATATCGGTAAGACTCAGGTCCGGAGCTGTAAAGGCAGCGGCCGTAAGGTCTATGTACAGCTGACCGGCAGACTGGTACAGCGTAACCGTTCCGTTGGCATTCTCCTCCAGGCCGGAACCCTGGGTTACGTATATCCATACGTTCTCGCTTTCCAGCGTGTCGTTCCACTGATTAATGGCACGGCTGCGTACGGCGTAGTTACCCACTGCCGGGAATACCGGTGTGTAGGTGCTGCCGGTAACCGCCGGACTGAACGGCGTGAACACGTTGTTCTCACGCAGTCCCCATACGATGGTAGCCGCCGGGTGTGTGCTGGTAGCCGTGAGCATAGTACCCGACTGGTTCACTGTGAGATTCTGTGATTCGGGCGGTGCATTGGTCAGCGCAAAGTTGATCACTTCGGCACTGTCTGTCGCAATCGAACCGGTAATGGCCGGATCGGAAGACACCACGCGTATTTTGTAGCCATTGCCGTCGGGCAGACTGTTCGGGATGGTAGCCGTAATAGGGGTCACCAGGTCCGAAGTAACAGAACCGATATTCAGCGGTGCGGCAAAAGAACCGGAAGCATCCGAAAGTTCGGCCGTGAATACGTTACCGCTGTTGAAGATCACATTGCTGGTAAAGCTCACCGTGGTCTGTTCGGCAGCAGAAGGCGAAATATAGAACGTATTGTTGCTGAGCGTAGTGGTGGTAATGGTGGTAGCGTTCACTACGGTCACCTGTACTTCGTTGCTCAGTACTTCGTCGCCATAGGTATTTTCAGAAGCGGCCACTACAAAGTAGGTGCCCAGTGCGGCAAACTGCGGGGTATACGATGTGCCGGTCTCACCGGGTGCAAAAGGAGTATAGGGTCCGCCGCTGATAGTAGCGTAACGCCATTCCTGCGTGGCAGACTGCGAAGCGGTAACCGTAAGGGCTGTGCCCGGGGAACCTACTTCAATGGTTTGTGCCGCAGCCGGGGCAATGCTGTTGTTAAACTGGTCCACGACCAGGTCGGAGCCGTTATCACCACCGCTGAGCGCCGGGTTCGAAGCCACCACGCGGATGCGGTAACCTGTACCGGCAGCCGTGGCCGGAGGGATCGTGGCGCTGATGGTACCGGAACCGGTAGCTGCGGTAGTACCGATGTTTACAGGGGAAGCAAAAGAACCCGAAGCATCGGAAAGTTCGGCGGTAAATACGTTACCCGCCAGGAATGCACCACCCGTTACCGTGTACGGAACGTTTACAGAAGCCGCCGGGGCCGAAGTGCTGAAGAGGAACGGAGAACCGGTGATGGCGCCCGTGTTCAGGGTAACGGAACTGGCCGTAACCTGTATTTCGTTGCTGGTATAGGTAGTACCCAGTATGTTGCTCTCACAAACGATGTAATAGGTGCCTGCGGAAGCGAACAGCGGAGTGTAGGTCGTTCCTGTTTCTGCCGGGCTGAAGGATACGTAAGAACCACCAGGCGTAGTGCTGTATTTCCATTCGCGGGCCGTACCGGCAGGCGTTTCGGTAGCGGTAAGCGTAGTACCCGCAATACCTACGAGCAGGCTCTGTGAAGCATTGGGTGCAACCGCCACGCTGATGTTCTGTATGGTGATATTGGTACCGTTATCGGCAGCAATGATGGACGGCGTGCTGGTACGCACACGGATGCGGTAGCCTGTTCCGGCAGCCGTACCGGCAGGGATCACAGCGCTGATGGTACCGGATGTGGTAGTGGCCAGTGTGCCGATGCTAACCGGGGCGGCAAAAGAACCCGAAGCGTCTGAAAGTTCGGCCGTTACTACGTTACCGGCAGGAATAGAACCCGCAGGGCCTGTCAGGGTAAAGGGAACCGATACGGCCGAGGTCTGCGAGGCCGACACATAGTGCGACAGCGGGCTTACGGTACCTGTGATAAGCTTGGGATTGTACACCAGTCTTACGTCGTCCACCCATACCTGGTCGTTATTGGCGCCTCCGCCCGGGTTCATATTGGTGGTAAAGGTCACCAGCATGTACTTGGGAACGGAAGCCTGACCCAGGCTGTAATTGAACGGAACGGAAAAACGCTGCCATACATAGCTGGTACCGTTGTGCGTACGTGTAAAATTGATGGTGGCATTCCCCACCTCGTTGGCCAGGGCGCCGCCCGGATCGCGGTAATCGCTGTCATCGTGCAGTACGGCACGCATACGGGCCTGGTTGGTGGTGGAGTTATTACCCGGCTGGTATTTTACCCAGAATACAATGGAGTCGGGTTTTTCGTTGATGGGCGCGTTGAAGTTGGCGTCGTTGCGCTTGGTATAGTTAAAGTTGGCGGCATCTGCCGGCGTGGCGCTTCCCATACGGATAATACCCGTGGTTAAGTTCCCGTTGGCGATGGTAGAACCGATGGGATTCGTAGAAAAGATACGGGCGCTGTAGGTACCCGTACTGCCCGGACGAACGTCGGTAGAGCGTTCTACCTGCTGGTTCTGTGCCAGGCCGCAGATAAAACTGCCCAGTGTGCAATCGGCCGTTTTAAATGAGCTCCAGTGCTGTGGCTCCTGGTTCGAAGTACCCGCATTGTCCCATACTTCCATATCACTGTTGGCAAGCTGCGGATAGGTCTGCGCGTGCAGGGCCGTAACCGATGCTCCCCATACCAGGGCAAGGCCCGTGGTCATTAATAGTCGATGTTTCTTCATTTTCATGTATTTGTTTTTCAGATTTTTATACACGTTCTCCAGTACGACCGAAGTCGTTTTACTGATTCCGCTACCTGCAGGTATCCGCATGTACAGCCAGGCCGGTTTTGCCGGCTGTTCCCGAAAACGGGCGAAAAAGAGACAGAGAGATAAGGTGTATGTTCTGGTGGTGTGCCGGGCGGGTGAATGCTTCTATGGTCTGCATTCGGGTCTGGTTACCGCACAGCAGGTCAAAGGTAATATTTTTGATCATATCCGCATCTTTCCCCCGAAAGCCGCTGTTTTTTTCTGCTGTGCCGCGGCGGCAACAGACACTATACTCCGGTATAGCCACCCTGTGACAAAAGAAGAGGACGCCCCGCCGGACGTCCTCCCCTTATATTTACTGTAAATCAAAACTTAAAATCCGTCGCCGTCCAGCAGGTTACCCAGTCCGCCGAGTACACTGCCTTCTTCTTTGCGGTTTCCGCTTCCGTAGGAAATGATGCGGCTGGCCAGGCGGCTTACCGGCAGGGTCTGCAGCCATATTTTACCGGGGCCGCGCAGCGTGGCATAGAAGAAGCCTTCGCCGCCGAACACCATATTCTTGATACCTTTCACCATTTCGATCTCGTAATTGACCGTACTGGTAAAACCTACGATACAACCGGTATCGATCTTGAGTACTTCGCCGGGCTGCAGTTCACGCTCAATGATGTGTCCGCCCGCATGCAGGAAAGCCATTCCGTCGCCTTCGAGTTTCTGCATGATGAAACCTTCGCCCCCGAAAAGACCGGTACCCAGCTTACGCTGGAACTCGATGCCTACGCTCACGCCTTTGGCCGCGCACAGGAAAGCATCTTTCTGGCAGATGACCTTACCGTTCAGCTGCAGCAGGTCCACCGGGATAATTTTACCCGGGTACGGCGAGGCAAAGCTCACCTGTTTTTTGCCGGAACTGTTATTGGTAAAGGCCGTCATAAAAAGGCTCTCTCCCGTCAGCAGGCGTTTACCGGCGCTGAACAGTTTATTCATAAATCCGCCCTGTTCTTTGCTGCCGTCGCCGAAAATGGTAGACATATCAATGCCGTGGTCCATGTACATAAAGGCTCCGGCCTCGGCCACCACGGTTTCCTGCGGGTCCAGTTCTATCTCCACACACTGCATTTCACTGCCGTGGATGCGGTAATCAATTTCATGATTCGTTCTCATTCGTTTTTCGCTTTCCATATTTATTACAAAGAAAAAAGCCGGGAACATTCGCCCGGCATTTTTTTTACAAATAAGCTATTTCTGAATTATGAATGTTACGAAAAAGACTACGAACAGCCCTTAAGGCGTTTTGGTCTTCGGCGCTTCTTCGGTCTTGGGAGCTTCCAGTTTCACGTTGAATTCCTCGGCAAAGGCCTTCTGTTTCGCCAGGAAGGTATCGTTCACCACCTTGCTGCGGATATCGATCTTGCCCAGCACGTCGATAAAACGGCTGCGGTTATTGCCCACGTCGATGCCTTCGTTCATCAGGGCGATGATCTCCAGGTATTCGTTGCCGGCAATGGATTCGTACATCTGGAACAGGGCCACGGCCGCATCGCGGAACGCCGTGTTGTTCTTATAGGGTTTAAGCGCTTTTACGGCGGCCAGCGAGGTTTTTATCTGGCTCACCACTTCGGCATGGCGGGTGTTCATCTGGTTCAGTTTTCCTTTACCGCAGGCCTCGTTAAAGGCATTGATGGCGGTACCGATCCTGGTCTGCTCGCCGATGATGAAATCGTTGTAATCCACGGCATGTTTAAACGAGGTCTGTGCAGGCAGCATCACCGGAACGGCCAGTAGTAAAAAAAACAAAAAAGCGCGTGTAAACATGATCTTATTGGTATTTTTGCAAAAATACGTACAAAATTAATGCCATGAAGGAAAGCGGAAATATTTTGAAAATGAAGACCAAGTTCGGGGCGCCTGTGCAATACTGGCTACGGCTGAGTCAGCACCTGCTGCCGCTCAACGAATTCATCGGCCGCCGCATTTCCCTTCAGTACGAACACCAGATCAACTGCATCGAATGCGGACGTAAAACGCCCAAGAGCTTCGGGCAGGGCTTCTGCTACCCCTGCTTTGCCAACAGTCCCGAGAATTCAGACTGCATCATTCACCCCGAAAAATGCCGCGGACACCTGAACGAGGGCCGCAACGTGGAATGGGAACTGGCACACCACGTGCAGCCGCATACCGTGTACCTGGCGCTGAGCAACGATATAAAGGTGGGCGTTACCCGCGATACGCAGATCCCCACGCGCTGGATCGACCAGGGCGCCAGCCGGGCCATTGTATTTGCCCGCACGCTGAACCGCTGGCAGGCCGGCATGATCGAGGTGGCCCTGAAACAACACATCAGCGATAAGACCAACTGGCAGCGTATGCTTAAGAACGAGATCAGCAGCCGCTCGCTGTACGAGGTAAAGGACGAGATGTTCCGCCTGCTGCCCGAAGAATGGCAGCCGTTCGTGCTGCCCGGACAGGGCGATATGCTGGAACTGCAATACCCCGTGCTGCGTTTCCCGCAGAAGGTAAAAAGCCTGAATTTTGATAAAAGTCCGCTCATCGAGGGCGAACTGCTGGGTATTAAAGGACAGTACCTGCTGTTTGATGAGGACCGCGTGATCAATATCCGCAGCCAGAGCGGCTATATGGTCACTTTTTCCGCTTAGTGCTTACGGATAAAATACCATTCGGGCATCAGGCTGTCGGCTTCCATCACTGCCTTATCGATGGTAAACTCATATTTTTCGCGCTGTATGATCTTGTAACGGATGCCGTCCAGGAACATTTCGCCTTCCTGCGGAGCGCTCCAGGAACCGGTGCTGACGGAATCGTCGTGTTCGAAACGGCGGTATACCCCGTCTGAACGGAAGTCGTAGATCACATCTTCCCAGAAGCTTGTAACATAGGTAGTATCATTGGCCAGGTCCTGCGTGGTGATCGTACGCAGGTACCAGGAACCCATCAGGTATTCCTTCGTGGTCTTTTTACAGGCGGCCAGCAGCAGTACGCCGGCTACCAGTGCCATCCATGCAAAGCTTCTTTTCATACAGGCAAATATAACGATTTTGATCCACAGGCCCCTTCCCGTGTCTGTATCCTTTTACATAACAGATATACTCCGTACCTTTGTTCATACGTTATATTCGTAGTATGAAGCAAAGGCCCGCCGCATTATACCTGTTTTTGTTATGGTTCTGTACCGCCCCCGTACAGGCACAGCATATCATCTACGGCCCGGAGAACAACATTAAGAACAGCGAGATACTTACCGAGATCGTAGGAGAAAAGAACGGTGTGATCTATATACGCAAAGTACAGACGGACATTTTCCGTTCCGACGGCGAGTACATCGAACGTTTTGATGCCGCCACGCTCAACAATATAGGCAGTATACCCGTGCTACTGAACGATGCCTGGGTAGAACACCGGGATAAAAAACTGAGCCCGATGCTCGAGAACGTGTTCTTTTTCCGCAACCGCCTGGTGATGTTTCTTTCGGCCTACGATAAAAGTACCAAGACCAATGTGGCCTACGCCGGCCTTTTCAACGATTTTGACCAGCAGTACGCCCTTATCGAGATCGATAACATACCCGAAGTGAACAGTTTCCGCAGCGGTGATTTCCGCTTCGGCACCACATCTGACTACAACAAGATCGTGGTGTGGCAGAACATTCCCGGCGGACGGAACGACCAGGCCCTGTACGGCGTTAAACTGTACGATTCGCTCTTCAACCGTATCCTGAGCCGCGGTTTCCTGCTGCCCCAGAAAAGCTACGATGTACAGGTGACCGATATGCTGGCCGATGCCGAAGGCAATATAGCCATGCTGGTGAGCATTGCCCGGCCCAAAAAGGAGATCCGCGGCGGCGAGCTGCCCGTACGCTACCACCTCATTACCTACCAGCCCGCGCTGAACGAGGTAAAACAACAGCCGATCGACCTGGCCGGCAAGAACATCAGCGATGTGCGTATACTCATCAACCAGAACGACCATATCCTGTGTACCGGTTTTTATTCCAACCCGGGCAATTCGGGTGTGGCGGGCTCTTTTTACGGCACCTATCATTTTAACGGACTGCCGGAGGTCCCGCTCAGCTACTACGGGTTCTCCAACGATATCATGGAGCAGTTCCTGAAGGAAAAAAGCATTACCCGCGGCGACGGACTGCCCGGTTTCAGTATCGACCGTATTTTCCTGAAAAGCGACGGCGGACTGTACACCGTATCGGAACAGTATTTTGTGCAGGAGGTCTGCAACCGCGATGCCCGCGGTATTCTCTCGTGCAACTACTATTATTATTACAATTCCATTATTGTGAACGCCATCGATGCACAGGGCCGCTTCCAGTGGACACGGCTCATTCCCAAATACCAGAGTAGCGTAAATGATAACGGCTGGTTCTCCTCTTATGCCATCAGTAACATTAACGATACACTAAGGGTGATCTTTAACGAGAATCCCAAGAATTTTGCCGAAAGCGATCCGGAAAAGTACAAGACCATGTACAAGGCCAATAAATCGGTGGTAGCCCTGGTAACCATGGACCCGGCGGGCAACATGCAGAAGAAATCGCTGTTCAGCAACAAAGAGGAACACCTGACCATGCGGCCCCGTTTTTACAGTTACGATAACAACGGCAACCTCATCATGCCGGCCTACGGACAAGGCGGGCGTTTCCGCCTGCTGAAGATCCTTTTTTAGTTTTCGGTGTCCTTCAGGCTTTCGAGCGCGGTTCCCTGGTAACGGATATGTATCCCGCGGCCCGGGCAGGATTCGGCAAATTCGCGCAGCAGTTCCAGTACATCCTGGTCTATAAAGCTGATCTTTTCGGCATTCAGCAGGAGCTCCGTGTCATCGCTTATCTGCAGCAGTTCCTTTTTGATACGTGCCTTATGTGTAAAGAAAATGTCCTTGTTAAAGCGGAGGATCGTATTCTTGCCGGCACGGCTGGCTTCTACCGCATGCTGGTAATTGGAACGGATCACAAAGAACAGACCCGTCAGCAGACCGATGCAGATGCCTTTGAGCAGGTCGGTGAACAGGATGGCCACAATAGTTACCACAAAGGGAATGATGGAATTCCAGCCCCGCTTGTATTCTTTTACGAACAGCGACGGCTTGGTGAGTTTATACCCGACCATCAGCAGTACGGCCGCCAGGGAAGCAAAAGGGATACGGTTCAGGAACGGTGTAAGGAAAAGTACCGCCAGCAGCAGCAATACCCCGTGCAGGATGGCCGATAGTTTAGAACGGGCGCCCGAATTGATATTGGCCGAAGAACGCACGATAACGGCCGTAACCGGTATGCCGCCCAGCAGTCCTGAAACGGCATTGCCCGTACCCTGGGCCAGCAGCTCGCGGTTGGGCGAAGTGATGCGGTTATAGGGATCGATCTTGTCCGTGGCCTCGATACTGAGCAGGGACTCCAGTGTAGCCACCAGGGCCACTTCCACTGCCACGATCCATACCTGCGGGTTGCTGATGTTCGAAAAAGCAGGCATCGTGAGGCCGGTAAAGAAATCGAGCGGACCGGAAAATACCGGCACGTCCACTACATGCTTACCCGTAATATCCAGGTAGAACTGCGGCATGTACAGGTGGAAATATTCGTTGAGGCCGATGCCCAGCAGCACCACGATGAGCGCTCCCGGTATCACCTGGAAGAACAGGTATTTTTTCAGGGCCTTTATTTCCCAGATCAGCAGTATGGCCAGGGACAAAACAGCGATGATGATGGCCCCGTAGCTCACAAAATCGAGCATGTACCACAGTTCCGAAAGGGTATTGTGCTTATCGGACTGTTCGAAGGCAAAGTCGCCCTCAAAATCGCGGTCGTAACCCACAGCATGCGGTATCTGCTTCAGTATAAGAATAATGCCTATGGCCGCCAGCATCCCCTTGATCACCGAATTGGGAACGAACTGGGTCAGGAATCCCAGGCGCAGCAGGCCGAAAACGATCTGCAGCAGACCGGCAATGAATACACTGATGAGAAAGATATCGAAAGCGCCGAGTTTAGAAATAGAGGCCAGTACAATGGTGGTAAGACCAGCCGCCGGGCCGCTCACGCTTACGTTGGAATCACTGATGGAGCCTACCACGATACCCCCGATCACGCCGGCAATAAGGCCGGAGATCACCGGTGCCTCAGAGGCGGAGGCAATTCCCAGGCACAGCGGCAGGGCCACCAGGAATACCACAATGGACGCGGGTATATCTTTTACGATATTCGCGGCAGAAAGTAATTTGCTCATACTTGTTGAAGTTAACTGTTAACGTGTGGTTCAGTAACTGTGGGCGCTTCGGGTCTTGTACTCGCGGTAGAGTTCTTTAATGATACCGTCGGAAAGCCCGATCTTGGGTACCATCATGGTTTTGATATCGGCCTGTTTGCAGACGAAGAGGTAGATCTCGCCCGCGGGCACGATCACGTCGGCACGGTCGGTGTTGAGCCCCAGGATATGGGTACGCTCGTCGTAGGTCATACCGGATATCTGTTCGTGCAGTTCCTTCAGGCGCTTTACCGACATGGGTTTGCCTTCCTTCAGCCCGGACATTTTAAAGATACGGTTGATATTCCCGCCGGAACCGATGGCAATGATCTCTCCTTTCCACTTTTTGCGGATCTTACGGATATCGTCCTTCAGGCGCTGCCACTCGTCCTTGTTCTCGGAACCGGCCAGTATACGCACCGTTCCCAGCTTATAGGACCCGGAAAACGGCAATATGCCTTCGCCAAAAAAGGATATCTCGGTGCTGCCCCCGCCCACGTCGATGTACAGGTAGCCGTTCTTTCCGTCGAACTTTTCGGAAATGCGGTTCGAATGGATCACATTTGCTTCCGTATTGCCGTCGATGATGTGAATTTCGATGCCGGTGGCGGTATACACCCGCTGTATCACTTCCAGGCCGTTGTCTGCCTCGCGCATGGCCGAGGTGGCGTAGGCCTTGTAGGCGGCTACCTCGTGTACGTCCATCAGGTTGCGGAAAGCGATCATGGATTTGATGAGTTTCTGTATTTTGTTCTCGCCGATGCGGCCCTGGGCAAAAACGTCTTCGCCGAGGCGTATGGGCAGGCGGGTGAGCGATACTTTGCGAAATGCGGGTGCAGGGCCGTCCTCGAATACGTTGTAAAAAAGCAGACGTATCGCATTGGACCCTATATCAATGGCAGCAAATTTCAACGGTAGGGATAAAAAATTAGTGGCTGCTAATATATAAAAAAGGCCCGATAAATTTCCGGCTGCCGAACCTGTGGCCCTAAAAATCGTATACTTTTGAAGAAGCAGCTTTTCCCGGCCTTATGGATACGCAGGCACTGAGCAATATAACCGTACGCAGGGCCCTGGACGCCCTTCAGCATGGCGAGCGGGAAACCTGGTCCACCCTGTTCACCGACGACGCACAACTGTACGACGACGGCGATCCCCTGCCCTTCCGGCCTTTTTTTGAAAATGCCCCGGGACACGAACGTTTTACGTCCATAGCCCAGATGCGCTTATCGAACGGCTGGACATCGGTCAGGCTTCGTACTAAGCGCTCAGGTCCGAATAATTCAGGTCGTGCCGGATGGCCTTTACCCGTTTGTTCATTACATAGAACCAGAGCGGGGGCAGCAGGGCCAGCAGCATACTTCCCGGGTACCCCGCGGGCAGCTGCGGACTTTCGTCAAAATGGCGCAGCACCTGGTACTTGCGGTTCGCCTTGAAATGGTGGTCGCTGTGCCGTGTGAGTTCAAACAGGAAAATACGGCCCAGCTCGTGGCTGCTGTTCCAGGAATGCGTGGGCTTTACAGTTTCGTATATACCTTCGGGCAGCAGGCGGCGCTGTAACCCGTAATGTTCAATGTAGTTCACCGTTTCCAGCAGCAGTATGCCGATGAGCGACACCAGCAGGTAGAACAGCAGGGCCGTCCCGTTGAAGATCAACAGGATAAACACAGCAAAGGCCAGCTGGAACACGGCAAAGCGGATCATTTCGTTCTTCCATGACCAGAAGGCGTCGCCGTTGCGTTCCAGTTTTACCTTTTCGAGGTGCCAGGCCGAAATGTAGGAACGGGAAACCGAACGCAGCCAGAAATGAAAGAGGTTCTCATTATAACGGCTGGATGCGGGGTCCAGCGGTGTGGATACGTTTTTGTGATGCCCGCGGTTGTGCTCGATGATAAAATGCATGTAGTTGTTGGGCAACAGCAGCAGTTTGGCCAGCACGCGCTCAAAGGCGGTATTCCGGTGCCCCAGTTCATGAGCGATATTTATGCCCATGGCGCCCAGCACCACCCCCACCGAAAGCGTTGCCCCGGCCAGTTCCACAGGAGTAAAGGCCGAGATACTTACCTTGTACAGGTAGTAAAAAAGTACGCCGTAGATGAGCGGTACATGCAGGTACAGCAGCAGGTCGTAAAAGCGTTTGTGCTTCCATTCCTCTTCCTGTGCGGCCGTGGGATTGGCCTTACTGAAGGGCAGCAGCAGTTCCAGCAGGGGGATCAGCACAAAGGCGATGCCCACCACCGACCATACCCAGAGACCCTGGCGGTAAATACCGATAAAGGCTCCGTAGGGCACCAGGTAGGCCCCGAGATACTTTACACTTTTCCACCAGCGGTTCATTCCCTAAAGATACAAAATTGTACTTTATTCCTCCAGGTAGGGCAGTATATCTTCGTTGCGCTCCTGGTTCTTATGGGTTTCGTAGATATTCTTCAGGTTGCTGATGCGCTCCTTGAGTTCCGGACGGCTCTTCTGTTCTTTTTTATAGACCCCGATGATATCGGAAATACCGGAATACGCAATGTAACGCAGCCAGCTGTAGCATTCGTTCTTCAGCATGGAAGAGAACACGCCTTCGGCATAGGCCAGTTCCTCAAAATTGCGGGAACGGGTCACGTATTTTTTATACGCGTTAAAAAAAGTATACTTATCGCTCAGGTCGTAGCAGCCGTCGAGATTTGCCTTAAAGAAGCCGAATTTGCCGGGCGTCTTTTTCAGTGAGTACACCGTTGCCACAGCCGCCAGCATTACGGACACCTCTGAATTTTCGAAGGTAGCCGCTTTTTCCTGTGCCAGTTCGCCGTTCTCTTCCGTGAGCATCTGAAGGGCCATAGCGGCCACATCGGCCTGCGGATCGTCCACCAGGCGGATATAATTTTCCAGCGCTTTGGTAGAACCCCAGTAGTCCTGCAGCGATTCCAGCATACTGACGCGCAGTTCGTAATTCAGCTCCGTGTTGTATACATCTTTTTCGATGCGGTTGTATATACGCGATACGTCTTCGCGAATCCCGTCCGACTCATCCAGGAGCTCCAGGGCTTTCATGCGCAGTGCCACCGAACTGCCTTCCAGGGCCTCGGCCAGCACAGGTACTTCAGAGCCTTCCGACACCGTATTCTGCATGGCCCGGAGTTTATCCTCGAACAGCGGGGCATTTTTCCACTGGTGCTCCCAGTAGGCCAGGGGTTTTGTTTCGCTTATCTCGCCCAGCAGGGTCTTCTCGGCATCAAAATTTACATTCACGATCGTTTTATCGTACTTCAGGTCTTTCGTATAGTAATCGGTCTCGAGCAGCAGTTCTTCGCGCACCTTGCTGCCATCGCTGAAATACACATCTACGGCAACGGGCAGGCGGTAGTAATACCCGTCGCTCAGGGAACTGTTCTGGGTTACGGTCAGGCTCATTACCTGTGCGTCCTCTTCAGATTCCGAAATGGTTGTAACCAGCGAAGGATGGCCGCTATCGAAGAACCACTGGTTAAAGAACCAGTTCAGGTCCTCGCCGGACACTTCTTCAAAGGCCAGGCGCAGCTGATGGGCTTCCACCGGTTTGCCGGCATTGGTCTTCAGGTACAGTTTCAGTCCTTCGAAAAAGGTCTCCGAACCCAGGTAATAGCGCAGCATGTGCAGGATGCGGCCGCCTTTGGCATAGGAATGCGAATCGAACATATCGTTGCGGCTGCTGTGATCGAAACGGATCAGGTCTTCCCTCTTGCTTTCGGCCTCATTGAAGTACTGCTCTTTTTCGTCCAGGTTGTGTTCATCGGCTTTCCAGCGGCCGTATTTATGTTCGAACCACAGGTATTCGCTGTAATTGGCAAAAGATTCGTTCAGGGGCAGGTTGGCCCAGGACTCGCAGGTAACCAGGTCGCCAAACCAGTGGTGGAACATTTCGTGGGCCACGATGCCTTCGTTGGAGTGTTGACTGAGTTCATTCTTATGACGTTGCACGAACTGACCGAACACCACGGCCGAGGTGTTTTCCATGGCCCCGGACACATAGTCACGCACAACGATCTGGTCGAATTTCTGCCAGGGATACGGCGTTCCCAGCAGGTCGGAAAAGAACGTGAGCATTTCGCCCGTGTGTGCAAAAATATCGCGGGCATCGGCGGCATAGGCCTTTTCTACGTAGTAACTGGTCTCGATCGCACGCCATTTGTCTTTTACCACGGCAAAATCGCCGGCGGCCATCATCACCAGGTAGGCGGCGTTCTCCTTGTCATTTACCCACACGTCGGTGCGGGTGCCTCCGGCGTTCTTACGGGTCGATCTCAGCAGTCCGTTCGAAAGTGTGCTCAGCGTTTCGGGCACGGTCATGCTGATGGTATGTGTAAAACGTTCGTTGGGCTTGTCGATCATGGGCAGCCACACGGAATTGGCCTCCGTTTCGCCCTGGGTCCAGATCTGCACCGGTTTTTTACTGAAGAACTCGTCCGGGCGGATAAAATACAGGCCGCGTTCGTAGGGATCGAGCAGCGGGGCATTCTGCGCCAGTTCGTGCGGACGGGCCGTATAGCGGACGATCAGCTGATAGGTCTCCGTTTTGGTATAGCGGCGGTCGAGCGCTATTTTAAGCTCATAACCGGTATTTTCGAATTTCAGGGCCGTTTTGCGGCTGCCGTTCCACAGTGCCACCTCGTGTATCTCCATCCCTTTGGCATCAAGGATAAGGCTGTCCACCGGCTTGTTGTAGGGCTTTACCTTCAGGGTCTCTTCCCCGCCGGCACGGGCCGCAGGGATATCGAAGGTGATCTTCAGGTCGATGTGCAGGATATCGTTCACACGCGGCGCAGAGCCATGGTATATGCGCTGTACGTCATAGGAATTACGGTAATCGTACACATCCTCATAGTCGTCCTCGTAACGATAGCGGTAACTGCCTTCGATATTCTCCATCTGCAGGGGAATTACCTGGATCACTTTCTGGGCGGGAAGTACCGCGGGTAAAGATAAAGCGGCACTAAGCAGGGCGGTGTGGAAAAGCATTCGGTTCATGCGGGTTCGTTCAATTAATTAATCTTGGGAAACAAATGTACACTTCTGTCGAGGTGAAAACAAGACGCCGGCTTAAATACTACCGGTTTTGTAGACCAGAAAGACTCCCGGTTGCCGCAATATGCCGTAAAACAGGGAAAGCGCCGGATGAAAAATGTTAAAAATCTGTTTAACTTAGTATTAATACGTGGATTTAGTTAATTTTACATTGTAAAGTAAAACATACACAGGCATGAAAAAACCAATACTCGCACTTGCTTTCATTCTTTCCGCCGCCCTGAGCCACGCTCAGATACGCATTGTAGCCGTTTCGAACGGTACCGATGTGAGCAACGGGAACTACGAAGCCACCAACCTTACCCTGAACCAGGAGAAGGCTTTTTCTTTCTACGTGATCAATGACGGGAACTTCGATATCAATATCCATCCCGAGAAGACCAGCGTTTCTGCACCGAACGGCTGGGGCATGAACTATTGCCTTGACCAGTGCTGGTTTGAAACACCGCCACAAAGTTACTCATACTCCATATACGCGCACGACACAGCTACACACCAGCTGAAGATCAACGTTACCGCTTCCGGCAGCACCAATATGGATTTTGCCAGCGTTGTTACGATCAAGGACAAGGCCGATCCGGATAACAAGACCTTCGTACGTGTATGGGTGAACAGTCTTACTGCCGGTTCCGAAGTGATCAAGGCCAACGACGTGAACATGTTGTTCAGCCCGAACCCTTCTACCGGCCTGGTAAACATTGCCTACAGCCTGGGCACTTCACCGAACGGTAAGATCCTGGTACGCGACCTTACCGGCCGCACCATCCTTACCCAGTCGGTTGCACAGGGCAGCAGCAATGTAGCCATGGACCTTTCCGCACAGCCTGCCGGTATCTACCTGGTTTCGCTGGTTGCAGGCGGTCAAACCGTTACTACCCAGAAATTGATTTTAAAATAAGCAGTCAGGAACTTTTTAATGACCTCCTTCCGAAGTAAGCGGCAAGGAGGTTTTTTTATGCCCTCTGGTCAGGTACAGGCACAAAAAAAAGGACCGATCGCTCAGCCCTTTTCCTTGTATTTTTCGCCGTACTTATACGGTCATGATCTCTTTTTCTTTAGCGGCCAGCACTTCGTCCACTTTCAGCGACATACGGTCGGTAAGCTGCTGTGTTTTGGCTTCGGCATCTTTGGCGGCATCTTCGGCCAGGCCCTCTTTCTGAAGCTTTTTAATGCGTTCGTTGGCATCGCGGCGTACGTTGCGGATAGCCACTTTGGCTTCCTCACCCATCGATTTGGCCAGCTTCAGCAGGTCTTTACGGCGCTCTTCGGTAAGCGGCGGCAGGTTGATACGGATGATCTCACCGTCGTTTCCGGGATTCAGTCCCAGGCTCGAATTGATGATGGCCGTTTCGATATCGCGCAGGGTCGATTTGTCCCAGGGCTGCACAACCAGGGTACGGGCGTCGGGTGTGGTAATATTGGCCACACTGCTCAGGGTCATCATGCTTCCGTACGCTTCTACCATAATACCATCCAGCAGGGCGGGATTCGCCTTACCCGTGCGCACACGGACCAGTTCCTGCTGCAGGTGACTTACCGATTTCTCCATCTGCTGGCTTGTCTCTTCCAGTACTGTTTTAACATCGCTCATATCCTGTGTCTTCTTTTTTACAAATATAGAACGGAGAAGCAGAGTCCTCCAAAAGAATTTTAAAAATTCCTAATGATCCACCAGGGTGCCTATGGCCTCTCCTTTTACGATACGGGCCAGGTTACCGGGCGTATTGATATCGAAAACGATGATGGGCAGGTTGTTCTCGCGGCAGAGTGTGAACGCGGTCATGTCCATTACGTTCAGGTTGCGCTCGTAGGCCTCGGTGAACGAGATCTTGTCGAAGCGGGTGGCCGTGGGGTCCTTGCGCGGATCGGCGCTGTAGATACCGTCTACCCTGGTGCCTTTCAGGATCACGTCCGACTGTATTTCAATGGCACGCAGGGCTCCGGCCGTATCGGTGGTAAAATAGGGGTTACCGGTACCGGCACCGAAGATCACCACGCGGCCTTTTTCCAGGTGGCGTACGGCACGGCGGCGGATAAAAGGCTCGGCCACTTCTTTCATTTCAATGGCCGATTGCAGGCGCGAGGCCACCCCGTTGTTCTCCAGGGCCGAAAGCAGGGCCATACTGTTGATCACCGTGGCCAGCATACCCATATAATCGCCCTGTACACGGTCGATACCTCCTTCGGCAGCCTGAATGCCGCGGTAAATATTACCGCCGCCGATCACAACGGCTACTTCGGCACCGAGGTCCACTACCGATTTAATTTCCGTGGCATAGTGGTTCAGTATCTTGTGTTCAATGCCGAACTGCTGGTCGCCCATCAGTGCTTCGCCGCTTAATTTAAGAAGTATGCGCTTGTATTTCATGTATCAAAAAAAGGAATTCGTTCACTAACAGACAAAAAAAAAGAGAGAATCTCTTCTCTCTTTTAGTAAAAAGTACCGGCTTAAGCCAGTGAATATCTCTTGAATGCAGTAGCGGTAAGCTCTTTATCGGCTGACTGGATGTACTGCTGTACGTTCATTTTAGAATCTTTGATGAATTCCTGGTTCAGGAGCGTGCTTTCTTTGAAGAATTTCTCCAGTTTACCTTTGGCGATCATCTCGATCTTATCTTCGGGTTTACCTTCTTTGCGCAGAACTTCTTTCGCGATCTCCAGTTCTTTTTCGATCGCTTCGGAAGAAACATCGGCTTTATCGAGGGCGATCGGGCTCATAGCGGCAACCTGCATGGCTACGTCCTTGGCTACGTTCTCGATACCGGCAACGCCGTTTTTGCTGAAACCTACCAGGGAAACCACTTTGTTACCCGGGTGGTTGTAAGCGAACACGAAAGGAGCGCTGATGTGCTCGTAGCAGCCCAGTTCGATCTTTTCGCCAATTTTACCTACCATATCGGTGATGTGGTCGGCAATACGAAGACCGTCGATCTGTTTGTCGAGCAGTTCTTCTTTGGTTGCAGGGAAATCGCTGATGGCGATGTTGGCCACTTTCTCGGCGAAAGCAACGAAATCGGCATTTTTACCAACGAAATCGGTTTCGCAGTTCAGGGAAACGATGATACCTTTAGCGTTATCTGCACTGGTCTTACCCACTACATAACCTTCGGTAGCTTCGCGGTCACTGCGTTTATCGGCCACTTTCTGACCTTTTTTGCGCAGGATCTCCACGGCTTTCTCGAAATCGCCACCGGCTTCGGTGAGGGCTGCTTTACAGTCCATCATACCGGCTCCGGTCTGCTGGCGGAGTTTATTTACATCTGATGCGGAAATGGCAACAGTAGACATAATTTCTTGTGTTTATTTAAGTTAACGTACGATTATGCTTCTTCTGAAGATTCAGCGGCTGCTTTCTCAGCGTCTTCGTCTTTGGCAGATTCCTTATCCAGTTTACGATCTTTGAGACCGTCCACGATGGCCTGGCAAACTACGTCCAGGATCAGGGCGATGGATTTGGCGGCATCGTCGTTGGCGGGGATCGCGTAGTCCACTTCGTTCGGGTTCGAGTTTGTATCCACGATACCGAAGATCGGAATGTTCAGGCGACGGGCCTCGGCCAGTGCGATGTGTTCTTTTTTGATATCTACCACGAAGATGGCGGCCGGGGTACGTACCATATCGGCAATGCTACCGAAATCTTTTTCCAGTTTGGCACGTGTACGGCTGATCATCAGACGCTCTTTCTTAGAAATGGTATTGATGGTACCGTTATTGGTCATATCGTCGATCTGCGCCATTTTCTTAACCGCCTTACGGATGGTTACGAAGTTGGTGAGCATACCGCCGGGCCAGCGCTCGGTAACATAAGGCATGTTAATCTTGCTTACTTTGTCTGCAATGATCTCCTGGGCCTGTTTTTTAGTACCAACAAACAAAATCTTTTTACCGCTTTTGGCGATACGTGCTAAAGCCTCGCTGGCTTCATCAAGCTTAACTACAGTTTTGTTCAGGTCGATAATGTGGATACCGTTTTTCTCCATGAAAATGTATGGAGCCATGGCCGGATTCCATTTTCTCTTGAGGTGACCGAAGTGAACCCCTGCGTCAAGCAACTCTTCTACAGTAACTCTTGCCATAATATTGTAAATCGTATAAAAAGATTAACGTTTGCTGAATTGGAATCTTCTTCTCGCTTTCTTGCGACCGAATTTCTTACGTTCCACCATGCGGGGGTCACGTGTTACCAGTCCGTTCTGACGAAGAGACGGTTTGTACTCTGCATTCAGTTCCACGAGAATTTTGGAAATAGCCAGACGTGTAGCTTCAGCCTGACCGTTGATACCACCGCCGAATACGTTCACTTTGATGTCGTACTGGTTGCGGTCTTCACCGGTAACCGTAAAAGGCTGGTCGATTTTGTACTGAAGGATGTGTGTCGGGAAATAGGTCGCATAATCACGGCCGTTCACCAGCACCTTGCCTGAGCCTTTTGAAACATATACACGGGCTACAGACGTCTTTCTTCTTCCGGATTGAGAATATCTTTCCATGAAATATTACTTAATGTCTTTTAAGTTAATTTGTTTGGGTTGCTGAGCCTCGTGAGGATGAGCAGCTCCCTTATAGATGAACAGGTTGTTTGAATAAATGGCATCACCGATACGGTTCTTGGGAAGCATACCGCGGATGGCGCTCTCAAGGATCGCTTCCGGTTTGCGCACCATTAACTGAGCCGGAGAGGCAAAACGCTGACCGCCCGGGTAACCCGTGTGACGTACGTATTGTTTTTCCTCCATTTTATTTCCGGTAAAACGAACTTTTTCAGCGTTGATGATGATCACCTTATCACCGGTATCGGCATGAGGGGTAAATGTAGGCTTATGTTTTCCACGAAGAATTTTAGCCACGTGCGATGCCAGGCGACCTACCACTTGATTCTCTGCATCAATCAGGATCCACTCTTTTGTAACGGACTCCTTGGTAGCTGAAATTGTCTTATAACTCAGTGTATTCACGACAAAATACTGTTTTTTATTAATTGCTAACTCCCCAATAAGGGGCTGCAAAGATAAGAAAATTTATTATCTGCAAAACTTTTAACACAGAAATGTTAATCCGTTTTATAATTTCTTTTTCTGAAAACCTGTTTTTTATGCTTCATTTTCAGTTCACCAGCGTCATTTCTTCCGTAAGCCAGCCTGCGCCGCCCCATTTATCGATGCACCACAGTACGTAGCGGGAATCCACCACGATGTTGCGGCAGCGCTCCGGATCGAACATCACGTCGCTCATGGTACTCTCCCAGGCCCGGTCGAAATTGATACCGATCAGTTCGCCGCGGGCATTGAGCACCGGGCTGCCTGAATTACCGCCCGTGGTATGGTTGCTGGCAGTAAAGGCCACCGGCAGCTGCCCCGTAGCGGTAGCGTAACGGCCAAAATCGCCCTTCTTATACAGTTCCAGCAGACCGGGCAGCAGGTCGAACTCTTCGTCGGCCGGTTTGTATTTTTCCAGTATGCCT
This sequence comes from Bacteroidia bacterium, assembly GCA_016742095.1. Classification (GTDB taxonomy): domain Bacteria; phylum Bacteroidota; class Bacteroidia; order CAIKAF01; family CAIKAF01; genus JACVCJ01. The sequence goes on from JACVCJ010000039.1 coordinate 21,041, forward strand.
TTCTGTGTGGTGAACGCTTCGTAAATAATGCCGTCGGCCGGTTCAAAGCCTTCTACCTTGCCATAGGTAACGCGCAGGGTAAAATTGGCATCGGGCCAGTATTTGCGGGCATTGGGCAGGTATTTGCGCAGTCCGTCCACGAAAACGCGCATCAGGTCGTCGTTCTGTGTGTAATAAGGTGCCACGGCGGGACGTACCTTGCTGCCGTATTCCTTATATATATCGGCCACCAGCTGCATCAGCGGATCGCTCAGGTAACTTTTCGCCGTTTTATCACTGAAACCGTTGAAGAAGGTATTCAGTTTTTCCTGGGAAGTAAAGGTACTTTTAGCGTACAGTTCCTCGGCACAGCGGGTCCAGTCGCCTTTGTACTTCGCCTGTAATTTCAGCAGGGTCTGCGGGGCGGCGCTGCCGATGTTCTTCATGAACACGGGTACCACGGCGGCAAACAGCATTTTATCCGTTTCCAGGTCAAAATTCTTAAAGAAAGAGGTCCTTTTCAGGCGTTCGATCTCCGAATTGAGTTTGCCCTCGGCCTTCAGTTTATCGTAATCGTTGATCAGTACTTCAAAAGCGCGCACAAAGCGGATCATTTCCGGGCCGGTGAAGATCAGCTCTCCGTACAGGTCAAACGCGATGTTGGCATCCTTATAACCGGCATTCAGGGCCTTAAGTTTGTTCAGCACCTCGCTATATTCCGAACCCACAGGCACGGCGGCCAGGTAACTTTCTTCCCATTTTTCCTTTTTAGAGATGGCCTGCAAACGGGCCAGACCTTTGCTCTCCCCGATCCATTTTTTATAGGCATTGCTGATGCGGGCCTGTTTGGCGGCATATTTGATACGCAGCTCATCGCTCACGCGCATACGCAGGTCTATAATGCCCAGGGCGGCCTCGCGCATGGCTATACGCAGCGGGTTCTGATTTTCGAGGATATAACGTACCGCGTACGAAGACAGGTACTGGCGGGTACTGCCCGGGAAGCCGTATACCATGGTAAAATCGCCCGTTTTTACACCCTGCAGGGAAATGCTGAGGTGTTTCAGGGGTTTGTAGGGCTCGTTCGACTTGCTGTATTCGGCCGGTTTGTTATCGCGGCCGGCATATACGCGGAACACGGAAAAATCGCCCGTGTGGCGCGGCCACATCCAGTTATCGGTATCGCCGCCGAATTTACCTACCGAACCCGGAGGGGCAAACACCAGGCGCACGTCCTTAAATACTTCGCTCACCACCAGTACGAACTCATTGCCGTAATAAATAGGTGTTACTTCGGCCTCGTAATGCGTTCCGGCCACGGCGCTCTCCCCAATGAGGCGGATATTGGCCTCGATGCGCGCGGCTCTGTCGGCGCCCGTACCGGTCACCCCGGCCAGTACTTCGGCCGTAACGTCTTTCATATAAACGATGCGCGTAGCGGTAACACCGGGCGCAGGAAGTTCTTCATTCATATTAGCGGCCACGAAACCGTTCTTCAGGTAGTCGTTCTTTACGCTGGACAGGGACTGTATAGCGCCAAAGCCGCAGTGGTGATTGGTGAACAGCAGTCCTTTGGAGCTGACCATTTCGCTGGTACAGCCGCCGCCGAAGATAAAGATGGCGTCTTTCAGGCTGGCCTGGTTCACTGCATAAATGTCCTCGGCCGTAAGTTGTAAGCCGCGGGCCCGCATATCGTCGATATTGAGCATATACGGCAGCCACATGCCTTCTACCGCCGATGCGTGCAGCGACACCAGAAAGGCCGCTACCGGCAGTATACATTTCCTGAGGTAGGTTCGAATCATTCTTCTCATTTTTTTAGATAAGGCTACAAATATACATACTTCATCCGGTTGAGCATTCCTTTGAACAAAACCGCCCCATTCATCTGCCATATTTATAGAATTGTCTAAAAAGATCCCCATATAATAGGTATTCCGGTTTACATTTGGTTAAAATTTAAGCTGGTGAAAAAAGTAATCTTTGTCCTTTCCTTTCTCGGCATCACCCTGGCCACCCAGGCGCAGACCAGGCTCTGGACCCTGGAAGAGTGCATCGAGTATGCCCGGACGAACAATATCCAGATACAGCAGTCGCAACTGAATGTAGACGGGGCCTCGATCGATAAGAACACATCCTACTATGCCCTGCTGCCCAATATTTCGGGGAGCGCGTTCGGCGGTTACAGCTTTGGTCAGCGTCTCGACCAGTATAACCTTACCTTCGTGAACCAGCGTACCACCAGCGCCAACGTGAACCTGTCGGGAAGCCTGCTGCTGTTCGGCGGTCTGCAGAACATCAACCGCATCAAGCAGAACAAATATGCTTACGAGAGCAGTAAGTTCGCACTGGAACAGGCCTACCTGGACCTTTCGCTGAATGTGGCCAACGCTTTTCTGCGCCTTACCCTGGCCAAGGAACGCCTTACCATTGCCGAAACGCAGATACGCACCACCGAACTGCAGGTGGCCCGCACCCGCGATATATACGAAGCCGGCGCCACCAATAAGGGCGAACTGCTGAACGTGGAAAGCCAGTATACGCAGGAAGAGATCAACGTGGTTACGGCCCGCAACGAACTGGCCGCTTCCAGCCTGGCCCTGGCCCAGCTGCTGAACCTGGACACTACGGGCATCGACATACAATCGCGCGATATCGATATCGACAGCGGTCCCGATCCCGTTCTGGCACAGCCCGTATACAGCATTTACGACAAAGCCCTGGGGATAAACCCCGGTATACAGTCGCAGGACTGGACCGTACGCAGCCAGCAGAGCGCCGTGAATGTGGCCAGGGGGGCCTGGTCGCCCAGTATTTCGCTGGCAGGTAGCATCGGTTCGGGTTATTCTTCTCTTTCCCAGGAAATTACCGATACCAGTATTACCATTACACCCGGACAGACCTTTGTGTACCCCACCTACGGCGGCGATACCGTAGCCATTACCACGCCGCCCACGGTAACGCCCAGTTTTACGCGGCAGACCATTCCGTTCATCCGGCAGCTGCCCCGCAACCAGAACACGCAGATCGGTATCAGCATCAATATTCCCATCCTGAACGGGCTCAGCAATTACACCAACCTGTCGCGCGCACGCATCAATCTTACCAGCGCCCGCCTGGAACTGGAATCGCGCAAGCAGAACCTGCGCAATACGGTACAGGGAGCCTATAACGACGCTATGGCCGGTTATTCTACCTACAAGGCCAACCAGAAAAATGCCGAAGCCCTGCGCGAAGCCTTTGTGTATGCCGAAGAGCGCTTTAATGCCGGGCAGATGAACGCCTACGATTACAACCTGGCCAAAAACAACCTGAACAACGCGGAATTACAGACCGTAATTTCAAAATATGAATATTTGTACCGGATTAAGATCCTGGAATACTATCTGGGTAAACCTATGAAACTTTAATTGATCATGAGAAAAGTCTGTTTATATGTGCTGCTTGCCGCAACGGGAATATCTGTAACCGCCTGCGGAGGCGATAAGGGAACAAAGGTAAGTGTTGAAAATGCGGCTTCGCGGATGGTGATCGAATCGGTATCTGCCAGCGGTAAGATACAGCCGGAGACCGAAGTAAAGATCAGTTCCGAGGTATCGGGCGAGATCATTGCCCTGTATGTAAAGGAAGGAGACAGCGTAACCAGGGGACAGCTGCTGATCGAGATCAATCCCGACCTGCTGCAGAGCCAGTATGAAGGTTCGCAGGCCATGTACAACAATGCCGTGGCCGGGCTGGCCTCTGCCAAAGCCCGCGAGGAGCAGGCCAATGCCGCCTACATCCGGGCCCAGGCCGATTTTAACCGCCAGGAGACCCTGTTCAATAAAAAAGTGATATCCCAGGCCGATTACGATGCCGCCAAAGCGAGCTTCGAAAGTGCCAGGGCCGAACTGAGCGCCGCCAAACAGAACGTACGCGCCGCCGAGTTCAGCGCACAGAACGCCCAGTCGAACAGTAAACTGGCCGGCAGCAACCTGTCGCGTACCCGCCTGTACTCGCCCATGAGCGGTATCGTGAGCAAGCTCTCGGTAGAAAAAGGCGAACGTGTGGTAGGTACTGCCACCATGAGCGGTACGGAACTGCTGCGCATTGCCGACCTGTCCATCATGCAGGTGATCGTGGACGTGAACGAGAACGATATCGTGCGCCTGGCCATGGGCGATACCGCCCTGATCAATGTGGATGCCTATCCGAACCGGGTGTTCAGGGGACGGGTAACGGAGATCGCCAACTCACCCAAACTGGCCACCGGCGCCACCGCGCTGAGCACCGACGAGGTAACCAATTTTGAGGTAAAAGTGAAGATCCTGCCGGAAAGCTATACCGATCTCTCGGCCCGTATATCTGCCGGACGTTCGCCTTTCCGCCCGGGTATGAGCGCCACGGTCGATATACAGACCGAAAGCAAAAAAGGCCTCACCGCTCCCATACAGGCCGTTACGGCGCGCCTCGATTCCGTGGAGAAAGAGAAGACCGGCGTGGAAAAATACAACGAGTTCGTATTCGTGGTTTCCGGCGATTCAGTAAGTATGCGCCAGGTAGAGACCTCGATACAGGACAACAAGTACATCCTGGTGACCTCCGGGCTGAAAGAAGGGGAAACCATTGTGGAATCGCCCTACGAAGCCGTGAGCAAGACCCTGAAGAACGGCTCCCGCATCCGGGTAACCCCGAAAGAACAGCTGTTCACCGGAAAATAGGACCGTACAACATTATACACATCCCTGCCTGTATACCGGGCGGGGATTTTTTTTACATTTCTGTTTCCCGGCAGATGCCGGATGCATTAAATATTGCATTTTTGTGATCGATGGCCTTATTACTACATATCGAAACGTCCTCTTCGCTGTGTTCCGTAGCGCTCAGTGAAGACCTGCGTCCGCTGGCGGAGCGTAATGCCGGGGACAGCAATGCACATGCCTCGCAGCTTACCGTACTTATCGACGAGCTGATGCAGGAATGCGGGCATGCCCTGTCGCAGTTGAATGCCGTTTGCCTGAGCGCCGGCCCGGGCAGCTACACAGGGCTGCGCATCGGCAGCAGTACGGCCAAAGGGCTGTGTTATGCGCTGGACATACCGCTTATTTCCATTTCCACGCTCGAGATACAGGCCCGCGTGGCCCTTCTGCACACCGGCGCGCCTTATGCCTGCGCTCTTATCGACGCCCGCCGCATGGAAGCCTATACCGGTATTTACGCTGCCGATACGGGTCGCATCCTGGAAAAGGCCTGTGAACTGAATGAAGAACAGGTACGGCAGTGGGCCGATGCCTACCCGGGCATTGTGTTCTGCGGAAATGCAGTGCCCAAGATCGAATATATGCTGGATATGCTTACCCTGCCCATGCATACCCACCGGCTTACCGCCTCCCTGATGATCCCTTTTACGTATGAAAAATGGACATTGAAGCAGTTTTCCGACCTGGCCCTGTTCACGCCCAATTACATTAAAACCTGGGAAGAAGGCCGGGACCAGCAGAAAAAAGGGCCGGGCGCCGCATAAAAAAACCGCCTCGCTTGCAGCGAGGCGGGACGGATCTCATAATAGTTGCCGCAGTTCTTACTGCACGATAATTTTCCTGATCACAGATCTTCCGTTCGTTCCGATCTCCACCAGGTACATACCTGCGGGCAGTTCTGAAACGTCCAGGGTAAATTTCTGCGTGGTCACGTTGTGGCTCATCATGGTTTTACCGGTCAGGTCCAGTACTTTCAGGTTCCAGTCCGAAGAAATGAAATTTTCAACGGTAACCAGGTCCGAAGCCGGGTTCGGGAAAACGTGGATGGATTGCAGGGCCACTTCGTCCAGCGAAACGGTAGACTCATCTTCCGGCACATCTACGGTAGTGGTGTAGATATTGTCGCCGGTGCTGGCTCCGTTGTTATTACCGCTGTTACCGGCGGCAAAAAGACGTACGGCGCCCGTACCCGCTGCAGGAGCGGTCCAGTCCACCACAAAAGTTTTGGCCGTGGTATTTCCGCCGTTATTGATACCAGCCAGCGTATGCGTTACATACTGACCCGAAGAGCGGATCTGGGCATTGTTATCGGTATTGGCAAAAGTTCCGGCAATGGTACTGGTACCCGTTTTGGCGCCCGAAACCGCAAAACCGAATACGCCGCCGTTACTGCCACCCGAAGTTACGATCACATTCAGCTGGTAAACCTGGCCGCCGGTATAACCCGCTGCCGGTATATTGGAAGTGATGGCCACATTACCCGGGCCTGTGTTGGCTCCGCCGGTGTGGCAACCCGATTTGGCGCATGTGCCCAGGCCCGCGTTCACGCCCGAATAGTTACTTACTGCCCCGCTCTGGTTCGACTTTGCATCGGGTGCAAAGATCATGACTGCAGAGAGAATAAGTACTGAAGATGCTAATACGTACAGTTTCTTCATACTGAATTTGTGTTTATGTGTTATTCAAAAATAAGAAAACCCCGCAGGATTCTGCGGGGTTTATTAAAAAATGTGAAATTTTTTATTTTTTACCGGCCAGTCCGGCTTTCAGGTATTCGCGATTCATCATGGCAATGTTCTCCAGGGAAATGCTTTTGGGGCATTCGAAGGAGCAGGCGCCCGTATTGGTACAGTTACCGAAACCGGCTTCGTCCATGGTGTGTACCATGTTCTGCACACGCTCTTCGCGCTCGGGCTGTCCCTGGGGCAGTAAGGCCAGCTGGGAGACCTTGGCCGATACGAACAGCATGGCCGAAGAGTTTACGCAGGCAGCCACACAGGCACCGCACCCGATACAGGCAGCGGCGGCGAAAGCGGTGTCGGCGTCTTCCTTGGATATGGGCAGCGAATTGGCGTCCTGGGCATTACCCGTGTTTACGGATATATAACCACCGGCGGCAATGATCTTATCAAAGGCCGTGCGATCTACCGTAAGGTCTTTGATCACCGGGAAAGCTTTGGCTCTCCAGGGCTCCACGGTAATGGTATCGCCGTCTTTGAACGAACGCATGTGCAGCTGGCAGGTAGTAACCGCCTGCAACGGCCCGTGCGGGTGTCCGTTTATGTACATACTGCACATACCGCAGATACCTTCGCGGCAGTCGTGGTCAAATGCGATCGGCTCTTCGCCTTTGGAGATCAGCTCTTCATTTAATACGTCGAACATTTCGAGGAAAGACATGTCTTCTGAAACATCTTTCACGTTGTAGTTGACGAATTTCCCTTTATCATTAGCGTTCTTCTGACGCCAAACCTTTAATGTAAGGTTCATGATCAAAACAATATTTAGTGTTTTACAATCCGTTTATTTATAAGAACGCTGTGCGATCTTGATGTTTTCGTAGATCAGGTCTTCCTTGTTCAGGGTCCACTCGCCCACGTTCTTCATTTCCCAGCAGGAAACGAAGGCGAATTTCTCATCGTCGCGCAGGGCTTCTCCTTCTTCGGTCTGGTATTCCTCTCGGAAGTGACCGCCGCAGGATTCCTCGCGGGTAAGGGCGTCGAGGCACATCAGTTCGCCCAGTTCCAGGAAGTCGGCAACGCGGCCGGCCTTGTCCAGTTCGGGGTTGAACTCATCGGCCGTACCCGGTACACGAACGTCCTGCCAGAACTCTTCGCGCAGTTGTTTAATTTCCTCGATAGCCTCTTTCAGACCCTGGGCATTGCGGGCCATACCGCATTTCTCCCACATGATCTTACCGAGTTTCTTATGGAAATGGTCCACCGATTTACTTCCGCGGATGGCAAAGAAACGGTCGATGGTCGCTTTTACACGGGCCTCGGCCTCTTCGAAAGCCGGGTGTGTGGCCGTATCGATGGCCTTGGTACGTATCTCTTTGCTCAGGTAAGAACCGATGGTGTACGGAATTACGAAATATCCGTCGGCCAGGCCCTGCATCAGTGCCGAAGCACCCAGGCGGTTGGCGCCGTGATCGCTGAAGTTGGCCTCGCCCAGGGCATACAGTCCCGGTACGGTGGTCATCAGTTCGTAATCTACCCACAGTCCGCCCATGGTATAGTGTACGGC
>JACVCJ010000040.1 GCA_016742095.1 Bacteroidia bacterium
CTCAGGTATACGGTATATGCTGTGCGCAGGAACAGCAGACTATCGCGGTAACCGATGCTCTCTTTATTGCTGTAGCCGAAAAAATGAATACCCTGTATCTGCTTATCTTCCGACATAAGATCACTGGTCACATACCACTCCCCTTTTATTTTCTGCACCGAAGCATATTCAAGCGGACGAAGGTTGCGGGTGTGAAAAGTGTGGCGCCGGGTCCCTTTTTCCGACTGCAGAATTACGTCGCCGAAAGCCGTTACACTCAACAGCTCGCCACCCGATACCGTGGTGGTAAGAACGCTCAGTGAAGGATCGGCCGCCGGGAGCTCTGTATTGCGGTACACACCCGGCCGTATTACGTATAGGCCGTTGCGCCGGGTACTTATCCATATATTTCCCTGGATATCGCTTATCGCATCCGAGATGCGGGCATAATCCGGCAGCCGGAGCGGGTAACTTTCTTGGGTATGGCGGTCATAGAGGATACTTCCCGAATAGGTATATTCGATGATCAGGTAACGTTCGTTCACTTCCAGCGGCCGGTAACTGGTACCTGGCGGACAGGGAGGTTCAATACGCTCGCCGTTCTGCAGACCGAACAGGCTGTTATCTTTTTCCAGGCTCCATATATTGCCGCTCCTGCGCGAAGAGAACAATGCGCCTATATCGCTGCGGGGATAACGGAGACACAAGGTCAATGGCTCGGCACCGGGCAATGGACCGCTTACAAAAACACCCATGCCGGTATAAACATACAGGCGGTTTTTATAAATGGTTACTGCCGACAGCGACATGTCCGTTCCCGTATTTTCCACCGGCAACTCCCTTACTCTAAGACCCGTATCTATCCGCAGCAGTTGTTTCTTTTCGCCGGCCATATAAATATTGCCAGCCGCATCTTCTGCAATATCGAAGATAAAACCCCGGCTCTGCCAGTTCCGGATAAGCCCATGGTCATTATTCACCACGCCTTTTTCGAGCAGTGATATCTTGCCGTTGTAACCGCTGCACCATATCCGGTTTTTGGAATCGCAGAATATTTCAATGATCTCGTTATCGCAAAGCCCGTCACGTGTGGTATACTGGTAAAAACGCTGCCCGTCAAAGCGGAACAGCCCGTTTTCGGCAGCCAGCCAGATAAACCCCCTTTTGTCCACACACATATTGTAGAGTGTTTTGGCCGGCAACCCGCTGAATATATCAAAATGACGGACCGGTGCCAGTTGTTTCTGGGCAGAAAGCGCGGCAGAAAGGATAAAGAGCAGAATAAAGATCCCGGTACGTACCATTTAAATATTACGGGAAAAATACTGCAGCCTGTCCAGTACGTCCTGCACCCGGCGGCGTCCGACAGTAAGCTGCACCCCGTTGCTCAATATTACGGAAAAACCTTCACTGCGGCTGAATTCTTTTACGTATTGCAGGTTTACGATGGTAGACTTGTGTATGCGGAAAAAGTGTTTTTCGGGCAACAGTTCTTCAAAATCGCTCAGGATACGGGTGGCAATGATCTTTTTGCCGTTCAGCAGGTGTACGATGGTGTACCCGCCATCGCCTTCCAGGAAAAGGATCTCGTTCATTTCCACGAAAGAGATACCGGTGGCATGTGAAATACCGATGCGGCTTATGTTGTCGCGGGAGGCCTGCAATTCGTTCAGCAGGGCTGCAAAAGAGGCACGGTAATCGTTCCGGCGTTCTGCATCGCTGCGTTTTTCGCGGATGGATTTTTGCAGGTTGTTTACCGTTGCACGCAGTTCTTCCGTATCTATGGGCTTCAGCAGGTAATCGAAGGCCCGGGCGCGGATAGCCTGCAACGCGTACTGGCTATAGGCCGTAACAAATACGATGTGGTATTGACCGGCGTCGATGCTGTTAAGGAAATCGAAACCGTTCTCTACGGGCATCTGTATATCGCAGAAAATAATGTCGACGGGAAATTCCGCCAGCAGGGCCCTGGCCTCTCCGGCAGAAGCGGCCTTACCGGCAATATGCAGTTCGGGACAGTACCTGCCTATAAAACCGGCCAGCGATTCCCGCAGCAGGCGTTCGTCATCTACAATGATACAGCTGAATTCCATACCGCAAATATCAGAAAAAAGCCTGCTTTACAGTTCTTTTTGATGAACGGTAAGGCTACGGTAACCAACGGCAGGCCGCAGACAACCAGCGGCACGTATACAGCCGGGAAAAAGGGGGTTTATGAAAGAAGCGGAAGGCTTACAGATCGTCCGGATCGGGCAGCGGGGCCTTTTCGTAGTCTTTCTTTTTAGGCCTCAGCAGGCTGGGAAAGAAAATATCCACCAGTTTATCGTCATTGGTGACCCGGGTCTTGGATTTGCCGGCTACCACCAGCCAGTCGTCCTTATACTTATAGTTCGGTTCGTACAGGTCGTAACTGCCGTCCGAATAGCGGATATACACCGAACGTATGGCTTTGTTCTCTACTTTTACTTTGCCCCGGTAACAATCGCACTGGGTGCCGTTCCGGATAGAGATGATCACATCGTCGTACACGCCGTCCACTACTTCGTTACCGCCTCTTTTTTCAAACAGTTTCATGTATTGTACAAAGCAGTTGTCTTCGTTGGATTCGGGCGTCTGGGCAAAAAGCAGGACAGGCAGAGAGAGAAGAAAAAGGAATACGATTTTTTTCATCCGGAATGTAGGTTTTCTTTATGCTATCTGGTTTTGATCTGTTTCCTCCGCCCGGCAGACCCGGAACGGAAGCCTTACAAAAATATGGGATAATTATGGTCTGCAAAATTTTTTATTCATTATTTTGCTGTTATGGAAGAAGAAATCCTGCAACAGTTCACGGAGGCCCGTAATACGGTCGATCTCTTTATCCGCGACCCGGAAAATATCCGGCTGACCGGGGCCGCCGCCCAACTTCTTTCGGAAGCGTTCCGGAACGGCAATAAAGTACTTTCCTGCGGTAACGGGGGCAGTATGTGCGACGCCATGCACTTTGCCGAAGAGCTCAGCGGACGTTTCCGGAACGACCGTCCTGCCCTGCCCGCCCAGAGCATTTCGGACCCCTCGCATATCTCCTGTGTGGCCAACGACTATGGGTACGATTTTGTTTTCAGCCGCGCCGTAGAAGCTTTCGGCAGGCCCGGCGACGTGCTCCTGGCCATCAGTACCAGCGGCAACAGTAAAAACGTATGTCTTGCCGCCCATAAAGCCAAAGAAAAAGGAATGCGGGTCATTGCCCTTACCGGCAAAAACGGCGGAGAACTGGCGGCCATCGCCGATGTGGAGATCCGGGCGCCCTTCAGCGAATATGCCGACCGTGCCCAGGAGATACATATTAAGGTGATACACACGCTTATTTTCTGCGTGGAACGTTCTCTCGGCTACCACTAAATTACAGCATCTTACGCAGCATATTGTAGGCATGCAGGCAGGTAAGGCGTATGTTGCGCTCGCGGTTGTTCGTAAAAAGGAAACGCCGGGCTTTTGTTCCCTGCGGACCGCTTACGGCGATCCATACCGTTCCTACGGGTTTTTCGGGCGTACCTCCGTCCGGACCGGCTATACCGCTGGTTGCCACTCCGTATTCCGCATCAAATTTGATTTTTACGGCTTCGGCCATCTGCATCACCACCGGTTCGCTCACGGCGCCGTGCTGCATCAGTATTTCTGACGGAACCTGCAGTTCCTGCGTTTTGGCCTCGTAGCTGTAGGTGACCACCGAGCCGTTGAAGACCATGCTGGAACCGGCCATGGACGTAAGACGATGCGCCAGGAAACCGCCCGTACAGCTTTCTGCAAAACTCACGCGCAGCTTTTTCTCCTTCAGCATTGTAAAAACGATCTCTTCCATGGTCCGGTCGCCGGTACCATAAATAGCGTCCCCCAGCATTCCGTACAGCGGACGCGCGATCTCTGCCAGTTCTACTTCCGAGAAGGTACCCGGTTCCCAGGCGGTAAGGCGCAGCTTTACGGCCCCGTACGAGGGCAGATAGGCCAGTTTTACACCGGCCGGCAGGGCCTCTTCCCAGTCTTTGATCTGCATCATGAGCGTACTTTCGGGAATGCCCGCGGTAAGTACCGTATGGTGCGCCAGGGGCGGCAGCGCGTATTTTTGTTTCAGGAAAGGAAGCACGCCGCTCTGCATCAGGCCTTCCATTTCGTAAGGCACACCGGGCATACAGAAAATATGCGTGCCTTCTTTTTCGAAGATCATTCCCGGCGCCGTGCCCAGTTTATTGAGCATTACGGTGCACACCTCAGGCACATCGGCCTGGCCCTGGTTCACCGGTTCAAACGTACGGTTACGTGCGGCAAACCAGGCGGCCAGCATATCAAAGGTTTCCTGGTTGCGCACCAGGCGGCTGCCGAAATAGGCATTGAGCGTATGTTTGGTAATATCGTCATTGGTCGGTCCCAGTCCGCCGGTGAACAGGATGGCATCCACCTGGCCGATGCTCTCGTCCAGCGCCCCGGTAATGGCCTCTTTCTGATCACCGATGCTGTATTTACGGCGGATGCGTATACCGGCCGCATTCAGTTCACGGGCAATATAGGCGCTGTTGGTATCGGTTATCTGGCCGATGAGAATTTCGTCGCCGATGGTAATGATATCTGCACTGATCATAAACTCTATAAATTATAGCGGTCTAAAAACTCCTGTTCCGAAATGATCTCTACACCCAGCTGCTGCGCTTTGGCCACTTTGTCCGGCCCCGGTTTATCGCCTGCCAGCAGAAAACTGGTCTTTTTGGTAACGCCGCTGCTGTTCTTGCCTCCGTTCTGCTCCACCAGTTTTTTCAGTTCGTCTCTCGAACGGCTGAACACGCCGGAGATCACCACCGAAAGCCCGGCCAGTTTATCGCTGTTCTTTACCAGCAGCGCGTCATCGAGTACAAACTGGAGTCCATGGGCCTTCAGGCGTTCTACCAGATTACAGTTCTCTTCACGGGAGAACCAATCCAGTATGCTGCGGGCGATCTTCTCCCCGATCTCGTCTACACTGCATAATTGTTCAAAATCGGCCGTGGCCAGGGCGTCCATATTTTTAAAGCCGAGGGCCAGTTTTTTAGCTACGGTCTCGCCCACATACCGGATCCCCAGGGCAAAAAGTACCCGTTCGAAGGGAATGGCTTTGGAAGCCTCGATCCCCTGCAGGATATTTTTGGCGCTGAGTTCCTTGTAACCGTCCAGCTGTAATATCTGGGTGTATCGTATTTCGTACAGGTCGGGCAGGGTGCGTACCATGCCCTTATCGTAAAATTCTTCCAGGGTACGTTCGCCCAGGGTATTGATGTCCAGCGCCTTTTTACTCACGGCATGGATCAGCTTGCCCAGCACAATGGGTTTACAGGAACGGTCGTTCACGCAATAAAAGGCCGCTTCTCCTTCGGTACGTACCAGCGGACTGCCACACTCCGGGCAATTCGGTATAAAACCAACGGGTACGGTACCTTCCGGGCGTTTACTGAGATCCACCCCGGTAATTTTCGGGATGATCTCGCCGCCTTTTTCCACAAAGACCGTATCGCCGATACGTACGTCCAGCTGCGCCATGACGTCGGCATTGTGCAGCGAGGCACGTTTTACCGTGGTACCGGCCAGCTGCACGGGACGCAGGTTGGCCACGGGGGTTACCGCCCCGGTGCGGCCCACCTGGTACGAGATGGACTCGAGTATCGTAGCGGCACTCTGGGCCTTGTATTTGTAGGCCACGGCCCAGCGCGGACTTTTTGCCGTATTGCCCAGGCTGCGCTGCTGTGCATAACTGTTCACTTTTACCACGATGCCGTCGGTTTCATAACCCAGCGTATGCCGGGCCGAATCCCAGGCTTCGATAAAGGTCTTCACCGCATCGATGCCCTGCATCTTACGGGTCTCCGGGTTCACATGAAAACCCCATTCCCGGGCCTGTTCCAGGTTTTCGAAATGCGAGGCAAAAGGCAGGCTATCGGCCAGCAGAAAGTATATAAAAGCGTCCAGTTTACGGGCGGCCACCATTTTACTGTCCTGCTGCTTCAGGGTGCCTGCCGTGGCATTCCGCGGATTTTTCAGCAGCTGCGCCGCTATTTCTTCTTCGTGGAAGCCCTTGTCTTCGAGTTCTGCACGTTTTTCTTCGTTCAGTTTCAGGAAAACGGCCGATGACATGTAGATCTCACCCCGGGCTTCGAGCAGGGCCGGCCAGCCCTCGCCGCGCAGTTTCAGCGGAATGGAACGTATGGTCTTTACATTGGCCGTTACGTCATCGCCCTGGGTGCCATCACCCCGGGTAACCGCCTGGGTGAGAAGGCCATTTTCGTATACTAATGAAATAGCTACCCCGTCTATCTTCAGTTCACAGGTATACTCTACGGAATCTTCCATCAGGGTTTCGCGCACCCGGCGGTCAAAATCCGACAGGTCTTCCATATTATAGGTATTGTCCAGGCTCAGCATAGGCACGCGGTGCTTTACCGTCCTGAACTTTTTGGTCACCTCACCACCTACCCTTTTCGTAGGGGAATCGGGCGCGGCCAGCTCCGGGTGTTTTTTTTCCAGGGCTTCCAGCTCTTTCAGCAGCATATCGAATTCATAGTCCGAAATGCTGGGTTCGGCCAGTATATAGTAGCGGTAATTATGTTCGTTGAGCGCCTGTGCCAGTTCCTGCATGCGTTGCAGGTCCCTGCTCTGTTCCGGGCTTAACGGTTGTGAAAAAAGATCGCTCATATGTTGTTTATATCTGTTCCAGTCCGGCCTTATAGCGCCCGAACCAGAGTGCGTTGATAAAATATACGAATGCGGCGGCAAAAAAAGGCAGCAGCCACCAGATGCTGTAAAAGAGACTGCCGATCACCGGCCCCAGGATACGCGCCAGCGCCCCGAAACTCTGGTACAGGCCCAGTACAAGTCCCTGGCTTTTCATATCTACGTTTTTTGATACCAGGGTGGTGAGGTTCGGGTTTACGATACCGTTGCCCGTAGCCACCAGTACGATGCAGAATACCGTATAGATCCAGAAGTACTCCCGGGGCGCAAAAGGCACCAGCAGGATACCGATACCGAGCAGGATAAAGCCGGTAAGTATCTGTTGCTTTTCTGTAAAGTAGCGTGACGTAAAACGTAACAGGATGCCCTGCACCACGAATGAGGAAATACCGATGGCCGTGAACACCAGCGCCAGGTCGCTTTCACTGAGTTTATAACGCTGCTCCCATACCAGGGGCGAGTTGATCTGGAAAAAGAAAAAGGCGGCCGTGAACGCAAAACCGGCCCAGAACGTAATGTTCAGGTTGGGTATGCGCAGGGTCTGTAAAAAGCTTTTTAAGGGAAAAATATTGATCTTTCGAAACTCACGTTCCGCCTGCATATCCAGCGATTCGGGCAGCATAAAGAAGGCCAGCAGCAGGTTCAGCAGGCAGAGCGCCGAGCAGAAAATGCCCACCGACATAAAGCCGAACTGCGACATGAGCAGGCCCCCGACCAGCGGCCCGATCACGAAACCCAGTCCGAAGGCGGCCCCGATCATACCCATGGTCCTGGCCCGGTCTTTGGGAGTGGTAATATCGCTGATATAGGCCTGTGCCGCTGAAATATTACCGGCGCCCACACCCGAGAGGAAGCGCGATATCCAGAGTATAGGCAGGTTAGTGGCAAAGGTGAACAGGGCGTACCCGAGTATGGAAACGGAAAGACTGCCGATGATGATGGGCCGGCGGCCGAAACGGTCGCTCATGGCGCCCCAGATCGGATTAAAGAAGAACTGGGCCACCGAGAACACGGCCACCGTAAGACCGGGCATGATCGGGGAACCGGTCATTTTCTCCACATACGTCGGCAAAAAGGGAATTACCACGCCAAAACTGATGAGGTCGATAAATACCGTAAGGAAGAGTACTATTTTCTGTTTCGACATACGTTCGCGAAGGTATAAAATACCCGCGCATCCGCCGTATTTCCGGCAAGGATTTATTTACGGGACAAAGATCCTCAGCCCGGTACATTTTCACGCGCTGTATTCCGGCCTCCACGGTGTATTCGTATAAACTACCGGCCGTTTTTTTGTTTAGGAAATAAAGTAGTTAACAGCGGGAATGTATAAAATACGCGCGCTTTTTTAGCACAGGGCCGATTGCATTTGAAATAAACTTTACTTTTGTAAGCCGACCATAAAAACGTGCGGGATGAGAATTCACAATAATGGCAGCAGGGCGGTCATACGCTGGCTTTATACGGGACTTTTCATGGTGTTTGCCATGGTTATCATCGGAGCGGTCACACGCCTTACCGAAAGCGGTTTGTCCATTACCGAGTGGAAAGTCGCTTCGGGCACCATTCCGCCGCTGACCCAGGAAGACTGGCTGGGCGAATTCATGAAATACCAGCAGACGCCGGAGTACACCGATAAAAATATAGGCATGACGCTCGACGAGTTCAAGCAGATCTTCTTCTGGGAATGGTTCCACCGTTTCTGGGGCCGGCTCATCGGCGTGGTTTTCCTAGTGCCTTTCTTTATTTTCTGGCGCAAAGGTTACTTAAAAGGCAACTTTGCCATTCGTCTTGTATTCATTTTCATACTGGGTGGCTTCCAGGCCTTCCTGGGCTGGTGGATGGTAAAAAGCGGACTGGCCTATGAACCCCGGGTGAGCCATTACCGCCTGGCCATACACCTGAGCACGGCCCTGCTGCTGTTCGGACTGATCTGGTGGACCATACTCGACATCAAATACAAACGGCTTACCCATCTCAGAAACAAATTCCCGGGCGGGAAACGCCTGTTCAGGATCGGCTTCGTGGTCCTGTGCCTGCAGATCGTCTACGGCGCTTTTGTAGCCGGCCGGGATGCCGGGCAGGAGATCAATACCTGGCCCCTGATGGACGGTGAATTTGTGAAAAGCGGCGCATTCTCGGAAGAGGGCCGTCCGTTCTACTATAACATCATCGGGGAACCGATCCCCGACGCCGCCGACCCGCACCAGGGGTTCCCCAATAACGGCGGAATACAGTTCATTCACCGCTGGCTGGCCTTTGCCGTTTACTTCTGGGTATGGGCCCTGTGGATCTATGGCCGCAGCCGGCATGTGCGCAGCGACCAGATGAGCGCACTGAACCTGCTGCTGTTGCTGGTACATGCACAGCTGGCCCTGGGTATCTTTACCCTGCTCTACAACGTGCCTATTGTGCTGGGTGTGCTTCACCAGGCCGGGGCCGTGTTCCTGCTCATGTGTGCCCTGTACTTTTACCATCAGCTGCGTGGTACGGAATAAGAAAATAAAAAAACCGAAAAGGCCGCAGACTCCCGGCGAGGAAAAGGCCAATGCGCTCACGCATGCGCTGGGCATTGTATTTATTTTAGTTACACTACCCATCCTCTGGAAAAAAGCCATGGCACATCCCGGACCCTATACCCTGTGGGCCGTGGGCATTTACGTAGCCGGTATGCTGGCCGTGTACATCAGCAGTACGGTATACCATTTCCTGGTGCATCCGCCGCTGAAACAAAAAGCGCACATCGCCGATCATATTTCCATTTTCCTGCTTATCGGAGGTACGTATACCCCTACGGTGTATCTTTTTACACCATTGCGTACAGCCGTTATATTCCTGGGCATTATGTGGAGCATCATTGCCCTGGGCGTTATCCTGAAATTATTCTTTACCGGGAAGTACAACTGGCTCAGTACCCTGCTGTACCTGGCCCTGGGCTGGATGCTGGTATTCCTGGTGGAACCGCTTACGCAGACCATGACCTCCCGGGTATTCATTCCCATACTCACGGGCGGACTTTGCTATACCATCGGTGTATTGTTTTACATACAGCGCAGAATTCCCTACGGACATGCCGTATGGCACGCCTTTGTGCTGGCCGGTACCATAGCGCACTGGGTGGCTGTGTACCGTGCACTGGGTTGATTCGCTCCTATTCTTCCGGTTTGGCGCGGAAGGCCCGGGCCCGCAATATGTATACGATGATCTGCAGTAGTCCCAGTCCCAGGCTGGCGAAACCGATATATGTACCCTTGTCGGAATCCATATAACGTTCATTGGAGACCAGCACAAGCAGTAAGAGTATCCACACCGAATTCCAGAGCGCCGCATTCAGGAAGGCCCCGTACAGCATCTTGTTCATCTTAACGAAGCTACCCACAAAGGCCGTGACCGCAATACCCAGCATCACAAGCAGGTACATGCCCGCAAAACCCTCGTCGCGTATACCGGCAACGATATTGAATACCGTGATGAGTATACCCAGTATGCCCAGTCCCACTACCGAGATCAGCCAGCTGCGTATATCGGTGAGACGGAACGAGAAAATAAATACGGAGAACAGGATGGCAATATACAGGTGCACCAGCCACAGCACCCGGAAATCGTTGCCGCTGTCCTGGAATTTTTCCTGGTTCGATACCAGGCGCTCCATCGGGTCGTAACCGGAAGCTTCGAATTCTATCTTTTCATCATCAAATTCAAAACCGGGCTGTGCAAATACCCGTGCCAGCACTTTCTGTGCATCCATTTTCGGGTTCACATTGTATTTTTCCTGCAGGGCAGCGTAACGGTTTACGATACGTGTAATACTTTCCCGGTCTTTACGCAGCAGCATGGACTGGTGACGGGTTATGCATTCCCGCAGTTCTACATTATTTTCGGTATAGGGAAAGCTGCAAAAATAATAGTACGAATAACGAACATCGCCGCAACAGAGACTGTCTTTCAGGTTATATATTCCAGCGGTCTCCAGTGAATCCGGACCGGTATATTCCTCCGCAGACAGAGCCGGTTCCTTCATACTGTTGTACCCGAACATTTCATAACAGTACTGATCTTCGTCGAACTGCCCCTTGTAAGGCACGGTATAAGGTGCAACATCCCGCAGGGCGGTCTTCAGTTCCGTCAGGTCTTCCTTCGAAAACAGGGAGCCGGCTTTGCTGTGCTGTCCGACCGAATAGGATATGGCGAACGAAACGTTCAGCAGGCAGATCAGCAGTACCATACCGTATTCCAGCAACAGTTTCCAGCTGCTGTGCGGGTAAAATTTCTTCAGCGGATTATTGCGCAGGTAGAACAGGAGCCACATCACAAATACCAGCACCGAGATAAGTATACCAAAAAGAATGGCGCCGGATTCAAAATAGGCCTCGTCGATGCGGTAATATTCCTTCAGGCCTTCCAGGTCCACCGAAGCGCGGCCCATCAGGAAAAACATCAGGTGAGCCAGCAACAGCGCCGGCACCACATATACAAAACGAACGTTCCAGAGCGTGGGAAAACGTTCGATGATAAATTTATTCAGCTTTTTCATTGTGTTGTGCAGGGTTTATTGTACAAAAAAACGACGGCTCGAATCACTGATGTTCCGTATATAACTCAGGGGCATGCCGCTTTCGCCCAGCTGTTTCAGCACCTGGCTGAAGGATACGTTCTGTGCAAAATGAAGCACATAGGCACCCCCGTTGAACTGTACCTTTTCGGGCAGGTTCTGTGCCAGTGCCTTTTCCAGCACCTCGCGGGCGGCTGTGGTCTCCAGTTCTACGATCAGCCCTGCCTCTCCGGCCACCTGTGCCGATCTCTGGAAGAAAGGGCGTCCTTTATTGAGGAACAGCACGTCGGTGGATACTTTTTCCACCTCGTACAACTGCTGTGAACTGAGTATGATGCTGAGCGGGTGCGTTTCGGAACCTGCCAGGAATTTCAGGTCTTCGAGGATCAGCTGCTGCGATACGATGTCGAGGTTGGCCAGGGGCTCGTCCAGCAGCAGTACGTTGGGTTTGCGCAGCAGGGTGCGGGCCAGTTCAAAACGCATTTTATAGCCTCCGGACAGGCGTTTCCAGGCAAAATCCCGGTAAGGCCACAGACCCAGGCGCGCCATGTACATTTTTACGTACCACTCGTTCTCTTCGGGTTTATAGCCGTAATGCGCCGCGGTAAACTGCAGGTTGTCCATCAGCGAACCGTACCAGGTTTCCGTACGCTGGGGCACATAGGCAATGGCCGTACGCAGATCGTACCTGCCGGCGCCGGGCGCGTGGAAATAGTAGTTCACCCTTCCGGCATCGGGTTCCAGGTCGCCGTACAGCAGGCGTATCAGGGTGGTTTTTCCGTTACCGTTCTCGCCTACCAGTCCGAGTATCTCGCCTTTTTTCAGGCTGAAGTCCACCGGGCCCAGCTGAAAATTGCCTTTGGCGTATTTTTTATGGAGTCCCTCCGCCCCGATCACCCGCTCCTGCCCTGCCGGTCTCTGCGGCAGCGGAAAAGCCTCGGTTTCCTGCAACAGGCCCCTGGCTTTGTTATAGGCTTCATCGGGATGATAGGCCGGCGAATAGCGCCAGTCGATGAATGCGATACATTTCGCAAAAAGCGGGATGTGCTCGGTATCCAGCACTACGTCGATAAGGCGGCGGATGGCCAGATCGGTATCTTTATTCTGGAAATAGCCGTGTATGGCCTGGAAGCGGTTTTTTACGTCCATGGGCAGAATCGGGTTAAAATCAGGAACAAGATAAGAAACTCAGCGCAATTCTATTTCGTATATTCGACCTGTGCTATCCTTTTTTCGCTATATATGGAGTTTTGTGCTGGGAGTGAAACTGGAGGAATACAAAAGTTCCGTCAGCGGATCGCTGGAACTCTGGCTGGTGAACGGCCGTAAAGTGCTGAATTCGGCACACGCGAACTATTCCTACGATTCGCTGCATCGTGTGTTCCGCAAGACCTTCCGGGCGCTGGACCTGGCGTCTGCCCCTCCCCGGGAAGTGCTGGTGCTGGGCTTCGGAGCGGGTTCCGTAGCGTCTATTCTACACAAAGAGTATGCCTTCGACTGCCGCATTACGGGCGTGGACCTCGATCCGCTCCTGTTTCGCATTGCCGCGGAACATTTTGGCATACAACCCTCCGGAAAGCTGCAGCTGCACACGGCCGACGCCCTGCTTTTTATGCAGGAGGACCGGCAGCTGTACGATCTGCTGGTGGTGGATATCTTTGTCGATGCCCTTGTTCCCTCTGCCGTCACTGCCGCCTCATTTATACAGAACTGCCTGGATGCCCTGCCGCCCGGCGGACGTTTTATCATGAACTTTATCGTTTCGGATACGGACAGCAAACAAAAGTTCGAAAATGTATACACCTTCCTCCGGGCCCGGCAGGGAGAACTGCGGGTACTGCATCCCCTGCCGGGAAATGCCGTGGTCTGCTTCCGGAAATACGAAACGGACTGAACAGACGTTCTCCTATCGTTATATACACGAAACTTAACCATACGTTCAACTTATACCATGGTAAGCGATGCGGAATTTTCTTTTACATTTAGACATGCATAAGTCAAACTGGATATTGATTCTGTTTTTCGGCACCCTGAGCCTGTGCAGCGCTCAGAGACCGGCTGCCGACGATTCGCTGATGCGGGCCTTTTTCAACGATTCACTGGCAGACGGCTACAGCCGCAACGACTACGCCGAGAGCCTGGAAAATGCCTTTAATGTACTCAACGCCGCAGAAACCGGCTCCTCACTGAACTGGCAGGTACTGGACGCAAAGGAACGCATGATGGCCAACCGCAAAATACTGCGCACCCTCCGGAAAGCCCTGCGCAGCCGTACCAACAGCGGCTTCCGTGACCTGCAGCTGTATGGCAACCTGCTGGAAGATATCCGCCGGAGCAACCAGGACATCAGCCGGGTATTTGAAGATGCCGAAGAACAGATCGAAATTTCCCGGGCGCGCATCCGGGCCATTATCCGCGACAGCATCATTGTGCAGATGGTAAAGGAAAGCATTTCGGATACGGTGCGGCGCCGCAGCCGGACGGCCAAACTTCAATCTGAATACGCATATACGTCCGGTAAACTGAAGGCAAGTCTCGATTCGCTCCATCGCTGGAGGGCCATAGCCGCCATGCAGTCGATCTCCGTTGCCGAAATGATCCAGAAAACCGACAGCATACGGCAACAAACCGGCATACGTGCCTTCAGCGGCGATTGCGCCTACCTGTGGCAGGCCGGCGCTGAAACGGCCGTACCGGATACCGCGGGCAGCTTTATGGTAAATAAAGACAACCACGAGATCGCCCGTTACTATGTACAGAAAAACAGTACCCGCATCCTGTGGATGCCCGTTGTGATCTTTGCCCTGTTCTTTCGCTGGATAAGACGCAATTACAAACGCATCCGCAACCAGGGTTACGATATAGCCGGCGATATACAGCTGCGTTACACCCGACGCAGCCGCGTGCTGCTGGCCATCGTGGCCAGTGTAAGCCTTTTTCCGCTGATGGACGTGTACGCGCCCTGGTTCTACCTGATGCTGAGTCAGTGCGTCATGATGGGCGCCCTGGCCTGGTTCTTCCGCGAGGGTGATGCGCGCCGCCTGCTGCCCGTATGGCTGCTGCTGCTGGCACTGCTGCCGGCCATTTCCATCACCAATTCGTTTGAAGCCGATCTCTGGCAGCGCTGCGTACTGATCGGTCTCAATATCCTGTCCGTTATCGCAGGTATCCTGCTGCTGCCACGTATCCGTTACATACCCCAGTTTCAGCGTATGGTGCGTTTTGTCACCTTTGCCTATATCGCCCTGAACATACTGGCCATCCTGAGCAACCTGTTCGGCCGGATGATCGTGGCCGAAGCCCTGACCAATGCCGGTATTTTCGGGCTGGGACAGGTGATCACCCTTTGCGTTTTCGTGGAAGCGGTGATCGAAGCTTTTTACCTGCAGCTGCTGGCAAGCCGCATTAAACGCGGTATACAGCCGGTGTTCGATTATGAGCCCATTGCCACATCGAGCCGTAAACTGTTCTTTCTGTTCAGCCTGCTGCTCTGGGGCATTATGTTCATGGCCAACCTGTACATGTACGGCATGACGCGGGATGCCCTTACCATGCTGATGAAACGTTCGGTTTCGCTGGGCAGCCTGTCCTTCACCGTAGGCAATATGGTGCTGTTCTTTGTGATCATCTGGATCGCACACCTGTTGCAGCGCTACATCGGCTCTTTCTTCGGCGAGGCGGACGACGACGACCTGGAAAGTAAAAAACAGCGTTCCCGTATGATGATCACCAAGCTGGTAGTGATCTGCCTGGGTTACCTGCTGGCCGTGGCCGCTTCGGGACTTCCGCTGGACAAGATCACCATTGTGCTCGGTGCACTGGGCGTGGGCGTGGGTATGGGTCTGCAGAACATCGTGGATAATTTTGTGTCGGGCGTGGTGCTTATTTTTGACCGGCCGCTGCAGATCGGAGATTCCATCGAAGTGGGCGAAAACAGCGGCAAGGTAAAGTCCATCGGGCTGCGTTCCAGCACCCTGCTTACCGCCGACGGGGCCGAAGTGATCATTCCCAACGGCGATATACTTTCCAACCCCATTACCAACTGGACGCTCAGCAACAACCAGCGGCGCCTGGAACTGGAATTTACCCTGCAGACCTCCGAAAGCAAGGAAGAACTGCTGAACATTATAAAAGCGGCTCTCACGGGTGCCCCCGGACTGGTCCCCGACCGGGAACCTTCCTTTTACGCAGAGGAAGTAAAAGAGGACGAAGTAAAACTGAAAATTCACTTCTGGTGCAACAACATCAGCAAATCCGAATGGATAAAAAGTGAAGTACGCTACCTGCTGTACGGCGCCTTCCGCGATAAAGGCATCGTGGTGATATAAGCCGGCTGATCTGTATACGTTATTTACAACGGCGCTGATACAGTTTCAGCGTATGTGCCTGTGTATGCGCATCGTTGCCGGATAAAAAACGTAAAGTGCTATAAACGAAGAAAGGGTTTCAAGTATAAAACTTAAAACCCTTTTTATTTTTTAGAGGTGGGAGCAACAGGATTCGAACCTGTGACCCCCTGCTTGTAAGGCAGGTGCTCTGAACCGGCTGAGCTATGCTCCCTCTTTTGTAAGAACGTCCCCGTTGATTGGGAGTGCAAATGTAGACGTTTTTTCATTAGGGCAAAATAATTTTGAAACTTTTTTTGGCCCCATTTTATCAATCAGCAGATTTTCAGCCTTAAAAAATCATGAACCAGCGTTTCTTCAGGGCCAGCTTTACGGCCTGCACCTTACTGCTTACATGCAGTTTTTCATAAATATTGGCAATGTGTTTGCGCACCGTATGCGGACTGATAAAGAGTTTATCGGCCACTTCCCGGTAATCGTACCCTTCTACCAGCAGGCGCAGAATTTCCATTTCCCGCTCCGAAAGATTGGTGTCCTCTTTCCCGGCCTGTTCGGCGGCTGGCGGCTGCATCAGCAGGGTAAGCGCCTTGCGGGCGATACGCGGCGACATCGGCGAACCGCCCAGCTCCAGGGCTTCGTGAATTCCGCGGGCAATATTGTCCGGTTTTTCATCCTTGAGGAAATACCCCAGGGCACCGGCCTTAATGGCTTCGAATATCTTATCGTCGTCATCAAAAACGGTGAGCATCAGGAATTTTATGTCCGGGTATATCACCGAAGCTTCCTGCACGGTCTGTATCCCGTTCTTTACCGGCATATCAATATCCATCAGTACGGCCTGCGGATGACGCTCCCTGGGCAGCTCTTTCAGGTTATCAATAAAGTCGGCGCCGTTCTCACAGGTAAACAGTACGCTGAAGCCGCGCGCTTCCATGTATTCCTTCATGGCGGCCCGGATATTCGATTTATCGTCAACGATGGCTATGGCAATCATGTTCTTCTTTTACGTTTCACAAATTTGCGGAAAATACTTTCTGCCTGTATAGTGCAAATGAAGTATTTACCGTATACGCCCCATGTACAGCCGAAATATGTATGTTTGCAACGTGAACCCAAGCATCCCGCATATACTGGCCGCCGTACCGGCTTCTGCCCTTCTTGTCTTTTTCATCCTGCGGAAAAAAGCACTGCATATCCCCGGACTTTCCGCGGGAGCGTCGGCAGCGGTGTTTATGCTGAAAGTGGCTCTGCTGTTTGTTTTCTGGGCCATTTACACCTATGTATATGCCAACCCTCAATATGCCGATATCTACAAGTATTTTTACGACGGCGAAGCGCTTTTTCATTACCTGCGACAGGATACGGCCGGTTTCTTCCGTGTGTTCCTGGGTATGGAAAACGAAAGCGATCACCTGTATATGAATGCCCACACCCTCCACTGGTACAAGCCTTTCGAGGAATTTCCCATTAACGAGAACCGGCTTATCATACGTTTTCATGCCCTGCTGTACCCGCTGAGCGGCGGGTCCTACTTTGCACATGCCGTGCTCAGCAGCTTTCTGGCCTACCTGGGCGGACTGCTCCTCTATAAAACCTGGCTGCCCCTGTTCCGGGAAAAAGCGCCGCTGTGGTTCCTGACCGTTTTTGCCCTGCCTTCGGTATTGTTCTGGTCGGCCGGGGCGCTGAAGGAACCCTTTGTGCTGCTGGGAGGCGGGCTGCTCGTATACGCCCTGTTCCGGCCGGGCAAACTGTGGTACCTGCTGCCGGCACTGCTGCTGATCCTTTTTTCGAAGGAATATGTATTTGCCGCCTTTTTACCGGGCGTATTGGCCGTTTTGCTGGGACGTACACCGGCCTTCCGCGAGAAACCCGCTACGGCACAAATACTGGCCCTGGCGCTGGTTTTTGCACTGATCGTAGTGGTTTCTGCCAGCGTACCGGGTTATAATTTCTGGCAGATCCTGTATAAAAAACAGGAGGCCTTTGTAAACGTATCCCGGCTGATGCATGCCCGCAGCCGTTTTCCCATGCCGGCCTTCAGCCCGGATGTTCCCGGTATACTGGCCGCCTTACCCCATGCGCTGTTCAATGCCTTGTTCCGGCCCTTCCCGCAGGATATACACAGCCTCATGATCGCCGCCTCTTTCCTGGAAATGCTGGCATTGTACGGCCTGGGCATCTACAGCCTGTTCACCGTACGTTTTCAGCGGCCCGATGTGGCAAAGGCCCGTGTGTTCTGGTTCTGCCTGTCTTTTGTACTGCTGCTCAGCGCCATTATAGGCCTCACCGTCGATAATTCCGGCGCCCTGGTACGTTACCGCATGCCGGCCTTACCGTTTTTAATGGCTATCTTCGTACTCGTTCTCCGAAAGAACATAACGTTTAAGTGGTTTAAAATATGATCTGGAAAAAAGCTTTCACCCTGCCCGAAATCAATTCCATGAATGTGGGAAACATGGGCGAATTCCTTGAAATTGAGTTTACCGAGATCGGGGATGATCACCTGGTCGCCCGCATGCCCGTTACGTCTAAAGTAAAACAGCCGGCCGGACTCCTGCACGGCGGAGCTTCCGTGGTACTGGCCGAAACCGTGGGCAGTGTGGCCGCCAATCTTTGTGTGGATATGGACGCTTTTCTGTGTGTGGGCCTCGAGATCAATGCCAATCACCTGCGGGCCGTAAAAGACGGTTATGTGTACGGTACTGCCCGGCCTTTACACGTGGGTGTTACCACACAGGTATGGAACATCGAGATCCGCGACGGTAACGGACGCCTCACCTGTGCCAGCCGCATTACCATGGCCTGCGTACCGAAAAAAGGAAAAACACTGGATCCGCTGATCAAGAAATAGACGCACTCCCTTCAGGAAATTTCCCATCGTACCCGGAAAGTTTCCGTATAAAAATAGTCAGCGATGGAAACGATCATTTTATCCCTGCTATCCTGACGCATCTTAATTACCGGAATATTTTCCAGTTCTGTTTCCTTACCCGTGGCATCTACTTTATAAACTCCGGCGCTTTTTAATATTGTTCCTGCCGGAAGAGTTATCTGTAGGTTATAGTCTTTACAGTAATGCAACGGGACCAGGTCCCAGAACTCCGTTTCCTGTACAAATGCATTTTTCAGAACGGCTGAAAAAATTAAAAACTTCCCTGTTCTTTTTACCATGCCGTACCGATCTTTCCCGGCCTGGTCCCTGTAGAATAATGTGATCTGATCGCGGGAAGCATTCAAAACGTACGAGCAGTTAAAATGGCTGAGAGGTTCAATGATCCCGTCCACCGTCACATGGTTCCGGAAGCAGGCCGTTCCCGTCCGGCTTAAACGCCGGAATATAACCTTTTGATAAAATCCGGCACTGCTACCGTCGCCGCTTATATCAATAACCACTTCCTGTTTTTCTATAAGGATATTACTGAAGCGCTTTTTTCTCAGTATGTACAGGTTCATCCTGCGTATGACCGGTGGCCCTGCCAGGAAAGCGACAGGCCCAGTAAAGATCACAGCCGCAATTACATACGCAAATACCGGATGTTCCAGGAAAAATACTTGCATATACGATCCGTTGCCGCCGGCATAGCCGATGATGAGTATACCAACACCTGCAATAGACACATAGGCTGAAACTGCCTGTAGCAGGTCAAATACCTGTTTGGTATTCTGCAAAAAAGAAGTCGGCTTCATACAATAAGAGTTCGTATGAGCAATATACTCAGAATCTTCCGAAGCCCTTGCCGGCTTTGGCTGTAAAATATTTACTTTACCTTGATGCCGGTGTAATTACCGTTCCGCCGCCGTTCGCAGGTTTCGCCGGGGTCTTGGGCTTTACCACGGCTTTCTTTTTAGGCATATAGTCGAATTTCGGTACCCGGCGCGGCGAATAAATGTCCAGCAGGGTCAGCGGACGTAAATGTTCCCACCAGGCAAAGCCGGGCAGTTTGTATTCCTTCAGGTCCACGCTTTCGAAGGGAGAAAGGTTCCCTGCAGGTTTTACCTTGAAAACGATGCGGTCTACTTTACCCGAATCGAGGTGTATGGTAATATCCTCGCTGGTCACTTTATTGGCGCCGATGTATTGTACCGGTTTCGGGGGCCGGGGTTTCAGGAGTAACGAATCGGCCGCTGCCGAAAGGGAATCGTTTCCCGGCTGCATGATCTTAGGTACCACGGCGGCCAGGGAATCCCGGCTTTCCGGTAATGATACGGCCAGACTGTCTGCCGGTACCAGGCTGTCCCCCGGTATCTCCCCGGTTTTCAGGTTCAGGGTACGCGGCGGCGGAGCATCTTCCTCTTCCTTGGGGTAATAAATGGTCTCTCCCCTGCCCTTTACGTCAACCTTGCGCAGGTTACTGGCACCGAAATAGGCCCGCATGTTCTTGCCGGCGATCTGGTTAAATTTAATGGTATCCTCCTTACTGATGATCAGGGCCGCATCGATCATATCCAGCATATCTACCCGTTTGCCGCGCATGAATATCTGCATGAAACGGGCGGTAAGCTGGTTCTCTTCGTTCCAGAGTATCGGTTTTCGATACATCTGCAACAGGCTGTCCGATTCAAAATACACCAGCGAATCGCACACGCCCTGCATATCGGTCTTATAAAACTTTACACGGTGATAGGCCCGCAGAATACGGCCACACAGCGAGTCGCCCACTGAAAAAAGACTGTCGGCGCTCAGGAACAGGCTGTCCGTATCCATACCCATGATCAGCGTAACGCTGTCGGTAACCATATAGCTATCGATGTTCTTGCGGGTAACCGAATAGTTTCCGCGCACCTCGATGTTCTGCGTGGAATCGCGCAGGCGTACGTTGTTAAAACCCAGTCCGAAGCCGGAATTGCGCTCGTAATACAGGCTGTCTGCCTCGATCTCCTGCTCCGGCGTCTTTATTTTGCCGCCTTTGCTGAAAGAACATATATCCTTTTTCGTATCATACCAGCCCTGTTTGCAGGTAATTACGTTCTCATCGGAAACAATACGCGTAGGCCCGTGAAAATAAGACACTTCCGTTTCCGTATTATAGGTCATGGTATCACTGAAAACGGTATAATCCTTCGATTCCACGGTTACGTTACGGGTGAACACAAATTCCTTGCGGTCGGCATAATACGTTCCCTTACGGCTTTTGAGAATATTTCCATCCTTGGAGCGTGTGGTGGCGCTGTCGTCGTAAAAACCGGTGTTGTTCTTTACGTCGTAGGTCAGTGATTTGCTTTCCATGTTCACCTGTGCGTCGATCATGCGCACACGGCCCTTGAGCACAGCCAGCCCGGTAGCACCGTCGTAGGTGAGTGAATCGCCGTACAGGTCTACGCTGTCGCCCTGTTCAATGTGAATCTGCCCGAAGGCCACAAAGGCGTCGCGGTCCATATAACGGTAGGCGCTGTCGGCATACATGGTAGCATCGCCGTGGCGCATCATTACCCGGCCGATAAGACGCATGGCATCTACGCCCAGACTCTGGTCGTATTCCATGACATCGGCATTGATGAATTCGATCTTTTTGGAGCCTTTGCTGCTGCCCTGCCCGGGTTGGGCCACTGCCTGCGCCGCTGCAAAAAGCGGCAGTATTGCGAACAGTATGTATAGAATGCAGTTTCTGGCCATAGCACTATGCAAACGGCGTCTACGCAAAAATATTTTTGCGGATCAGCGTTTGTTCACGGTCCGGACCTACAGAGATCACCGATACCGGTACACCGGTCTTTTCTTCGATGAACTGTGTATAGGTTTCGAGCTCGGCGGGCAGTTCGCTGATGTCTTTCATTCCCGTAAGGTCGGAATGCCAGCCTTTCAGTTGTTCGAATACCGGCAGCAGGCGGCCCGAAAGTACGTCATACGGCAGGTGGTCCAGGTTCTGTCCGTTATAATTATACGAAGTGGCCACTTCCAGGGTTTCAAAGCCCGAAAGTACGTCGGCCTTCATCATCAGCAGTTTGGTAACCCCATTGATACGGCAGGCGTAGTTCAGCGCCGGGATATCGAGCCAGCCGGTACGGCGCGGACGACCGGTGGTTGCACCGTATTCGCGGCCGATATCACGCAGAGCCTGCCCGGTTTCGTTCTCCAGTTCGGTAGGGAACGGACCGCTGCCCACGCGGGTGCAGTATGCCTTGAATATACCGAATACCTCGCCGATCTTGTTCGGGGCGATTCCCAGGCCTGTGCAGGCGCCGGCGGTAATGGTATTGGAAGACGTTACAAAAGGGTAGGAACCAAAATCGATATCGAGCATGGTACCCTGGGCGCCTTCGGCCAGGATCTTTTTGTCTTCGGCCAGGGCCTTGTGCAGGTAATCCTCGCTGTCGATGAACGTAAAGCGGCGCAGGGTCTCCAGGCTTTCGAACCAGAGCTGTTCGGCTTCGGTCACATCGTATTCGTAATGGTACAGTTCGATCAGCTGTTCGTGTTTGTGCTTCAGCTGATCGTATTTTTCCGTAAAGGTATCCAGTTCCACATCGCCCACGCGCAGACCGTTACGACCGGTCTTATCCATATAGGTGGGGCCGATGCCTTTGAGCGTGCTGCCGATCTTGGACGTGCCCTTGGAAGCTTCCGAAGCGGCGTCCAGCACTTTGTGTGTGGGCAGGATCAGGTGTGCCTTACGGGATATGAGCAGGCGTGAAACCACGTCCACACCGGCTTTTTCAAGATTTTCGATTTCTTTTTTGAACGTAACGGGATCGATCACCACCCCGTTGCCGATGATATTCACGGTGCCTTCGCGGAATATACCGGAAGGGATCGTATGCAGTACAAATTTCTGACCGTTGAATTCCAGGGAATGGCCGGCATTGGGTCCGCCCTGGAAACGGGCTATGATCTGGTAATGCGGCGCCAGAACGTCCACGATCTTACCTTTGCCTTCGTCGCCCCATTGCAGGCCCAGCAACACGTCTACTTTACTCATTGTATGCTTTCTTTAAACAAAAGCGCAAAGGTAAGCGAAGCATCGGGAATGGCAACAAAAAAACGGCCGGGATTTCAACAGTTTTTCAAGGCTCAGGCGTCTTCAGCGCATTCCATGTTCTTTTCCAGCAGTTCTTCGGCCTCCTTAATGGTATCGGTAAGCGTAAAAATGCTGCTCAGCTTGGT
This sequence comes from Bacteroidia bacterium, assembly GCA_016742095.1. Taxonomy (GTDB): domain Bacteria; phylum Bacteroidota; class Bacteroidia; order CAIKAF01; family CAIKAF01; genus JACVCJ01. The sequence continues at coordinate 22,712 of JACVCJ010000040.1, forward strand.
AATGATGAAAAGTTCCTTCAGATGCTTGTTAATATGGCACAGGATGGTCTCACCACCGGCGTTACGGCTCTGTGTCAGTATCTTGATCAGCACGTTCAGTCCTTCCGAATTTACGTATTCGGTGTCCTTCAGGTCCACGATGAAATGATGTTTTCCTTCTGCGATCAGTTCGGAGAATTCCTGCATCAGGTCCCGGGAATCTGCCATGGACAGTATACGTCCGCTGATCCGTATCAGGGTCCCGTATTTTCTTGTAGAGATAGAGTATTCCATGGTTGCCTCCTTTTTTTATGATAGATAGGTTCAACTTCTGTGCCAACAAATTTGGTAAAAATTTGCAGCAGGGAAAAAAACAAAAAATTAACGTTGTCGGATTTGTTTGTGAATAAGATGTGGCCCTGTGTTAACAATCCACCTCTACGATCTCTTTTACCTGGGGCAGCGCCCTGCGGATGGTCTCCAGTACACCGGCCTTCATGGTCATGGGTTTCATGGAGCAGGTGCTGCAGGTACCGTGAAGTTTCACTTTAACGACATGATCTTCGGTGATCTCCACGATGGTGATATCCCCGCCGTCGTTCTGCAGGAAGGGCCGGATCTCGTCCAGGGCCTGTTCCACCATTTCGCGTATATCGGTACCTGTAATCATATCACAACAAAAGTAACAATTCCGCTTAAAACCTGGTTACGTCGCTCACCTGGGTGGGCGGGGTCTGTTCGTTACGGCGCACCACCTGTTCCAGCAGGCTGTCTGCCAGGTCTGCAAAGGCTTTGCTAACGGGATGCGTGCTGTCCAGCGCCAGTGGTTTACCGCTGTCACCGCCCTCACGGATGCCCTGTACCAGTGGAATTTCACCTAAAAAGGGTACGTCCATTTTTTCGCAGAGGCGTTTTACACCGTCTTTGCCGAAGATGTAGTATTTATTGTCCGGCAGCTCGTCCGGGGTAAAATAGGCCATATTTTCCACCATGCCCAGCACCGGTACGTTCACCGCGGGCAGGCGGAACATATTGGCGCCTTTTTCGGCGTCGGCCAGGGCCACTTTCTGTGGGGTGGACACCACCAGGGCCCCGGTAACGGGGACAGTTTGTACCAAAGTGAGGTGTATATCCCCAGTGCCCGGAGGCAGATCGATGAGCAGGAAGTCCAGTTCGCCCCAGTGTGCGTCAGCAAACATCTGGCGCAGGGCTTTCGAGGCCATCGGGCCGCGCCATACCACGGCCTGGGCCACATCGGCAAAAAAGCCGATACTCAGCAGCTTAACGCCCATACTTTCCACGGGCTCGATGAGTTTTTGTCCGTCTACGGTCACCAGGTTCGGCCGGCGGTTCTCTACGTCGAACATCATCGGCACACTGGGTCCGTAGATATCGGCATCGATCAGTCCCACCCTGAACCCCTGGCGGGCCAGCGTTACTGCCAGGTTAGCCGATACGGTGCTTTTGCCTACGCCGCCTTTACCGGAAGAAATGGCCAGGATGTTCTTTACGCCCGGCAGCAGCCCGGCATTCTCTTTTCGTTTGTCCGGCACGCTCACCTGCAGGTTGATGTGGATCTCCAGGTCATCGCCGAAGGCCGCGTGCAGGGCCTCGCGTACGTTGTTCTCGGCCTTGCGTTTTATGTGCAGGGCCGGACTCAGCACTTCCAGGTCCATGCGGATACTGCGGCCGTTTATTTCAAAATACCGGACCTTACCCGTACTGATGATGTCTTCTTTCGCAACAGGATCGATAACGCCTCTCAGCACTTCCGTAAATGTATCCGGGTTTAATTCTTTGTACATAGTTTATGCTTCTTGTAACAACAGGTCTTCGATGGACGTATTGTATCGTTTTTCGAACGTACTAACGTCCTCCGTCCAGGACCCGGTATCCACCGTTACGCCTTTGGCTACGGTACCGATCTTGCGGAGCGGAATGCCGGCATCTGCGAAAACCTTTTCAAATGCGGCTTTGTTGGCCGGTTCTACACCGAATACCACGCGTCCCTGGCCTTCGCCGAAAAGGAAAGCGTCTTTACGGATGCCTTCGGCTGAATCGATGTTGAACCCGAGGTTCTTCGGAAAGGAACTTTCGAGCAGGGCACAGATAAGGCCACCGTCTGCCACGTCGTGGGCGTTGCGCACCAGTCCGGACTGTATCGCTTTTTTAACGGCCCCGTGCAGTTCGTATTCCTTATCCAGGTCGAAATACGGAGCAGGTGTATTCTTTTCCCCTACAAAGGAATAGAGATATTCCGATGAGTTGATGTCATTAGTTATCTCCCCGGCCAGGTAAATAAGATCGCCTTCCTGTTCGAAGGCCAGACCCGTCTGGAATTTTTTATCCTGCACAATTCCCAGCATACCGATGGTAGGTGTGGGGAACACAGGTACGGTACGGTCGCCGATCTTGCTCTGGTTGTAGAAACTTACGTTACCACCCGTAACCGGCGTCTGGAATTTTACGCAGGCAGCGCTCATCCCTTTGATGGCTCCCACGAACTGCCAATAGGCCTCCGGGTTGTAGGGGTTACCGAAATTGAGGCAGTTGGTGATGGCGCTGGGTTCTCCACCGCTGCACACGATGTTGCGGGCGGCTTCGCTCACGGCGATCATGGTGCCTTTTTCCGGGTCGGCCTGTACATAACGGCTGTTGCAGTCCACGGTAACGGCCAGGGCCTTGTTGCTGTCCTTCAGGTTCACGATGGCCGCATCGCCCGGACGGTTGGTGCTCATGTTCACGGTGCCCACCATGCTGTCGTACTGCTGGTATACCCAGCGTTTGCTCGCGATGTTGGGATGTGAGATCAGGAATTCGGCTACCGCCTTATAATCGATGGGCTGAGAAATTTTCGAAGGATCGAATTTCAGCGATTCGGCATAGTAGGCCGGCTCTTTGTATTCGCGTTCGTATTGCGGGGCTCCGCCGCCCAGCACCAGGTTTTCGGCAGGCAGGTCGGCTACGAGTTCCCCGTGGAAATAGAATTTCAGTTGTCCGTCGGTGGTTACAGAACCGATATCGGCGCAGGGCAGGTCCCATTTTTCGAAGATCTTTTCAATAATGGCTTCCTGGCCTTTTTTCACCACCACCAGCATGCGTTCCTGGGACTCGGACAGCAGCAGTTCGTAGGGCTGCATACCGGCCTGGCGCGTAGGCACCTTGTCCAGGTGAATGATCATACCGTGTTCGCCTTTGGCGCTCATTTCGGCCGTGGAACAGATGATACCGGCGGCGCCCATGTCCTGCATACCTACCACGGCACCGCTGGCAATTACTTCCAGGGTGGCTTCCAGCAGCAGTTTTTCCTGGAAGGGGTCGCCCACCTGTACGGCCGGCAGATCTTTGGCCGAATCTTCGGTAAGGTCACCGCTGGCGAAAGCCGCTCCGCCCACGCCGTCTTTTCCGGTGGCCGAACCTACGATGTATACCGGGTTACCTTCACCGTACGAAGTAGCGCTGATGGTCTCGCCTTCACGGACGATGCCCACACTCATGGCATTTACCAGGGGATTCTGTTCAAAAGCTTCGTCAAAGAACACTTCACCGGCCACGGTCGGTATCCCGAAGGCATTGCCGTAGTTGCCGATGCCCTTTACCACGCCGGCCATGATCCATTTGGTGCGCTTGGAACGGATATCGCCGAAACGCAGGGAATTGAGCTGGGCGATGGGACGGGCGCCCATGGTGAAAATATCGCGGTTGATGCCGCCTACCCCCGTAGCCGCACCCTGGTAGGGTTCGATGGCGCTGGGGTGATTGTGAGATTCAATTTTAAAGGCACAGGCCAGTCCGTCGCCGATGGCCACCAGCCCGGCATTTTCTTCACCGGCCTTGGCCAGCATATGCGGACCGTCTTTGGGCAGGGTCTTTAACCACTTAATGGAGTTCTTGTAGGAGCAGTGCTCACTCCACATGCCACTGTAGGCGCAGAGTTCCGTAAAATTCGGCACACGGCCCAGGGCTCCTTTTATCATTTCGAATTCCTGGGGCTGAATGCCCAGTTTCTGCGCGGTTTCAACGGTTGTAAGCTGATTATTTTCCATGAATTGCTTGTGCTTTTCGGGTGCAAAGATATAAACATCCGGCGGCAAAGCGAAGGAAGTTATGCACCGGTGTTAAAGCAGGCCCTCTCCCCCGCTTTCACTTTGTAGTATCACAATGTATTTGCACTTTTGCACGTTGAATATGGTTATGAAGAACAAGGTCCTATACTGCGCGGGCTTTATCCTGCTTTTGCTGGCAGCCTGTACCGAAAAACGATACAAGGTGGATACGGATTCCGTACAGGTCCCCCTGCATTTTACCTACCTGTATAAAGAGGTCCTCCCGGAAGACGGCAAAACCGGTCCGGACGAGGTGCTAAAGAGTCTGAAGGCCGGCTATCCCGCCCTGAGCCGCGGTTACCTGGAAGAAATACTGCAGCTCGGTCACCCGGATACGCCGTTTACCAAAGTGAACCTGGCGGGCTTCCTCGCCGATCCCTACATTAAAGAGACACGCACGGCCATTTACAAAACGTTTCCCGATACAAAATCTATTGAAAAAGAATACACGGATGCACTAAAACGATACAGTGTATTCACGCCGCAGGCGGTGGTACCTTCGGTGGTATTTTCGTACAACGGTTTCAACTACGCCGTGGTAGCGCTCGATACCTGTATGCTGGTGGGCATGGAAATGTACCTGGGCGAGAAATTCAGCGGCTATACCGGCCTCAACTGGCCCGACTATATCCGTCAGCGCCGCAACCCCGAACTGATGGTACCCGAAACCCTCACCGGCTGGCTGATGACCGAATTTCCCAAAGACAACAAAAGCACCACCTTTATCGATGAAGTGGTATACCGCGGCAAGATCATCTTTTACCTGCAGCACCTGCTGCCCGACCGCGCTGAAAAAGACCTCTTCGGCTACACGGAACAGGGCTTTAACTATGCCCTCGAGAACGAAGGCAATATCTATGGATATTTCATTGAAAAACAACTCTTTTACTCCGAAGACAAACGCGAGATCATTAAATATACCGAAGAAGCGCCCTTCTCGGCCGGTATGCCCCGCGAAACACCCGGACGTATCGCCTGGTTTACCGGCTGGCGTATCGTTTCCAGCTACATGAAAAATCACGAGGACGTGACCATCGATCAGCTGATGCGCAACCACGATTACAAGACCCTGTTCACACAAAGTAAATACAAACCGAAAAAATAAATACGCATATGCCGAATACATCCGATATACAGCTAAAAGTACTGCTCGACGACCAGAAAGTACCTGAAAAGATCTCCTGGATAGCCAAAGACAGCGGCGTAGACGAAGACCGTGCCTGCAACGCTTTCCTGCTCTCGATCTGGGACCCCAAGGAAAACAACACCCTGCGCATCGACCTCTGGACCAAAGACATGCTGGTAGACGACATGAAACAGTTCTACCACCAGACCCTCATTACCATGGCCGAAACCTTTGAACGCGCCACCGGCGAAACCCGCATGAAAGAACAAATGCTCGACTTTGCGGATTATTTTGCGGAAAAGATGGGGTTAAAGGAGTGAACAGGCCAAAGGCCTGAATAGTCCGGAGTCCGAAAGTCCGAAGTCCGCGGTAAGTAATCCGGAGTTTGAATTGGGGCAAAGGAAGCATCCATACGAGGCAAACAGGAAAATTTCCATTGTGAGTTTTTTGTGTCGGAAGAATCTACAGCTTTCCTTATCTTTCCGTTTTACCAACTGATTATGAATAAATTTGGTTTCGAAAAGCTCGAAGTATGGATACTTGCTGTAGATTTTGCAGATATCATTATTTCGATAACGGAAAGGATATGTAACACCCGGCACTTTCGCATTGCAGAACAACTGGAATCAGCTTCCACTTCGGTATCCATGAATATAGCCGAAGGGTGTGGCCGTAATTCTGACCGGGAAATGCTTCAGTTTCTCTATTACGCGAGGGGTTCCCTGAACGAAACAATTACACTTATGACCATTTTGAAAAAAAGAGGCTGGGTTAATCCTGAAGAATATGCTCTGATATACAATAAAGCAAGTACTATTTCACGTATGCTGTATGCCTTCATCAACAGCCAAAAACGAAAACTACAACCATAGGCCCCGCCAC
>JACVCJ010000041.1 GCA_016742095.1 Bacteroidia bacterium
GCACTGTACCATACCATGCTGAGCCCCGTACTGTATGAAGACGTGGTCGGACAATACCGCGGCCTGGACCAGAACATACACCGCTCTGACGGGTTCACCAATTACACGGTATTCTCGCTCTGGGACACCTACCGCGCCCTGCATCCGCTGTTTAACCTGCTGCAGCCCGCGCGCAACAACGATATGGTCCATTCCATGCTGGCCCACCACGACCAGAGCGTGCACCACATGCTGCCCGTGTGGAGTCACTATGCTAACGAGAACTGGTGCATGATCGGTTATCATTCCGTTTCAGTGATCGCCGATGCCCTGGCCAAAGGTACCACGGACCTGAGTCCGGCCCGGGCCCTGGAAGCCTGTAAAAACACAGCGACCGTACCTTATTTCGACGGACTGGGCGAATACATGCGCCTGGGTTATGTACCGGAGGACAAAAGCGGCAATTCGGTGTCCAAAACGTTAGAATATGCCTACGACGACTGGTGTATTGCCCGGATCGCCGAAAAAGCCGGCAATGAACAGGCGAATGATGAATATACGAAACGTGCGCGGAATTACCTGAACGTATACGATCCGGGCAGCCGCTATATGCGTCCGAAACTGTCTACCGGGCAGTGGCGCGCGGCATTCGACCCGCTGGATACGCACGGACAGGGATTTATAGAAGGCAATGCGCTGAATTACGGACTGTACGTACCGCACGACATCGACACCATGATCCGCCTGATGGGTGGCAAGTCGCAGTTCGCCGCACACCTCGACAATATTTTTACGCAGAAGCTCGACGATAAGTACATCGAAAAGAACGAGGACATCACGCGCGACGGTATTATCGGCAGTTATGTGCACGGCAACGAGCCCGGCCATCACATTCCGTACCTGTACAACTGGACCGACCGGCCCTGGAAAACGCAGGAACGCGTGCGCATGATCCTGCGCAGTATGTACACGAACAGCGCCGACGGACTCTGTGGCAACGACGATGCCGGACAGATGAGCGCCTGGTACATCTTCAGCGCGCTGGGCTTTTACCCCGTAACACCAGGCAGTGACCGTTACGAGATCGGCAGTCCGCAGGTGGTATCGGCCGATCTGAACCTGCCCGGAGGCAACCTGAAGGTCCTCACGGTGGGACAATCGGAGAAAAACGTATATGTACAGAAAATACTGCTGAACGGCGAGCCGCTGAAACGCACGTACCTGCTGCACAGCGAACTGGCCAAAGGCGGTGAACTGGTATTTTACATGGGGCGGAAAGCGAAAACGGCACAGTAAGCGCTTCTTAATTTTTGTTAGAAATACAACCTGGTATTCGGACGTCCCGTTTTAAAAAGAAACCTGACGCCATGAAACTTACACACATCCTTATTGCGGCCGGCTGTATGGCAGCGGCGCACTCCGCACACGCTTCAGAAAAATACAGATCCATTGCAGAACTGCAGGAAAACGGCAGCATTTCAGTACAGATACTCAGTACCGGCGGCTATTCGGGCAACTGCGTAAACCTGCAGATGAAGAACAACCGCTCCGACACCCAGTTTGTATGGATAGAGGCCGGACGGCGCCTGGACAATCCCGTGGAGACCGACCAGGACATACTGCTGGTACGCGAAGAAAAGATCGCCCTGCCCCCCTTTGCCAAAACGCAGCGCCTGCTGTTCGGCTTCTGCTGCCAGGCCTCGAACGGGGCACCCAAAACAGATACCACCTTCCGCATTGGCTCCATGGCCGGAGGGAACCTGGAATGGCTCGCCGGCTTCATCGATCATAAAAAATACGATACCTATACGATACAACAGGCCGTTTGGGTGTTTTCGGATAATCATCAGTTGGCTTCCGTAGTGGCCGGCAGAGATCCGCTGATCATCGACCTCCGCAAAGCCATGGCCAAAAAGCTGAACATTACCCTGCCCTGGTACGATATACAGTACAGAACCGTGGACAATACCCCTTTTTCCGGGCAGCATACACGGGTTACGGGCGAAATTGAATTCAGCTCCGCTTCGGCAGGGTTCCTATCCATCAATATACGAAATGAAGTAGGCATGCTCATGCACGTGGTCACCGAAGAAGAGAACGCCCTGTATGGCAGCACCTATACCGTGCCGCTGAACATACCGGTGGAACACTGGGGCAAGGGCCGCTACTCCGTGAATGTATACATAGACGGCAACCTGAAGAAAAAGCAGGAGTTTGTGCTGTGAAAATTATTCCACCACTCTGTCCGGTGCGGCAGCCAGGATCTCTGCGGCCAGGCGGCTGGCCCCGATGCGGAAATAACGCGGCTGTATCCATTCGCGGGTGGTCTGCTGTTCTACCAGATGCATATACGAAAATGCCGTGCCCAGGTCGGCAATACCGCCCGAAGGTTTAATGCCCACCTTCAGTTCGCTGCGCACAAAATGTGCCTTTACGGCCATACACATCTCGCGTACGGCTTCCGGGGTGGCCGAAACGGCTGATTTTCCCGTGGAGGTCTTCACAAAATCGGCCCCGCTCTTAATGGCGATCACCGAAGCCCGACGTATGTTCTCCGGGCTCTGCAGCTCGCCCGTTTCCAGGATCACCTTCAGCATACGCGTTCCACAGAGTTCCTTTACGCTTTCCACTTCTTCGGCCAGGTACGCACTGTCGCCCGAGAGAAATTTACCGCGGTTGATCACAAAATCGATCTCGTCGGCGCCGGCGTCCAGGGCCATACGCACCTCATCCAGTTTGATACGGAAAAAACTTTGTCCGCCCGCAAACGCCCCGGCCACAGCGGCCATTTTAACCGGCGTATCTGCCAGTACCTCTTTTACGGCCGGCAACAGGTTGGGCCAGGTACAGAAGGCCGCCGGAAACCAGCCTGAATGTTCATACTCTGCACGTATCTGCTGTGCCAGTGCGGCCACGCTCTTTTCTGAATCGGTCCCGTTCAGCGAAGTATAATCCATGCATGCATACAGCAGTTTCAGTTGTTCCGTTGCGTACTCCATACTGCAAAGGTGCGGCAAAAAAAGAAAAGGGCCCGCTCTCCTTCCGAAAAAATAACAGTTCTCTTTTTTACGCCGCTGCTCGATCCGTATGCATTCATACCATTTAACACATACACAGTGCACGCTTTAAAAATCCGTATAAAACAGAGATTTAAAAATGAGAAGAGCACAAAAATCTAAAAAACACAATACACGAAAATGAATTTTTAAGTGCAGTGAATAAGCAAGTTAGAGAAGAAAATTCGATATCTTACGTACACCTAACTAAACAAACCTATACATGAAAAAATCAGTACTTGTAGCTGCAATGCTGGCCCTTTCTCTCTATGCATCTGCCCAGGTCGTTCCCCTTTTCCAGGAGAGTTTTGAGTCCGGTACCGGCAACTGGACACTGAACGGCGGCAGCGGCACCAATGCCTGGGTGGTGAACAACCAGTATGCCGGCGGACTTTTCGGCATCATCGTCAACACGCCCCAGCAACCTGCCGTTATTACGGGCAGCCCTACTTCCAATTACCTGCACATTACCAATGGCGATATCTGCAGCATCCTGTCGATATGCAATGCCAATTTTGACACAGGTTCTCCTTCGGACCAGACCGCTACGCTCAACAACAACATCAGCACCCTGAACCTGCAGAGCGTTACCGTCGCTTTTTATTATCTCTGTGCCGGCGATCCCGCCTCTGCTTATGGCAGTTTAGAGTATTCCCTCGATAATGGCAGCACCTGGACCGTAGCCAGCATGTACAACGGTGTAAGCACCTGGACCACTTCGTCCATAAGCCTGCCCATCTGGGATAATCAGCCTTCGCTGAGGTTCCGTTTCCGCTGGCAGAACGGCAGCCTGGGCAGCGATCCGGCCTTTTCGGTAGACGATGTGGTTATCAGCGCCATGTCGGCAGCCACACCGGCCTCCATTTCGCTGGACGCGATCCCTGCCACGTCCTGGTGCTTCAACACCCTGTTCAATACACCCGTTCACTTCACGTCATCGGGCACTTACTTTCCCATGAACGTGTACAATGCCGAGCTTTCCGACGCTACGGGCTCTTTTGCCACGCCGCTCAACATCGGCACACTGGCTACTTCGGCCACCGGCAACCTGACCATAAACGGTATCATCCCCGCCGGAACACCTGCGGGCAGCGGTTACCGCATCCGTGTGGTATCTACCGATCAGCCTGCCGTAAGTAACGACAACGGCGCCGATCTTACCATCCATACCTTACCCGTGATCAACGGCGGCCCTGACCGCACCATATGCGCGGGTTCTTCCGTTACGCTTACCGCAACCGGGGGCGTACAATATGGCTGGACCAACAGCGTGATCAACGCCTCGCCCTTTACGCCCACGGCCACCAATACCTACACCGTTACCGGCACCGATGCCAACGGGTGCCAGGGTACCGACCAGGTGACCGTTACCGTAGATCCCTGCCTGGGCCTGGACAACAGTGCACTTACGGATATACGCGTTTACCCGAACCCCGTACAGGCGGACTTTACCCTGCAACTGCCCCAGGGCGAAACGGAGGGTTCACTTTCCATTACCGATCTCAGCGGCAAAGTGCTGCGCAACTTCAACGTTACGGCAGACATGAGTACCTATTCCATCGGGGAGCTTCCCGCGGGCTCTTACCTGCTGCTTTTCAAAGGCAAACAGAATACCTTTTCCACGGGTATACTAAAATACTAATAGGGGGTGATATATAGAGAAGAAAGGTCCTGTACGATATACGGGACCTTTTTTTATGCAATACGGCGTTATCAGAAATTCTCGAATCCCGGCTTCTCAAACAGCGGCAGAATGCGGTAAATGATCATCATTATAAACAGTAAGCCTGTGAACAGGACCAGCATAATACGCTGCAGTGTGCTACGACTGAGGATAATGCCGGCGATCAGCACCAGGAAAGTAAAAATATCAAGCCCCAGGGTAAGCGAGTTGTAAAACTTATGTACTTTCATGATCTCCTCGAATCCTGTATTTGTACTTCGCCATATTTTTATAACCACCTTATCTACAAATATCCATATCACAGGACGTACGGCCATTTCCCAGGCCAGCAGTATAAGCAGTATGGCGTTATCCCGGCCGGGCAGGGCAGATTGTTTTGCAGGTGCCGTATAGTACAATCCGTTGCCGCACTGGGCGCAGAAGCGGGCACTATCCGGGTTGGAGGTATTGCATTTGGAACAATTCATAGGTTTTCAGATGTGGGTTAAGGAACAAATATAGAAACAAAAAAAGACGGCCATTACTGACCGCCTTTCTTTTAGAGTTCTCTTTTATTGCGTTACAATGATATTGCAGGTCTTCTGCAGCGGCCCGTTCTCGAGGCGCAGGAAGTAGTTGCCCGGACGGAAGTTCTCGTTCTCCAGGTATACCTTGTACTTGCCGGCGGGCTTCATGGTGCTTACGTACACTTTCATGAGGCGGCCCAGCGGGTCGTACAGTTCCAGGCGCGTAAAGCCGTCCATAATCTCGAATTCGGCATAGGCCGAGGTGGTCATGGGGTTCGGGTACACCGTCAGTTTCAGCGCGTCGGAAAGGCTGTTCACCTCTTCGATCCCCGTGATACAGGCCGGGTCTACGATGGGCAGCTGCTGGTAATTATGTGTGATGATGGTCTGCAGTACATTTTCCGGCACGCAGAACCACTGGCTCAGGATACTGGCGTACACACTGCGGAAGTCGTACTGCATGGACAGGTTATCGTTATCGGACACCACCGACGGAATGGACGGATTGGTACCCAGCACCCCGCCATGGATCTTGCTGCCCATAATGAACATGGGCGCAGCCGCACCGTGGTCGGTACCTAAGCTGCCGTTGCTGGCGATACGGCGTCCGAATTCGGAGAACACCATGGTAAGTACACGGTCTTCGATACCCATGGCCGCAATATCGTCCTGGAAGCCTTTAAGCGCCTTGGACAGATGGGTAAGCAGCTGGGCATGTGTACCCGTGCTGTGGTTGCTGGCCTCGGCCTGTGAGGCGTGTGTATCGAAGCCGTATAGTCCCACCAGGTAAATGCGGGTCTTGAGTCCGCCCTTGATGGTACGGGCCACGTATTTAAGTTCTTCGGCCAGGTAATTGCCCTCCGCGATGTTCGGATAGAAATTGCCATTGGTCGGCTGCGCGATGAGTGCGTTCAGGATACGCGAAGCGTACGATTGTGTCTGCGATGCGATGAGGCGCACGTAGCTCAGTTCCGTTCCGGCATAACCGCCCGGAGGCGCGTCGTTGAGGCCGGTATTCCAGGGATCGAAAATATTGGTACCCACCGTCATGCCCATTTGTGCAGCGGGGCCCTGAAACAGCAGCGGCACATTGGCGCCGATGGAAATGGCCAGGGGATCGGGCATTACGGAATTGGGATAGCCCGTAGGGAAACCGGGGAATTCAGAATCGAGGTAACGGCCCATCCAGCCGGATTGCAGGTATTCGTTGGAATCGGAAGCCGAAAGCCAGATATCGGTAGCCCGGAAGTGCGAGAAATCGGGCTGCGGGTAACCTACCGACTGTATGATCTGCATCTTGCCCTGGTTGAACAGGTCGCGCATGCCGGTCATGGCCGGGTGCAGACCCGTGTTGTTCACCCCGTTCAGGGCCAGGGCCTGGTTCTGCTGAATGAGGATGTTCTGGCGTGCGTTGGCCAGGTTCGTATACTGATCGAGCGGCAGCACGGTATTGAGTCCGTCGTTACCACCGTTCAGGAACACCATTACCAGTACGCGGTCCGTTTCGGTATGCGCCTGGGTAATGCTGTTGAGTATGGGATTTTCGGCAAAAGCCGTGAGCGGAATATTATTGATGATACCGGGAAGCACTACGGCCGGTGCGGTATTCTTTAAAAACTGACGCCTTTTCATGGTAGCGGAGATTTAGGTTTTTTAGGCAATTTGAATTTCGGATTGGGAGAACATGGTCTCGAAGAGTGCCTTGAGGCGGGTTTCGACCGTATTGATCGCCCCCGGATCGGAAGGGTTCTGTACATAGTCGTCCCAGGCCATTACCCAGTAACTGTCGTTACCGAAACCGCCCGAAAGCAGGAATCCTTTCAGGAAATCGCGGCCCGTCTGTGAGATCGGGAAACGGTACAGCCGGTCGCAGGCTTCCTGCACCAGTGCATTCGGGTCCGACGGGTTCGTGAACGTGCTCACATAGGCCTTCAGATCGGGTTTAAGCGGGGTGGCGCCCCCGTAGTTGATGCCGTTGAGCAGGGCCTTCGCGTAATCGATCCGGAAGGCAAGTGTGCTGGAGTTGATCCAGTTCTCGTGGAAGGCCGGCGTCTGGTAATAGGCGGCCCAGCCCGCTACCTGCGGAATATCGTGTATGGCCATGCCCATATTGGCCGCATAGGCATACAGGCGCAGCTGCGCTTCTTTTTTCATGGCGGGATCGGCCGGCAGCTGCACTTCCAGTTCGCGCACCAGGCCCAGTACCTGGTCGATAGGCGATTTGATGTAGCAGCTCATATTGGCCACATCAAAGAAGTGCTCGCTCTTGAACAGCGCGGCCAGCACCGGCAGTATATCGTAGTTATTGCTCACCAGGATATTGGCCAGGGGTTCGATCACGTTCGTTTCCACCGCAGCGTCGATGTTGTAGTACACGAAGAACATGTACAGGCGGCGTACGATATGTTTGGCCGTTTCGTCCACGCTGAAGATCATGTTCAGCATGGCGTCCAGTTCGTTCTCGCCCGCGGCGCCCGACTGACCACTGATCACCGTATTATTGTAAAAGGCCGAGAACTGTTTGCTACCCGTATCGTGCTGGTTGGCATCAAAGTAGTATCCGCTGGCCGTAAGGTAATTGATGCGATAACCCGTAAGTACCTTGGCGGCAGCTTTTACATCATCTTCGGTATAGGCCGAACCGCTGCCCTTGCCCACGGTGAACAGCTCCTGCAGCTCGCGTCCGTAGTTCTCATCGGGAGCGGCGGCGGAGTTCAGGTTCCCGTTCAGGAACTGTAACATACAGGGGTCTTTGGTAATGGCTTTTGCAAAGTCCTTTACATTGCCCATGGCATACTGGCGCAGCACGGTATTGTGTTTGTACATCCAGGCGGCGAACATATTGTTGCTGCTGGTGGCAAAATGGTTGTGCCAGAAAAGCACCATTTTTTCATGGATCGAAGGCCCTGAAGTAAGCATGCGATCGATCCACCAGGCGCGGTACGAATCTATCCTGGGTGGTGTTACCACTACCAGGTTCAGCGTGGGCTCCTTATTCACCCAGGTGGCGCCGTAGGCAATACCATCGGCATCGGCGGGGGTTGTGTAATAGGTCAGCGGGGGGGGCGGCGCAGCGCCCAGCGGGGGAAGGACCAAGGTCACGGCAGCGGTCATGGTAAGACCACTGAGCTGGGTAACCAGGTTCTGCGGGGCTCCGAAGCCTGTACGGCGCAGCAGGTGTACCACCTGATCGTGTCCCCAGGCGCCCGCATACGGCGTAATACCGCTTGCCACAATGCGCTCGGAACGATGCACATGATCGGGTACGGAAAACAATGATGAAACAAAGGTCTTGCGATCCATAGGTTTATGGTTTAGGAAGGGAAAGTTACTAATTTATACATATCAGACAGGGGATACGGTCGAAAATTTAATGAACCTGAAAAAAAAACTCGTCTCGCCTAAGGCGAGGCGAGACGGTCTGTATACGGTTTATGCTATCTCTATAACTGGGTAAGGGTAAGACGTATGCTCAGGCCTGCATTGGTGTTGGCCGTGCGGTACTGACCTGCCATGAACGGATTGGTGCGCAGGTAATCGTAGAACAGACGCACACTTACGCTTTTGCTGATGGCATAGTCGGCATAGAACTTCACGGTAATATTCTGTGAACCGGCCGTTACCGTCTGGGTAAGCGTACTGTTCGGATCGGGCAGACGGTGTACCGTGGTCTTGTTGTCGCGGATACCAATGTCGAGACGCAGCTGCAGGTCGTTCTCCAGCGGTTTGCCGGCCACTACGATGGGCAGACGCAGTTTCTCGATGCGGTAACCGATACCGAAAATGTATTCCATAGAGGTTACATGCGTTACCTGGTTGTTCTGGAAGTTGAGCGCGTAGTTGCGGTTCTTCTTGATCTCGAACTTGGTGGTAAGGCTGTTCTTCCAGGTCATGTCGATATTGATGAGCGGACTGAACACTTCCATCAGGGAGATGTTCTGCAGGATATAACGCGGCACAAAGTTGCCGTTGGTATCGCGCACGGCCGTAAAGCCCATGGCATTCGGATCTTCCTGGAACAGCTGGTTATTGGTATAACCGGCCACCGTGTAGGTAGATTTGTACCCGTGCGAAATAACGAAGTTACGCAGCAGTTTTTTGAACGGTTTCAGGTTGCGGAGCCCGTCGTAGGTCACCGTCCAGTTGATGGACGGGATGCTCGGGAACAGGTTCATTTTGTAATCGCCCGGCTTGGTGCCTGAGTAGGCCGACATAAAGGCGTTCAGAAGTACGTCCTGCTGGGTCATGGAATAACCGTCGCTGTAGGCAGGGTCGTTCGGCGAAGCGCCGTTACTGTTCGGGTTCTGATCGCCCAGGCGGCCCGACATTACATTCCGGTAATTGATGAGCTGTGCAAACAGGGCCGAACCGGCATCTTTACCTCCGCTGGCATCTGCAAAAGAGGTGCGGATCATGTTGTACGACATACTGAAGTTACCGTTCTCCAGGTAACCGGACGTTACCCAGTCGCCCGCCTGCTCGTTGTAACGGAACAGGCTCTGTGAGCCGCGTGTGTACTGGCGGTTGGCCGAAAGTTGTATACGTAAACTCTTGATAGGCTCGATATTGGCATTGATGTTGAGGTTCGACGTGCGGGCACGCAGGAAGAAGTTGTTGAGCGTGGAATCGTTCGTAAGCCAGCCGCGCTGTGCCGCATAGTGTCCGTAGTTACTGCCCGACCACTGTTCCCCAAAGGCAAAGGCCATGTGTGCGGGATCGAACGGACGGCGGATATCCTGGCCCAGCATATTGGAGTTGGGCATATAACCCGGCAGCGTGGTACCATTGGTCTGGGTATAGGTGGCCGAAATATTTTTGATACCGGTGGCAATGCCTGCAAAGAACTTGCCGATCTTACCGGCGTCGAAGGAGCCGCTTTCGCGTTTACCTTCCACGATCACACGGGCGTTCTTCACATCTTCCTTGGCGGTGAACTTCACTTTGTTCTTGTCTACCACTTCCATGGTACCTTTTACTTCCTTGCCATTCTCATCCAGCACTTTCACCTTCACTTTTTCGGTCCTCAGTTTATGCTTGATGGTCTTGGCGCGGTCTTTCTTAAAGACAAAGTTCTCAAACTCGGCCTTCACGTCCTTCACCTTCGGCTTTTTGTCCTCTTTCTTCGGCTTTTCGTTCTCCCGCTCGTTTTCGCCCTCTTTGGGTGCCTTGTTCGGGTCTGGTTTTTTAGCGGCCGGTTTCCAGTTGGGGTTATTCAGGTTCTTGAGGTAATTGCTCTTATTGTACAGCTGTGTAAAGTTGAGGTTGCTGGTAAGGTTAAAGTTATTGGTATTACTTACCGTGTTGCCCCAGGGTTTGTACAGCTCGTTGGTGGTCTGGTTCATGAGCAGCTGACCGGTTTGCCAGTTGTAGCTGCTTCCGTAGGTACCGCTCACGGTCATCCAGTCGGTAAGCGGCAGCTTGCTGAGCGGCAGTGTGTAGGTGGCCGTAAAGTTGTGGGTGTAATTGGTGGTACGTCCCAGGCGCCAGAAACGGTCGCGTACTTCCTTACGTTCGCCGGGCGTGTCCACTTTTCCGTCCGGCTCGTCGATACGGGCATTCTGTATGGCGTTGAACTGGACGTTGAACGATTTAAAGATGGCGATATTGAAATCGTAGGTACGGTTCCATACGTAGTTTTTACGGTAGCTCGGCAGGATCAGCAGGTCGTAGTCGGAGTTGTTGCGGAACAGCAGCTCGTTGTATTCGCGCTGGATATCACTGCGGAAGGCAAAGTTCTTCGGTACCAGGGTAGCGTTAAAGTCCTTGATGATGCGCGCCCATTTCGACTTGGTCTTCATCTTTTTGAAGGGCTCCCAGTACGGAACGGTCGGGGCGAAGGTATAGCCCACAATGGCGCGTTGTTTCTTGGTATTGTCGTAATCTACCTGGTAATTGCGGATGCGCACCTCGTCGTAGGAATAGGTAAGGTCGAAGTTCTCGATATCCCAGAACATCACGTTCTTTTTATTGCCCGTGCGGTTCTTGCGTATATTGGTCAGGTTCCAGGAAATACGGTCTATACGGCTCACGGAACGCTGGCGCAGGGAGTCGCGGGCTGCGTTCGTAGGCAGGTCCGAAAGGGCATCGCGGAAGCGGATATCCCCCTGGATCGGGTCGAACTGCGGCACGGCAATTTTGGTACCGTAGCCCACGAAGATCGGCACGGTAAGGCCCCATTTCTGCGGTGTGAACTTAGCCAGTTCCAGGTTGGTGCTTACATCGATGGAGAGCGTATTCTCACGGGCGCGCTGCTGTGGTTTTTTGTCGATGGAACCGAAACCGGCCGTCTCATAACCGATGCTGGCGTTAAAGTTACCCAGGTCGGCCAGTTGTGCCTGCAGGCGTCCGATGGCGGCCCAGCCTCCTTTTTCGAAGTAGTCGGTCACACGCAGTTCGTCTACCCATACCTGGGCGTCCATGGCCTCGCCGTTATCCGAAGGATCGAAAGGGTTCAGCGTGCGGAAGGGGTTACGTACCCCGATCATGATGGACTTAATATCGCGCAGGTTGGGGTTACCGCGTACGGATATGCGGTGACCGGCCTCTGTAAGTTCTGTAAAGAGCTGGGTGACCGAAATGCTCTGCTGGTTACGGCGGCGTTTCAGTTCGGGGAATTCCTGCAGCGGAATTTCCATTTTGTTGTCCAGCGGCCAGATGTTGTCTACGGCCTGTTTGTCGGCCGCGTTGTTGTCGGAGAAGATCACCGGCAGCTCGTATTCGTAGTAGTTCTCGTTCGGGTCGGCGCCGATACGCACGAACACGGTCAGGTCACCGGTTTTGTAATTTTTATCGGCATTTTCGGCGTGGATGAACATTTCCATGTTCTTGTAGGCACGCAGGTCGAGGCTGGCGTTCTTGTACACCCCTTTGGCCACCCCGTCGGGCAGGTTGGTCACGTTCAGCACCAGCGACTGTTCGTTCAGCTGCTGCAGGTTGGGGTTAGAAGGGTCTACCTCGCGGGAGATGCCGGGAGGCAGTTTATAGTTGAACGGCTGTTTCTGTGTGTTCTCTTCAATGTTTACGGTAAATACGCTGAACTCCGGGTCCTGTGAAGGCGGGATCAGCGGAACGGGGTCCTCCAGGTCGCCCGCATAACGGCGCCAGTCGGCACGTACCAGCTCAAAGCGGCCGAAACGCAGGAAGATATCATCCGGGAAGCCCTGCAGTACCATACGCATAAAGCGGATGGAGCGGAAGTCGGCGATATTACCGAAGGTTTCTTTGTTGGTGGTACGCACCGGGATACGGAACTGGTACCACATTACTTTCTTCGCCTGTCCGTTGGCCGCGGTCACATTGGTCTCGCGGGCATCCGTAATAAAGTTCTGGCCCACCACCAGGTCAGCCTCGCGCAGACTTACGCGGTACTGGTAGTAGTTCTCGCTCTGGTTGAGTGTATTATCGTTGTTGATGTCTTCGGTATTCGGGATCTGGGTCTGGGCACTGGCAATACTTTCGGCCGGGGAGTTGCCCTGCGGACGCTGGTAGTAGCGGTAACGGTCATGGATGAACTCACCGGGGGCCGGGGAGTTGAGGTTGTTGTCGTACACGTCGCCTACGTAGTGGCGGTAGTTATCGCCCGAAGGGTCCAGCGTCATGGCGTTGAGCGCGGCCTGGTCGGTAACCACGGCGGCGGCCTGGGTAAGGAAAGACTGGAACTTGGTCACCTCGGCACCGTCGATCATACCGTCGTAACCGGCGTCGAGCAGTTCGCGCTCCGAAGGTTCGCCGGAGAAGTTCTGGTTAATGAGCTGCTGACCGGGATAGTTACCCCATACCGATACTTTATTTACAAAGCCGTTGGCACCGGCTTCCAGTCCGTTCTCAAAGAAGAAGTGACCGTCCTGCATCAGGTCCTCGGTCATGTTACCCACCTGTATCAGCAGGTCGCCACCCCCGTCGGGCATCAGGTTCAGGTTGGTGGCATTCGGGTCGCCCGTGGTCCATTCCTTCAGCTCTTTCAGGTCAGCATCAAAGGGGTTCATGAGCCAGAACTCGATGTAGTCTACGTTGGCTCCGTCCCAGTCGGTGGTTTCCACGCGGCGCATCATGGTACCATAGCTCTTGCGCGGATCGATGATACGGCCGTTGGCACCCAGGCTGGCTACGTCAAAGTTATAGGGGCCGCGCTCGTCGGGATAAAAGTCCACGTTGAGCATGGGCAGGTTGGGCTGCTGACCCGGAGGCAGCTGCAGGTTGGGGAAAAGCTCCGTCTGGCGTACCTCGCGTACGTAGTTGTTGGAACGTGAATTCTTGTCCTGCGAAATGGGTTTGGGCATACCCTGGCGGAAGAATATGGGGTCCATATTATACCAGGAAAGCAAACCGCGGCCGTAACCCGACTCCAGGCTATTGAACTTTTCGGCATGCGGAAAGCGGTTCAGCTGGTGATGCGGCGCCGTACCCAGTTTCCAGGGTACAAAGTTGCGGATATCGAGCACCGTTTCGGCACTTTCGAAGTCGTCTACCTGCGAAACCCCCACCTTGCGGTCTTCTTTATTGTCTGAGGTCTTTTTATCGCGGATCACCTTATTGTAGCCCGGCAGCAGGTGTGCAAACTCACCGGTGGCCGAGATACGCGAAGGGGCTTTGGTATTGATACCCGGTATCTTGTCGATAAGGCGGGTAAGCCAGGGGGCATCCTTATTATAGGCTACATCAAAGCCATAAATGGTATTGTTGATGGGCTCGTCGCCGATATTTACCTTCTGCGTGAACGGACGTTCCTGCAGGTTCATGATGGTTCCGCCGAATACCAGGTTCTTGTTCAGTTTGTAATCGAGTCGCGCTCCCATCAGGCGTTTTTGCTGCTGGTTAAAGAGCTCGTTCGTTTCCATACTTACCTTAATGGGCACGCCCGAGGTAAGGATACTCTGGTTGATGATCTTTACACGGCCCAGGGTATAGTCCACGGTATAGTCCACGTTCTCCTGCAGCATCTGTCCGCCTGCCGTTACCGATACCGAACCTTTTTCGATATTGATGGCATTCAGCATGATCTCGGAGCTGGCGTCGGACTGGTACTGACCGCCCAGGTAGAAACGGTTCCGTTCCGTATTGAGGCGCGCCAGGGGCTGTATGGTGGTATACAGGGAGTCGAACGAATACTTATCGGCCAGGGCCGGCGAGCCGAGCTTCTGCCGCAGGAATTCCCCGAAGGGTTCCCTGACGGGGAAAATGATACGTCCGCCCTGTGGCTGTATGGTTAGCCCGCTGATAAAGTCGAAGAAACCATCGGGCTGCTGGTCGTTATTGGGATTGAGGCGGTCCAGGTTGAACACGCGCAGCAGGGGCGTTTCCTTAATGCCGGTAGGCAGTGCCGGATCGGGCAGAAAGTTGATGAGCGCACCTTTTTCTACGTCGCGGTACAGTACCTGCAGCATAAAGTCTTTCTGGGCCACCTGCCAGGCGCCCAGGGGATAGATGTTTTTCATCATCCAGTCCCAGTTAGGCTGGTGTACGTTGAGCGTGGTACTTTTCAGAAGCTTCAGCATCAGTGTGCTCGGCGCCGGAAGATCGGTAGAGAACTCCCCCACCTGGTGCAGTTTGCCGTCGGCCCCTACGTACTGGTAAGCCACCCCGAGCACTTCGTCGGAGTTCAGGGGCTGGTTCAGGGAGATATAACCCAGCAGTTCGTTGAACTGGTATTCCGACGGATTCAGCAGGCGGGCATTGTTCAGCAGCTCGATCTGCTGTCCGCCCACGAGTGACTGGAATTTGGCGCCGGAAACGGAACTACGGTCGCCCTCGGCCCAGGTAGCCGGGCTGTAGTACGGCAGGTTGGCGTTGTCGGGGTAACCCGCGCCGCTCACGGTATTGATGGGCCACTGCGATTCACCCAGGGGCAGCAGGGCCACGATGTTACGTACGTTCTCCACCGCGTTGATACGGTTGGTCACCCAAACCTCGAGACGGGTGATACGCACCGAGGAGTTCACCAGCGGCAGGTTCTGCAGGGCTCCGTCGTACTTCTGTTTAAAATATTCACCGAGGAAATAGTGTTTATTGGCCTCGTAATCGGCGGCCGACACTTCGAATTTCTGTATCTGGGCACCGCCCTGCACGTTAATTTCCTGGCGCTGACCGCGTTGCTGTGAAAACACACCCGTAACGGTCAGTTTACCGAACTGCAGACCTGCCTTACCCCCGAAAATACTCTGCGCTCCTGTGATCAGCGTGGTATTGAGCGGGAGGGACACGTTACCGAATTCGAGCACTTTAATGATGTCGTCTTCTTTTCCCTCGTACTTGAGGTTCATTTTATTGTTGAAGTTGAACTGCTCCTGTGTATTGAAGTTGGTGTTCAGGTTGATCTTGTCGCCGATCTTACCGGTTACGCCCAGCTGTATGTTCTGGTTAAAGTTAAAGTTCCCCACCCGGCGCTGTTTCACGGGGATGGAGGGGTTATCGTTGCGGTTGCCGATGTACCCGAGGATCAGTTCCACGGTACCGTTGGGGCGTATGTCGATGGTATTGCTGCCGAAGATCTCGCCGAATTTCTCGCCCAGGTCGATCTTGGGTATGAGGCTGTTGTTCTCCTGGCCGGCGGTACGTGCTTTTTCCTTTTCGCGCCAGTAAGCTTCCTGTTGCTTGCGCTGTTCGTATTTCTGGTATTCTTCAAAAGTGAGTTTTTCGCGACCGATCTCGGTATTGCCCACTTTATAAATGATGGTATAGGTATTATCGCTCTCGTTGTAGACCACCTCTTCAGTCACGTTCGAAGGGTCGTTCATGTACACGCCACCCGTGCCCGCGTTATCCGGGTTGAGCGGATACGGCAGCGAATCGACGGGTGTCTGGGCCCCCACTGCCAGGAACGACAGGGACAGTGTAAACAGGGCTATAAGTTTAGGAAACATTTTCACAGAAGAAATCACAGGAATTTTA
Source organism: Bacteroidia bacterium (assembly GCA_016742095.1). Lineage (GTDB taxonomy): Bacteria > Bacteroidota > Bacteroidia > CAIKAF01 > CAIKAF01 > JACVCJ01. The sequence continues at coordinate 16,113 of JACVCJ010000041.1, forward strand.
GGGCGATTTTTAAGAGTTTTTCGGTACTTTCGGCATTATCGGCATCGGCAAGTGCTTTATCAATTGCTTTTTCGGCCTGTGGTCTGGCAAAACCAAGGGCAATGAGTGCGGCCAATGTTTCGGCTTTAATGGCTCCGGCGCTTCCGGCGGGAGCAAGAGTAAGGTCTGGCTGCAGTGATCCGGCCTTGTCCCTGAGGTCTACAATGATCCGCTGGGCCGATTTTTCACCGATACCCTTTACGGACTTAAAGGCGCGTACATCGCCGTGTGAGATACTGCGCTGTACTTCCTCGGGGGTCATGGCAGACAATATCATGCGTGCCGAAGACGGACCTATGCCCGAAACCCCAGTAAGCAGACGGAACATTTCGCGCTCGGTGCGGTCGGCAAAACCGAACAACATTTCGGCATCCTCGCGCACGATATGCTGCGTGAACACTATTGCGTTCTTCGATTCTTTCAGCCGCGAATAGGTGTTCAGCGAAATATGGGCAAAATAGCCCACACCCCCGCAATCCACCACTACATGAGCCGGCGAGATCTCGTCAATACTGCCTTTCAGATGTGTTATCATCTACAAAATCTACTATTTCTCAGTCGCAAATCTCTAAAAAAAAATGATATTGTTAAGGATACCCCCACAATCGACCTTTTCCTTTGCGGACCTGCGTGAATGCATTTTAACGATTCTTTAAACTTTTTATTGTTTGTTGTGCAACCAAATTTCCGCAGGTTTTTTTCCACGGCTCCGGGAAAAGGGGCCCTGTAAAACGATCGCTTCTGTCTAAGCGCCTATAAGATTTACTTATCCCCGGCGAATCTGCTTATTTTGTACCTTTGCACAAAAATTTCCATGGCGGCAACTTCAACCATACACATCCATGCCGGAACGGAAGCGCCCCCCTTCCGCCTGCCCGACGTGGTTACCGGCGCCATCTGCAGCCTGGACAGCCTGCGCGGCCCCAAAGGCACCCTGGTGATCTTTATGTGCAACCACTGCCCCTACGTGCTGCATATCCTGAACAAACTGGTAAGCGATGCGGCCGGATACCGCGCTGCCGGCATTTCGGTGGTGGCCATCAGCAGCAACGATGTAGTAAAATACCCGCAGGACAGCCCCGAACGGATGAAAGAACTGGCCCTGGAGAAAAATTTTGGCTTTCCCTACCTGTACGACGCCACCCAGGATGTGGCCAAAGCGTATTTTGCCGCCTGCACGCCCGACCTTTTCCTGCTGGATGCCGACCTGCGCTATTTTTACCGCGGCCGTTTTGACCAGAGCAATCATAAGAACAACCTGGCCCCCACAGGTGAAGACCTGCGCGAAGCCGTGAACGCCCTGCTCGGCGGTGGCGCTCCCCCGGCAGATGAACGGCCCAGCCTGGGATGCAACATTAAATGGAAAGACGATATCTATCCGTACGGATTATAAGACCCCGATTACACACAAAACACAATGATCGAAACAGATATATGTATCATAGGAGCCGGCCCCGTAGGGCTGTTCTCCGTTTTTGAATGCGGCCTGCTGAAAATGCGCTGCCACCTGGTAGACTACCTGCCCCAGCCGGGCGGACAGCTTACCGAGATCTATCCCAGGAAGCCTATTTACGATATTCCCGGTTACCCTTCGGTACTGGCCGGCGAACTGGTAGATAACCTCATGAAACAGATCGAACCCTTTAAACCCACGTTTACACTGGGCCAGCGGGTAGAAGAGCTGAAAAAGAACGAGGACGGCAGTTTTGAGCTCATTACGTCGAAGAACGAACACATCCATTGCAAAGCGGTGGTAATTGCTGCCGGACTGGGCTGTTTTGAGCCCCGCAAGCCCAATGCCCGCAACCTGGAACTGTTCGAGGGCAAGGGCGTGGAATACATGGTGCTGAACCCCGAAGATTTCCGCAATAAAAAGGTGGTCCTGGCCGGGGGCGGCGACAGCGCGCTGGACTGGGCCATTTTCCTGGCCGAAGTAGCCTCCGAACTTACCCTGGTGCACCGCAGCCGCGAATTCCGCGGAGCGCCCGACAGCGTGGAAAAAGTGTTCCGCCTCAGCGAAGAAGGCCGCATCAACCTGCTGCTCGATTCCAATATCTCTTCGGTGAACGGCAACGGCATACTGCGCTCGGTGAACATCGAAGACAAGAACAAGGAGATACAGACCATAGAGGCCGATACCCTGATACCCCTGTTCGGCCTGAGCCCGAAACTGGGACCTATTGCCAACTGGGGCCTCAACATCGACAAGAACGCCATCGAGGTAAATACCGAAGATTATTCCACCAATATACCGGGCATTTACGCCATCGGGGACATCAATACCTACCCGGGCAAGCTCAAGCTGATCCTCTGCGGCTTCCACGAAGGGGCCCTGATGGCCCAGAGCGCCTTTAAGTATATGTATCCCGATCAGAAATTAAGTTTCAAATACACTACGGTGAACGGCATTAACCCGTTTTAGTAAGGTTTTAACCCCATCAACCATAACGCTTTTGTATATTAGCCGCAAATTTCTTCTATGAAAAAAGCCTTAATTACCGGCATTACAGGACAGGACGGAGCATACCTGGCAGAATTTCTTCTGGAAAAAGGATACGAGGTGCACGGCATTAAACGTAGAAGCTCACTTTTCAACACAGAACGGATCGACCATTTATACCAGGACCTGCACGAGTCCGGAGTTCGTTTCAGACTGCACTACGGAGACCTGAGCGACAGCATGAACCTGACCCGCATCATACAGGAAGTACAGCCTGACGAGATATATAACCTGGGCGCCATGAGCCATGTGCGCGTAAGTTTCGACACGCCCGAGTATACCGCCAATGTAGACGGTATCGGTACCCTGCGCATACTGGAAGCGGTGCGCCTGCTGGGCCTTACCGAAAAGACCCGCATTTACCAGGCCTCTACGTCTGAACTGTACGGACTGGTACAGGAAATTCCACAGCGCGAAAGCACACCCTTCTACCCACGTTCGCCCTACGCCTGCGCCAAACTGTATGCCTACTGGATCACGGTGAACTACCGCGAAGCCTATAATATTTACGCGGTGAACGGTATCCTGTTCAACCACGAATCGCCCCTGCGCGGCGAGACCTTTGTTACCCGCAAGATCACCCGGGCCGTGGCCAAGATCGGTATGGGCCTGCAGAACTGCCTGTACCTCGGTAACCTGAGCGCACAGCGCGACTGGGGACATGCCAAAGACTATGTAAAGGCCATGTACCTGATGCTGCAGCAGGATAAACCCGAAGACTATGTAATTGCCAGCGGCATCACCACATCGGTGCGTGATTTTGCCCGTATGGCCTTTGCAGAGATCGGCATCGAGATCGCATTCAGCGGCGAAGGCGCCGAAGAGACCGGCCGCGTGGTAAAATGCAACCTGCCCGAGTTCCAGGTACCCGAAGGCCAGGTGGTGATACAGGTAGACCCGCACTACTTCCGTCCCACGGAGGTAGACCTGCTCATCGGCGATCCTACCAAAGCCCGCACACAGCTGGGCTGGGAACTGGAATACGACCTGCCCGCCCTGGTAAAAGATATGGTACAGAGTGACGTAACCCTGTTCCGCAGGGATAAATACCTGCTCTCCGGCGGGTACAAAGTATTGAACTATCATGAGTAATCTTTCGGATAAGAACGCCCGTATCTTCGTGGCCGGCGGCCGCGGAATGGTGGGCTCCGCCATTGTACGCGCCCTGCGTGCCAAAGGCTACACGAACGTGCTGGCCCCTTCTTCTGCCGAGCTGGACCTTACCTCGCAGCAGCAGACGCAGGAATGGTTCGGGCAGCATCGCCCCGAATATGTGTTCATGGCGGCGGCCAAAGTAGGCGGTATCCTCGCCAATAATACCTACCGGGCCGATTTCCTGTACCTGAACCTCATGATCGAGGCCAATGTGATACATGCGTCCCATATCTACGGCGTTAAAAAAATGCTGTTCCTGGGCTCCTCCTGCATCTATCCCAAACTGGCGCCCCAGCCGCTGAAAGAAGAATACCTGCTCACAGGTGAACTGGAATACACCAATGAACCCTATGCCATTGCCAAAATAGCCGGCATTAAACTGGTGGAAAGCTACCGCAAACAGTACGGCAGCGATTTTATATCGGCCATGCCCACCAACCTGTACGGTCCCAACGATAATTACGACCTCAGCAATTCGCACGTGCTGCCGGCCCTCATACGCAAGTTCCACGAGGCAAAGATCAGCAATGCGCCCTCGGTCACTATCTGGGGCAGCGGTTCGCCCCTGCGTGAGTTCCTGCATGTGGACGACCTGGCGCAGGCCTGCCTCTTCCTGATGGAGGTGTACAACGGCGAAGACTGGCTCAATATCGGTGTAGGCGAGGATATTTCCATCAAAGACCTGGCCCTGCTGGTAAAAGAGATCAGCGGTTTTGAAGGCGAGCTGGTGTTCGACACTTCGAAACCCGACGGAACACCGCGTAAATTAATGGACGTAAGTAAAATACATGCGCTGAGCTGGAAAGCTTCTATCCCGCTCCGCGATGGTATTGCGGCCGTGTATAAGGAGTACGCACAGGCGCACACCGCCCTGTCTTAATGATCGGGGCACTTTTTACAGCGCTTCCCTTTTTTGTATTTTTTGCAGCAATCTTTTTTCTTTTCGTCGCAGCACAGGCTGCAGGCCAAAAGGGGCGTCTGAATGCCCTGTATTGCCGTATCGCTCAGTTTCATACTGCAAAGGTACGCCGCAATAAGACCCCTTTTACAAAACTGCCGTTTTTCACCCGTTTAGGGGAGATACAGCCATAAAAAAGGCGGAAGTTGCCCTCCGCCCGTTCAATATTACTGATCATCCGCATTTTACTGTTTCAGGAACTTGGACGTGAAGCGGGTATTACCGTCACGCACGGTGAGTATATAGGTACCCTGCGCCATATTGTTGCTGAACAGGTTCACGGAAAGAAAGTTCATGGTGTTGCCCAGCACTTTGCGCGCCTGCGACTGGATCACACGGCCCTGCAGATCGGAGATCTCGATAATGATCTCGCTTTCCTTTGCGGCAAAAAAGTCGAAAAAGAGCTGCGAACCGTCGTTCGGGTTCGGGTATACGATGATCTTCTGATCGTTGTAGGCATCTTCGCCGTTCATGTTCTTGAGCAGCATATCGGCATAGCCGAAATTCGGAATACCGTAACCGTAATCGCCACCCGGTGTGGAATAGCGGTCGGCGCTGCGCTGGATGGCATCGTACAGCTGCATATTGCTGGCCTGCGGATTGGCCTGCCACAGGGTAGCCACGGCACCGGCAATTACCGGTCCGCTGAACGAAGTACCATTGCTGGGCCCGATCTCCCCGCTGCTCAGCGAAACCAGGGTACCCTGACCCATGGCGCACACATTGGGCTTCACGCGACCGTCGTACGAAGGTCCGCGCGAACTGAAAGTAGCGATCTCGCGGTTCGATTTTACCGCACCGATGGCCAGCACGCTGTCGCCATCTGCCGGAGCACCGATGTAGCGCCAGGGGCTCGAGCCCTCGTTACCGGCGCTGTTCACCACGAAAATTCCCTTGCGGGCGGCCATGTCGGCAGCGCGTGTTACCACAGCGGTATTGCCGTTCATGTCCATATAGGTATGGCTTCCGATGTTGTTATCGAACTTGGTATAGCCCAGCGAGCTGTTGATGATATCGGCGCCTGCGCTATCGGCCCACACGGCCGCGGCCTCCCAGTTATACTCCTCGGCCAGGGTCTCGCTGCCGGCATCTTCGGTGCGCAGCAGGTAAAAATTAGCCTTTGGACCGGTACCGATCAGTTTACCCGGAATATAACCCGCAATGCAGGAAAGTACGGACATACCGTGCGAATTATCTTCGTATACTGATTCTTCGTTAGCTACAAAGTCCCAGGTACGCAGTATCTGATGGTTCTCGCGCAGGCTCTGGAAGGCCGGCAGTTCGTTCACACGGAAGAAGCCGCCGTCGAGCACCGCAATAATAAGTCCTTCGCCCGTGTAACCCTTGCTGTGCATATAGTCTACACCGATCATACCTACCTGATCGATACTCTTGCCATACTCAAAGGTTTTGGCATTCTGGATATTAGAACCCTGCTGACCCGATTTGGCGGCACTCTCCATTTTCTGGATCAGGGCGGCCATAGGATCTTTTTTCACCGAAGCGGCGCTGTATACCTCTTTTACTTCGGCCACGGGCTGCAGTTTCTGCAGTTTTTTAAGCAGCTTTTCGTTCCCGGAGCTTACCATAATGCAGTTGCTCCAGTTGCTTTTGTTGATATAAGTGTAGCCCAGGTCGGTCACCTGTTTAATGTAGGAACCATTTACCGGGATATCCGTTTCATCCACGCGGATACCGCTTTTGCGGCGGCGTTCGAGGGCACGCTCCGAAAGAAATTTCTCCGGCGCGCTGAGGGAGAAGGGTGAATTGGCTTTATCTTTAAAGAAAACCACATACTTTTTCAGTACGGCAGGCTGCTCATCGGCCTTCTGGGCAAAAGCCACGTTCAGCGTAAAAGCAAGCCCCGCAAGAAAGTATATACATTTTTTGTTCATGTTGTATACGTTTAGATCAAAGATAGAAAAATTTATATCGGGCTGTCGTCGTTTTAACAGGCGCTATTCTTCGCCCCATTCCAGCACGGTCTGCCGGTATACGTAGCCTTTTTTGATCTTGTTCATCACCGGCAGGTTATTGGTATCGGAGCCCACCTTGTCGCGGAAAACGGAGTCGATCTTTATGTATTCCCTATACACAAGCCCTACGTTGCGGGCGTACACCTCCAGCTGTTTGTACTTGTCGATCTTGGATTCGTAGGAGGCCCGGCTCTGGGCAAATGCCGCGGAATCGAACAGGATACCGTTGAGCGTGGTATCGGCATCCACCTTTTCGAAACGGAAATCTTCGGACGATTTAAAATTAAAGCGGTTGCTGTTCCAGGTAGTGCCTTTTTTTACGGGGAACTGCAACTTTACGTACAGCAGGTTCTCCTCGGCGCGTATGGCATAACTGTTTTCGGTATAGGCCCAGTAAATGCGGGGGGTACCCCAGTCGTCGCCGGGTTGTGCCCGTTTGTAACGCTCAATGCGCATGGCGGTTTTGCCTTCGGCCGTTTCAAAAAGGGTATCGCAGCGTTCTTTCAGCTGGTATACCTGTTGCAGGGTATCGTGCGAAAAATCGTCGTACCAGGTGCTGTCTACCGTGTACACTACGTACGCGCCGCTTTTCAGGGGATAGTAATTCTCCCCTTTGTCATAGTCAGCCGTCTCCTTCTTTTTGCAGGCGCTGCCCGCTAAAACAAAAAAGACCATCAGGGCGATGGTCTCTCTCTTTATACTATGTTTCCTAATAGAGATCCGCATGGGACTTAAGTTCTTTGGTATACTTATAGCCGTACTCGATACGCTGTTCTACCGGGATGTTCTGCCAGTTAGGCACATTGGTCTTTCCTTTTATATAGGTATCTTCTTTGTACACCAGGCCTACGCTGTGTGCGTATACCTCTTTATTGGTAATGATGTACACGCTGTCGCTCTGTTCTGTTTCGATGAGCGTAAGCGTATGCTCGTAGTTCTGTCCGCCGTAGCTGCCGCTCTTTTCAATGAGCGAGGCCGTCCAGTACTGGGCCAGGGCCAGGTTCTTGGCGTTACGGTTCAGGCTGTCGCCGTTCTCGATCGGGGCCAGCAGCATAATGTACCTGATATTGTTCTTAAGCAGTTCTACCGTCCACTCTTTCTGGTTCTTGTTGTAGTATTTCTGGATATAATCGTATCCCAGAACGGTATAACCGGCTGCGTTACCGCCTCTTCTTTCGGTTTTGATACGGGTCTGCAGGCCTCCGGTATTGTCCGGCACGTCTGTTTCATAGGTCTCACGGTACATATAGGACACAGAACCGCTCGAGTCGGTGGTCCAGTACATACTGTCGATCTGGTATTCGTACTGGTGACCGATATCTACCGGCAGATACAGGGTTCTGTCGGCCAGGTCGGGGCCTTTGTCCTTTTTACAGGCGGCAAAGAATACAAGAACTGCAGAAACTGCCAGCAGGGATTTTATTGTGCGCATCGGTTATAAATTAACATCCAAATATACAAGATGATTGTACAAATGCAAAATTACGTTAAAATAAATCCGCCCGCAACTACGTCATTCCCATCGTAAAACACGGCGCTCTGTCCGGGGGCGGCCGCGCTCACCTTTTGCAGGAAACGGGCCCGCAGCATATTGCCTTCGGTATACAGCTGTGCCGGGGCGCCTTTGTCCTTATAGCGGATCTTGCCGATGACCTCCATACCTTCCTCTATATGAGCGAGCTTGCCCATGTTGTAATCGCGGATGTACACTTCGGTGGTTTCCAGGTCCTCTTCGTCGCCCAGCACCACGGTATTGGTCTCGGGCACAATGCGTGTAACAAATTTGGGTTTGCCCAGGGCTATGCCCAGGCCTTTGCGCTGCCCGATGGTGTAAAAGGGATAGCCGTCGTGCTGGCCCAGCACATTGCCTTCGGTATCCACAAAATTGCCGCCGGCCACTTCGTCTTCCAATCCGCTTACCCGGCGTTTCAGGAACCCGCGGTAATCGTTGTCGGGAATAAAGCATATCTCGTAGCTCTCGCCTTTTTTGGCAAGGGCGGTATAGCCGTAATTTTCGGCCATCTGCCGTATTTCGGTCTTGCGGTACTTACCGAGGGGCAGCAGGGTGCGGGCCAGCGCCTCCTGGGAGAGGCCCCAGAGCACGTAGGACTGGTCCTTACTTTCGTCCAGACCCCTGGACACCACATAGCGGCCGTTCTCCTGCCGTACGTTGGCATAGTGGCCGGTGGCAATAAATTCACAATCGAGCTTATCGGCACGTTTCAGCAGGGCGTCCCACTTTATGTGGGTATTACAGAGCACACAGGGATTGGGCGTGCGGCCCGCCAGGTACTCGGTGGTAAAATTATCGATGATATAATCGCCGAACTCCTCCCGGATATCGATGATAAAATGCGGAAAACCTTTGTCCACAGCCAGTGCACGTGCATCGTTAATATCGTCCAGGCTGCAGCATCCGGTGGTCTTGCGTTCTCCGCCGGAACTGGCGTAGTCCCACGTTTTCATGGTAACGCCTATTACTTCGTAGCCCTGTTCATGCAGCATCAGTGCCGTAACACTGCTGTCGATGCCGCCGCTCATGGCCACTAAAACTCTACTCTTTGATCCCATCGGGTGTATTCACTTGTATCGGCTTCTCAGGAGCCGTATTTATAATCATGTCTTTGCCTTTGGCGCTTCCGTGCCTGTATTCCAGTTTATCTTTCGGAACGCCTTTTTCGTCATACCGTATCCACAAACCGTGCCGTCTTCCTTCCTCGTCGTGCGAACCCTGTACCTGTTTGGCGCCGCTGGGGTAATAGAAGATCACCGGGCCGCTGGCTATGCCGGCCTTGTAGGTAAAGGTACTGTGCGGTTTCCCGTCGGAGTAGTACTGTTTTACCTGGCCTTCCCTGAGGCCGTTCACATAGATGCCTTCTTCCATAATGGCGCCGGTATTGGCCGTATCGCGGTAAAATACCTTGTAGGGCCCGTTCAGCACATCGGCTTTAAAGGTTTCGGTGCTGCGCAGAGTGCCTGTTTCTTCAGAAAAGTATTTCCACTCCCCTTCTTTCTTACGGTCGATGTAAATGCCTTCGGCCATTTTTTTACCGAGTGAATCGTACAGTACGGCCGCACAGGTCTTCATGTCCTCCTTGTAGTTCATTTCGGCTTTCAGGCTGCCGTTACTGAAATACAGTTTAAACATTCCCAGGGGTTTATTATTCTTATACGAACCTTCACTTTTCAGTTTCTGGTTGGCATAATAGGTTTTCCAGGGTCCCTGCTTCAGCCCTTTGCTGTCGGTATGGTTCAGCTGCTGGGCAGACAGTTGCAGGGCCAGGAAGCCCGGGATTAAAAGTAATAGAACACAGGTAGATACGATCCGTTTTTTCATAATATACAGGCGAAGTTACAACATTTTATACGCAGCTTGCCGCTGTTTGATATAACCTTAACTAAAAATAAAGAATCTACAGCCCGCAGGGGGCCTGCTCACGGCTTGTTACGCAAAGGCGCTGTCCCTTTCGGGAAAAGGCTTTGCCGTACTTTGTAAAAACGGGGAATATGCTTGCGGATGCTTTCATCAGGCTGCAAAGGTACAAAATCTGCTTTAGCTGTAGATAGATAAAACATATGGGTGCATAGACAAAAATGTTTTTGGCACTGGCATTGTAATTGTTTAGGAGATCCTAACTAAAAACAGGGCCTTTTTGCCTGCGGCAAGCGACAAAATGGCGTAATTATTATATTTACACAAAATGAAATTCGAAATAATAGACAAAATGGCATTTGCAGAGATCCAGGAGGAAGATTCAGAGCTTATACCTTTAATGACCCACGACGGGGACGATTCGATACGTGTGGAAGATCTGCCCGAGGCCCTTGCCATACTCCCCCTGCGCAATACGGTGCTGTACCCGGGTGTGGTCATCCCCATCACCGTAGGCCGCGATAAATCCATACGCCTGATCCAGGACGCCAACCGCGGTAAAAAACTGATCGGTGTTACGGCGCAGAAAGACATCAACATAGAAGACCCGCAGTTTGCCGATCTGAACAAAATAGGCACCATTGCCCAGATACTGAAAATGCTGAAAATGCCCGACGGCAGTACTACCTGCATCATACAGGGCAAGCGTAAAATGGAAATGCTGCACGAAATCAGCGATACGCCGTACATCACGGCCGCCTACCGCATGATCGAAGAACCCGGTCCGGCCCCGGACGACAAGGAGTTTGAAGCGCTTTTCGCCACCCTGAAGGAACACGCCATACAGATCATCGAGCAATCGCCCGAAATACCTACGGAGGCCAGCTACGCCATCAAGAACATTGAAAGTCCCTCGTTCCTTATCCACTTCGTAAGCAGCAATATGAACGCTTCGGTGGAAGAGAAACAGAGCATCCTGGAAATGGGCGATATCCGCACCCGGGCCATGAAAGTGCTCGAGATCCTTGCCCGCGAACTGCAGATCCTGGAGCTGAAGAACCAGATCCGTTCCAAGGTAAAAACGGACATCGACAAGCAGCAGCGCGATTATTTCCTGCACCAGCAGATGCGCCAGATACAGGAAGAACTGGGCGAAGGCAGTTCCCAGGAGATCGAAGCCCTGCAGGAAAAGGCCCGGACCAAGAAATGGGGCCCGGAGATCGCCGAAGTGTTCGAAAAAGAAATTGCCAAGCTGGAACGCACCAACCCGGCCTCGCCCGATTACGGCGTTAGCATCAACTACGTGGAACTGATGCTGGAACTGCCCTGGAACGAATACACCACCGATAATTTCGACCTGAAAAAGGCCCGTGCCATCCTGGACCGCGACCATTTCGGGATGGAAAAAGTAAAAAAACGCATCATTGAACACCTGGCCGTACTGAAGCTGAAAGGCGATATGAAAGCCCCGATCCTTTGCCTGGTGGGCCCTCCGGGGGTAGGTAAGACCTCGCTGGGCAAATCCATTGCCGAAGCGCTGGACCGCAAATACGTACGCGTGGCCCTGGGCGGACTCAAAGACGAAAGCGAGATCCGCGGGCACCGCAAGACCTATATCGGCGCCATGCCCGGCCGCATCATACAGAACATCAAAAAGGTAAAAAGTTCAAACCCGGTGTTCATCCTCGACGAGCTGGACAAAGTAGGCAGCTCCTTCCAGGGAGACCCGGCCTCGGCCCTGCTCGAAGTACTGGACCCCGAACAGAACACCACTTTCCACGATAATTACCTGGACCTGGATTTCGACCTCAGCAAGGTATTCTTTATTGCCACGGCCAACAGCCTGGCCAATATACAGCCCGCCCTGCTCGACCGTATGGAGATCATTCAGCTGAGCGGTTACAGCACCGAAGAAAAAATGGAGATCGCCAACGGTTACCTGGTGAAGAAACAGGCCGAAGAGAACGGATTGAAAAAGAGCGAACTGAAACTGAACCGTTCTAATTTTGAGTTCATTATTGAGAATTACACCCGTGAAAGCGGCGTGCGCAGCCTGGAACGCAAGATCGGGTCAGTAGCACGTTATGTGGCCGTGCAGAAAGCGGCCGAAGAAGCAGTTCCCAAATCCTTCAGCCCGGCACTGCTCGAGGAAATACTGGGCCCGCCCTACGGACGCGAGAAATACATCGGCAATCAGTTTCCCGGTGTAGTGGCCGGACTGGGCTGGACGCCCGTGGGCGGCGATATACTGTACGTGGAAAGCCTGGTTACCCGCGGCCGCGGAAAACTGACGCTCACCGGCAGCCTGGGCAATGTAATGAAAGAAAGCGCCCTGCTGGCCATGGAATACTTTAAAAGCAAAGCCGAGGATTTCGGGCTCAATCCCCGTATCTTCGACTATACCAATATCCACATTCACGTGCCGGAAGGCGCTACGCCCAAAGACGGTCCTTCCGCCGGCGTTACCATGTTCACCAGTATTGCCTCGGCCTACACACAGCGC
>JACVCJ010000042.1 GCA_016742095.1 Bacteroidia bacterium
TCATTCACCTGCAGAACTCCCGCATTATTACGCACAATACCATGAAGAACATTGAATCGCTGCTGATGCGCGACGATAATTTCATCCGCATTCACCGTTCGTTCATCATCAACCTGCGTTATGTAAAAGAGATCGAAGGCAATTCGTTCCGCATCAAAGACGAACTGCTTACCATCGGTACCACCTTTAAAGACGAAGTACAGCAAAAACTGGAACGCCACCGGTTCAATTAAGCGCACTCCGTTCCCCGGTTTCTTCTACTCCCTGTGCCGGGCAACGGGAAAAAATACTACGGAAAGTTATTCTGTTTGGGGTGCCTGGCACCGGATAACTTCCGTTTTTTTTAAACATTCCTTCTCCTGTTAGTGTTTTGTTATACCGGCCAAGCCGCGTAATTAATGGCTATTTTTATAGCTGTAAAAACGTATGCGTATGAAAGTACTGGTCACCGGGGCCACCGGCCTCATTGGTAAAACACTGCTGCCCATGCTGCGGGCGGGCGGACATGATATACACATCCTGAGCCGCAGCCGGCAACAGGTAGCAGGGGCAAAGGTATTCGTGTGGAACCTGGACGCCGGTACGGCCGATCCGGCGGCATTTGCCGGCGTGGACGCCATTATACACCTGGCCGGTGAAAATGTGGGCGATAAAGGCTGGAGCGAAACCCAGAAACAGAAAATACTGCAGAGCCGTACCCGCAGTGCCGAACTTCTGGCCGGTCATGTGGCCGCGCAGGAAAAAAAGCCCTCCGTTTTCATTACGGCCTCCGGTAGCTCCTATTACGGCATGGTAACGCGCACACGTCCCTTTACCGAAGACGAAGGACCGGGCGAAGGCTTCCTGGCCGATGTGTCCGTGGCCTGGGAAAAAGCGGCCGACTTGTTTAAACCCCTGGTACCGAGAGTGGTCAAATTAAGAATATCGGTGGTGTTCTCCCCGGAAGGCGGACCGCTGCACAAGATGGCCAGACCGGTAAAAATGGGCGGAGCAGCCGTGGTATTCGGCTCCGGCAGGCAATACATGCCCTGGATACACGTACACGACGTGTGCAGCCTGATGATGAAGGCCCTGGGCGACGAAACCATGAACGGTCCCTACAACCTGGCCGCACCCGAACAACCGGATAACCGTACGTTCACAAAAGAACTGGCCTCGGTACTGAACCGCTTTGTGCTGCCCTTCCCGGCACCGGCTTTCCTGTTGAAACTGGGCCTGGGCGAACAGTCGAAACTGCTGCTCGAAGGCTCGCCGCTGAACGTGGACAAAGTGCTGGCAACGGGCTATACCTATCGTTTCCCGGCGCTGCGGGAGGCACTGACGGATTGCCTGAAGAAGTAATTTATGGAATTAAGACAATAGCTGTTTGGCTAAAAGCCCAGTGGTAGTAAGTTTCCTGGATGAAATAATATATCCTTTGATCACAGCTATCATAGTGCTAATATCATTAAAATAAATGATAATTTCAAATATCGTTTAAACAGACGATTATTCAATATATCGTTCATATAAGTGATATTTTATAAGTTTCACTTTTTCATCATCATTGGTCGAAGTACATTGGATGCATGCATACTTTTTAGTATGTTTGTAGTAACTCATTCTAATTATGAAACCTGTATTATTTGTTGCAGCCTTTTTTATGGGCTCCCTGCTCTCTTTTGCCGGAGATAAGCTTATTTCGGCTGAAAAAGTGCATTCCCTCAGCAAAGAGGACCTGGTGGCCCGCTTTAAGAAAATGAACGTACCCAGTGTGATCATGCAGGTCACCAACGGTATCGACGTATACGAACTGATGTACCGTTCGCACTTCCCGGACGGTCGTGAGGTGAACGCCAGCGGTATCCTTTTTGTGCCCACCGGTGTGGACAAGCCCCTGCCGCTGATGGTATACCACCACGGTACGCGTCTGCGCAAAGAGCGCGCCATCGACCTCACGGGCGAACAGTTCATCTGCTCGGCCTTTGCCGGCGACGGGTACATTGTGGCCTGGCCCGATTATTTCGGTATCGGCAAGGGCGACGGTTTTCATCCCTACCAGCATGCCGAAACGGAAGCACAGGCCTCTATGGACATGATCCGGGCCTCGCGCGAGTTCCTGGACGACCTGGGTGTAAAACGCAGCGAACAGTTGTTTCTTACCGGTTATTCGCAGGGCGGCCATGCAGCCATGAGTGCACACAAATTTATGCAGGAACGCCATCCCGAAGAGTTTAAGATCACGGCTTCCTCCCCGATGAGCGGCGCCTACGACATGACGGGCGTACAGTCCGAAGTGATGTTCCAGCCCTATGAATACCCCATGTACCTGCCCTATATCCTGCTGGGTTACTACGAAGTATACAAATACAATCCGCTGCCCACCAAACTGATGCGTGCCCCCTACGACACGCTGATCCCCCGTATTTTTAACGGCATCAACGATTTTGGCGATGTGAACAGCCTGCTGCCCGAGATCCCCGGCGAAATTTTTACGGACGAGGTGATACAGCGCTACCGCAGCAACGACACTACCTTTAAACTGCGCGAACTGCTGGAGTCGAACAACGTATACGACTGGAAACCCGAAAGCCCCATGATGCTCTGCTATTGCAAGGCCGATGAGCAGGTGACCTATAAAAACTCACTGGTCGCCTATAAAGCCATGAAGGCGAGGGGTACGAAACACCTGAAGAAGACGCATGCCGGACCCAGGTTCGACCACAACACCTGCGCTATTTACGCCTCGGTATACACCAAGTATTTCTTCGATTCGTTCCGGAAAGGTTCTAAATACGGCCGCCGCGGCAACAGCTGGAAGCGTTTCCTGCTGGATGTAAGCAAGATGTCGGTGAACAAACAGATACGCAAGGCCCGTAAGGCAAAGGAAGCGAAAGCTGCTGAAGCCGCGGCCAAAACGGCTAAGTAGTGCCGCTCTGCCGGCGTTTGCCGGGTATGCGTGGCTGGAACCAGTATACCAGTTTTAAAACAATGCCCCTGTTCTTGTTCAGGAAGCCGCTGGTATCGTAATTATCGGTATACACCAGGAACAGGTCGCTCAGGGGCGCGTAACGCCATTGCAGGCGTGTATATACGTTCAGGTTGCGGGCCTGGGTATTGTACTGCGTAAAGAGCGTAAAGAAGACCGAACGCGTGGGATTGATCTCGATCCGTGGTCCGGCCAGCAGCAGGGTCTGGGCCTGGCTCATGCCGGGCAGTCTGAGGCGGTCGTAACTGGCCGTGAGGCTGAAGATGCCCCAGGGCTGTGCCCGGTAGTTAAGTCCGGTAGTAACCGTATACAGATCTCCGTTAAAGAACGTACCTCCCTGGAAAGAAGCTTCGCCGTACACCACTTTACGCGGGTTCGAGGTATAACTTACGTAGGCGTTTCGGTAATGGTAGCGGCCCGGGTTCAGGAACGAGTTGCTCTCGTCACGGCCCAGCACATCGGTAAAATAGAACAGGCGGGTAAAATTTTCGTTGTAGCCGACGGAGAATATGGAGTTGTCCCGGAAGGTAATATCAAAGAAGGGGTTGTAGTTCACATCGGTGGCGGCAAAACGTCCGTCGGCATAATAATTCCAGTACAAGCCGGCCGTATAGCGGAAAATATGGCGGTTGCGCTTCGGGTACCAGTAATGCGAAAGTGAAGGTTCCAGGCGCCAGTAAGCCATCTTGCGGTTCTCTTTCTTGAGGGCGTCGTAAATATTCTGCCGGGGCACAAAACCGAGAGAATCGGCATTGTAATTCTTTCCTACGTACTCATGGTTCCACATGGCCGACCAGCGCAGGTTCGTGAACCCCAGGTACGAAGCATGCGCAAAAGCGTCCTGCAGGGTGCCCGGCTGAAAGCTGTGGTGAAAGAAGAACTTGCCCGTAAGCGTGTTGTCTTTATTGGCGTAGTCGAGGTCGATGCCGGCGATACGGTTGTAGTTGTATGAATCGATCTTAGGCCCCGCAAATCCCTGGCGGTTCACGAAGATAAAGCCCAGGGCGCTGCGTTTGAATACTTTGCGTTGTATGGCCAGGGTAATGTAGTTCTCCGGACCTTTCTGCAAAGCCTTGGAACCTGCTGTCTGTACCGACATAATGCCGATGCGCCAGTTATCGTCCAGCTTACCGCTGAGGCGCACCCCGGCCAGTATAGGTACCTGGCGGCCCCGGTACAACCCGATGCGCCGGGAAAAGAAAGGCCGGATCTTCGAGAAGCCGAAACGGGCAAAAAGGTCACTGTTCTCGATAAAGAACAGGCGTTGCTCGGGAAAATACAGGTCGAAACGGGTCAGGTTGGTCACCTGCCGGTCTACGTCCACCTGCGAAAAATCGGGATTTATGGTCACGTCGAGGTTCAGGGTGGGTGTGATGGAAAACTTCAGGTCGCCGCCCACATTCCATTTCCAGCCGTATTTATGTTGTTGTTTATCGGCTGTGTAACCACCCAGGGCATACGGAATGACCGAAAAATTGACACCCGGCCGGGGCGAATGTGCCTGCCAGTCGAGGGTACCGGTATAGGCCAGGGAAAACACACGGAAGGCCAGGGGGACCGGGTTCCATACCGAACGTTCGTTGCTGGCGGCATCGCTGCGGATAAAGTTTATGCGCCAGCGGGTATTTTTCGGGTGATAGCGCAGGCTGGTGAAAGGAATGCGTATTTCGGCGGTCCATTCGGAAGGACTGCGTTTTACGGCCACCTGCCATTTGCAGTCCCAGCGGGGTTCGTCGTTGTAGTTGCCGCCGGAGGCCAGCAGGCTTTCTTCCTGGGCTCCGAAGGCGTTTACCATAAAACGGAAACCATTGGTATAGTCCTGGTACGGTTCTATCACGAGGGCAAAATAATCGTTGGCGTCGGTCCCGAAATCGCGGCGCAGGGTGGCCACCACGTATTTACGGGTGCTGTCGCGCAGGCAGCGTGCATATACGTACAGGGCCTGATCGTCGTAGCACATTTTTACGAAGGTCTGGTAACGCGCGTCCATCGTGTCGGAAGGGAAATGCTGCCGGAACCCGGACTGGGAAACGGCATTGTGCCAGGCAGACTCGGTCTCGAGCCCGTCGATGAGTATTTTTTCGCCGGCCCGGGTTATGGAGTAGGTACGCTGTTCGGGCCGGGCATGCTGTGCCGTTACGGTACAGAGCAGGGTGAAAAAGAGTATGGCGGCAGAGAAAAAAAGCTTCATAAATGTCAGGGCAGGGCAGGGTATACGGCCACGTTGCGTTCGGTCTCAAAGAGCTTTACACGCAGTTGCAGCCTGTTATCGATCCCGGCACGCAGCAGGCGGTAGATCACTACTACGATGTTCTCTACGGTAGGTATCAGGGTGGCGAATTCGGCGGTGTCCAGGTTCAGGTTCTTATGGTCGAAGCGGGCTTCCACCTCGGTTTTAATGAGTTGTGACAAAAAGCCCAGGTCGATCACATAGCCGGTCTCCGGATCGATGGGGCCGGTCACTTCCACTTCCATCACATAGTTGTGGCCGTGGTAATTAGGCAGGCTGCATTTGCCGAAGACCTCGGTATTGCGTGCATCGCTCCAGGCCGGGTTATACAGGCGGTGTGCAGCGTTGAAATGGGCTTTGCGGATTACGGTTACGTTCTCAGACATAGGAATTTGTACAAAAATAAAAAAGCGGCCCGAAGCCGCTTGTAATTTTTAATAAATGTAGCCCTTTTTTATTGTTTCAGGCCTAATTTTGCTTTTACGGCAGCATCGATCACGTCCAGCTCATCGAAATAGATAAAGCTGTTGGCATCCATCACGTAAGAGTATCCTTTTTCTTTGGCTACTTCTTTGGCGGCATTGATGATCTTATCGGTGATCGGCTTGTATACTTTCGATTGTTTTTCTACCAGTTCGTTCTCGATGGTGCTGTAGAACTCTTCCAGGCGGGCCTGTTCGTCCTGCAGCTCCTTTGTTTTGAGATCTTTCATGGTAGCCGAATAATCTTTTTCCTTGGCCTGGAAATCGGCGGCTTTTTCCTGCAGCACCTTTTGTTTGGCGGACAGTTCTTTATACAGTTCCTCCTGGTACTTATATACAGCACTGTCTGCAGCCGGTTTCTCAGGCATCAGGGAGAATATTTTCTCGGTATTGAGTACTGCAATTTTCTTGGTTTGGGCAAAAGAGGTTGTTGCGCCCAGTAAACCGAAGGCGAAAACTGCCAGGAGGATGTTCAATAGTTTTTTCATTATGTATATTTTCAGAAATGAAACGCAAAAATAATACCTTAGTTGTACCTTCCAAATGAATTTTGTCCCTAATTAACTTTTCATTAACCTCTGTTCACATTTTCAACGGCTTACAAAGTCCTATTCCCAGGCTTTGGTATCGATGCAAATGGTTACGGGTCCGTCGTTTACGAGGCTTACCTGCATATCGGCGCCGAATTCGCCGGTAGCCACTTTATTATTGAGCTCTTTGCCCAGCTGCAGGCAGAACATTTCGTACATCATCCGGGCAAATTCGGGTTTACCGGCCCCGGTAAAGGAAGGGCGGCTGCCTTTTTTGGTGGATGCGAACAGGGTGAACTGGCTGATGACCATGGCCTTGTGGTCGGTATCCCAGAGCGAAAGGTTCATTTTGCCGTTCTCGTCCGGGAAAATGCGCAGGCGGGTGATCTTATAGGTGAGCCTGGTAATATCGTCCATGGTATCTTCATCTTCGACACCTACAAAAATAAGCACCCCGGCCCCGATCTTGTCTTTGACCTTACCGCCGATGCTTACCCTGGCGCTTTTTACCCGTTGAATAACTACACGCATATGTTTCCCGGACCTGCCGGATTATGAAGATTTATTGTTGTTACGCTTCGACCCGGCCCGTATCAGCATGTACATAGAAGCCCCCAGGGCCAGCATAGACAGCCCCACCACAAAAAGCGGCTTCGTGGCCGGGAATTTCGTATCGAGCCAGCGCCCGCCGAACACTCCCGCCAGCACGATCACCAGCATACGCCAGCCCAGGTCGGCATAACGCAGCGCTTCGTTAGACCTTTTCGGTATTTTCGGATCTGGGTTTTTCGGCATGGTTCGGTACTTGTGCAACGGCGGCGATCTGCATCATGGAACGGCCCGAGAACTTGGCGCCGATGTCCATCTGCAGGTTTTCGGCTTTAATGTCGCCGTGTACCTGCGCCCCGTTATTAATATGTACGGTGCCTGTGGCAATAATGTTTCCGTGTACGATGCCCGAAATATCGGCGTCGTTGCATTCTACATCGCCTTTTACAACGCCTCCCGGCCCGATCACTACCTTGCCCTTGCACAGGATCTTGCCTTCCAGCTCGCCATCGAGGCGGATATTGCCTTCGCTCTGGAATGTACCCGTGATCCTGGTCTTGGGGATGATCGTACTGGTAGCACCGGTATCGGCTGCAAATCCTGAAGTTTCGTTTTTGTTTTTCTTGCCCAACATAGTTTCTCATGCTGCCTTCCGGCAACGTATTTCATTTGTTTTTAATTGAATTTGTACGTTTCAAAGAAGAACTTCATGTACTCCGGCAGGAGCTGTGTCTTCATGAGGGTGACAAAGTTGGATGTGGAAATGGCAAAGGCTACGGGTACCTGTTCCGACGGAATTTTTTCCAGTATGTCGGAATTGGCGTCCAGGCTTTTGTAGTATGTGATGGCGGCGGTGGCCGAAGGGAAGTCTTTCAGGATCAGGAAACGGTTTTCGGAACCGAAGGCCACTTCCTGTACCTGCAGGTTGCTGTTGCTGTAATATTCGGTATTGAAGGCCGCGATCTGCTGTTTGGTCTGGGTAAGATCGATCTGGCCCTGCGGAACGGAGATCACGTAAAAGTGCTTTTCCAGGTCCGAAGGTTTGTAGGTAGCGATTCCGCCGCTTTCGCTGCCGGCGGCATTCATGATCTCACTGTTTTTAAGCAGGTCCAGGATGCGCTGGGCTTCCTTGCCTTCGTTTTTGGACGCATAGGCCGTTGCCGTTTCGGTGAGGGCGGCCACATAGGCCTCTTTACCGCTCAGGGCACCGGTAGCCAGGGCATTCAGCAGGGAGAACTTAGGCATTACGTCCATTCCGGCATAGGCTTCGCGGGCAACCGCATATTCGCGCTGTACGGCGGCGTAGTCCTTTCCTTTAAAATAACTGAAGGCGGTGGTATAGGCCTTTTCGGCATCCTTGTCCTTGTTGTCTTTATTGGCCAGGTAGTTCGGGTCATTGATCAGTTTGGCGTAATCGCTGCCGGCATACTGCGTCATCAGTATGTTCTTGTTGCGTTCGGCCTCGCTGTCGTTGTTCTGTAAACGATGAGTGATATACAGCTGGTAGTATACCTCGGGCACATATTTGTTGCTGGTGCTGCGTTTTACCAGTCCCTCGAACGATTCCACGGCCTGCGGATAGGCCCGGATACGGTCTTTGTACACGAGGCCCAGGTTAAAATAGGCGTGGTAGATGCTCTCCACGATGGAGTCGATGGCGGCCTGTCCCCTGGGAATGCGTGCCAGGTAGGTATCTACGTCGTAGCGCGGGTTCTCATCGTCGCGCACATTGGGGTTGTTCGGGTCGGAGCCCACATTTTCTTCCACCATGGGACCGTCGCCGCCGATGCTGGTCTTGTTCTTACGTCGCCAGAAATCTTCGTTCTTGCGGGTGCCCCAGGTCTTTTTAAACTCCTGTTTACCGAAAGCCACGGTCTGCGGGTTGTAGAAGTACCACTTACCGTTGTTTTCGACCATATTGGGATTGGTATTGCTGTTGAGGGCCTGCTGTGCCGCCAGTTCGCGGGCTTCTTTGGCCTCTTTGTCTTCTTTCTGCAGGCGTTGTATCAGGGATTCGATCTTACTTCTCTGCTCTTCGGGGCTCATGGAGATCATGGTGAGCAGGCTGTCGCCTTCGGTGATGCGGGTGCTGTACAGTACGATGTCTTTCAGGTTGCCGGCCAGGAGTTTAACCCGTTCGAAGGCCGGGTGTCTTTTGTCGAGATTGATGGACGCACTGTCAAAATAGGCCTGGGCGCGCAGGTAATCGGGCTTTTTGTAGTAGATATCGGCCATGGCCAGGTACGACATGCCTTTTTGCGTGCGGTTGGTGGTACTGGCCTTGGCGGAGCGGGTAAACAGATCGAGGGCGCTGCGTTCGTCGTTCTCTTTCTGGGCCAGTATGGCCATGGCGTAGTAGATCTGGTCGCGGTAGTCGATGTTCTTATCGTCGCGCAGCATGCGTTTCAGCGTCTTTTTCAGGGCGGTGTTGTCCTGGCCTTCCTGCGAGGAAACGGCTATGGCAATCGCTGCCTGGAATTCCAGTTCGTATTCGGGCTTGTACTTAATGGCCTGGGTATAATACTTTTTGGCCTCTTCCATATTGCCCAGCTGGTGCCAGATCTGCCCGATGATGAAGTTATAGCGGGCCTTGAGTTTTTTCTTTTTGGTGATCTTTTCCAGCTTGGTCAGCGGAATGATGGCCGGAGTATATTCTTCCGATTTGATGAAAAAATCGGCCATAGCGCCGTAGTACATGGCTTCGGCCCTGGAGCCCGGTTTTTTATCGAGGAAGTGGTTGAATTCGGCCTCGGCCTGGCTGTATTCGCCCATATCGTTGTAACAGAGGATCATCCACAGGCGGGCCAGCTCTTTCATGTTTTTGTCCTCGGAGCTCTGTACCACGTAGCGGAACTGCTGTATGGCGGGGAATGTCTCCCGTTTGATGAAGTTGGCCTGCCCGATGAGGAAGTAACAGTCGTCGATCCAGCGGTTTTTCTGTGAACCGTTGATGAGCATACTGTGCTTTTTGATCATTTTGGCGCCTTTCTGCAGGGCGCGGTCGGTCTGCGGGTTCACGCCCTGGGCCACGTCCTTGTTACCGTATTTGTAAACCTGTATGGGGCGGTTGTAATCGTCTTTATGTACTTTGCCCAGTTCGAAAAAGGCTTCCTGTATGGCCAGACGGCCGTTGTAATAGCCGTTGTAGCGCGTGTTCATGGCGTGCCAGTTACGGTTCAGCCATTTGTCCTGCCGGGTGGAACAGGAGGCCAGCAGCGCCAACAGCGGAAGAAAGAGCAGTATGTATTTGCGTAAATTCAAAGCGTTGTAAATTCCGTGTGTAAATTAACTACAATATTGCAAAATTATTATCCCGGGAGGAAAATCAAACGCAGAAAAACAAAAAAGCCGCTTTTCTGAGGGAAAAACGGCCTAATGCTTTATATAAAGGGTAATCAGATTACCATTTGAATCTCTTCTCGTCGGAAACGGTCAGTTTTTTGCGGCCTCTTCTTCTGCGGGCGGCAAGTACACGTCTGCCATTGGCAGTTTCCATACGCGTACGGAAGCCATGCTTGTTTACTCTTTTTCTTCTGGATGGCTGAAATGTTCTCTTTGACATAACGCTGTTATTTTAAACGATTACGATATTCTTAAATTGGGAGCGCAAAGTTACATGTTTTGTTTTAACCCCCAAACTTTTCAACAAAAAAATTTGAAAAAGTGTGAATTGAGCGCTTTACGCGGGCTAAACAGGTATCTTTGCGGCAAAGTTAGAAAAATTAAGCAGTATGAAGGCAAGACGCGCCGCAGAATCGCTCACCGTGCAAACGGAGATCGTATTACCCAATGATACCAATGTGATCGGAAACCTGTTCGGAGGGCGCCTGATGCTGTGGATGGACATTGTAGCCGCCATTTCGGCCCAGCGTCACTGCCGCCGCGTGGTGGTAACGGCTTCGGTGAACAACGTATCCTTCAACCACCCTATCAAACTGGGCGATGTGGTTACGCTCGAGGCCAAGGTATCGCGCGCTTTCAGCAGCAGTATGGAAGTGTATATCGATGTGTACATGGAAGACCATATCAGCGGTAAAAAGACCAAATGCAACGAGGCCATCTATACCTTTGTGGCCGTTGACCAGCTGGGCAATCCCATTCATGTGCCCGAACTGGTCCCCGAGACCGAAGAGGAGCAGAAGCGCTACGAAGGTGCCCTGCGCCGCCGGCAGCTGAGCCTGATCCTGGCCGGGAAAATGAAACCGGGCGAGGCCACCGAGCTCAAGGCCCTGTTCACGGCCGCCGATGCCTGATAGCGCTATAGAGAAAAAAAATAGCCGGCCCCCGGAAGATAAACACAGAAACTATTACTTTTACCCCGCATAAAATTACAAAACATGAGCATTCCTAAAGATCTTCGTTATTCCAAAGACCATGAATGGTTACGTGTAGACGGCGAGAACGCCTATATCGGCATTACTGAATTCGCCCAGGGCGAACTGGGAGATATTGTCTTTGTTGAGATCGAGACCGCCGGTGAGACCCTGGAGGCCAACGCGGTTTTCGGAACGGTAGAAGCCGTTAAGACCGTATCTTCACTGTATATGCCCGTTGCCGGCGAAATACTGGAAGTGAACCCGGCCCTGGCCGACAGCCCCGAGCTGGTGAACCAGGACCCCTATAACGAAGGCTGGATGATCAGGATCCGTATGACAGATCCTGCACAGTCCGCCGCTCTGCTCGACGCTGACGCATACGGAGCACTTATCGGAGCCTAAACCGTCATGTTCATAAAACACGGTCTTACACCGCTAAGTACCGCCATTTTTATACTGATCGTCTGCCTGATCCCCGGCTCGGGGATCCCGGACGCACCTTTTTCGGGCATGGACAAACTGATCCATGCCTTTATGTTTGGCGTACTGGCCTTCCAGACGCTTACTTTTTTCCGGAAACAATATTCCGTGCCGTTCTTACGTTTGTCATCTGTAAAAGCTTGTGTGTTGTTCTGTACAATTTTTGGTGCCCTCATTGAACTTTTGCAGGGTTCGTTTGTACAAAACAGAAGTGCTGACCTTTCGGACCTGCTGGCCGATATCCTGGGGACGGGATGCGGACTGCTGGTGTTCGGACTGATCCACGGCAAATTTAAACACACGTAATATGACGAACTATCGTGAAAAAACAACGGAAAGAGATCGCAAACGGCCCCTGCTGCTGGTAGTAGGAATGCTCTTTGCCTGCGGCCTTACCCTGCTGAGCTTTGAATACAGGGTGGAGCGCCGGATCTCTGAAGAGGTCATCCTTCCTGCAGGGCCCATCGCAGAAACGGTGGTAGAAGTGCCCATTCCCCTTTCGCCCGAGCCTAAAGTTCAGGTAAAACAGGTAAAAGCTCCCGTACTGCCCCCGGACATTATCCTCATTACGCAGGAAAAACTGCCCGAGGCTGACCCCGAACCGGATACGGACCCGAAAAACGGGTATAACTACGGCAACATCGATATCGACGGGATAGACGAAATACTGCCCCCCGACGACCTTTCCCCGGCAGAATATTACGAAAGACCCCAGTTCACCGCAACTTTTGCCGACTGCGGCGGTGTGAAAGACCCCGAAGAACGTTTTGCCTGCACCCAGCAGAAACTGGCCGAATACATCGCCTCCCGCGTTACGTTCCCCTATTACCTGTCTGAACGTGGCGTAGGCGGTATCGTGGAAGTATCTTTCGTGATCGGTGCCGACGGCAGCGTAAAGGACGTGGAAGTGCTGAGCGGCGTGCACAGCGAACTCGACAGCCAGGTAGTGAACGCCCTGCGCAAAATGAAACCCTGGACCCCCGCAAAACAGGGAGAGCATATTGTAAACCAGAAATTCAGGACGACCGTAAATTTTCAACGGTAGGAATTTTTGGAATTAAAAAAAACATATATTTACGACCGCAAATTTTAAAACATTTGTCATGAGTGTACATCAGAAAAAAGAAGCGAACCTGGATAAGCAACGCGGACTGTTCTACGTGATCGGTTTCATCTTCGGGCTTACCCTGCTTCTCACCGCATTCGAGTGGAGAACTTTTACAGAGATCGTTCAGCGCGAAATAAAGAAACAAACGGTAGTTGCCGAGGTGGAAGAAATTGCCCCGGTAATGTTATCTACGCCGCCGCCTCCGCAACAGGCTCCGCCCCCGCCGCCCCCGCCGCCGTCCGTACCTGAGGTACTGCAGCTGGTGGACGACGACGTGGAGATCGAAGAAACGGAACTGGATTTCAGTGCCGACGACAACAGCGATAACCGCAGCGACGGTGTTATCGGTGGTGTGGAAGGCGGTACAGGTCCCGTACTCGACGAGGTGGTAGACTTCATGGTGGTGGAAGACCTGCCGGTTTTCCCCGGTTGCGAAGGTGTAAAAGGAAACGATAACCTGCTGGAGTGTTTCGACCGTCAGCTGGGAAATTTCCTGGCCAAGAACGTATCCTATCCTTCACGTGCCCGCGAAATGGGTAAAGAAGGCGTTGTACACGTTAAATTTACCATCGGTAAAGACGGTGTCGTACGCGATGTACAACTGGCCCTGCCCGACCGTAAAATTGGTTACGGCCTCGAGGAAGAATCCATCAGTGTGGTGAAAAAACTGCCTAAAATGCAGCCTGCCAAACAACGTAACGTACCTACTTCGGTATCTTATATCGTTCCCATCCAGTTCAAACTGCAGTAAGGGAACTTTCAGAAAAAATTCAGAGAAGGGAGATCGGCAACGGTCTCCTTTTTTATTGCCCTGCGGCGGTCAGAAGACGTGCCAGAAATTCAGTTGTGGGAGGGCTGCTTTTATGTGTACCGGCTCATTACTTACGGGATGGGTAAAGCGCAGCTCAGAGGCGTGCAGGCAGATCGATTTATCGGCATTGGCACGGCGGTCGCCATACTTTACGTCGCCGGTAATGGGGCAGCCGATCCAGGCCAGCAGGCAGCGGATCTGGTGATGCCGGCCGGTGAGCGGGTCTGTCTCCAGCAGGAAAAAGCGCTCGCTGCGGGCCAGTACTTTGTATTTCAGTTCAGAGAACAGGCTGCCGGGCACTTCCTTTTCGGAGGCAAAGCTTTTGTTCTGTTTTTCGTTCTTGCGCAGCCAGGCCTTAATATGTCCTTCGTCGGCAGGCGGGGCATTGCGCACAACGGCCAGGTAGGTCTTGCGTACGTCTTTTTTCTGGAACTGGGCGTTCATGCGTTCCAGGGCCTTGGAGGTCTTGGCAAACAGCACGATGCCGGTCACGGGACGGTCTATACGGTGAATGACCCCGCAGAAAACGTTGCCGGGTTTGCCGTACTTTTCTTTCAGGAAGTCCTTTACATGTTCGCTCAGGGGAATATCGCCGGTCTTGTCGCCCTGCACGATATCGCCCGTTTTTTTATAAACGGCGATCAGGTGGTTGTCTTCGAATAAAATATCGCCCTGCTGAACGGCCATATTTTAGTACTGCTCTTTTTCGTTGGGGAAATCGCGGCTTTTCACGTCCTGTACGTAGGCGCCCACAGCGTGACTGATCTCTTCGAAGAGGTTCAGGTAGCGGCGCAGGAAACGCGGGTGGAATTCGTAGGTGAGGCCCAGCATATCGTGGGTAACCAGCACCTGTCCGTCTACACCGTTACCGGCACCGATGCCGATCACGGGTATCTCGAGCGACCCGGCCACGCGGGTAGCCAGGCTGGCGGGTATTTTTTCGAGTACCAGGCTGAAGCAGCCGGCTTCCTGCAGCAGTTTGGCGTCGCTGAGGAGTTTTTCGGCCTCTTTTTCTTCTTTGGCGCGTACGGTATAGGTGCCGTATTTGTAGATGCTCTGCGGCATCAGGCCCAGGTGTCCCATAACGGGAATGCCGGCCCGTACAATGCGCGAAACGCTGTCGAGCACTTCGTCGCCGCCTTCCATTTTTACGCCGTGCGCACCGGTCTCTTTCATAATGCGGATGGCAGAGTTGAGCGCCTCCTTGGAATTGCCCTGGTAGGTACCGAAAGGCAGGTCAACCACCACAAGTGCCTTCTGTACACCGCGTATCACACTGGATGCGTGGTAGATCATCTGGTCCAGGGTAATGGGCAGGGTAGTTTCATGACCGGCCATTACGTTCGATGCCGAATCGCCCACCAGGAGCACATCGATGCCGGCACGGTCCAGTATACGGGCCATACTGAAATCGTATGCCGTGAGCATGGCGATCTTCTCGCCGGCCTTTTTCATCTCCTGTAACTTGTGGGTGGTTATACGTTTACTGTCGCCCGATACTGCTGACATAATTTAAAGTTTTTTACCTGTTTGTCCGACAAATGTATGAATATGTTCATGGTGTTTTGTAAAAATAGCTGCTATATTTGTGGTATGACAAGAAAGATATTGTTGGCAGCAGGCCTTATTTCGCTCGTTGCCGGGGGGTTATCTTCCTGCAGGACCGATGTGGACATTGCGGGTAACTATAAAGAGACTACGATCGTGTACGGGCTTTTAAACCAGTACGATACGGTTCAGTATATACGTATACAGAAAGCGTTCCTTGTAAACGACAACGTACTCGATTATACCAAAGTTCCGGATTCCATTTACTATAAGCCTGAAGATCTGAACGTACGGATCGAAAAGCTGAACCCCACCAATAACCAGGTGATCCAGACGATCCCCTGCTTTCCCACGACCATCAGTAAGGACTCCGGTACCTTTGCCGGCGGCAACCAGCTGATGTACCGCACCAATGTGGCCCTGGACTCGTCCAAGACCTACAAACTGCGCATCACGAACCTGAAAACGGGTAAAGAGATATCCGGTACCACATCGCTGGTGTCGGGCCTTAAAGTGAAACAGCCGGGTACGGGTACCGTCGTATGGAATTCCCCTTCGCGCAAGGGATACGATATTAAATGGAGCCCGGCCAGCAACGGGTATATTTACCAGATGCAGATCGTATTTCACTGGGTGAATGAAGATATCATAAGCGGTGCCACCAGTAAGGATTCGGTCATCTGGAGCTTTGCGCCCATACAGCGCAGCGGCTCGGCCGAGATCGTATACAATATCCCGCAGAATAACTTCTACCGCTTTGTCCAGGAACAGCTGGAGCCCGCACCGGGCATACGCCGCAAGATCGGCCTGCTCGATTTCCGCTTTTACGTGGGCACCGAAGCGCTGGACCAGTACATCAGCATCAACAAGCCTTCTACCGGTCTTATACAGGAGAAACCGCTGTACACCAATATGGAGAACGCCCTGGGTATTTTCAGTGCCCGCGGCCGTTTCGAAAAGAAAGGTGTGCCCATGTCATCCGCAGCGATGGACACCCTGGTACTGGGGCCCTTTACCGGGGACCTCGGGTTTAAAAAGCCATAAAGTAAAACCGATCATATTGAAGAAATGCCGCTGCACTGCAGGGGCATTTTTTATTTGAGGCCGGCGGCCCGCTTGATCTCGTTCAGTTTCATGAGCGCCTCTACGGGAGTAAGCGTATTGATGTCGATGTGCAGCAGCTGTTCGCGTATCTCTTCCAGCACGGGATCGTTCAGCTGGAAAAAGCTGAGCTGCATGCCGTTATCTTCCTGTTTCACCGTATTGGCAGCGGCGGCAATGGCCGTACGCTCGGGAGCAGCGGTCTTATCGCGCTGTTTTTCCAGTTCGGCCAGCATTTTCTGGGCGCGTTTCAGCACTTTGGAAGGCATACCGGCCATTTCGGCCACGTGTATACCAAAACTGTGCTCGCTGCCTCCGGGAGCCAGGGTACGCAGGAAAACGATGCGGTTGCCGCTTTCGCGGATGGAAACGTGGTAGTTCTTTATACGTTCGAAGCTCAGCGTCATGTCGTTAAGCTCGTGGTAATGCGTGGCAAACAGGGTTTTGGCCCTGAATTTAGGATGTTCATGCAGGTATTCGGCTATGGCCCAGGCTATGCTGATGCCGTCGTAAGTGCTGGTACCGCGGCCGATCTCGTCGAGCAGGATCAGGCTGCGCGCGCTCAGGTTATTGAGGATACCTGCGGTCTCGTTCATTTCCACCATAAAGGTACTTTCGCCGGCGGCCAGGTTATCGGAGGCGCCCACGCGGGTGAACACCTTGTCTACCAGTCCGATCTCTGCTTCGGCGGCGGGCACAAAACAGCCCATCTGGGCCATGAGTACGATCAGCGCCGTCTGCCGCAGCAGGGCCGATTTACCGCTCATATTGGGCCCGGTGATCATAATGATCTGCTGCGTGGCATCGTCGAGGAAAATATCGTTGGGAATATAACTTTCCCCTTCGGGCAGGCGGGTCTCGATAATGGGGTGGCGGCCTTCGCGTATGCGCAGCGCAAAACCGTCGTTAAGCAGCGGCTTTTTATAATTCCGTTCTGCCGATACCCGCGCAAAGGAAAGCAGGCAGTCCAGCTCGCCGATCTGCAGCGCGTTCACCTGCAATGCCGGAATATAGGGCAGGAGCGAGGTCACCAGTTCGGTATACAAACGTTGTTCCAGGGCCGAGATCTTTTCTTCGGCGCCCAGTATCTTTTCTTCGTATTCTTTGAGTTCGGGCGTAATGTAGCGCTCGGCGTTCACCAGGGTCTGCTTGCGGATCCACTCGGCAGGCACCTTGTTCTTATGCGCGTTCGTAACTTCGATATAATAGCCGAATACGTTGTTGTAGGCCACTTTCAGCGATGAAATGCCGGTAGCTTCGGTTTCGCGCTGCTGTATGCGCAGCAGGTATTCCTTGCCGCTGCCTGAAATTTCGCGCAGGGTGTCCAGTTCGGGATGCACGCCCGCTTTGATGATGCCGCCTTTGGAGGCCAGGGCCGGGGCATCGGGACTGAGCGTATCGGCCAGTTTCTGGCGTACGTCGGGGCAGGGTTCCAGTTTGGCGGCCAGTTTCTGCAGACCTTCGTTCTGTACGGTATCGCCCAGTTCCTTGAGGCGGGCTATGGCTTCCAGGGAACGCATCAGCTGCACCAGTTCGCGCGGGTTGATACGGCCAGTGGCTATTTTGGCGCCCAGGCGTTCGGGATCGCCCACCAGGGGCAGAATTTCGGCCAGGGCATGACTAAACGGCGTATCCTGCAGAATGTATTCCACCGAATTCAGTTTCTCATTGATCCGTGCCGCATCCTTAAAAGGCATCAGTATGCGTCTTTTCAGCAGGCGTGCGCCCGGTGGTGTAAGGGTTTTATTGATCACCGAGAACAGGGTGGCCTGCTGGTCGGAACTGTTGCTGAGCAGTTCCAGGTTTCGCACGGTGAATGGGTCCATCCACACATGATCATCGCGGTCTATGCGGCCGATACTGCGCAGGTGGGCGGGCTTTTCGTGCCGGGTCTCCTTCAGGTAGTGCAGTACGGCGCCGGCAGCCACAATGGCGGTTTGCATGCCTTCGAGCCCGAACCCTTTCAGTTTGGGCGTCTGCAGCTGTTCGATGAGCGAGTCGTAGGCAAAATCGTATTCAAATATCCAGGGGTCCAGGGCAAAGGAATAGAAACGTTCTTCCAGTTCCAGGTCTTTGCGCACGGAAGAACCCTTGCAGTAGATAATTTCAGAGGGCTGAAAATTCAGGATCAGTTTGCGGGCATAGTGGCGGTCGCCTTCCCCGGTGAGGAATTCCCCCGTGGAAATATCGAGGAAGGACACCCCGTAACTGTCGCGCGGGCCGGTGCTGATGCCGCATAGCCAGTTGTTGGAACCGTGTTCGAGCACATTGTCGTTCAGAGCCACACCCGGCGTTACCAGTTCGGTAACATCGCGTTTTACAATGGTCTTGGTGGTCTTGGGGTCTTCCAGCTGTTCGCAGATGGCCACGCGGAAACCGGCCCGTACGAGCTTGGGCAGGTAACTCTCCAGCGAATGATAGGGGAAACCGGCCAGTTCTATTTCAGAGGCAGAACCGTTGGCGCGGCGGGTAAGCGTAATGCCCAGTACTTTGTGGGCACGGATGGCATCATCGCCGAAGGTCTCGTAAAAATCGCCCACACGGAACAACAGAACGGCATCGGGGTATTTCGCCTTGATGCTGTTGTACTGCTTCATTAACGGAGTTTCAGAGGCTGATTTCGCGGAAGTTTTTGCCATTGCACAAAAATACCATTTTCAGGAATGCTTTTACGTACTGTTTTTCAACAATTACAATGGCTGTATGTATATTTGCCGTATGAAGAACCGGGTACGTCTCTTTTTATGCCTGCTTGCCTCGGCAGGCTGTATGGCGCTGCAGGCACAGTCTGTGGCCGAACTGGCACAGGAAGGCGACCTGATCTTCCAGGAACTTCCCTGTGGCGAACTTTGTGATAACATTGCCCGGGTAACGCCTTCGAAGCCGGGTTTCAGCTTTCAGCATGCCGGGCTCATACTGAAAGAAGGCAATGCCCTGTACGTGGTGGAATCCATCGGCCGCGGCGTGCAGAAAACCCCGCTCGACAGCTTCCTGTGGCGCGGACGTCGTCGTTACCTGGCCAATGACGGGGTGGCCCTGGCGCGCTTTAAACCGAAAGGCATGCAAAAAAGATCGGCCGCCGCTGCCCGCACAGCCCTGGAATTTATCGGTGTACCCTACGACAACGCCTTTCTGCCTGACGGCAATGCCCTGTACTGCACCGAACTCATCCAGAAAGTATACCGCCGCAACGGCCTGGGCAAGCAGATCCCTTCGGCCCCGATGACCTTTAAGGACCCCGTTACGGGAGAGACCTTTTCCGGCTGGAAAAAATATTACGAAGCGATGGGAATAGCCATCCCCGAAGGGTTGCCGGGCACCAATCCCGGGCGTCTTTCCCTGAACAGGAAACTGCGCTTCCTCTTCCCGGAACGCGCGGCGCTCAGCCGCTAAAGCGTTGCGGTATTTTTAGACACTTCTGTATTTATTCTACTGATCAGGTGGACTTTGTGTGCGTCTCCCGGTTTTTTCTTTTTTAAGAAAATAAGTGGCTGATTTGATTTTTTTTAAGCAAATTTGATATAACAATAAACCTGAACGAAACTTTCCTTAACCTGACCATGCTTGCTTTCTTACTCCGATACAAGAAAACTGCGGCATTTGCCGTTCCTGTCCTTTTCCTCGTTTTTGCATCCAATACTTCCCTTTCCACAGAGAAAAAGAAGGCGGCCAGGCTGTATCATACCGAGCAGCAGCGGCGCATGCTCAAGATGCTGGGCCCGATAGAACCCGGGCAGTATTTTCTTACGTCCAGCGCCTGTAAAGGCTGTCACGGTAAAGATGTACTGCATGGTACGGCCAATGTAGATCCCCTGGGCAACGACGTGAACCTGTATGACGACTGGCAGGCGACCATGATGGCGCTTTCGGCCAAAGATCCGCTCTGGAGGGCCAAAGTAAGCCACGAAGTGTACACGAATCCCGGTCACGGGCCCGCGCTCGAGAACAAATGTACTTCCTGCCATGCGCCCATGGGCCATTATACGGCCTATTTCCAGGGGACCTCACCCTATACCATGGCACACCTGCAAAACGATACCATTGGTCTGGACGGCGTATCCTGCGTAAGCTGCCACATACAGGGCAGCAATGCCGGCAGCCAGTTCTCGGGCATCATCCAGTACGATACCACCCGGCACAT
This sequence comes from Bacteroidia bacterium, assembly GCA_016742095.1. Taxonomy (GTDB): domain Bacteria; phylum Bacteroidota; class Bacteroidia; order CAIKAF01; family CAIKAF01; genus JACVCJ01. The sequence goes on from JACVCJ010000042.1 coordinate 20,265, forward strand.
GTACGGGCCTTTTTCCGATCCGATGATCGGCCCCATGCAGCTGTACACCGGCTTTACGCCCGCACTGGGCAATCACATGAGCACCTCTATGGTGTGTGCCTCTTGTCATACGCTCATTACCGATGTTACCGACCTGAACGGCAACTACACCGGGGATAAATTCATTGAACAGGCTACCTTCCACGAGTGGAAAAATTCCATTTTCAGCGCCACGGATAAAAACTGTCAGTCCTGCCATATGCCTGCCATCCGCGGCCCGGTGATCATTGCCAACGATATCCTGAACCTGCCCGGCCGCACGCCCTTCAACCTGCATAAATTCATGGGCAGCAACGTATTTATGCTGCAGCTGATGAAAAACAACAAGGCGGCGCTGGGGATCACGGCTACCGACGATAATTTCGACTCTACCATTGCCGGTACCATCCACATGCTGCAGAATTCCACCCTGGAGCTGGGCCTCGGTTTCGACGGCTGGCTTTCGGACACGGTGGCTTCTTTCTCGCTGAAACTATCGAATAAGGCCGGTCATAAATTTCCGTCGGGATACCCTTCGCGCCGGGCCTTTGTACAGTTCGTGGCTACCACACAGGAAGGCGATACGCTCTTTAGATCGGGCATGCTCGATCCGCAGTATGAACTGATCGGGCACGATGCCGTAACGGAACCGCACCACCAGGTGATCAGCCAGGAAGACCAGGTACAGATCTACGAAATGGTGATGAACGACGTGGCCGGCAACCGCACTACCATGCTGGAACGGGCGCATACCAAAATAAAGGACAATCGCCTGCCTCCGAACGGCTTTCTCTCTTCAGTGCCTGTCTACGATACGGTTTCGGTAGAAGGTATCGGCAGTGATACCGATTTTAACAACGAGGGCGGGAACGAAGGTTCGGGTACCGACCGCGTGAACTACCGCATATGCGTCCCGGGCGGCAACCAGCTTACCGGAAGTATTCATGTATATGCTAAAGTATATTTCCAGTCGGTGCCTCCGCGCTGGGTGTCCGAAATGTTCAATGTGAATACGCCGGAGATCAACCTGTTCAAGTCCATGTTCCAGGCGGCAGATAAAAGCCCGGTGCTGGTGGCGGCCACGCAGATGTTGTTTGTGCTTACGCCCAATACTTCGCTGGACGAGGCCTTTAAAAACCCGGCCCTGCTGGTGAGTCCGAACCCTTCGGTGGACGGACTGCTGAAGATCACCGCCCAGAGCGATGTAAGCATTTACTCCGTGCAGGTATACAACAGCAGCGGGGTATGTACGGATAATCTCCGCAACCCGGGCAGCAGCCAGTGGGAATACCTGCTGTGCGGAGCTCCCGGTCAGTACGTGCTGCGTATCGAAACCAGCAAGGGTACCTTCGTAAAAAAAGTCATTAAATTATAACTAAACTATCCTGTAATCGAATGAAAAACCTAAACAAACACGCTGTATCTGTGCTGCTCTCGGGCTTACTGCCCGTTGCGGCCCTGGCGCAGATCTCTTTCACCAATGCCAGTTCGAAATTCAACAACAGTAATTTCACCTCCGGCAACGCGATCTCGGTAGCCGATATGGACGGGGACGGACTGGACGATATTGCCCGTATGGACGACGGGTATATCATGAGTGTGGAACGACAGCGGCCGGGTCAGCAGTTCCAGAAGATAAACGGCACCAATATGGGTAGCGGAAGCGCCTGGGCCATGGTGGTGGGTGACGCTAACGGCAACGGGTTCAAGGACGTGGTGGCGGGATTCAACGGTTCGGCAAAACTGGCCATCGACAACGGCGCAGGTACAGGATACGGTGCCAGCACTACCCTGGCGAACTCCAATTACTTTCTGCAGAACATGAACATGATGGACGTGGACAACGACGGCGACCTCGATATTTTTGGCTGTAACGACGTTGGACAGAGTAAAATATGGGTGAACAACGGCACAGGTACCTATACCGTTTCCAACATCATCAATTTTAATGTGACACCCGATGTTCCGGGCGATCAGTCTACAGACGATTCCGGTAACTACGGTTCGATCTGGAGCGATTTTGATAACGACGGCGACATCGACCTGTATATTGCCAAATGCCGCCAGGGCGTGGGAAACTCCAACGATCCGCGCCGCATAAACCTGCTCTTCGTGAACAACGGCAACGGAACTTTTACCGAAAATGCACAGGCGCATAACCTGCGCATCGGCGCCCAGAGCTGGACGGCGAACTTCGAGGATATCAACAATGACGGCTGGTTCGATGTGCTCATCACCAATCACGACGAAGAGACCATGATGATGCTGAACAACGGTTCCGGCGGTTTTACAAACATCAACCTGTCGAACGGGGCCGGTCTCAACATCGCGTTTACGCCGTATGAATCTAAAATGGCGGATTTCGATAACGATGGTTTCGTAGATGTACTCATCACGGGTAGTCCCACCAGTTCGGCCTCGGCCCGCCTGTTCCGCAACAACGGCAACAATACGTTCTCACCGGTGGCTACGGCCTTTCCTACCAATAACGCCATACAGTCCTTCGGTGTGGGCGACCTGAACCACGATGGTAAACTGGATATCTACGCCGGTTACGCCAGCGGGTATAACTCGCCGAGCTCAACCAATGATATCCTCTGGCTCAACAGCAGCAGCAACGACAATCATTTTGTTTCCTACGACCTGCAGGGTGTGATCAGCAACCGCGATGCCGTGGGAGCGCGTATCTTCCTGTATGGCGCCTGGGGCGTGCAGACACGTGAGGTACGTGCCGGTGAAAGTTACGGTACCAGCAATTCTTTCCACCTGCATTTTGGCCTCGGATCGGCCACTACCATCGACTCCGCCATTATCCGCTGGCCTTCGGGCACGGTGACCAAACTTACCAACCAGCCGGCAGACCAGTTCTACAATGTGGTGGAAGGCGACTGCGTATCTCCCGTGAACGAAATTTCGTATATAGGTTCTCCGTATCTCTGCCCGGGTCAGTCGGTAACGCTTTCGGCCCCGACGGGTGCGGGATACAGCTATCTCTGGTCGAACGGCGCCACCACACAGACCATACAGGCTTCTGCCACGGGTGACTTCAGCGTACAGGTAACTTCGGGGAACTGCTCTTCCTGGGCGCCCCTGGTAAGTATCGAGCTCAGCCCCAACCAGACCCCCGTGCTGAATATCGTAGGTGATACCAAATTCTGCGAAGGCGGCAGCGTAACGCTGGAAGGTCCGGCCGGAATGAGCGCCTACAACTGGAGCAACGGCGCCAACACACAGGACGCCGTAATTACCCAGAGCGGAACCTATACGCTTACCATACAGGGCTATTGCGAACAGTTCACATCGGCCCCGGTGAGCGTGGAGGTGCTGGCCAGTCCGGCTCCTGTGACCACCGGTGCATCCGTGATGAATTCCGGTTCCGGTACACTGGGTGCCACGGGCAACAACATCGAATGGTTCAGCGGGCCCTCGGGCGGCACGGCCATCGGTACAGGGCCGTCATTCACAACACCGGTACTGAGTACCACTACAACGTATTACGCACAATCCACCTACCATTATCCCGGCGATACTTCGTACACCGGCCAGACGGCACACAGCGGCAGCAGCCAGTACAGCGGTTCCAACACCACCAATACCATTACCTATTTCGATGTATTTGCCAACTGCACCCTGCTTTCGGCCAAAGTGTACACCGATACGCCGGGTAACCGCCTCGTACAGATCAAACAGGGTGGCACGGTAATTTCATCGGTACTGGTGAACATCCCCAGCACGGCCGGTATGCCCGACGGTATCCGCGTAGCGCTGAACCTGCCGCTTACACCGGGCAGTTATACCATCGAGACCGATGCGGCCACCAATACCACGAATTTCGGGTATGCAGGTCCGCGCCTGCAGCGCAGTAACGGCGGTGGCGTTGCGTATCCTTATACCTTAACCGGGCTGGTTTCCATTACCGGTTGCAGTGAAGGTGCCGGATTGTATTACTATTTCTACGATTGGGAAGTGGAAGAGGAAGGTTTTTACTGCGTAAGCGAACGTACGCCCGCCACCCTCACCGTACTGAGCGATGTAGGCCTGAACGAAGCGGCAAATACCGGCATTTCGGTATACCCGAACCCCGCTTCCGGACTGCTGAACATCAAAACCAGCGATGGCTTCCAGGATGCTGTGCTGAAAATGATCGACGTTTCGGGCAAGGTGGTGCTCCTGCAGCAGAGCCTGCATACGGCCGCCGGTGGCACGGCTACGGTAGATGTTTCGGCTTTTGCGCCGGGTATGTACACCCTGCAGGTGATCCAGGGCGACAGCCGCATCAACAGCCGTATTATTGTACGATAGAACGTTTTTTACATAACAGAACTTTGCAAAAGGCTGTCCCGCGATAAGCGGGATGGCTTTTTTTGCAGGGCCCGCTCATATTCCTACCTTTATACCCAAAACCAAAATACATGAGCTTTTCAAATATTCAAACGGAAGACCGCGGTTCGGTACGGATCATAACCATTAACCGTCCCGAAAAACTGAATGCGCTGAACAAAGCCACGATACAGGAACTGCATACGGCTTTCAACGAAGCCGGCAGCGATAAAAATATCCGGGTGATCATACTCACGGGTTCGGGCGAAAAAGCCTTTGTAGCCGGTGCCGATATTTCAGAATTTGCCCATTTCAATGCCGAAGAAGGCAAAATGCTGGCCGGCGAAGGACAGCGTATGCTCTTCGATTATGTAGAAGAACTGGAAAAACCCGTGATCGCCGCCGTAAATGGTTTTGCCCTGGGCGGCGGACTGGAACTGGCCATGAGCTGCCACATACGCATCGCCTCCGATAACGCCAAAATGGGCCTGCCCGAAGTAAGTCTGGGCGTGATACCGGGTTATGGCGGAACACAGCGTCTGCCGCGCCTCATAGGCAAGGGAAGGGCCTCACAGCTGATCTTCTCCGCCGAAATGATCAGTGCCGCACAGGCAGAGCAGTGGGGACTGGTGAACAAGACCGTGCCCCAGGCCGAACTGTTGAACGAAGCCATGCAACTGGCCGAAAAGATAAGCCGTAATTCGCCGGCTGCCATCGCACATGCCATCCGTTCGGTAAATGCCGGTTTTGCCGCTTCAAAAGACGGCTTCGGATACGAGATCGCACAGTTCGGAAGCACCTTTGCCACCAATGATTTTAAAGAAGGCACGACGGCTTTCCTCGAAAAGCGCAAACCCAATTTTTCAGGAGAATAGTCTCCCTGAGCCTGTATGAGCCGATTGCGACAATTAGCCGGGCAAACCGTAATATACGGACTTACCAGTATACTGGGCAAGCTCATTAACTATTTGCTCACCCCGCTGCTTACCGACGTGTTCGAGCCGGAAGCCTACGGGGTACAATCGGTACTGTATTCCTACATAGCCATTGCCCTGGCATTGCTCACCTTCGGGATGGAAACGGCCATGTTCCGCTTTTCGGGCATGGAACACGCCGATAAACGCAGGATCTTTGCCACGGCACAGAATTTTGTTACCCTGGTCTCCGCGGTGTTCCTGGCCACGGTGTTCATTTTTGCACAACCGATCGCCGGTCTGCTCAGGTACCCGCAGCATACCGATTACGTGATCCTGTTTTCGCTCATTATTTTCCTGGATGCCCTGAGTTCGGTGCCCCTGGCCAAACTGCGGGAAGAGAACAAACCCGGCATTTTCGCATTGATTAATATACTAAATATACTGATCAATTTCGGGCTGGTGGTCTTTTTCCTGGTCTATTGCCGTGGTCTGTACATGAAGGGCGGACAGGAAGGGCTGGGCATCTGGTCGGCGGTATACGATCATGATAAGGGCGTGGCCTACGTATTTATTGCAAATATTGTGGCCAGCGGCATTAAATTCCTGATGCTCACGCCGGTGATCTTCCGCTACGGGATGCGCAACGATACGGCGCTGCTGCGGCAGATGCTGGTGTATGCCGTTCCCCTGGCCATCGGTGCTTTGGCATACATCATCAACGAAAAGGCCGACCTTATTTTCCTGAAACAGCTGCTGCCGGCAGACGAAGCCGATGAACAGGCCGGGATCTACGGGGCCTGTTACAAGCTGGCGATACTGCTCACCATTTTTATACAGGCCTTTCGCTACGCGGCGGAGCCGTTCTTTTTCAGTATGAACAAGGATACCGACACCCGGCATACCCTGGCCCTGGTGATGGACTATTTTGTGTGGTTCTGCCTGCTGATCTTCCTGGTGGTGGCGCTGTATGTGGACATATTTAAGTGGATATTCCTGCGCAACTCTGCCTACTGGTCGGGCATCGATATTGTGCCCGTGCTGCTCATCGCCAATCTCTATAACGGCATTTACCAGAACCTGAGCATGTGGTACAAGATCAGCGGTAAAACGCTCTACGGCATGTATTTTTCTATTGTGGGGGCTTTGTTCACCATTGTACTCAACCTGATGTTCATTCCCCTCTGGGGATTCCGCGGTTCGGCCTGGGCCACAC
>JACVCJ010000043.1 GCA_016742095.1 Bacteroidia bacterium
GTCAATGCACTGGCGCAGGCTGATCATTTTTTAAATACTACTTCACGCTGGTATGTAACGCGGCAGTTCCCCAACGGTCAGCCGCAGGACCCGGGCTTTATAGCCATACGCACAGATGTGTTTTTTTATTCGGGAGACAGTACTATTGCCGGAACTACCTGGAATAAACTCTATACATCCACAAATGAAAACCTCAGTTCGCCTGTGTTTAAAGGATATATACACTCTTCGGCCCCCTATGTTTTTTTTAGAGATATTGCCGGAAATACAGATATATTATACAATTTTTCTCTGCAGGTCGGAGACTCTATACTATACAACTTCGGGCAGTTCAATGCCTGGATAAAGGTACAGACCACAGACAGTGTACAGGTAAACGGCAACTGGCACAAACGCATCCGTTTTGCCGAGCCGGAAGGCCCCAATGCATTTACCGAACTGGGCGAAGAATGGATCGAAGGCATCGGCAGTAAATACAGCCCGCTGTTTCCGCTGACTCCGCGGCTGTTCAGCACCGAAGTAACGGATACCGAAGACCTCAGCTGTACGTTCTATTCCGCTTCAGCATACTGGCATAACAGCGGTTTTACGGAATGTTTCAGTCAGCGTTATTTCAGCCTGCACGAGGCAATGCCGGAACCGCTCCTGCGCATATACCCGAATCCGGTAACGGATGTGCTGTACGCGGTTATGGAACAAAACGGCACGCAGCCGGCAGATGTACGCATATACGATCATACAGGCCGTACGGTGTACCAGGCTTCGCCGCAGGGAACATCCTTCCAGCTGCAGCTGGGCACACTGGCGCCGGGCATGTACCATATCGGTATTAATGCCGGAGGACGTACCTTTTACAGGAGTTTTATTAAAAAGTAGTTCAGGACAGGATCGTATTCCATCCGAAAGTGTCGCCGCTGCCTTCTGTGCGCAGTTCATTCAGTGCGTTTCGCAGGCGGAACATCAGGGAATCGTCCGTGGCATCGGGCAGGGTAAATTCTTCCCCGTCGATACTGATGCTTTTGATCGGGGCCACCACGGCGGCGGTACCTGTTCCGAAGGCTTCGGTTAGACTGCCATCAGCCAGTTTCTGTTTCAGTTCCTGTACAGGGATCTTGTATTCCCTTACGTCGATCTGCATTTTACGGGCCAGCTGCAGTATGGAATCGCGTGTGATGCCCGGCAGTATCGAATCGGTGAGTTCCGGGGTAATGAGCGTACCTCTGTCTACGAACATTACGTTCATGGTGCCCGATTCTTCGATGTATTCATGTTGTTGTCCGTCGGTCCAGATCACGGCGTCGAAACCTTCCTGCTGGGCCATACGGGTAGGATAGAAAGACGCTCCGTAATTACCGGCACATTTGGCGGCGCCGGTACCTCCGCGGGCAGCCCGGGAGTAGAGCGTTTCCACTTTTACGCGCAGCGGTTTGGGATAATAGGGACCAACCGGGCCGCTGAAAATGATAAAGGTAAACTCGTCGGATACTTTTACGCCGTAACGGCTTTCGCTGGCAAATACAAAGGGGCGCAGGTACAGCGAACCTTCGCCGGCGGGAGGCACCCAGTCGATGTCGGTCTTTACGAGGGTCTCTACCGCTTCACGGAACATCTCTGCGGGAACAGGCTGCATACACATGCGTTCCAGGGAGCGGTTGAGGCGTTCGAGGTGTTTGGGGATGCGGAAGATGCTTACCGGGCCGCTGTTCATGCGGAAGGCCTTCATGCCTTCGAACACGCTCTGGCCATAATGCAGGGCCAGGGCTGCCGGACTCACCGGTATATTCTGAAAGGGGATGATCTCGCCGTTGTCCCACTGTCCGTTGCGGTAATGTGCAATGAACATGTGGTCTGAAACATATTTCCCGAACTCAAGCTTCGAGAAGTCCGTATTGCCCAGCTGTGAAGCGGGCGTTGGGGTAATTCTGATCATAAAACAAACAAAACAGGGCGCAAGGTAGCTAAAAATCCAGAGGCGGGGTTTCGTTTGCCGGGCTTTTTAAGATTTAATAAAGTGGATGATGAGGCTTTTACATCAGCCAGGCGGCGGCCGGACTGCCCAGGTCCACTTCGATATGGTCCTGTATATTGGTGCTTACGGAAATGCCTTTGTAATCGGCCGTGATCGGGAAATCTTTGTAGGCGCGCTCCACCATTACAGCGGTCTTTACGCGGGCCGGGCCATGCTGCAGTATTTCGCGCAGTACGGCGGCCATGGTCTTGCCGGAATTCAGTACGTCGTCGATCAGGATCACGGTGCGGGCGCCGGAATCTTCAATACCACCCTCAAAATGTACGGCGGCATTGGGCGTGTTCTTATTGTCGGGCGCAGCGGTGATCAGGCGGCAGTCCACCCCGGGCAGGTTCTGCCGTATATGCTGAATGATCTGTTCTGCCAGGGCTTTGCCATTGGGCAGGATACCCACCAGGAACAGCTGTTTTTCTTCATAGTTCTCTTCCATGATCTCAAAAGCCAGTCGTTCCGTTTTCATACGGATATCGTCGTCGTTCAGTATGATCGTTTTTTCCATAATGTGCCTCTTTTCAAAAACGGACAAACCTACAAAAAAGGCCCCGTACGGGCAAGTATTAATAGGTGCCGAACCATTTGCGGGCGAACCATTCGCTGCCCAGCAGCAGCAGCAGTACAAAGAAGATCCATTTCCAGTGGATCCACTCGGTAAAGTCGCGGTAGCTGCGGGTAACGGTTTTAATATCGTCGCGGGCTTCGATCTGCGCCGGAATGCGGTCCATGGTCTGCGGGTAGAACATTTCGCCCTTGCTGCGGGCGGCCATCTGGTACAACACATCGTGATCGGCGCGCAGGCGGGTATATTCCATGCGGTCGGCATTTACGGCAAAGCGGCCGCTTTTACTGTACGATCTGCCGTCGCGCGTGGTGGAGGCCACATAACTGTATACGCCGGGCGACAGTTTGCCCAGGTTCAGGTTGTAGTAATCGCTGGCCTTTGAAAAAATAAAGTTCACGCTCTTTTTGGCCGAATCCGTGAGCACCAGTTTCACTTCGGAATCTGTTACGGGCTCCAGGGCGTCGTTATACAGTTCGGCCCGAATGTACACAGGTTCCGATTCGTTGTACATGTTTTTGGCATCTACGCGGAATTTGGAACGGTCGTCCTGGATGGCCAGGAACTGTGCCGTTTTCTGTATCCATTCGTCAAAAATGCGGTGACTCTGGTTCTGCTCAAAATCGTACAGGCGGGTCCGCCAGAGGCCTTCTCCGCTCAGTACGGCCGTGCGGCGACCGTTCTCGTTCAGGAATACAAAGGCGGGCATACCGGTGCTGAGCGTGCCGATGTTCTTGGTGGCGAATACGTCGGCATTGTTGCGAACTTCGTAATTACCCGCAAAGGTTTGCAGGGGCGGGGCTTTGGCCAGCAGTGCGGCCAGGTCTTCACCGGTGTTGTAGGCCGAAAAGGAACGGTTCAGGCCCATGCGGGCATCGTCCATGCGGCCGTTATTACCATTGATGCGTACGCCTGTGTTCAGGTTATTGAAGGCGAACAGGTTGGTACGTGCGCCCAGGATGAACCATACGGGAATACGCAGGTTCTGCATTTTCTGCAGCAGGTCGCTGCCCTGGAATCCGGCGCCGGGTATACTGTGCAGGATCACCAGGTTGTGATCGGGCGAGGGCACAAAGTCCACCGCCGGTATGTAGGCCACTTCCAGGTTCTCATCCGCAGAAAGGGCCTGACGTATGGCGCCCAGGTCGGGATGCGGGCCTTCGCTGACCAGGGCTATCTTTTTGCGGGTATCGGTAATTTCAATAAAAACGGAAGAAACATTGTTGCGTACATTGGTCTCGCCGTCCATCACGCTCAGGGTCACTTTTATGGTCTGTATCCCCGGCGCGCCGGCTTCGGCATACAGGGAAACCGCAAGATCCTCGCGGTCTGCCGTCGGGGTAAACATCTGTTCGTGCAGCTTTTTACCGCCGAATTCCACGGTAAGTTTTCCCTGTTTTCCTTTGAGCTTATCGGCGCCGATCTGTATGTCTACCGGGAATTTGCTTTTAGTAAAGGCAATTTTATTGGTAAGCACTTCGCGTATGTACCAGTCGCGCGGGGTAGTGGTATCGCCCAGGGCAATGGTGTAGAAAGGCGCCTTGATGGCGTCGAGCCGCGTAATGGGCGAATTCCCTTTGGTATTGATACCATCCGAGGCAAAGATCACTGCACCGGTATTTACACCTGCAGTGATGGTTTCCAGTTCCTTCAGCGCTTTTTCGGCATTGGTCTCGGTCTCTGAATAGTCGGGCGCGGCGGCTTTAGACACATTACTGCCGAAATTCAGCACCTCGATGGCGTATTTTTTACGCAGGGCTTCCTGCAGTTTGCTCCACTGCTCCAGGTACTGTCCTTTATAGAAAACGCTGTCCTTGTTTAAACGTACGGATACCGAATTATCGTGCAGCAGGTAAATAACGGGAGGTTCTTCTTCGGTAACCAGGCGGTTGGCCAGCGGGTTCAGCAGTAAAAAGGCCAGGGCGCTGATGCAGAACGCGCGTACAACACCCAGTATAATGCGTGCATTGCGGGGAATGACCTGTTCGGGCTTCCTGTAAAAGTAAAGCAACAGGGCCAGGCCCGCTCCCAGGAGTAAACATCCGGGAACAAACCACCAGGTATAGGACAGACTTAGGTTCACCGTTTAATGAACGCGGATTTTGAATGAATCGTATATTAATTTGTCAGCATAGCGCCACAAACGTTGATCGTTTGTCCGCTGATGTAGGTAGACAGGTCCGAACCGAGGAACAGCACGGTATTGGCTACGTCTTCAGTAGTTCCGGCGCGTTTCAGCGGAATGTTCTGTATCCAGCCGTTCCTGGTCTGTTCGTCCAGTTTCTCGGTCATTTCCGTTTCGATAAAGCCCGGTGCGATCGCGTTACAGCGGATGTTGCGGGAACCCAGCTCGCGGGCAATGGCCTGTGTAAACCCGATGGCGCCGGCTTTGGAGGCGGCGTAATTGGCCTGACCGGCATTTCCGCTGCGGCCCACTACCGAACTCAGGTTAATGATGGAGCCCGAACGCTGTTTCAGCATAGTGCGCTGTACGGCCTTGGTCATGTTGAACAGGCTTTTCAGGTTGGTGTTGATCACGGCGTCCCAGTCGGCCTCGCTCATGCGCATCAGCAGGTTGTCCTTGGTAATGCCGGCGTTGTTCACCAGTATATCGATGCGGCCGAAACGGCTTACGGTATCTTCGATCAGTTTTTCGGCCTGGGCAGGATCGGCGGCGTCGTTCTTAACGGCAACCACTTCCACACCGTATTTTGACGCAGCTTCCTCAGCCACGGCATTGGCGGCACTTTCGCTGGATACGTAGGTGAATACCACCTTGGCTCCGTGCTCGGCCAGCTTGTTCACAATTCCTTTTCCGATACCGCGGCTTCCACCTGTTACCACGGCTACTTTTCCTTCTAATAGTTTCATGTACGCAATATTTAGGTCAAACCTAATAAAATTTATGAAAAAGCCCCGTTTTTTACCGGCTGAAACCAGACAAATATTTCCATGTCTACACACCTGCTTTTATATTGCATTAAATTAGGTTGAACGTACGTAGTTTAAAAACGAAAAGACATGGCTTATACAATTAAGAAAACAGAAATGATCGACTATGCACCTGAGCATCTGAACTCTTTTGAGGTGAGTGCGTATGAATGGATCGATAATCTGCATTTTATACTAAACCCGCAGGACTGTGTAGAAAATGCGGAAGCGTATATGGCCATTGCCCGGCAGCGTTTTTTAGAAGAAGGCTGGCACGGAGACGGAGATATAGGCTTAATATGGGTTCCGCCGTTTATGATAAAGGAATATAGACCGGGATATACGAAAGGCGTAATTGTGTGGCATGTAAAACAACTGGAAGATGGAATTTCCTGGTTACTGTATCCTAAAGAAATATTTGAAGAGAATGCAGAGGAGTAAACACGATCCCATACTGTTCACGGATTCGATAATGAATGGAATAAATGACTGAAAACGCGGAGAAGCCCGATTGGTGAAATGTTGCTTTATCGCCTACCAGCGGTACCCGATATTGAAGCGTACTTTGAACTGTGGAACGGGTGTAGGCAGTGTCATACCCTGGCTGTAGAACGGATCGGCAACGGGCACGGCCAGACCTATGGCCACTTCGGTGCCCAGCTGTACACGTCCGGCCACCAGGTGCGTACTGCCGTTCAGGATCATAAAACGCAGGGCATGGCCTCTCCACCAGGGATCGCCGCCGTAGTACTGGGTGCGGTTCACGTACAGGTATTCGGCCGATACCCCGAACACATAACTGTTGCGCGACAGTTTGCCGGAATAGAGGCGGGGCTCGATACCGATGGCCAGGTTGATGTTCTGAACGGTATTGATGCCGATAAGTGAATAGACCGTATTGAAATTGCCGGAGTTGAACCCGAAAGTGATGGGCACACGCAGGGCAAAACGGGTCTTGATGGGGCGGTATTCGTAATAAAAACGGATATCCGTACGCAGCAGGTCCAGTATGGTAATGCCCATTTCGTTGCGCGGGTAGGGCACCATGGCCTTCTGGTTGGGCGGTCCGGGTATTTTGTAACGTGAGTATACGTTCTGCCTGGAATTGTACATTTTGTTCATGGCCGATTTGCGGGCCATATACACCTGTTTGTCCGGTGTTTTGAAAACCACCACGTCGTAATCGAAATCCAGGATCTCGCCCACAGTATAGGTACCGTCCCGGAAAAAAAGCGTATCCGACGTATACTGTGCCAGCGCGTTACCGGAGATCAGGATACTGCCCAGGCAGAGGAAAGCAGCTCTCAGGAAGAACTTCATGTTGATTTGATTAAGGATTTGTTTTCGGCGGCCAGCTGTCGTTTAGCCGTACGTGCCGAGACTAAAATACCGATTTCGTACAAGATTCCCAAAGGCATGGCCACAATGATCTGGCTGATAATGTCCGGCGGCGTGATGATGGCGCTCACCAGCAGGTTCAGGATCAGGGCGTGGCGGCGGTATTTGCGCAGGAACTGCGGGGTGATGAGCCCGATACGGGTAAAGAAATAAATAAGTATCGGCAGTTCGAAAAGAATGCCGGTGGCCAGCGTCACCGTAGTGATGGTACTGATATACGAAGAGAGGTTGATGGTGTTCGAAATTTCGCCGCTGATCTGGTAATTCCCGAGGAAGTTCACGGAAAGCGGACCGATGAGAAAATAGCCGAATCCCACGCCGAGCAGGAAAAGTATGCTGGCATAGGCAAGCAGTCCGCTCGCGTTTTTGCGCTCGTTGGGGTACAGGGCGGGTCTCAGGAAGCGCCATGTTTCCCATAATACATAGGGGAATGCCAGTATAAAACCGGCCACGATGCTCGACCACATGTGCATATTGAACTGTCCGCCCATGGTCATGTTCACGATCTTGATGGGGATGTCCTGCAGGCACATCTGCTCACTGAGTCCGACCCACTGACCTATTTTGCAGAAAACGCGGTAGGTGATGAAATGAGGGTCCTTCGGCCCGAAAAGGATCACGTCGAAAAGGATCTCATCGTATATAAATGCTACAATAGCGCCGATTAATATGGCAATAACCGAACGAACTATATGCCAGCGCAGTTCCTCGAGGTGATCGAGAAACGACATTTCTTTTTCTTCCAGCGGCTGATCTAATGGCATAACGGGGCAAAAGTAGCTGTTCTGAGGTAGTTTGACAACTTTTTGTTCAGTGCCCGATCTCGGTGATCAGATCGATGAGTTCACCGAAGGAACGGGGCGCTGCAAAAGCCCGGTCGGAATAATAGGTACGCAGTATTTTTACGTGATCGGCCCGGCCCTGACGCATCACATATTCTAGGGTAATATTGCCGAACATCTGCTCGTTGGCCTCCTGGAGCTGTATGGGTACGGAAGGCTTCAGGTAATGCCGTTCCACCAGCACTTCCACACCGTCCTTGTCCAGCAGGCGTGCATCAGAAGTGTACAGGTAATACCCTTCGGAACGCACCAGTTCGCGTATGTGATCTATAAATATACGAAAAAAATCGATCTCGAATTCATTGCAGATAATGGCTATGGCATCCACCCCGGGCCGGGTTTCTTCCAGCAGTTCCAGCGGACCATGCATACCGGCTTTTTTGTTGTAATAGCTCTTATACAATTCTCCCAGGAATCTCGAAAAACGCTTACCCTGCACCTCGGCCGCAAACCCCGTCTTAAACCAGTCGGGCCGCTCCAGGGGACCACTGCTGATCACTTTGCTCATAATCTCGTTCACTTCTGCACTCAAAGGTAAGAAAAGTAAGTAGTCCGTAGTCCGAAAGTCCGTATTAAAGAGGGAAGAGGAGCGGCAAAAGTCCTCCCTGTTCATTCCTCTTCATATAATATCAGCAAAAGCGGACTACAGACTACGGACTTCCGGACTAATCAATCCTCCACCTCCATCCCACATTTACCTGTATACCGCTCATGAGGGCGTAGGTGTATGAGGGATCGAAGCTCAGGGCGTAAGGGTTGCCCGGACTGGCCACTACATTTCCCGAGGCGTCGGTCTGTACGTTCTTGTCGAAGGGATCGGCAGCGCCCGCGATCAGGAAGTCGATATGCCGGGAAGGCAGGTAATCGAAGATGTTGCGCAGCCCCAGGTAAAATTCCATCGATCTCTTTTTCCACTGCCAGCTGGCCTGGAAATGACTCAGCTGGTACCAGGGTGAATAGGCGGGCCGCGGATCGCCCGTGCCTGCCATGGGCATACGTATGGGACTGAATACCTGTCCGAAAAAAGCCATGTCGATATGGGTCTTCGGGATGGCGTAGCTCAGTTTATAGGTGCCGCTGAAAAAAGGCGTGTACAAAGGTGTTGCCTGCAGGCTGCTGCTGTTGATGCGTACGTAATTGCCGGTGGCGCTGCCTTCCAGGTCAAAGCCTTTCAGGAAGGTATAGCATACTTCCAGCGAAGTGCCCGTGTTGTGCATATTGCCGTCCAGGTTGCCGAAACGGATCTCGTTGGGGTCGCTGTCGTAATCGGCAATGATCTTGTTGCTGAAATAGGTATACCAGCCGCTGAGTTCGTAGCGCAGTTTGGCATCGCGTTTCAGGTAGATGAGACCCTTGTAGCTCAGGTTGGCGTTCCAGCTGCTTTCCGGGCGTAGCTGGGCATTGAACACCACGTTGCGGTAGCCGCTCAGCGCGGAGTGATCTTCAGTGAATATCTGTACGGCCCGGAAACCGCGTCCGGCATTCAGGGATATTTCGTGGTCGTAGTTGAGGAAATACTTAACCGCAACGCGCGGACTCAGTATGTGTTTATGCACCGGGTGGTATTCGTAGCGCAGTCCGGCCGAAGTGACCCAGTGCGGGCGTTTTTCATATTTCAGCGTAAAGAATCCGCCGGGTTGCAGGTATTTTTCGGGATTGTTGCGGAAACTGCCGTTCTCTTCGGTCTGGGTGGCGGGCGTATTATCGTCGTAATAATTGTAGCGCAGCAGGATCCCGGGATTCAGCGTAAATCCGCCCAGGCGTTTTTTATACTGGACATAACTGTACAGGTTGCGTTGCGAGGCCAGGAAGAAGGAATTTCCGTAGGCGGAATTCTGCCGGTGATCTACATACGAAAATCCCAGTTCTACCTTTTCTTTCAGGGGCAGGTTCCATTTGCCGGTGGCTTCCCAGCGAGAGGTGTAGATGCTTTCGGCGTATACCTGGTCGCCGGCGCGGTCGGCACGGGTCCAGTGCATCTGTCCGCCCAGGCGGTCTTCGAACACATAACGGGCAAAGAGCTGCAGGCCGGCGCTCCGGGCCGATGGCACCGTTACTTTTATGGCCCCGCCCAGGCGGTTATACATCGGTATATCGGTAAAACCGTCCTTATTGCGGTCGATCCGCAGGCCAAACTGTTGCCAGGAGCTCATCAGCAGTATATGTACCTTTTGCCGTATGCTGAATTTTCCGCTGGCCTCCAGTATGTTCTCCAGGCGGCTGCTGGTACCTGTATGTATGCTGAAGCGCGGACTGTTGCCGATCTGCCTGGTAATGATGTTGATGCTGCCGCCCATGGCCTCGCTGCCCAGGAAGGCATCGGCGGGGCCGCGGGTGATCTCGAGCCGTTCGATGATGGAAACCGGTATGGACTGCATGGCGTATACGCTGCCGAGGCCGCTTACAATAGGCATGCCGTCGATGAGTACCTGGGTATAGGGCCCGTCCATACCATTGATGCGTATTTCAGTGGTGCCACACACATTACACTGGTTCTGGGAACGGATACCCGGCGTCTGTTGTATGCCTTCCATCAGTATACAGGCCCCGGTCTGCTGCATATCGGCGGCGGATACCCGGGTTACGGACACAGGATCGTCCACACCTTCGCGGATCACGACCAGGGGCAGTATGTCCAGGCTTGACTGCATGCGTACCTCGAGCAGGGTATCGCTGTGGATGCCGCTCAACAGCTGGTTATGATAACCCATATGACTTATTTTCAGAACGGAAGAACGTGTCCGCAGGCTGAAGTAGCCCAGGGAGTCCGTAGTGGTGGCGTCTTTACTGCTCTCGGAAAGTATGGTGGCGCGGGACAGGGGCTGGCCGTTCTCGTCATATATATAACCGGATACCTGCTTCTGCGCCAGCAGACCAAGCGGGAGAAAAGAGACGATCAACAGTGTAATTTTTAAGTTCACCTTATTTTAAATTTTAGACAAACCTAAAAATTATTTTCCGAATAAAAAAAAGTTCCTCCGTCGGGAAGAACTTTTTTAAACAGATCTGAGACAATATCAGTTTTCGGAAACCTTGAATTTTTCCAGGAAATCCGGCCAGTTCCAGATGAAGAGGCTCATCATATCGGTAAGTTCCTTAAAAAATACGGGGTTGGGCGTGTTCAGCTTCTGAAAATGCTCGCTCTGGTAATCGTTCAGCTGAAATTTGTAGAACAGGGCCAGGGCAATGGTCTTGCTTACATCGCCCGTTTTGCGTTGTATGTCATTCAGGAACTTTTCGTATTCCAGGATAATATCTTCGGCAATATGGGTGTCGCGTTTGGAATAGCGTTCGGCCACTTCGCGTATGATCTTCACCTTAAGCGTATCGGCCACGTCTTCTTCGAAATAATTGTACAGGTTCAGGATATTTCCGCCGTAAATGATGTAGGTGAACCATTCAAAGTCGGCCGGACCGATCTGGGGCGTTTTTTCGAACTGTTTTTCTTCATTGATGAAACCGGCCACTTCCGAAAAACCTTTCTCGATTACATCGAACAGGTTATCGGTATATACCTGTACCAGTTGTTCGTGTTTTATTTTGTTCCGTTTAAAAAATCCAAACATGTGCTGTATAATTTAGGTGAGTAAAAATTCTGTTTAAAACTCCCCAAACCAGGCCTCTGCCATATTGGTAACTTCGGTACCGATGGCCAGGCAGGCCGTAGCTGCGGGTGAAGGGGCATTGAGAACGTGGATGCTGTTTTTGTTGTACTCGATCTTGAAATCGTCGATGATCTCGCCGTCGGGGCCCAGGGCCATGGCGCGTACGCCGGCACGTCCGGGTTTCAGGTCATCGGCTTCCAGGCTGGGTACCAGGCGTTGCAGGGTGCGCAGGAACAGCGCCTTGCTAAAGGCCCGGCGGTATTCGTCGATACCGAATTTGGTGTGTTTGAAGAACAGTTTCCAGGTACCGCCGAAGCTGAGTGCGTCCACCGTGTCGCGCAGGCTGAAGTCGGTCTTGCCGTAACCTTCGCGTTTAAACGTGAATACGGCATTGGGCCCGCATTCGATACTGCCGTCGGTCATGCGCGTAAAGTGTACGCCCAGGAAGGGGAAGGCCGGGTTGGGTACCGGGTAAATAAGATGTTTTACTTTGTGATGGCCTTTTTCGGTAAGATCGTAATAATCGCCGCGGAAGCCCACGATCTTCGAAGTGGTCCTGATCCCGTCCATTTTGGCCAGGCGGTCGCTCTGCAGTCCGCCGCAGAAAACCACTTTTTTAGCCGTGAACAGGCCTTTGCTGGTGTGTATCTTTTTCAGGTCGCCGTCGTCTTCCAGCGCGGTCACTTCCGTTTCGCGGAAAACCTTACTGCGGCTGTTGAGGCCTTCGAGCAGGTTGCCCAGGGTATTGGTCACGCCGCGGAAGTCGATAATGCCCGTGCAGCCTACGTGTATACCTTTTATACCGGTAACAAAGGGTTCTATCTCGCGCATTTCATCGGCATTTACAATGCGCATGTCCTCGATATCGTTCTGCAGTCCGCGCTGGTAGATACCGTCGAGGCGGCCGGCCTCGTCCTGGTCCACGGCCACGATCAGCTTACCGCATACGTCGTGCTTAATGTTGTATTTTTTGGCGAATTCCACCAGTTCGCGACGGCCTTCCACGCAGTTGCGGGCCTTGTACGAACCGGGTTTATAGTAAATGCCGCTGTGGATCACGCCGGAGTTGTTGCCCGTCTGGTGATCGGCAAGGCCTTTTTCTTTTTCAAGCAGGGCGATCGATCTGTCCGGGTACCGCAGCTGGAGTTTATAGGCGCTGGCGGCTCCGACGATCCCTCCGCCTACCACGATTATATCGAAGGCTTGTGTACTCAATGTGAACTGAAATTTACCGCGAAATTAACGAGATAAACGCCAAGTCTGTCAAAAAAAGGTGTACGTGTTATCAACTTTTTATAAACCAGCCGCAGACAAAAGTGCCTGAAAGCCTTGATTTATATGTGAAAATTGTGTATTTTTGGATATGGAGCAGAAAGAGGTAAAGGCAGTTGGCGGAGATTTTGTATATTATACCGAAGGCGAGGGCGCCCCGGTACTCTGGATACACGGTTTGTGCGAAAGTGCGGAAATATGGCAGGAGATACTGCCCGACTTCCCCGGGTACAGGCACATACTGGTAGATCTGCCCGGCTGCGGTAATTCCGAAGGCTGGGACGAAGATTCCATTACCGTAGATGCCATGGCTGCCGCCGTATACGAAGTGCTGAGGGCCGAAAAAGCCACTTCCGTAGCGCTCATCGGGCATAGCATGGGCGGCTATGTAGGTCTTTCCCTGCTCGAAAAACATCCGCAGCTGCTTTCGGGTATCTGCCTGCTGCATTCCACACCGGTTGCCGACAGCGAGGAAAAAAAACGGAATCGTGAACGCAGTATACAGGTGTTTCTGCAGAACCGCGACCTGTTTATGCGGGAGTTCTTCCGGAACCTGTTTGCCGAAGACCTGCAGGACCTGCTGCGCGAGCGCTGGATGGAACTTTTTGAACGATCGAAGAAAATACCCGCCACATCCGTCACCGGTACCTTTAAAGCCCTGCGCGACCGCAAGGACCGTACCGCAGCGCTGAAGGCCTTCCGGGGCAGCAAATACTTCCTCATCGGCGGAAAAGACAATGTACTGGCAGCGGCCGACCTGCATAAACAGGCGCTGGAGACGGACAGTGAGCACATACTGTGGTCAGACTGCGGACATATGGCCTTTTACGAAAATCCGGGGGCCTGCGCCAAAGGTATACGGCAGTTTCTCGACTCAGTCGGCGAATAACTGCTCCCGGCCCATCATCACAAAAAGGATCACATACAGGATGGCATAGGCAAAGGTGGCGGCCAGGATACCCTGCCCCGTTCTGTCCATGCGCTTATTCACCATATAATAACGGAAGAGGATCACGTTTATGGCCACGCCGATCACCAGTTTGGTACCGTCTTTGATCACATAGGGCTTACCGGCCTGTCCGGCAAAAAAGATATCGATCAGGTATACGAGGCCAAACGTGACCAGGGGAATAAGGAAACCCAGCAACAACCCGAATTTACCGTCGTTGCGCAGTAAGCCTTTTGGTTTGTCTTCTTTCGGCGGAAAATAGTTCTGCATACTCAGGATTTATCAAGTTGTTGTTTTAGTTGTTCCAGGGTAGTATAGGCCGTAAGGTCGTACTGCACGGGCACTACGGACACATATCCCTGTGCCAGGGCATATTCGTCGGTATCGTTGCCCTCGTCGGGTACGGTAAAAATACCGGTGAGCCAGTAATAGGTACCGCCGCGGGGATCTTTACGTTCGTCCAGCTCCTCGTCCCAGCGGGCGCGGGCCTGGCGGCATACTTTCATTCCTTTTATTTCCCCTTTGGGAATATTTACGTTGAGGCAGGTGCCGGGAGCCAGGCCGTTCTTCAGTACAAATCCGGCCACCTGGCGTATATAGGGTTTGCCGGTGCTGAAATCGGCCTCGTAGGCGTGGTCGCACAGGGAGAAACCGATGGAAGGCAGACCCATTACGGCGCCTTCCACAGCGGCAGACATGGTACCCGAATAAATGACATTGATGCTGGAATTGGCGCCGTGGTTAATACCGCTTACCACCAGGTCTGGCCGGCGGGGCAGCAGTTTGTGCACGGCCAGCTTTACACAGTCTACCGGGGTGCCGCTGCAGGCAAACATCGGGAAGCCGGTCTGCGCGCTCATATCGGCAATGCGTATGGTATTGCTGATGGTCACGGCATGGCCCATACCGCTCTGGGGCGAGTCGGGAGCTACCACGAACACATCGCCCAGTTCCTGCATTACACGTATCAGTTCGCCTATTCCCGGCGCGTGTACGCCGTCGTCGTTTGTCACTAAAATGAGTGGTCTGTTCACTGTTCCGAAATTTTCTGCAAATGTAAAATAGTATCCCGCCAATGCCAAAACGGCGAACAAATTGTCAGGAACGTCGATAATCCGTATGCAAAAATGGCAGATATCCGTTATGGTATGGGAATTGTAACGTATCTTTATAACATACATTTTGGAATTATGATGCTATTTGTGATTGGAATCTTCTTTATGGTCGTGAGCTTGATCGTAGGCTGGAGCCTGAAGAGCGCGTTTGAAAAATACAGCCGTTACCCGCTGAGTTCGGGACTGAGCGGCCGTGAAATTGCAGAGAAAATGCTGCACGACAACGGTATTTACGATGTACGGGTAATGAGCGTACCCGGTCAGCTTACCGACCACTATAACCCGGCCAACAAAACTGTGAACCTGAGCCCCGAAGTTTATGGCGGACGCAGTATCAGCGCTGCCGCTGTAGCGGCACACGAATGCGGACACGCCGTACAGCACGCCACGGCCTACCGCTGGCTGGGCTTCCGTTCGGCCATGGTGCCCATCGTGAACGTCAGCTCCACCATTATGAACTTTGTGTTCCTGGCTTCTATGATGATGGGCTTTGTGTTTCACATATTCGATAACCGCATGATCCTGGCCGTGATCGTAGTGGCCCAGGGTCTTATTACCCTGTTCTCGCTGGTTACGCTGCCCGTGGAGTTTGACGCCACCCGCCGCGGACTGGCCTGGATAGAAACGGCCGGTGTGGCTTCCCGGGCCGAAATGCCCAAAGCCCGCCATGCCCTGCGCCTGGCTGCGACCACCTATGTGATAAACGCTCTGTACGCCCTCACCACGCTGATATATTTTATCCTGCGTTTCATCGGCAGCGACCGCCGCTGATCAAGGCTTTTCATTAAATCATACAGATATTTTTACAGAGGACCTCCCTGCTGAGAACGGGGAGGTTTTTTTATGAACAGGCCTGTGCAAAAGCCGTAAAACAATGACATAAATCCTGTTTTTTCCTGTTTGTAAAAATGTACCTTTGTGCGTCAATATCAGAATGGGCATGTATAAGGAAAGCATTGATTTTGCAAGGGAAGCCGACCGCGAAGACACACTTTCGGAGTTCCGCGGACGTTTCTGGTTCCCCGAGTTGAATGGAAAAGAAGCGCGTTATTTTACCGGCAACAGCCTGGGACTGCAACCCAAAGCCGTGGAAAAATACCTGCAGGAAGAACTGGAAGACTGGAAAAAATGGGGCGTAGAGGGGCATTTTCATTCCCGCCGTCCCTGGTTCGCGTACCACGAGTTCTTTTCAGAATCGCTTTCACGCATTGTGGGCTGTGCGCCTCCGGAATGTGTGGCCATGGGGTCGCTTACGGCCAACCTGCACCTGCTGCTGGTGTCTTTTTACCGCCCTACAAAACAGCGTTTCAAGATCATCTGCGAGCAGAAGCCTTTTCCTTCGGATACCTATGCGTTTCATTCCCAGGCCCGTTTTCACGGCTTTGATCCGGCAGAGGCCATAGTGGAACTGAAACCGCGCGAAGGCGAGTACCTGCTGCATACCGAAGATATACTGCGCACCATCGAAGAACACAAAGACGAGCTGGCCCTGGTCTGCCTGGGTGGCGTGAATTATTTTACCGGTCAGCTGTTCGATATGCAGGCCGTTACCGAAGCTGCTCACCGTGCCGGGGCCTTTGCCGGGTTCGACCTGGCCCATGCCGCCGGTAACGTGGAACTGAAACTGCACGACTGGGACGTGGATTTTGCCTGCTGGTGCAGTTACAAGTACCTGAACAGCGGTCCGGGCGGGGTAGCCGGCATTTATGTACACGAGCGCTTCAGCCGTAAAACGGATATTCCGCGTTTCGAAGGCTGGTGGGGCTATGAACCCGAAAGCCGTTTCCGTATGGAAGGGCCCTTTGTACCGATGGAAGGCGCCGGAGCCTGGCAACTGAGCAATGCACCCGTGTTTACCATGGCCTGCCACCGTGCCTCGCTGGACGTATTCGACGAAGCCGGCATGAGCGCACTCCGGGCCAAAAGCCGGAAGCTGACGGGATACCTCGAATTCCTGCTGAAAAAGATCATAGAAGAAAAAGGGCCGCAGAGCCTGCGCATCATCACACCGGAAGACCCGGAACAGCGCGGTTGTCAGCTGAGCCTCATATTCCCCGGGAAAGGAAAAGAAGTGTTCGATGCCGTAACGGAAGCGGGTATCATCGCCGACTGGCGCGAGCCCAACGTGATGCGCGTAGCGCCTGTTCCATTGTATAACCGCTTCGAAGACGTATTTGCCTTTGCTGAAGTATTAAAAAATCAGTTGTAATGAGTCAGAAAAGAATTGTAATTGCCGGTGCCGGCCTGGTGGGTTCACTTACCGCCGTGCTGCTGGGCCGCAAAGGATATAAGGTCACCGTACTGGAACGCCGCCCCGATATGCGCGCCGTACAGATACCGGCAGGCCGTTCCATCAACCTGGCTATGAGCGACCGCGGCTGGCGGGCCCTCGAAAAAGCCGGACTGGCCGAAGAGGTGCGACCCATTGCCATTCCCATGTACAAGCGCACCATGCACGACGAGCAGAAGAACCTTACCTATCAGCCCTATGGCAAAGACGGGGAGGCCATCTATTCGGTATCGCGCGGCCTGCTGAACAAACTGCTGCTCAGCGCCGCCGAACGGGATAAAGAGGACGTAGAGATACTCTTCGACAAACGCATTACCGATGTAGACCTCGATGCACAGGTACTCCATATCCGCGATGAAGAGACCGGTCAGCAGCAGGAGATCGGCTACGATATACTGCTGGGGGCAGACGGAGCCTATTCCGCCGTGCGTAACCGCCTCATGTACAACGATCGTTTTTCCTATTCACAGACCTATATCGAACACGGGTACAAAGAACTGCACATGCCTCCCGGCGCCGACGGTAAACACCTCATGGAAGTGGAGACCCTGCATATATGGCCGCGCGGCGAATACATGATGATCGCCCTGCCCAACCCGGACGGTACCTTTACCTGCACCCTGTTTTTCCCCTGGGAAGGGAAGGAGAGCTTTGCTTCTGTACAGACGGACGAAGAGATCGACGCGTTGTTCCGCCGCCGTTTCCCCGACCTCATCGACCTGATCCCCGACTACCGGGAGCAGTTCCGCCACAATCCCACGTCTTCCCTGATGTACGTAAAATGCCATCCCTGGAATTACAAAGGAAATATACTGCTGCTGGGCGATGCGGCCCACGCCATTGTACCCTTTTACGGACAGGGTATGAACGCCGGTTTCGAAGATGCACGCATCTTTACCGAAATGCTGGAGGCGAACGACTGGGATTTCGAAAAAGTGATCCTTGCATTTGCAGAGATACAGTATAAGAACGGGCATGCCGTGGCCGACCTGGCCATGCGCAACTTTGTAGAAATGCGCGACCTGACGGCCGATCCCGAGTTCCTGCTCCGCAAAAAGATCGAACGTAAGGTGCATGAAAAAAGTCCTTCGGAATGGGTACCGCTCTATTCCATGGTCACTTTCCGCGAAACCGGTTATGCCGAAGCCTGGGCCGAAGGCCTGCGCCAGGACCGCATTATGGAACAGGTGATGCAGCTGCCCGGTATTCACGAGAACTGGGATTCAGACGCGGTGACCGACCTGGTACTGAGTTTAAATAAAACGGTAAAATAATATGGCACGTCGTTCAGCTTCCGATGAGGGAAGCAAGCCTGTAAAAATATCGAAACAAAGCCTTAAACAGGCAGCCGGCCTGCTTTCTTACCTGCGTCCGTACCGATTCCGCTTCGGGCTGGGCCTGTTGATGCTGGCGGTTTCCAGCGTTTCTTCCCTGGCCCTGTTCACCTTTGTGGGCGATCTGTTCGATATCACCAAGGACAATTTTGCCACGGAAATACGCAAAATAGCCATGATCCTGGCCGGACTGCTGGTAGTACAGACCATCGCGTCCTTCCTGCGGGTGTATCTTTTTTCGTACACCGCTGAGAATGTAGTAGCGAAACTGAAACAGGACACTTTTGCCAAACTGGTATCGCTGCCCATGCGCTATTTCTCCGAAAAAAGAGTGGGAGAGCTCACCGCACGTGTGGCCTCCGATATCACGTCCATCAAGGAGACCTTTACCACTACGCTGGCTACGTTTATCCGCGAGTTCATCATTATTTTCGGTTCCATCGCCTTTCTTACCTGGTCCAACTGGAAAATGGTACTGTTTATCCTGGGCGTGCTGCCGCTGGTGGTGATCTTTGCCCTGGTATTCGGCCGCCGCGTACGCAAAATTTCCAAGGAGGCCCAACAGGCCAATGCCGAAGCCACTACCGTGATCGAAGAGTCCTTACAGGCCATTGCCACGGTGAAAGCCTTCACGGGCGAACTGTTCGAGATCGCACGTTTCAGCGAGAAGAACCGGCAGGTGGCCGCCAAAGGCATCCGCAACGGTTTGTTCACCGGTGGCTTTGTCTCTTTCCTGATCGTATTCATGTTCGGCAGCATCATTGCCGTGATCTGGTACGGGGCCAGCCTGGTGGCTGCGGGAGAGATCAGCAGCGGACAACTGTTCGAGTTCTTTATTATTTCTATTATGATGGCCGCCAGTATGGGCGGACTGGCCGATAGTTTCAATTCCGTGCAGAAGGCCCTGGGCGCTACCGAAAGCGTGTTCGGCATACTGGGCGAACAGAGCGAGGAGCCCGGCACGGGCGAGATCCGGCTCAACGGGAACATCGAATTTAAAAATGTATCTTTTGCCTATCCCGATAAGCCGGAACACCCGGTACTGAAAAATATCAGCTTTCGCGTGAGTTCCGGTGAACAGGTGGCTTTTGTCGGGCCGTCCGGAGCGGGAAAAAGCACACTTACGCACCTGCTGCTGCGTCTTTACAAGCCGGTTTCGGGGCAGATCCTGGCCGGCGGCACCGATACGGTTTCCATGCCGCTGAACGCCTACCGTCAGAACGTGGCCATCGTGCCACAGGAAGTGATCCTGTTCGGGGGGAATATCCGGGAGAACATCCGCTACGGCAAGCCCAACGCCACGGACGAAGAAGTGACCGAAGCCGCCAAAAAGGCCTTCGCACACGATTTTATCATGAACCTGCCCGACGGGTACGATACCATTGTGGGCGAGCGGGGCACCAAACTCTCCGGCGGACAGCGTCAGCGCGTGGCCATTGCCCGGGCCTTTATCAAAGATCCGTCGATACTGGTGCTGGACGAAGCCACTTCGGCCCTCGACAGTGAAAGTGAACGCAGCGTACAGCAGGCCCTGAACGAACTGATGAAAGGCCGCACCACCTTTGTAGTAGCGCATCGCTTAAGCACCATCCGCAATGCCGATAAGATCATTGTGCTGGAAAAAGGCGAAATTAAAGAACTGGGCGATCACAGCCAGCTGATGGAAAACAGCGAGGGACTGT
This sequence comes from Bacteroidia bacterium, assembly GCA_016742095.1. Classification (GTDB taxonomy): domain Bacteria; phylum Bacteroidota; class Bacteroidia; order CAIKAF01; family CAIKAF01; genus JACVCJ01. The sequence goes on from JACVCJ010000043.1 coordinate 20,004, forward strand.
ACCGGCACCTGGCTTCGCTGCAGTTCCGGGTATAAATAAAGATACGAAAAATATACTGCATAAAAAAGCCCTCTCGCCATAGGCCAGAGGGCTTTTCAGTATATACGGAGATGCGTTTATTCTTTCGTCCAGCTGGGCACCATGCCGCGTACGCCCATATCTACCGGGAAATCGCCTTTATCGGGCTGGTATTTTCCGTCGGGAGAGTTGGAGTCGTTCCATTCGAAGCTTTCGTTGATGCTCAGCGAAATGGTAACCACGATATCGCTGGTTTCTTCACCGGTAATTTCCAGTTTCTGGTCAAATGCACCGGTAACCACACAGCTTCCCGCCGGTATGGGCGAGGAGGCGAACAGCGGGTTCACCACGGTGGTAGCGCCGGCAGAAGCCTGTCCGGTGGTGGTAAAGTACTGCCCGAAAGCCGAGGTCTCAAAGCCCCAGTAGCCCTGTTTTTTATCATCGTTCACCTGTATGGTCTGGTTCTTGATCTTATACGAGGTAAGATAGGTGTTGTAGCCGATGAAAGAGGCCAGGGTGCCCGTGAGGTCGAGTACCTGGGTGGTATCCAGCGGGTTTTTGATGCGGAAGTTGATATCGTAGTTCTGGTAGGCCAGCGATACACGGATCCACTCGTAACTTCCGGCAGGCACATCTTTGAGCGGAATGCTGAAGAACTCCGCGTTATTGCCTACGGGGTTCGATTTAGAGAAGTCGATGGCATTTTCGCCACCGGTAGTTACTTCGGCCGCTTTATACAGCACGGCGCCGGCACCGAGGGCGGTGGCCGCTCCGGGAGTAAGCTCGATGTAGTGAGCGCTCATGGTATTGAAAGCCGGGGTTTGCGTAGCGTTACCGGCAGGTACCGTGGCCGGCTGGCCAAAATTGTTGAGACGGGCCTGGGCCGGGTCAAATTTGAATTTGAAGATCAGTTTGGGGTCTTCATCATTTTTCTTCTTACAGGCCGTGAACGCAACCGCGATGCCTGCAAATAAAAGAAACAGAGCCTTTTTCATATGTGTTTCGGATTTTGGGTGTAATATTAGGAATATTCCCGCACATTAAGAACGATTAAAAATTGCTAACATTGTACTTTCATACTATTATGGACAAGTTTAAACTGCTCGATGATAAACTGGCAGAGGCCAGGCTCGGCGGAGGTGCTGACCGCATTAAATCACAGCACCAGAAAGGAAAACTCTCTGCCCGCGAACGGATCGATTTCCTGCTCGACGAAGGTTCCTTTGTGGAGATCGGCGCCCTGGTGACCCACCGCAGCACCAATTTCGGACTCGATAAACAGGTGTTCCTCGGCGATGGCGTGGTAACCGGTTACGGTACCATCGACGGACGTACCGTATACGTTTTTTCACAGGATTTTACCGTGCTGGGCGGCTCACTGGCCGAAGCCCATGCCGAAAAAATATGCCGTATCATGGACCTGGCCATGAAGACCGGGGCACCCGTGATCGGCCTTAACGACAGCGGCGGCGCCCGCATACAGGAAGGCGTGGTGTCCCTGGGAGGCTATGCCGATATCTTCTATAAAAATACGATGGCCTCGGGGGTAATTCCCCAGATCAGCGCCATTATGGGCCCCTGCGCGGGCGGAGCGGTGTATTCACCGGCCATCACCGACTTTATCCTGATGGTGGAAAATACGTCCTATATGTTCGTGACCGGCCCCAATGTGGTAAAAACGGTAACGCATGAGGAAGTGACCAGCGAAGAACTGGGCGGCGCCTCCACGCATAGTACCAAATCGGGCGTAACGCATTTTGCCTGCGCCAATGAGGTGGAGTGTATACGCACCATCCGTGCCATGCTTTCGTACATGCCGCAGAACTGCGAAGAACAGGCCCCCGTATATGCCTACGAAAAGGGAGAGGAAAAACGTCCCAAACTCAATACCATTGTACCCGAGAACTCGAACCTGCCCTACGATATCCGCGACGTGATCTTCGAAGTGTGCGACGAGGACTCTTTCCTGGAAGTACATAAGAATTTTGCCGAAAACATTGTAGTGGGCTTTGCCCGTCTGGGCGGACGCAGCATCGGCGTGGTGGCCAACCAGCCGGCTTACCTGGCCGGGGTGCTCGACATACAGGCTTCCACCAAGGCCGCCCGTTTTGTACGCTTCTGCGACAGTTTCAATATTCCGCTGCTGGTGTTCGAAGACGTACCGGGCTTTCTGCCGGGTACCGATCAGGAATGGAACGCCATCATCACCAATGGGGCCAAACTGCTGTACGCCTTCTGTGAAGCTACCGTGCCGCGTATCACCGTAATTACCCGCAAAGCTTACGGTGGTGCCTACGACGTGATGAACTCCAAGCACATCGGCGCGGATATGAACTTTGCCTGGCCTTCGGCCGAAATTGCCGTAATGGGCGCCAAGGGAGCCGCTGAGATCATCTTTAAACGGGAGATCGCTTCGGCAGAAAACCCCGAGAGCAAATGGAAAGAAAAAGAAGCCGAATACGGCGAACTGTTCGCCAACCCCTACATCGCAGCGGCCCGCGGTTACGTGGATGCGGTGATCAAACCGGAAGACACCCGCGAACAGCTGATCCGTGCCTTCGACATGCTGAAGAATAAGGCCGAGCGTATCCCCGTGAAGAAACACGGAAACATTCCGCTCTAAGATACGTATACGAAAAATACAGAATATGGTTCCATTTCGTCCCGTCTCGCTGTAAGCGAGACGGGATTTTTTTTGGCCGGTGCGGACATAAAAAAAGAAGGCAGAAACTACTCTGCCTTCTCATTAAAACCAACCCTTTATGAAAACGTTACAAATGTAGATCCATGGCTCTTAACAAGCAACAGCGGGTGTGCTGTTTTCGTTAATTAAATTGCAACGTTCATTTCGTTATTTCTTCTTTTTCTTCAGTTCTTCGGAACGTTGTTGCTGCACTTTCTGCATTTCGGCAAGGCGTGCGGCAAAACCGCCTTTTTTCTCTGTTTTCGGACGGGCCTTGTTCTCTTCGATCTTCGCGCGCAGTTTCTGCTCGTTGATGATAAAGTGACGGATCACCAGGGTCTGTATGATGCTGATACCGTTGGCCAGGAAGTAGTAATACGAAAGCGCCGCGCTGTAGCTGTTCAGGAACACGAGGAAAGCTACGGGCATTACGTACATCATGATCTTCATCTGCGTGGCCTGTGCGCCCGACATGGTGTTCACGTTCTGCGTCATGCGCGTGTACAGCACGGTAGTAGCGGTCATGAGCAGGGCAAACAGGCTGATGTGGGCACCGTACAGCGGAATTTCGAACCCGTTCGGGAACATATAGATGCTGTCCCAGCTCGAAAGGTCGTCGGCCCAGAACAGGCGCTGTCCGCGCAGCTCGATGGAGGCCGGGAAGAACGAGAACATGGCAAAAAGCAGCGGCATCTGCAGCAGGGCCGGGATACAGCCGGCTAAGGGATTTACCCCGGCGCGGTTGTACAGCGACATCATTTCCTGTTGTTTCTTCATGGCGTCGGCATCCTTGAACTTTTCGTTCAGGGCATCGATATCCGGTTTCAGGATACGCATTTTGGCCGAGGATACAAAGGTACGGTAGGTGATGGGCGAAAGGATCAGTTTCACCATCAGGGTAAGGATCAGGATAATGAGGCCATAGCCGAGGCCGTAGCCGTCGAGCCACTGGAATACGTTGATGATGAACAGTGTATTGATCCATCGGAACAGTTTCCAGCCCAGGTTCAGCTGCTCCTGCATCTTCAGGTCGTACTTTTTCAGGATCTTATAGTCCTTGGGACCGTTGTACAGGTGCATTTTATAGCTTTCGTTGGCGGCGCCTGAATACGGGAGGCCCACCACGGCCTTGTAATTGCGGATAATGTGTTCGGTGGGCTGGTTCTGGCGGGTTTCCAGGCGTACTTTCTGATTGAATTCGCCATCGGCCACCAGGGTACTGCTGAAGAACTGCTGGGAGAACCCGATCCATTTCAGCGGTTTTTCGATCTCTTCCAGTTCCTCGCTGCCATAGCCCAGGTCGTCCACATCGCCGTCTTCCATATAGAAAACGGTGCTTTTTGTATTTTCGATCTTGGGATCCTTTTCCTGTGAGGTAACGCCCTGTTTCCATTCCAGCTGCAGGGGGGCACCCGGTTTGATCTCGCTGTTGCAGTTGACCAGGTTGATGGTAAAATCGGCCATGTAGTTGTTGCCTTTGATCACATAGAGGAATTCCACGTACTTGGAGGAATTGCCCGCGAACGCTTTCATGGAAACGGTGGCCGACTGCTCGCCGCTGATCTTTGTATCTTTTACCCCGGTGCTGAAGAACAGGTCCTCGGTATTCACAAAACCGCCCGCCGGAAGGGGCAGGGGCAGGTTAAAACCCGAAGTGGCGGCATCGTATATTTTTACCGGCTTTTTATTGTCGGGATCGCTGTCGTATTTAAGGAAGTCTTTCAGCTCAACGGTTTCGAGTTGTCCGCCTTTATTGCTGAAATAATAATTGGCCAGGTCGGTCTCTATCACAAAGGTGCGGGGCGTACCGGAAGCCTGGGCCGAAAATCCCCCGTAATTACCGGAAAGGGCCCGGGTGGTGGCCGAATCGATGCGGGCCTGGCGTACACTGTCGGGCAGTGCGTTAAAGGCGCTGTCTTTGGAAAGAGAGGCCAGGGCTACGCGCTCTGCCTGTTGTTCCGGTGTAAGTCTGGCCGGGGCTGCTTCGGCAGCGGCCTTTTTCTGCTGCTCCATTTCGATCTTCATGAGCGAATCGCGGCGCGCGGTGGCAGCGGCCCGTTCTTCCGAAGAGGGCGTCTGCCATATCGAGAACCCGATCACCAGTCCGAAGATCAGTACCAACCCGATTAAGGTATTCTTGTCAAATTTCATATCTTCTTAAAAGAGCCGCAAAATTAAGCAATCGCGGCGCAAATACAAGTTATATCCTGTACTATTGGTCTTTGGATTGCTACACTTTGTCTAATGAGCGCCTTCCTTCAGCCAGGTTTCGATCTGCTGGCGGTTCAGGTCCAGGTGCGTGGAACTGTTCACCACCGTGTCGTTCTGCAGCCAGTAGATGGCCGGCAGCGAAGGTCCCGCCATGCGTGCAAAGGATGCCCGTTCGTTATACAATACATAGGGCACATTGGTCATGCGCGTATCGTTAAAGAAGGTTTCCTGCAATGCCGGACGGCCGTTCAGGACCACAAAGAAGGGCAGTTCGGGGTTCTGTTCCTTCATGAGACGGATCTTTTTGGCGGCTACGCGGCAGTGCGGACAGGTGAGGCTCATAAAGGCCACGATGTGTTTTCCGCGGCGCAGGTCGGTCTCCGGCGGGGCAACGCTTTCGGAATGGTACAGGGTATCGGTGCCCAGTTTATAACGTTCGCCTTTTTCATAAAAATGTGAAGAGGTCTCATAATTCATGGGATTCAGCACAAAGGGCAGTACAAAGGCGGTAAGCAGCGCCAGTACCAGCAGGATAAGGCCGGCTTTGCGGAAACGGAAGCGGAAAGGCTTCCAGAACCAGGCGGCCAGGGCGGTAAGCAGCAGCAGTACCAGGTTTTTCAGGATGCCCTGCAGGGGACTGAAGGGCAGCAGTTCGCCGAAACATTCACAGTTAGAGGTATCACCTTTGATAAGCCAGGCATACAGCAGCTGCAGGGTAAAGAGCACCAGCAGGCCCAGGGTGGCAAAATAGGTCTTTTTACGGAAGATGTTCTGTGTAAGCAGCAGCAGGCCCAGGGCCCATTCCAGGCCGATGATGAGCCTTGCCGCCAGCAGGGAGGCCTGCCAGGGAAAACCTGCTTCAACCAGCTTGTACTCAAAAGGTTCAATCACCAGTATCTTGGTAAAGCCCGAAAAGATAAAAAGGAGTCCGAGCAGTATGTTTAGAATGATCGCCGTAATTTTCATGGTGTAAATAAATAAAAAAAGGCCGATCAGTTGCTGACCGGCCTTTTTTAAAAACTCGTTAAATTAGTTCAGTTCGCAGTTAGCGCTGCTGTAGCTGGAAGCCAGGGAAGCTTCGTAGTTGTCGCAAGACGTTTGTTGCTGTTTTTTAGAAGTGCCTAAAGCACCGCCTACATAGCTCTCTTCAGTGGTATACGTTACTCCGCCATCAACGTATGTGCAGTTACATACGCGTGATTTGATC
>JACVCJ010000070.1 GCA_016742095.1 Bacteroidia bacterium
TGCAAAACAGGTACAACAGAAACCGGCACTTATCGAGGAACTGAAAGTCTTTAACGCCGGAGACCGCATGCTGCAACGGGATACACTGCGTTACCGCACCCAGCGCAAACGATAGCGCCCGAGCGTTACGCGTTCACATATTCCATTACAGAGCCGATCACCCCGGCATCCCACAGCATTTTATAGTGCCCGGTCTTGTCCAGGGTCTGCAGTTGTACCTGCGGGTTCTTTTTCTTTACCGATAAGGCATTGGTATAGGGCAGAATGCGGTCGGCGCTGTCGTGGACCAGTAATACCTGCGGCCGTATCCCCGGGGTAAGGTCCGACACGGTAAGCCGCTCCACCGGGAAACCGAATTTCTGTTCGATATACTTTATCAGATGGGCTTTGCGGGCCGCTGAAAAACGCATGAGCGAGGTAAAGTCCGTAATTACATCTTCGATACGGTCGGGCGTACTCAGTAGCACCAGTTTATCCACACCGGCAGGATACATATTGTGCAGGGCCAGCACGGAGGCCGCACTGCCAAAGGAATGCGCAATAAGCACCTGCGGACCGTAGCTTTCGGTCAGTTGCTTCACCAGTTGCGAGAACTGCAGCACATTGGTCTGTTTCCCCCCGCTTTGGTGATGAGCGATGCCGTCGAAGGCAAGCACCTCGTAACCGGCCTTATTCAGCACATCCACAAAACCGCCCAGGCTGCCTGCATTCCCTTCCCAGCCATGCACCAGCAATACACGGCCCCGGGATGCCGTTCCTCCCGGAAGCTCCCAGGAATACAGTGCAATGCGGTGCCCGGCAAAATCTGTAAAATGCCGGCGGGCACGTGCCATTACTTCCGTTTCGGCCGGACGTATCTTCTGGTTAAGCGGGGTGGCAAACAGGCGAAAGGCCCTTGCAGATGCCGTTTGGGGACTCAGTGCAAAAAGCAGTTTAAAGTACAGCCGATAGCTTTCAAGTATACGGTTCATCGTTTTTTATTTTTATACCGATCGGTATATATTTATTCAAAAAAAATCAGGCGCAGTGCATGTCCACGAAGGCGTCTACATATTTCATGGTTTTGGTAAGATAAGTGCGGTCGCCCGTGGCTTTGCTGAGCATGACGCCGCCTTCGATCATACTGATAAAAAGCACGGAAAAATCGGCCGCTTTGGTGTCCGCTTTCAGCTCACCCGCATCTATGGCGCGTTGTACCAGTTTTTCGAGTGAACGGCGCCAGGCGCTGAGCGCTTCCTTTACGCGGGTACGCAGCAGGGGATGCGTATCGTCGGCTTCGGTACCGGCGTTGGCAATGGGGCAACCGGCATGCATATACTCAAACCGGTACGAATCCCGGTAAAAGTCCACACAGGCACGGATCTTGTCCAGCGGAGAAGTATACTGCTGCTGCAGGGCACGTATACCGTCCGACACCTGCTTCAGGTTATGGTCAAAAGCGGCCAGGGCCACTTCGTCCTTATTGGCGAAGTTGCCGTAGATGCTGCCTTTGGTAAGGCCGGTGGCCTCGGTGATATCGCTCAGCGAGGTACCGGCAAACCCCTTCGCATTGAAGATGGGGGCCGTTTTCTCGATGATGTACTGCCGGGTCCGTTCTGCCTTTGTGATCATACTGCACATTGTGATTATCCTACAAAATTATACCAAACGGTATGATTATGCAAATTTTTTCGTCGCAAAAGGTTTACAGAGAACTCTTTTTCTCAACAGGGGCACCTGTACGTTCATTAAATAAATACATACATTTTATTAATAAGCTACTTACACTCCTTAAAAAAGCCGGTCGTTTATGCCGGAAGCATCTTATCTTTCCTGAAAGCGGATGCCGAAAAGCTTTAACAGAGTAGGCCTGTTTATAAACCTTATACCTATGTTCAAAAACACCATTCTTCTCACACTGATGTGCCTCCTGCTCACGGGCAGTGCTGCCGCACAGCAGGTGATCGACATTTCCACCGGCGTGAACAATACGACCGGGCTGCTGATCCCCCTGGGGTCCAGCGACGACAGCTGGACCGTGATCTACCCCAACAGCACCGTGGCCATTCCACGTACCTGTACCCTGTCCGCCTGGGCTGAAAGCGGCGGATGCAGCCGCTGGATATCGCCCCACACGGATAATACAACGGCCTCGGCCGTAGGTGCGCTTACGGGCAATTACCGGTACCGCATCACGTTCACCATCAATGCGGGCTGTATCCCCTCCAGCGCCTTCCTGAACCTGAACCGCCTGGGCGGCGACGATAACATCAACGGGTATGCGGTGAACGGCGCCTCCTTTACGCTTTCTCCGCCGGCGGCCACCGACTTCAACCCGCTTACCACGCATTCCCTCAGCATTCCGCTGGGCAACCTGGTGATCGGGGGCAGCAATACGCTGGATATTATCGTAAACAATGCCGGCCTCTACACCGGGCTGAACATCTGCGGCAATGTCACCATCAACTTTAACCAGCTGAACCCGCATTTTTCAGCCACGGCCAACACCTCCAACCCTTCCTACTTCACCCTGTCGGCCACGGCCACCGCTATTTCGGAAATGTCGCTTCCGGGTTTCGGCTACTACTGGTCGGTAGAAGAACTTAACAGTAGTGGCAGTCCTATTTTCGAGATCGTGAACCCTTCGGTATGGTGGACGGGCGCTACCAATACCTTCCCGGGCTTCAACTACCTTACGGGCTATTCCGGAACGGTCACCAGCCTGCCCGGCACGCCTTCCCCGGGCCGTTTTGCCTATAACCGCACCTACCGCATCCGGCGGGGCGTATGGAGCACGAACTGCAGCTGGCAGGACTTCAGCATTATCGTTACCACCGTTAAAAGTGCTTCGGGCGGACACACCCTGCAGATCACCGAAGAGAACAGCAGCGGCAATGCCCCGGAATTCCTGCGCCTTCCGCAGCAATCGCTTAACCCGGACCTGAACATCTATCCCAATCCCGGCAGCGGTATTTTTACCATCGACCTGCCCGCCATAGAGAATGCTCAGCTGGAGGTACTGGACATGAGCGGTAAAAAAGTATATGCCACGAAACTGCAGAACCCCGGCGGCCGGTATACGCTCGATCTGTCGGGCTATGCCAAAGGCATGTACCTGGTGCACATCCGCGACGGCCATACGGTACACTCCGAAAAGATCGTTCTTCAGTAATATATGTGTTTTCACGATTGCGAACCCGCAGATGAAGGTCTGCGGGTTTTTTATTTTACATCAATGTATACTTTTCAGAGAAAAGAAATACTTTATAAACTAAAACAATAACAATAGTGTATAAAATTTGCATAATAAATT
>JACVCJ010000044.1 GCA_016742095.1 Bacteroidia bacterium
GTGGTGGGTTCATCGAGTATGTACATGGTATTGCCGGTATCTTTTTTATTGAGTTCCGACGCCAGTTTTATGCGCTGGGCCTCTCCGCCCGAAAGCGTGGTAGCGCTCTGGCCCAGGGTAATATAGCCCAGACCGATGTCGCACAGGGTCTTCAGTTTGCGGTAGATCTGTGGTATGGGTTCAAAAAAGGCGGTGGCCGCCTCTATGTTCATATCCAGCACATCGCTGATGCTTTTGCCCTTGTAGCGTACTTCCAGCGTTTCGCGGTTGTAGCGTTTGCCGTTACAGGTTTCGCAGAGTACGTGCACGTCGGGCAGGAAATTCATTTCGATGGTACGTACGCCGGCGCCCTGGCAGGTTTCGCAACGTCCGCCCTTTACGTTAAAGGAAAAACGCCCCGGTTTATACCCGCGTATGCGGGCTTCGGGCAGGTCGGAGAACAGCATGCGGATATCGTCGAACAGTTTGGTATAAGTGGCCGGGTTGCTGCGCGGCGTGCGGCCGATGGGACTCTGATCGATGCTGATGACCTTGTCCACATTATCCAGCCCCTTTATTTTTTTATAGGGAAGCGGTTTTTCAATCGAATTGTAAAAATGCTGACTCAGCAGCGGCTGCAGGGTCTCGCGTACCAGGCTGGACTTACCGCTGCCCGAAACGCCCGTGATCACGATAAATTTGTTCAGCGGGAATTTTACCGATACATTTTTCAGGTTGTGTCCCGTAGCGCCCGTCAGTTCGATGAACTTACCATTACCCTCACGTGGTTTCTGTGTGGCTTTTATCTCTTTTTCGCCGCTGAGGTACTGAGCCGTAACGGTGTTCGATTTCTGTATCTGCTGCGGGGTTCCCTCGCTTACGATACGTCCGCCGTGGATACCCGCGCCCGGCCCGATGTCTACCACGTGGTCGGCCGCCAGGATCATATCTTTATCGTGTTCCACCACAATAACGGAGTTGCCGCCTTCTACCAGTTTGCGCAGCGAGTCGATGAGCTTGTCGTTATCCCGCTGGTGCAGGCCGATGCTGGGCTCGTCCAGGATGTACAGCACCCCGGTAAGCTGCGAACCGATCTGTGTGGCCAGGCGTATGCGCTGACTTTCCCCGCCGGAAAGCGTACCCGCGGCCCGGTCCAGCGTAAGGTAATCGAGCCCGATATCGAGCAGGAAGCCTACGCGTTTGCGGATCTCCTTCAGTACTTCGCGGGCAATGATGGCCTGGCGTTCACTGATGCGTTTCTCCAGTCCGTTGAGCCATTCGTTGAGGGCCACCACGTCCAGGGACGAAAGTTCGAATATATTTTTACCATCGAGCCGGAAGTGCAGGGCCTCTTTTTTGAGGCGGCTGCCCTGGCATTCGTCACAGGTCTTGCGTTCCATAAAGCTCATGGCCCAGCGTGCCAGGGGCGCACTGTTGTCCTCTTCCACCTGGCGCTGAATGAATTGCGCAATACCCTCGAACTGCATGCGGGTGGTGTGTATACCCTCGCTGTCTTCGCTGCGCACCATTTCTTCGGTGCCGTACAGTATGGCATTGAGCCCTTCTTCGGGAATGTCCTCGATGGGCGTGGTAAGCGTAAAATCATGGTTCTTGCCGATCTGCTCCAGCTGTTTGTAGATCCAGGTGCCGGTACTGTCTTTCAGCGGAGCGATACCGCCCTGCTTGATGCTCTTTTTGGGATCGGGAATGATCCTGGACTGTTCCAGTTCCAGCACGGTGCCCAGGCCGTTACACTTAGGACAGGCGCCGTAGGGCGAGTTGAAAGAGAACAGGTTCGGCGCGGGCTCGTCGTAGGAAATACCGCTGGTCGGACACATCAGGTGCCGGCTGAAATGGCGCACGGCCGCTTTTTTATCCGCCGCGTCGCATACCATAATACTGCCTTTGCCCTGTTTCAGGGCCGATTGCAGGGAGCGTTTCAGGCGGGTGGCGTTCTTTTCATTTATATCGAGCGTATCGATCACAATTTCGATATCGTGCACCTTGTAGCGGTCCAGCTTCATGCCAAAGGAAATGTCTACGATCTTACCGTCGATGCGGGCACTGATGTAGCCACTCTTGCGGATCTTGTCCAGCAGCTCGCGGTAATGTCCCTTGCGGCCTTTTACCACGGGGGCCAGCAGGTGCAGTTCCTGTCCCTTGTAATCGCGCATGATCCAGTCAAATATCTGCTCGTCGGTAAAGCGCACCATGGCTTCCCCGGTCACGTAGGAATAGGCTTCGCCCGTGCGTGCGTACAGCAGGCGCAGGAAATCGTATATTTCGGTAACGGTGCCCACGGTACTGCGCGGGTTTTTGCTGGTGGTCTTCTGCTCGATGGAGATCACGGGACTGAGGCCGCTGATCTTGTCCACATCGGGCCGTTCCCCGCTGCCCAGGAACTGCCGGGCATACGACGAAAAACTTTCCAGGTAACGGCGCTGTCCTTCGGCATAAATGGTATCGAAGGCCAGGCTGCTTTTTCCACTTCCGCTCAAACCGGTAAACACCACCAGCTTGTTCCGGGGTAAGTTCAGCGATACATTCTTCAGGTTATGCTCCCTTGCCCCGTATATTTCAATTTGTTCTTCCACGTAGTCTTTTACTGGTTCAAAAAATTATTACGACAAATTTCCGGCTTTGTTACGCAGAAAGCAAATAAAAATACATCGGCGCACCCGGGTATAAACTCCGTGTTAAATTTTAAGAGTTCTTTCACATTTTGCCTCTTTTTTAAGCAAAACTTAAGTAAAACGTGTTCTGTAAAGCCCGTCCCGATCGCTATTTTTGTGAAATCCGTAAAAAGCGGTGTATACAAATATACGGCCGATATAGTAAATTACCAGAAAAATAGCGCCCGGAGCAGGGTAATTCACTATCTTTTAAGCGGTTTAATAAAATGGGGGGCTTCAAAATCCTCGATAAGCACCTAAGATCAGACAATGGAGCACAGAGCAAACTATAAATTACTCATCAACAAAGCCTTTAAACTGCTGCGCCATGACCGGCGCATCGTGATCAAACTTCTTATATACGCCGCCCTGGCCGGGGCGCTCAACCTTACCCTGCCCCTGGGCATACAGTCCATCATCGGTCTCATTATGGGTGCCCGCATGTCGGCTTCGCTCACGCTACTCATCGGTATTGTGATCTTCGGTACCCTGTTCGCGGGCTGGGTGACCATATTGCAGATGCAGCTGGCCGAACACCTGCAGCAGAAGATCTTCCAGTATTCGGTAACGGAGTTCTCGTACAAGATTCCGCGTATTAAAATGGAGGCCCTGCGCGGCAAATATGCCCCCTCTTTCGTGAACCGTTTCCTGGACACCACCACCATACAGAAGGCCCTGCCCAAGATCCTGCTGGACCTCAGTGCCGCCGTACTGCAGATCATTTTCTGTCTCATCCTGCTTTCGGTATACCACATCAGCTTTATCGTATTCAGTATACTTATGTTCCTGGCCCTGGTACTGCTGCTGCGGGCCACGGGTATGCGGGCCATCGACGCCAGCATTGCCGAAAGCAAGTATAAATACCGCATCCTGTACTGGCTGCAGGAAGTTTCGCGCGCCCTGGGCACTTTTAAACTGGCCGGCGGGTCCAAACTGCCCAACCAGAAATCGGAGGAACTCTCCCGCAAATACTTCCATTACCGCAAAAAACGCTTCTTTATACAGATGCGCCAGTACTGGATCATTATCTCGTTCAAGACCATTATTACCGGGGCCCTGCTGATACTGGGCGCCGGGCTGGTGCTGAAGGAACAGATCAACCTGGGACAGTTCGTGGCCTCGGAGATCATCATCATCCTGCTGCTGAACGCCGTGGAAAAGCTCATTATTAACCTGGACAGCATTTACGACGTGTTGACCGCCGTGGAAAAACTCTCTTCGGTAACCGACCTGGAACTGGAAGAAGAAAAAGGTATGCGCCTGAGCCAGCTTCCCTTTGAAGGCGGCGCCAAAGTGGACGTGAGCGAGCTTTCCTATAAAATAGGTCATAAGCAGGTACTGGAGGATATTCATTTTACGGCCATGCCCGGCGAACGGGTGGCCATTACGGGCATGAGCGGCAGCGGAAAGTCTACCCTGTTGAGTATCATCCCCTTCCTGTACCACGATTACGACGGCGTGGTATCCATCAACGATATTTCGATCCGCAACCTGAACCCCGACGATATGCGTTCGATGCTGGACGGCAACTATTCGCACGAGACCATTTTTTACGGTACCGTGGAAGAAAATATACGCCTGAGCCGGCCGGACATTTCCATACAGCGCATGCTGGAGGTATGCGAGCGCCTGGACCTGCTCAATTTCATCAAGACCCTGCCCGAGGGTTTCGACACCAAACTGATCTACAACGATGCCAACCTGCCCAAACGTTTCGTAGAAAAGATCATCCTGGCCCGTAACCTGGTAGAATCGCCCAGCTTGCTGCTGCTGGAGGATTTTTCACTGGACAATTTCGAGGGCGAAGGCGACAAGATCATGAAAATACTGAACGGTCTGCGTAACGAAACCACCATTATAGCCACCACCAATGACCTGGCTTTTGCCCGGCAGTGCGACAAGATACTGCTGCTCGAAGGCGGCCGCAGGACCTTTTACGGCTCCGTGGAAGAAGGACTCCGAAACCCAGTGGTATTAAAAAATTTGTATTAAGATGAAAGGACTGTTCGAGGATACCGAAGAAAATGTGATCAGCTGTGCCATCAGCGACAACGAGATATACCAGCCCAAACGCGCCATGAAACTCTCGCGCTGGATAAGTGTGCTCATCGGGGCGGCTTTCCTGTGCCTGTTCCTGCCCTGGACCCAGAATTTTACGGCCACGGGCAAGGTAAGCACCCTGCGTCCCGAGGACCGGCCCCAGCAGGTACATGCCACCATTGCCGGCCGTATCGAAAAATGGTACATCAAGGAGGGCGATCCCGTAAAAAAAGGCGATACCCTGGTGAAACTGAGCGAGATCAAGACCGAATATTTCGACCCTAACCTGATACCGCGTACCGAACTTTCGCTCAAAAGCAAGGAAATGAGTGCCGAAAGCTATGGCGAAAAAGCCAAAGCGCTCGACGTACAGATCGGCGCCCTTTCGCAGAACATGCCGCTGAAACTGGAACAGGCCCGCAACAAGGTACAACAGGCCAAACTGAAGGTACAGACCGACAGCCTGAACGTGATCGCCGCCGACACGGCCCTGCGCGTTGCCCGCCTGCAGATAGACCGGGCCAAACAGCTGTACAGCGAAGGTATAAAACCGCGTACCGAATACGAAGACAAACTCAATAAATTCCAGGAATCGTCCGCCAAGTTCCTGAAAGCCCAGAACGATTACATCATCAGCAAGAACGAACGCATCAATGCCGAAATTGAGCTGAACACCCTGGTGAACGATTTCCGCGAGAAGATAGCCAAGGCCGAAAGCGACAAGTCGTCCGCACTGAGCATGGCCTACAGCACCGAGTCGGAAATTGCCAAGATGCAGAGCGATCTGTCCAATTACATTATCCGTTCGGGCTACTATTATATACTGGCCCCGCAGGACGGTTACGTGGTTACCACCATGAAGGCCGGTGTGGGCGAAACCGTAAAGGAGACCGATCCCCTGGCCACGATACTGCCCTCTTCCCAGTCGGAACGGGCCGTAGAACTGTATATCGACCCGGTAGATATGCCCCTGCTGCGCGTGGGCAAACACGTGCGCCTGCAGTTCGACGGCTGGCCCGCCTTCGTATTCAACGGCTGGCCGGGTACATCGTTCGGCACCTTCGGGGGCGAAATTGCCGTGATCGACCGTAATATTTCGGCCAACGGCAAATACCGTATCCTGGTAAAACCCGATGTGAACGATAAAACCCTTACCGGCCTGGTGCTGAAAAGCACGAAGGAAGGCCGTCCCTGGCCCGAGGAAGTACGGGTAGGTACGGGTGCCTACGGCATTCTGCTGCTGAACAATGTGCCCCTGTACCGCGAGATCTGGCGCCGCATCAATGCCTTTCCGCCGGAGTTCTACCAGCCGGAAGACGCTGCCGCCGCCGGAGGAAAGGAGGCTAAAAAGTGAAAAGACTCTTTGCACTGCTCCTCTTCCTCGGTTTGGGATTGGGTGCGGCCGTCCGTGCCCAATCCCCCGACAGTATCCTGACCCGTGCCGATTTTGTGCGCATTGTACAGAATCATCACCCGGTGGTGCGCCAGGCCACGCTCACCCGGGAACAGGGCCGTTTCGAATATATGTCGGCCCGCGGCGCTTTTGACCCGGTGCTCAGCGTAGACTGGGACAACAAACGCTACAATTCCACCGAATACTGGCGCCTGTTCAGCAGCGAACTCAAAGTTCCCGTATGGGCCGGCATCGATCTTAAAGCCGGTTACGAGCAGAATACCGGCACCTACATCAGCAACGAACGTACGGTACCCGCCAACGGACTGGCCTATGCCGGCATCAGCATGGACCTGCTGAAGAACCTGCTGGGCAGCGAACGTATACTGGCCGTACAGCAGGGCCGCATGATGCGGGATATTTCGGCCAACGAACAGAAAAATATACTCAACGACCTGTTCCTGCATGCCGAAGAAGCCTACCGCGAATGGAGCCGGGCCTATGAGAACCGCCTGCTGCTGGAACGCTACACCGAAATATCACGGGTACGTTTCGACGCCGTAAAACGCGGTTACGAAACCGGCGCCTTTCCGGCCATAGATACCACCGAAGCCCTGATACTGCTCCAGAACCGCCAGTACTTGCTGGCCGAAGCACAGCTCGACGAGATCCGGAGCCGCAACCAGGTTTCTCTTTTTATCTGGGCCGATGGCTACGTTCCGGTAGAACTGCAGCAGATCTACCCCGAAGTTTCGCGCGGGAACGCCTGGAACTTTAACCAGGACAGCCTCAGCAGCGCCCAGGGCCTGCTGCCCCAGCACCCGGAATACCTGCAGAAGAACCTGAAAGTAAAAATGTACGAGTTTGAACGGCGTTATGCCTTTAACAGCATACTGCCCCAGCTGCAGGTGCAGTACAATTTCCTGGCGGAACCGGTGGGCAATAACCCCGGACAATGGAATTTTACAGGCTTTCACAATAATTTCAAGTACGGCATTCATTTCAAATATCCCATCCTGATGCGCGAAGGCCTGGGAAAGTACGGTTCTACCAAAGCCAAACTGGAAAGCAGCATCTACGATGCCGACATCAAACTGCTGCAGCTCAAGACCAAACTGAACAACGTTTTTAACGAAGGCAGCACCTATGCCTACCAGACCGACCTGTATACCAGCACGGTAAATAATTACCAGCGCCTGCTCGACGCCGAGAACCGCAAGTTCGGTATCGGCGAAAGTTCCCTGTTCCTGCTGAATTCCCGGGAGAGTAAACTGATCGAAAGTCAGCAGAAACTCATCGAACTTACCAACAAAAACGCCCTGGCCCGGATAAAATTCCTGCACGCTACGGGGAATTTATTCGAGAAGTATCAGTAATATTACCGCGGTATTCTATGAACAATCTGTATCACTCTATATTTTACGGCGGTCTTTTTACCCTGCTCAGCGCCTGC
Source organism: Bacteroidia bacterium (assembly GCA_016742095.1). Classification (GTDB taxonomy): domain Bacteria; phylum Bacteroidota; class Bacteroidia; order CAIKAF01; family CAIKAF01; genus JACVCJ01. The sequence goes on from JACVCJ010000044.1 coordinate 7,538, forward strand.
GGTCCGGGAGCACAGGAAAGCTCTGTCCGGCTGAGCCGCGAAGAGTACGTGGCCCCTTTCCAGAACCAGTATGACAATCTGAACTATGAAATTGACCTGCTGGAACAGGAATATGCCATCCTGCAAAAGCGCTTTACGACCCACCGTTCGCTGCACAACGACTCTCTGCGTTATCTCAGCTATTACAAACGTTTTGACGTGGTACAGAAAGAGACCAGCGAAGTGCTGGAATCCCTGCGCCGGATCGAGGACGGACTTACCGCTTCGCTTATTAAGAACGGACTGGACACCATTACCGACGGGAACCATTTTCGCCTGGCCAACATCCGCGAACCCCACAGCAATAAGATCAACCGCAGCTATTTCAAGAGTTTTGTGCAGAACATCGGCTCGGAGCTGAACCTGAAGATCACGGCCTACAATAAGACCATGCGTTCTCCCAAAGTGATCGAAAACCCGGAAGATTCCACGGCGGTGCTTATCTACTCCCGCCTGTACGATAAACCCGATCCCAATAATTCGGAACCTTTTTACTGGGAAGATTTTTCCCTGATCAATGTGCCCATTGTATCCTGCCTCACGGAATTAAAAAGCCTGAGAGTGCGGGTTTTAAAAACCGGCCTATCGGCCGGCCGCTACGTATACGGACGCATTAATGCCCTGGCCTTTAAATTCAGTTCGGTTTCCCTGTATATGGACGCCGAGTCGATGCAGATACACAAGGACGAGACCGTAAAGATACGTATGGGCATAAAGGCCTGGAACGAAGACGAAGAGCCGCTGATCATCATTAACGGCGATACGGCCACCCGTTTTGAGAAGGGCGAAGCCGTGTACCTGTTCAAACCCCGCAAAACGGGCGTACAGAAGCTGAAAGGCGAACTTTTTTACGTAGATCCGCGTACGGGCGAGCAAAAAACCGCCTCTACCTCGCTCACTTTCAAAGTAGAAGAATAATTACACTTTGGTCTTTACCCGGCTCCAGTCTTTCAGCTGCCAGTGGGTGACAGCTGTGCAGATCAGGTTCTTTTCGGCGTCGAACAGTTCTACGCGGAAGATCTGCACCGTTTTCTCCGCATTTTCCAGTTCGGCTTTAATACGCTCCACTTCTTCCGCAGGGATGCCGAAGCTGCCGCTTACCGCCTTTTTGGCCTGGTAGGTATAATCCATCTCGAGACGTTGCAGGATATAGCGGTACTTTTTAGGATCGAGATGCCGCGCCAGGGACAGTCCGCATACGTATTCCGAAGCCGTGGCCAGTGCACAGGCGTGTATACCTTTTAAGTGGTTCATATTTCGGCGGCTGTACGGTATGGTCACTTTCAGCCGGCGTTCGTCGAGCACGCTTATTTTAAAACGATGCGGTTTGTTAAAGGGGATCATTCTCCATAGTACCCTGTTTAACAGGTTACTGTAAAAAGAGGAGGTCTGGGCCTTGTACAGGATATTTTCTAAATTCATGGGATATTATTCAGGTTTAAGTTCGCTGAAGGTCTTATCGTCGTACACGAGGATGATCTTTACCACTTTCTTTTCCGAAGACGCCGCTGCCGCATAGGCAGCCGCCGGAACCGAAGAAACCGGCTGTGCGGGGTTATGTGCCTGTAAAGGAAGCTGTTCGGCCGCAGATTGAGCTTTCGGCTCCTCTGTCTGCCCGTATTCTTCGGGGAACATTTCGGCCAGCTGGGAAAGTATATCCAGCTGACGACCAGGACTTTTTGAAGGATCTGCCGCTTCGGCCAGGGCTTCGGGACGCAGTTTACCCACGTACATTTCGCCGTTACCCGTAAAAAGCCAGTTCGCATTTACATAGGGCATTTCCAGCAGGAGTTTTTCAATAAAGTCCGCACCGGGTTTATTCCGGCCGGCAAGTATATGACTGAGGGCCGAACGGAGCACCCCGATACGGTCTGCGAAGATCGAAGCGGTGAGTCCCTCGGAAACGATCAGCTCTTTTATGCGTTGATTAATGCCTTCCACAGTCCAAATATACGGAATTTACAAATGTCCTAAACTACTGAAAAACAACACAATTTAAAAATGTAAATCAGAATTTACTTTTATGAATTATCAGGGGTCGTCTCGATCATCAACAGGTCGGAATGAACTAAATTTTAGTTTATATTACTACATTTTATTAGGTGATATCCAATATATTATAACTAATTCAAGTACCTGTTTACACTTGTCTGAATGCCTGTACTTGCAGGCTATACACAAATTTAAATACAAAGAAACCTTTGAAAAACGGGAGATTTGCTATTTTTATGCAATACGGATTGTGAATAAATACACCTAAACTGCTACATCAGACAAACTTAATAATAAAATGATTATCAAAAAACTACGAAATAAAATTATCCTGTTTGTAAGTGTGCTTTCCGGGGCTGTTTACATATTTCAGGCTCCCCTTTTTGCACAAAACCGTTCAGTTTCTCCTTTTCGCAGCGATTTTCGTGCCGACACATTTGACATCCGGAGGAATGACCTGCACCTGAACATTACCGACTTTACGGGCAAGACCATTTCGGGGTATGCCAGCCTGCGGATCGGGATCCGGCAGAACGGGGTCACATCTCTCCCGCTCGATCTCATGCAGTCCTTACAGGTGGACAGTGTGGTACTGCAGAATACACATCTTACATTCCAGCACAGCAATAACCGCTTGCGCATACAGTTCCCGCAGCCCCAGAACAGCGGCGACTCACTGCTGCTGCATATTTATTACGGCGGACCGGCCCTGAGCGGCGGCGGCAATTTCGGCGGATTCTACTGGACGGGCGGTTATGCCTTTAACCTGGGCGTTACGCTCAACGATATTCCTCATTCCGCCGGACGTTTCTGGTTTCCCTGCATCGACGACTTCAATGTAAAATCGCAATACGGCTTTCATATAGAAGTGACGCCGCCTCACAAAGCCATCTGCGGCGGCGTACTGTACGATACGGACACCCTGCCGGGCGGCAACCATGTGTACCACTGGAATTTATCACTGCCTATACCCGCTTACCTGGCCTCGGTGAACGTAAATGCCTATCAGCAGGTGACACAAAGCTACCAGTCACTCTACGGTCCGCAGATCCCCATGCTGCTGCATGCCCTGGCCGCCGACACCACTAACATGAAGAACTCTTTTGTGAACCTGGGCGCCGCCATGCACAGTTTCGAGAACCGTTTCGGGCCCTACCTGTTCCCCCGCGTGGGCTACAGCCTGGTGCCCTTCAGCGGCGGAGCCATGGAACACGCCTGCAATATTGCCTACCCGCGCATCGTGGCCAATGGAACCACCGCCTACCAGACCCTGATGGCGCATGAACTTTCACATCACTGGTGGGGCGATAACACCACCTGCGAAACCGCCGAGGAAATGTGGCTGAACGAAGGTTTTGCCTCCTTTTGCGAACTACAGTTCCTGGAAGATGTGGTGTCTTACCAGAGCGCCTACGATACCTATATGGGCAACCTGGACATGGTGCTGGACAAGGCCCATGTCGACGACGGCGGCTACTGGCCCCTGAGCGGCGTGCCCCAGACCTATACCTACGGTACGCATACCTATACAAAAGGCTCCAACGTGATCCGCAGCCTGCGCACCTATATGGGCGACAGCCTTTTTTACACGGGCATGAAGCAGATACAGGCCGATCATCTGCTGGGCAACATCAATACCGAAGATCTTATCAGCGGCCTGGAGAACAGTTCGGGCCTGAACCTGCAGGACTTTAAGAACGACTGGCTGCTGCAGCCGGGTTTTGCCACCGTTACGCTGGACAGTTTTACCTGGCAGAACAACATCTGCACCGTATTCGCCCTGCAAAAGAACCGGGCCGTTACACATCCCTACGCGCACATACCCCTGTATATAACCTGTATAGGCGCTAACCGCCAGCAGTTCACCACCCGGGTAGACCATGCCGCCCTGAACGGTGCCCACAGCTTTGCCCTGCCGTTCCAGCCCGTGGTGGTGGCGTTGAACCGTCAGCACCCGCTGGCCCTGGCTACGATAGGTGTAGAAAAAGAGATAAAAAGCACCGGGAATATCGCCTTTACCTATACCAAGGCCATGCTGCGCGTAGGCAATGCCGGGGCCGACAGTACCTTTATCCGTATCGAGAACCACCGTGTACCGCCCGAGGCTTCCGTGGCCATTAACGACAGCCTGTGGATCTCGCCGGGCCGCTACTGGACGATACAGGGCATCCGGGGCAACGGCTTCAATGCCTCGCTCTCCCTCAATATAGACGGGGCCACCAATGGATATGACCAGGGCATTATTACCACGCAGGACAAACTGCGCATCGTGTACCGCCGCAACTCCGGCGAGCCCTGGACCGTATACGAAGATGATACCGTATTCACGTTCAGCGCTTCCACCAAAAAAGGCAGCATCGATGCCCGCAATGTAAAATTTGGTGATTATGCCGTAGCTTCGGTACGCAGCGACCTGGGTACGCCTGCCATACCTTCCGGCGCCAAGCAGAAAGTATTGCAGGTATGGCCCAACCCGGCACAGGAACTGCTGCGTTTTTCCGCTGAAGTGCCCCTGCCCGCCCGCATACAGGTGTACGACGCCTCCGGCAAACAGGTGCTGCAGCGGAACATACAGGAACACAGCCTCGATATTTCGGGCTTTCGTCCGGGCCTGTACAGCATTGTGTTAAAAGATCAGCAAAAAACGTATTTTCACGCTACCTTTGTAAAACAATAACGCCATAAAACACCATCACCATGAATTTAGTTGCATTATCGGTACCGATATTCCTGTTCCTTATTGCCATAGAATTTGTCGCGGGCCTGCTGCGGCAGCGAAAGGTATATGCGTTCAGTGATTTCGTCACCAATATCAGCTGCGGTATCGGTCAGCAGGTGCTGGGCGCATTTTTTGCCATACTCACCTTTGCGGCCTACCGTTTTATTTATGATGAATGGCGTATCTTTACCATTCCGGATACATGGTATTATGCCCTGCTGCTCTTCATCGGGGTGGATTTCTTTTACTACTGGTTCCACCGCCTCAGTCACGAGATCAATGCCATCTGGGCCACACACATCGTACACCACCAGAGCGAGGAGTACAACCTAAGCGTAGCCCTGCGCCAGTCCTGGTTCCAGACCTGTTTCAGCTGGGTATTTTACATTCCGCTTTCCTTCCTGGGCTTTTCCCCCGTACTTATGGTGATCATTGTAGCCCTGAACACCCTGTACCAGTTCTGGATACACACCAAGCTCATCCGCAACATGGGGCCTTTCGAGTGGATCTTCAACACGCCTTCGCACCACCGCGTGCACCACGGCAGCAATCCTAAATACATCGATAAGAACCATGCCGGCACCCTCATTATCTGGGACCGTATGTTCGGCACTTTTCAAAAGGAAGAGGAAGAAGTGGTTTACGGCATTACCGTGCCGCTGCGCAGCTGGAATCCCTTCCACGCCAATTTTCATTACTGGCAGGAACTGGCCGCGCATGCTTCCAAAGCCCGCGGAATGGACAAGATACGCATGTTCCTGAAGTCACCCGGCTGGTTCCCGGCCGACCAGGGCGGCGTAAAACATGCCCCGGAAGTGAACGCCGCTTCCTTTAAAAAATTCGGTATCGAAGTACTGCCGCGAATCCAGTGGTACGTATTCCTGCAGTTCCTGTTCACCATCGGGGCGGTTACCTATTATATGTTCTTTGCCAATGACTGGATCCTGGGCGACAATTTCAGCAACCTGGCCCAGTGTGCCGGACTGGCCGCTTTTATCCTGCTCACGATCTTCAGCCTGGGCGCCCTGCTGGAAAACCGCGGCTACGGCTGGCCGGTGGAAATGCTGCGCCTGGTGGCCGGCATGGCGCTGATACTGCTGTTTAGCGACGAGGCCTGGTTTAGCGGCATGCTGCTTTTTTACCCGCTTATGCAGGTAACGCTGCTGGCCTATGTATTCATCCCTTCTTTCCTACGCACACAGACACAAACACATAAAACGACCGCAAAAACGGCTGCTCCATGAAAAGTATGTTCTCGATCTCCCGCTTCCGCTTCCTCTTTTTTATCCTGCTTTTACTGGAGATCCTCTTCGAAGTGTCGGGTGATGACCGTACCGGCGTGTATCTTACCAAACCGCTGATCATGCTACTGCTGATCGCCTGGCTGCAACAGCAGAGCGGTCTGTGGCAGGGCAGCCGCCGCTGGCTCACGCTGGGTTTCATATTCAGCCTGCTGGGCGATATCCTGCTCATGTTCCGCCGGGACGATCTGTTCGTATTCGGCCTGGGCGCGTTCCTGGTGGCACACGTATTTTACATACTTACCTTTTTCAGCGAAACGCGCGGTATCGAAAAATATCCCTTTTTTAGCCTGCTGATGCGTTTTATTCCCTTCCTGGTCTTTTACGCGGCTTTTATGTGGGTGGCCGTACCCAGGATCCAGACAAAAGACCCGAACCTGAGCATTCCCGTTATGGTGTACGCCTTTGTGATCTGCCTGATGGGATGGGCTGCCAGCCTGCGCCAGAAGGCCGTTACGCCCGCGTCCTTTTCACTGGTGCTGGTCGGGGCCGTATTGTTCATTCTTTCAGATACCTGTATTGCCGTCAATAAATTCCTGTATCCTTTCGACGCCGCCCCGGTAGTGATCATGGCCCTGTACGGAGCCGGTCAGTACGCCATTGCCCACGGCTTTATCCTGCAACATCCCAAAGACCATGCCCTTTAAAAAGAAACACGCTGCCGGCCTTTTTGCCTGCGCCCTGCTGTTGTGCGGCGCTGGTGCCTGTCATTCGCCCGTGCAGCATGCCGAAGCGCTTACCCCGCCGCCCGTTCCCCAAAACGATACGCTGTCCTGTACCCTGTTGTTTGCCGGCGACCTGATGAACCACGGTCCACAGATCAAGGCGGCCTACGACTACGCTTCCGGACAATACAATTACGATACCTGTTACTACTACCTGGCTCCGCTTATCCGCAGTGCCGATGTGGCCATCGCCAACCTGGAAGTGACCCTGGGCGGCGCACCGTTCACGGGCTATCCCATGTTCAGCGCGCCCGATGCCTATGCCACGGCCGTAAAAAATGCCGGCTTCGACCTGCTGGAGACCGCCAATAACCACAGCTGCGACCGCAATAAAAAAGGCGTGGTGCGCACGCTGGACGTACTGGATTCACTGGATCTTTTACATACAGGCACTTTCCGCAACAAACAGGAGCGCGATTCGCTGTACCCGCTGCTGTACGAAAAGAACGGCATCCGCTTTTGCCTGCTGAACGCCACCTACGGTACCAACGGGTTGCCCGTGCCGGAACCCACCGTGGTGAACCTGCTCGATTCCGTACAGCTAAAGCAGGATTTTGCCAAAGCCCGCCAGTCCGGGGCCGACCTTATTATTATGACCGTACACTGGGGCCTGGAATACCAGCGCACGCCCTCGGCCGACCAGAAAAAATGGGCCGACTTCTTTATCCGCGAAGGGGCCGGACTGATCATCGGCGCACATCCGCACGTGGTACAGACCTACGAATTACGCGAGGCTTACGGACGCAAAGTGCCCGTGTTCTATTCCCTGGGAAATTTTATCTCGAACCAGCGCGAACGCTATAAGGACGGCGGCATTATGGCCCGCATCCGCGTGACCAGGGCGGCGGGCGTTACACAGATAGCCCGGGTGGAATATACCCCGGTATGGGTACAGAAACAAATGAGTCCGAAAGTGGTGTACCGCCTGATACCGGCGGATTTTAAAGCCGACAGTATATTTACGCCCGGCGAGAAGCTGCTGTACAAAACCTTTATGGACGATACCCGCAAACACCTGCAGAACCTGCCGGCATTCTAAAAATTTATCTGGACCTCCACCTGCGAAAGGCGCCCAGCACGTACTTACGGCGCAGGAAAATGCCCCAGCCCACAGCCGTGAAAAAGGTAAACAAGGCATACACCGCAGCCGGCATGGCCGCTTCGGCAGAGTGCAGCATGGCCGGCGCCGTGGCAATGTAAATGGCCAGGCCCGTGTTCTGCATACCTACTTCGATACTGATGGTGGTACTGTTGCGGATACCGAGCCGGAAAGAACGCGCAATATAGAACGCACCCACCAGTCCGCCGATATTCAGCAGGAACACCCAGGGAAATATTTGCGCCAGCAGGCTTCCGTCTACCTGCACACCGTCTTTTTTATCGATGAAAATAGCGCCGATCATGGCTATGGCCAGCAGAACGGGCATAATAATGTTCATGGGTCTTTCAGCCTTATGGGCAAATACAGGTTGCCACTTTTTAATGATCATACCCAGTACACAGGGCAGCAGCACGATGAGGAAAATATGCGTAAAGGTTTCCTGCACCGAAAGCGTAATGGAGGCCGAACCTTCTGCAAACAGGCGCAGGGCCAGGTTTACCCAGAACGAGATGCTGAACATGGTAAGAAAACTGTTGATGGCCGAAAAAGACACGCTCATGGCCACATTACCGCGCAACAGGTGCACAATGAGGTTGCTCGTGGCTCCCCCCGGACAGGCCGCTACCAGCACCAGGCCCACTTTTAACACACTGCTCACCGGGGCCACCCAGGCAATGGCAATGGCCACCAGAGGCAGAAATACCATCTGGCCCAGCAGGCCTGTAAGCAGTCCTTTGGGAAAACGAAAGAGATACCTGAAATTCTCCGGGCTGAGTGTACTGCCCATGCCCAGCATGATAAAAGCCAGCACCGCAGGCAGGAGGTATGTAGAAAACAGCATGTCCATCCGGTACAAAGGTAAACAGCGCGCGATAAAAAAGATGTTTGTTTGATTAATTGTTTAACTGGGTATATATTTGTAGAGATACTATCGACGAACTATGAACGATGCCGTAAAAGAATTCAACGCGTACAGGGAGCGCATGAACGAACGTCTTTTATCACAGGACAACCTGGTGCTGAAGCGTTTATTCAACCTGGATACCCATACCTACCAGGACGGCGCCCTGGACAGCCGCACCAAGGAAATGCTGGGCCTGGTGGCCAGTATGGTGCTGCGCTGCGACGACTGTATCCGCTATCACCTGGGCAAATGCCACGAACAGGGCATTCATACGGCCGAAATACTGGAAATCTTCTCCGTGGCAAACATTGTCGGGGGCACCATTGTTATACCCCATACCCGCCGTGCCATGGAATACTGGGACGCATTGCGGGAATCCTGATCTATGCAGCGGTATCAAAGCATTACATATAAAAAAAACAAGCGTATAACCTTACATATCCTATGGTTATTAATTATTTTTTCGTTCAGTCTAAAAAAAACACTTGCACAGCCTACCACTAAAATAAACGGGGTTGTTTATGATGCCGTTACCAAAGTTCCCCAGCCTTTTGTGAACATACTGGTAAAAGGCAGCACCACGGGCACCATTACCGACACGGAAGGTAAATTCAGCCTGCTTACCCAGAAAAAAGCCGATACGCTCATTATCTCTTCCCTGGGCTTCCGCAAACAGTACATCCGCCTGAAACCCGGTGAGATGAACAGCCTGGAGATCTACCTGGAGCCGGATAACCAGACCCTGAACTCCGTTACCATCAAATACGACGGCAACCCGGCCGAACGCCTCATTAAAAAGGTGATCAAACATAAACCGGAGAACAACCCCGAAGAACTGAACACCCTGCAATACAACGTATACCAGAAAATAGAAGTAGACGTATACAATATTCCCAAAGGCCTGAAGAACAATGTACTGCTAAAGCCCTTCGACTTTATGTGGACCTATATGGACAGCACGGGCAGCGACGGTAAAAAATACCTGCCCTCCTTTATTACGGAAAGCTACTCGCGCATGTACCGCAAAAAAGTGCCGGCCATCAGCAAAGAATACATCCTGGCCTCCAAGATAGCGGGTAACGAAAACGAGAACGTTTCCCAGTTCACGGGCGATTTTTACCAGAACATCAATATTTACCGCGACTACCTGGTGATCGCCGGCAAGACCTTTGTAAGCCCCATTGCGGCCAACGGCATCTTCTTTTACAATTATTACCTGAGCGACAGCACCTTCCGCGACGGTAAGAAACTGTATTACATGGAGTTCTTCCCGCGGCGCAAACAGGAATACACCTTTAACGGCAATATGTGGATACACGATACCACCTTCGCCGTAGAAAGCGTACAGCTGGAACTTTCAGAGAACGTGAACGTGAACTTTATCCAGAAGTTCTACGCCGCCCAGTATTTTAAACAACAGGCCGATAACCGCTGGCTGCCCCTGCGCGACAGCGTGTACGTAGATTTTGCCCCACTCACCCGCAAAGCCATTGCCATACTGGGCCGTAAAAAAGGATTCTATGAAAATTACGTGATCGACGCGCCCATTCCCGACAGCGTACTGCGCAACCCGAACAATATTGTGGTGATCGAGGGCGCCGTGGAGAAAAAAGAAGCCTACTGGGACACCGTGCGCCTCGAAGTACTGAACCAACGCGAAGAAGGTATTTACGAAATGGTGGACAGCGTAAAGAATACGCCGCGCTACAAGACCTACCGCGTGCTGGGCGGCCTCTTCACCACCGGTTACCTGCAGGTGAAACGTTTCGAGATCGGGCAGTTCTACAAGTTTTACTCCTGGAACCCGGTGGAGGGCAACCGCATCAAGTTCGGGGGCCGCACGTCCCTTTCCATGAGCAAGCGCTGGTTTGCCGACGCATATATCGCCTACGGTTTCCTGGACCGGCAGATCAAATACAAGACCTCGTTCTACTGGCATTTCGACCGTTCGCGGAATCCCTGGAGGCTTTTCGGCATATCGTACCGTAATGATATGGAACAGTTTGCCTACGATACCGAGGGCGGCTGGGACCACGACAACATCATACAGACCATTTTCCGGCGCCAGGCCATGAAGAACCTGTTGTATTCCAAAGAGTTCAAGGTTTTTTACGAGCACGAATGGTTCAGCGGACTGCTTACCCGGGTGGGATTCAGTCACAAAGACCTGAGCGGTACCAATTATTTCCGTTTTCAGAGCGGGGCCGATTCCACGCGATACTTCAACACCCTCACGACCAGCGAATTTACCTTTTACGGACGTTTTGCCTTCCGCGAAAAGTACATTGTGCGCCGCATCGACCGCACACCCACCGGCACGCGCTTCCCGGTGCTCGAAGTGAACTTCAGTGCGGGTATCAAAGACCTCTGGGACGGTGATTTTACTTACCAGCGCCTGGTGGTGAACGTATACGACCGCATCCGCATGGGGCCCGTAGGCTTCCTGGATTACTGGGCCGAGGGCGGCAAGGTATGGGGCGCCGTGCCCTGGCCTTACCTCTTCAACCACAACGGTAACCCTACGTATATTTTCTCCCGCTCGTCCTTCAACAACATGCTTTCCCCCGAATTTGTGAGCGACGAATACGCTACCCTTTACGTAGAGTGGCACCTGGACGGACTGCTGTTCAACCGCATTCCCGGTTTCCGCAAGCTGAAATGGCGTGAGGTGATCCATGCCCGCGGCCTCTGGGGCAGCCTGAAGAATTACGATAAACACAGTTCCTACATCCGTTTCCCGTCCTATTCCGAAACGGCGCATATACGTCCTTCACTGCTGGAACCCTATTACGAGGTCGGTTTTGGTATCGAGAACATCTTCCGCATTTTCCGGGTGGACTTTATCTGGCGCCTTACGAATTTACAGAACGACTACAACGGCGACGGCATCGTAGATAAAAAGATCAAACCTTTTCAATTTAAACTCGGTTTTGGCTTCCGTCTGTAGAAAATACGTCCTCTTTCTCCCGCTTTTCCTGCTGGTACACAGTCTGCATGCCCAGCAGCGGGATTCGCTCTATTTTAAGATCCGGGACTCCTTCGGGAGCAATATCCTGCTGAGCAGCCTGCGCAAGGAAGGTAAAAAGCTGCAGGCCGATCACTCCGTGTTTTACTCCCTGGTGGTGCTGTACGGCATGGAATCGTACAGCAACGAACTGACCGCCCGCGAAAAGCACAGCCTGGCCACCCTGAAACACGCCTTCCGGCAGCAGTTAACAAAATACCGTAACCCGCAGCGCCCGCGTACCATTAATTTCTGGCCCACGGAGCCACGGCAGCAGTTCCCGGGCAATGACCGCTGGGGCCGCAACACCAGACGTCATATCCCCGACGATGCGGATGACAACGTATACATGCGCATGCTGTACAGCGGCAGCGCCGATCCCTGGTTCGATTCCCTGCTGGTTTCCAATGTGAACGGACAAAAACGTTGGGCCCGTAACCTGCCTGCTTCCCTGCGTGACGAAGCCGTGTATTCCACCTGGCTGGGCGATAAAATGCCGGTGGAGATCGATATCTGCGTACTTTCGAACATACTGCTGTACCGCAATCACATCGGGCAGCCCTATAACCATTACGATTCCCTTTCGGCGGCTTATATCCGGAAGAATTACCGTTCTGCCCGGTACAAAACCACGGCACGGGAACTTTCTCCGCAGTACATCCGTTATGCGACCATACTATACCATGTAGCGCGTTTCCTGGCCTCGGAACCGGGTTTTGACCCGAAGGGAAAAGATGCGGACTACCTGATCAGCGAACTGAACAACCAGCTGAGCCAGACCGACGATAAATTAACCAGGATCATACTCGCATCCAGCCTTTTACGCATCGGATGGGAAGATCCGGGAATTCCCTATACCATTGCCGAGCTGGGATCTTCCCGCTATTCTTTCTTTTACGCCAATGCGGGGTCGGTGTTCCCGCGGCCGCTCAACCTGATCATTTCGGGTATAGAACGCTACCGCATGCCCTATTTCTGTTTCGGGCACAACTATTTCCTGGCCTGGGAGTACGAGGTACTGAAAAAAAGAAAGGCCTCCGAATGAACGGAAGCCTTCAATTCTATTACGATCAAACAACCAAAACCAAAAACGAACCAAAATTGATCGTAATAATAGTGCGGAGTTCATCAGAAATACACAATAAATTAATAATGAGCCTCCTGCGAATAAAGGAGCCCGTAGGCCCGCAATAATTCAGGGGGCAAAGGTACTGAATATATTCCGTGTTCCCCTTAAGCGTTCATAAAAAAACCTCCCTTCCCGCAGGAAAGGAGGCTTTTAAACTGTTTATCAAAATCTTAGAACGGATATCCGTTGGCATCGATCGCTTTCTGGGCGATGATACGGCGGGCATCTTTCACGTTGAACGGTTCTGTTTTGCTGAAGCGTTTTACGCCCATCAGCATCATGCGCTGCTCATCGCCTTCAGCGAAGGAGTTGATCGCATTTTTGCCTTTGATACCGATACGGTCGGCCGTGTCGTTCAGCAGCACGCGTACCACTTCGATCAGCTCTTTGCAGGCTTCTTCGCCGCGCTGGCTAACCAGTTTTTCCACGCGCAGCAGCGTACTTTCGGCTACGTAGGTATCGATGGCCATGTCGGCAATGTCCATCAGGATCTCCTGTTCCTTGGCCAGGCTCTGCATCAGTTTCTGCACGGCGCCGCCGGCAACCAGCAGGATGGCCTTTTTGAACTTGCGGATGTATTCTTTTTCCTGGCTGAACAGGGTACCGTCGTTCTCGAACGGCTCGGGAATGCTCATCATTTCGTTCACCACGCTCATGGCCGGGCCCATCAGGTCCAGTTCGCCTTTGAGGGCGCGTTTCAGGATCATGTCCACGGTAAGCATACGGTTGATCTCGTTGGTACCTTCAAAGATACGGTTGATACGGGCATCGCGGTACGCGCGGTCCATCGGGGCCTCGGCGCTGTAACCCATACCGCCGTAGATCTGTACGCCTTCGTCCACCACATAGTCCAGGGTTTCAGAACCGTTCACCTTCAGCATGGCACATTCAATGGCGAATTGCTCCACGCCTTTCAGTTCGGCCTTGTGCGGGTCCATACCGTCGGCAATGTACTGGTTGATGGAATCCTGGATATTGCGGGCGGCACGGTAGGTAGCCGATTCCGTAGCAAAGGTACGGATAAGCTGTTCGCTGATCTTGTAGCGGATAGCTCCGTATTTGCTGATGGGACGACCGAACTGCTGACGCTCGTTGGCGTAGTTAACGGCGTGACTGATGCACTGTTTGGAACCGCCTACGGCAGCGCCGGCCAGTTTGATACGGCCTATGTTCAGGATATTTACAGCGATCTTAAAGCCGTTCTGGCGTTCGCTGAGCAGGTTTTCCACCGGTACCGGGCAGTCTTCAAAGAATACCTGGCGGGTAGAAGAACCTTTGATACCCATTTTTTTCTCTTCTTCGTTCAGTTTGATACCGCCGAAACCTTTTTCCACGATAAAGGCAGAAAGGTTCTCATCGTCGTCGATCTTGGCGAACACGATGAATACGTCGGCAAAGCCGGAATTGGTGATCCACATTTTCTGACCGTTAATGAGGTAGGTTTTACCATCGGCAGAAAGTACGGCTTTGGTCTTACCGCTGTTGGCGTCGGAACCGCTGCCCGGCTCGGTAAGGCAGTAAGCGGCTTTCCACTCGCCTGTGGCCAGTTTGGGCAGGTATTTATCTTTCTGGGCGTCGTTTCCGTACAGGGCTATGGGTAAAGTACCGATACCCGTGTGGGCCGAAAGGCCTACGGCAAAGCTGTGTCCGCTTCCGGTATATTCGGTAACCAGCAGGGAGGTAACGAAATCTTTTCCGAAACCGCCATATTGTTCACCCAGTGACACGCCCAGCAGGCCCAGTTCACCGGCTTTATCGAGCAGCGAAGGCAGTAACTGCGGGTCTTTCATGCTGTCGATCTCGTCCAGGCGCGGCCATACCTCGTTTTGTATAAAGTCACGGCAGGTTTGCGCAATCATGCGCTGCTCCTCGTCAAATTCTTCAGGAATAAAGATATCTGCATAGGGAGTTTCGCGGATAATCCATTCTCCGCCTTTCATTGCTTTTTTAGGTTCTGTTGCGATTTCCATATTGATTCATTTTCGAAATGGTAGTGCAAGTTATAAAAAAATAGTATGCACGCATACGATTAAAGAAAAAAATTTATTTGTTAATTTTTACAGGGAGTGGAAGTGCCTGTTACGGATACCGAAAGGTACAACTTATATAGGAGAACTCTCCTGTTCTGCCGGATATATTTACGCAAAAAAGCCCCACTTTGCAGCAGGGCCCTTCTGTTTTGGAATGAAGATCGTTTTATCTTAATAGAAGATGGTTACCGTAGTGTTGTATTCCTTGTCTTTTTCGTCACACTCCGAACGCATGCGGAATACCACGTAATACACGCCGCCCGGCACAATGTGGCCGCCGTGCTCACCGTTCCACTGGAAATTCTGATCGGAACTGGAATACACCATCTGGCCCCAGCGGTTGTACACCATGGCCGAGAAATTGCTTATGTTATCGAAATTGCCCTGTACCTGGTAAAAGTCGTTCATACCGTCGCCATTGGGCGAAAAGGTATTGGGCGGATTGAACGGGTTGTTGGACGTGGTGGTAAATTCCACCGAAACCGAATCGGCAATAGTGGTATTGCACACCTGGATCTCTACCCAGTACTCCCCTGTTTCGCTTACGGTAATGGTCTGTGTACTTTCGTTGGTAGACCAGAAATAGTCAGCACCCGGATTTTTGGCATCCAGCAGCAGTTCGGTGATCCCGCAGGTAAGTACGGTATCTTTCATATCGGAAACCGGGGCCGGGAAAGGGCTTACCACAAGGGTATCGCTGCCGCTGCCACAGGAATTGGTCACGGTTACAAAATAAATGCCCGGAACGGTATCGCTGTAGCTGGCATTGGTGCTGTTGTCCTGCCACTGGTAGGTGGCGCCCGGAGAAGCAGCGTTCAGTGTAAACGGAGAACCGGGACAGATCAGGGTATCGCTGCCCAGGTCCACCACCGGCACCGTGATCGATATTACATGCAGGGTGTCAAAGGCCGTACCGCAGTCATTGCTTACTTCCACATAATAGGTACCCGGCTGTGTTACCGGCAGTACGGCATTGGTACTGTTGTCCTGCCACTGGTACGTAGCATCCGGGAAGCCGGCATTCAGCAGCATGGCAAACGTAGTGCCCACACATACCGTGGTATCGCTGCCGAGGTTTACCTGCGGCACCAGCTGATGGCGTATGTGTATGGTATCCCTGCCCGTGCCGCATACATTACTTACGGCTACGTAGTAGGTGCCCGAATCCGTTACCGTAAAGGTCTGGTTGCTGCTGTTGTCCTGCCACAGGTAAGTAGCGCCCGGGTTCTGGGCATCGAGCAGAAAAGGCATTACAGGCCCGCAGATCAGGGAATCCACGCCCAGGTTTACCTGCGGCAAATTCTGCAGTACAATATGAATAGTATCGGTATTGCTGCCGCAGAGATTCGTTACTTCTACATAATAGGTGCCGGGCGTGGTTGCCGTAAAGGTCTGGCTGGTGGAACTGTTCTGCCACAGATAGGTGGCGCCTGCGTTCTGTGCATCCAGCACCACATTGATATTGGGCGTGCAGACAATGGTATCGTTGCCCAGGTTGATCGCCGGGCTGTTCAGGGAAGAAATGGTAATCGTATCCGAAGAAGTCCCACAGGCCGCCGCCGAGGTTACAATATATACACCGGGCGTATTTACCGTGATGGACTGTGTGGTCTGCGGAGGAACCGTATTCCAGGTATTGCCTGTGCTGTCGCTGCTAGTAAGCGTTACAGACTGACCGTTACAGATCGTTGTATCGGTAGCCGAAATAGTTACCGGGGGGCCGGGCGCCTGCACCGTTACATTGATGGTGGCCGGGTTCAGGGTAATGCCACAGAAACTGCCGTTCGGTGTTACCGTGATGGGATAGGTGCCGGGAGCGGTACCGGCCCAGTCGATCTGAGCCTGGTTACCCGTGGGGGCACCGCCGATATACGAAGCTCCGGCAGGCAGGGCGCTCCAGGTATAGGTTACGCCGGCCATGGCGTTTACCGAGTAGGTTCCGGTATCGGGAGCACATACGGTATTGGGACCGGTTATGGGCGCTATGGTCAGGGTGTTGTTCAGCGGAATGATCTCCAGGTCGTCGATACAGAGCATATGGTCGTTGCAGGCATCGTTGGTTTCGTACCAGCGCAGCATGATCTCGCTGCCGGCGGGGATATTCACCGGCAGACAGGCTGAAATATCGGCAAAGTTACCCGCCTGGTTACCGTTGATGGCCGCTCCGCCGCCGCCGCAACCGCCCTGACTTACCAAATTGCTCATGTTCAATGCCGGGAAATTGGTATAGGCTCCCGCCGTTACGTTGGTAATGGGCGTAGCCGAAACACTGTATGAAAAAGCTACCGTATTGGTTACATTGGTCAGCGCGCTGTTCCACTGCTCGCCGCGGTATTTGATACGCAGCGCGCTGATGGCCTGCCCGGTATTGTTCACCACGCGCACTCCCCAGATAATAAGTGTGGTAGAGTTACTGGCGCGGCCACCCAGGGCGGTTTCGCCGCCGTTACCGGACACATGCAGCGCCCCCGTATTGTTACAGCCGGTAGAATAGGCATAACTACCCATATTGGAATAGCAGTTGGGAATAGTTGCGTTGTTCACCCAGGCATTACCCGCTCCGGAACAGTTGGAGCTACCCCCGAGGTTAAAGTTCATGGTGGCAGGCGTACCGATGGCTGTAAGAGAAAGCTGTGCACGCAGGGTCTGGGTGGACAAAAGGGTAAAAAACGCTGCAGAGAGGATCGTAAATAAGGTGAAAAACTTTTTCAATATCATGGATTTCAGTGAGTTAATTTTATTTTATTCACTCAGTGAAAGTAGCCTGCCAATATGAGCTAAATATTAAGCCCGCAATAAATTAAAAAGAAGTTTTAAAAAAAGTTAATTTAAGAAATAACTCATTAATTTTCAACTATATAAAAATAAACTTTCTCCGACAATACTCCGTTTTTTTCCGGATGGAACGCTTAGCGGCCCTGCTGTGCTGCCAGCTGTTTTATATCGCTGATCTCGATCACGTTCTTTGTGTAGCCCTTGCGGCTTACTTCGATCATGGCGCGCCCGATCTCTTTCACTTTGCATACATAGCGGGGCATAAGC
>JACVCJ010000045.1 GCA_016742095.1 Bacteroidia bacterium
CTCGGAGATGTGTATAAGGGTCAGACATTGGTATGTCCCAGGGTATCGTATACGTCGCAGGCCCCGCTAACGAGATTGTGCATCGCTCCGGGGAATTTATGCTCGGCCCAGGCCAGGGTTTTTTCCACGCAGGAACGGCATTCCCTGTATTGGGGACCAAAAAGCTCGTCGTTAAACCCTTTGCCGTTATTGGCAATATACACCCGGTTCACGTCCAGTGCGCGGGTACAGGCCAGGAATTCCCGGTTGCGTGCGGCCACCTGGTCTTCCAGGGTATGTACGGGCAGACCCTGGTCCTGCATGATCTTGAGCTGCATTTTATTACGTCCGTCCGTGATCAGCACCACAAATACCGGGTGCCCGTTCTTTACCGCCGTGGCTATGGCCCCGCCCATGCCCAGCACTTCATCGTCCTGGTGAGGTGCGTAAAAAAAGTAGGGCCTTTTGGTGTAGCGGACCGTATCGCCCGGACTCTGGTACACCATCACGGGATCCGCATATATGCACTGATCGGTGCTCTGGGCCAGCAGCAGCGGACTGAAAAAAAATAAGAGAGGCGTTATGTACTTCATATAAGTGAATGCAAAATTAGGATATGCATCGCAGCGAAGCGCCGGCGACTAAAGAATTTTTATTCTTTCAGAATATTCTGAAAGTTTAAAAATAAATCCTACATTTGTTTCAATAAAAATTGAAAGATATGAAAACGTCGTCTGCTTACCGCTTTGATCTTCTTTCGGCCGCCTGGTTCTACCTGATGCTGATCCCGACACTGGCCTTTATCTGGCAGGCCGTAACACTCAACAACCTGTTGGTATCACTCCTGCTTTTCTGGCTCACGGTATGCCTGGGCCATTCGGTGGGACTGCACCGCGGACTCATTCACCGCAGCTATACCACATCGAGGCTGTTCCGTAATATACTGCTGTATCTTTTTGTGCATTCGGGCCTGGGTAATATCCTCAGCTGGACGCGTTCGCACCACATGCGCGACTACTGGCAGAATCAGCCGGAATGTCCGCCCTGGTTCGGCTATGACCACAGCATGCTGCGGGATTACTGGTGGAACCTGCACACCCGCTATACGGATGCCGATATGGAAAAATACCGTATGCCGGATCACGGCTCGGACCCTTTTATCCGGCACCTGGCGCGTTACGGCCGTCTGCACGTACTGGCGGCCTGCGGGCTCATCGGGTATCTCTGGGGCTGGCAGACCATGCTGGTGCTGTACCCGGCGCGGATCTCGGCTACCATACTGGGACACTGGTTCGTGGGGTATATGACGCATACCCGGGGCGAAAAGCGTTACCACATCCGGGGGGCTTCGGTACAGGGTACCAATCAGTGGCTGCTGGGACTGATCTCTTTCGGCGAGGGGTATCACAACAATCACCATGCCTTCCCGGCTTCGGCGCGCATGGGCATCCGCTTGTACGAGATCGACCTGGGCTGGTATGCCCTCTGGTCCTTCCGGGCCTGCGGACTGGTACGCGACCTGAAAAGCGCCACGGAAGAGACCCTGAAGCCTTCGGCCGTGAAATGCGAGGGGTTTATTCCGGGTTCAGGAAGCCGTATACTTTAAACTGCAGGCCCAGTCCGAACATTGTGCCGATCTGCCGGTACGCGGCATAGGGTTCGTATGGGGCGTAAAAGGAGTTGCCCATAGGGGCATAATCACGATTACCGCTGTTGACGGCTGCCCCGGCTTCGGCATAGATACCTGTGATCCGCCTGGGGCCTATGAATAGCGTGGTCCGGAGTATAAAATGGTACACATTGGCATTGATGCGGCTCTGGTAATGTACGGTGCTCGTTATGCCGGGAGAATAGCGTTTGTATCCCTGCAGGGCCGAATAACCCGTAAGAAAGCTGTAGGTGAATCTCCGGGACCAGGAACTGTAGGAGATGCCTGTTTGTATGCCAAAGCCTTTATAGTCAAACAGGTCGAAGAAGAGGCTGGGTGCATAGCGCCAGGGTTTTTTCGGGTTGGGCAATTCGGCGCCTACGCCCACCCGGAAGCGATAACTGAAGCCGGCATGTATAAACAGGTTGCGGTAGCGGTTCACAGGAAAGCGTACTTCCGCTTCGGGCCGGTTCAGCAGCGTATAACCGACGCTTACTTCGGGTCTGTAGGGTATGTTCTGTGCGTACAGCCCGTTTGCAGTGAGAAGGAACAGCAGAGACCAGAGTGAACGGTGTAAGAGATTCATAGATAGTCAGTACGGTTTATGAATGGCGCCGCGGGCGTTGCAGGCAGCCGGATATCCAAGATACATAGATATCTGCAAAGCGCCAAAAAGACCGGGAAATTAGGGTATCTTTGCGGCTTATACGGGCAACCGGGAGCGGAAGGACTTTCTTTTCGCAAAAAGTTTTCCCCGTTTCAAAACTAAATCATATCTTTGCCGCCCAATTTCCTGTTTATGCGGAGAAAAAGTGAGTTCCTTATTGAGTTTGAAGGCTTGAAGTATGGGGCCCACGCGTTTGAATGGGAAATAGGACCGGAGTTCTTTGAACAGTATGGCGAGGTAGATGCACAGCAGCCGTCCTTTCGTGTACAGATGGAGCTTTTTAAGGATACCACGATGATGGTGCTTAAAATGCAGATCCTGGGCACGGGGCAGTACGACTGCGATCTGTGTCTCAACCCCCTGGTGCGGCATTTTGAATCGGAGCATACCCTGGTTGTGAAACCCGGAGGCGACGAGCAAGAGGCCGACGACGATATCCTGGTGCTGCCGAAAAGCGCGTATGAACTGGATGTTTCGGACGTTATTTATCAGCTGATAAAAGTGTCTGAACCCGTTAAACGCAACTGCGACACGGCCGAACCCCTGGAAGAATGCGGCAAGGAATTTATGCAGCAGTACCTGGCAACGGAGATCGAAGAAGCCCCGCTACAGGAAGAGGAAGAGAACGATGTGCCGGAAGCCGATCCCCGATGGGACGCCCTGCGTAAGTTTAAAGATAATCCGGATAAATAATTAATTTTGTAACGATCATTTAAAAACAGATAGTCATGCCAAATCCAAAACGCAGACACTCGAGTACACGCCGCGACAAAAGACGTACACACTATAAAGCTGTAGCGCCTACGTTGTCAACCTGTCCGACTACCGGTACCGTACACCGCCGCCACCGCGCATACCTGGTGGAAGGTAACCTGTACTACAACGGTAAACTGGTGGTTGAAGCTAAGCAGGAGGCTTAATGACAAAGATCAATATCGGTCTGGATATAGCCGGAGGAGATTTTGCCCCACAATGTAATTTTGACGGGGCAAGGCTCATTTTGGACCAGCTCGGGGACCGGGTACACCTGACCCTTATCGGGGACCAGGACCTGATCCGTGAAGGCCTTGCCGCAAACGGGATAGCACCGGATGCGGTAAGCGTATTTCATGCCCCCGAGGTGATCGAAATGGGCGATTCTCCCATGCGTGCCCTCGCCTCAAAGCCGAACAACAGTATTTCGGCCGGGCTGGGTCTGCTGAAAGCCGGTAAGATCGACGGTTTTGCCTCTGCAGGTAATACAGGCGCCATTTTTGGTGCCGCCGTGGTTGCCCTCGGTACCGTTATTGAAAATATCCGGCCCTGTATGATGGCCATCGCCCCCCGCGAGACCGGGAAAGACGCCATTATACTCGATGTGGGTGCCAGTGCCGACAGTAAGCCTGAAAACCTGTATCAGTTCGCCATTCTCGGGCATACGTTCTATAAGTACATTATGGGCGAAGAGAACCCGAAGACCGGTCTCATCAATATCGGTGAGGAACCCGAGAAGGGCAACGAAGTGGTAAAAGCCGCCTATAAACTGATGGCCGGCAGTACCGACTTCAATTTTATCGGTAACGTAGAGGGCAACGAACTGTTCGGCGGTAAAGCCGATATCCTTGTCTGCAACGGTTTTACCGGTAATGTGGTCCTGAAACTCTGCGAAGGCTGGTATAGGACCTGCCGCCGTTTCGGCCTGAAAAACGATTACCTGGAAAAATTCAATTTTGAGAACCAAGGTGGTTCCCCGGTGCTGGGGATTAATGGTTCGGTGGTAATTGGCCATGGTATTTCCAATGGCAAAGCCATAATGAATATGGTGAAATTAACCGCCGAAATTGTGGAAAATAAGCTACCTTGGCGCATTAAAGAAGCGCTGAGCAATAATGAGCAATAAAATAAGAGCCGCCGTTACCGGCGTACATGGATATGTTCCTTCCTATGTAGTGACCAATGAAGAATTGTCGCACATGGTAGACACGAACGACGAATGGATCACCTCGCGTACCGGAATTAAGGAACGCCGTTATCTCAAAGGCCATAAAGGCGCTTCGTATATGGCTGCCGAAGCCGTAAAGGGACTGCTCGAAAAAACCGGCACCGCTCCCGAAGACGTAGACCTGCTGATCGTCGGCACCATCACTCCCGATAATACATTCCCGTCCTCTGCCAATATCGTTTCGGACATGCTCGGCCTTAAAAATGCCTGGAGCTATGACCTGAACGCCGCCTGCTCGGGTTTTATCTATGCCTTGGTGACCGGTTCCCAGTTCATCGAGACCGGCCGCTACAAAAAAGTAGTGGTCGTAGGTGTGGATAAAATGAGTTCCATCATCAACTATGCCGACCGTACCACCTGTGTGATCTTCGGCGACGGTGGCGGAGCCGTGCTGCTGGAACCCAGCACTTCGGAGAACGGGATCATCGATTTTGAACTGAAAAGCGACGGCATAGGCTGCAAATACCTGCACAAAGTGGCCGGCGGTTCCCTGAACCCCTCTACCATCCGTAATATCTACGGACAGGACCATTACGTATACCAGGAAGGACAGGCCGTATTTAAGTTTGCCGTAGTTAATATGGCCGAAATATCGTACGAGGTAATGACCCGCAACGGGCTCAGCGGCGACGATATCCAGTGGCTGGCCGCCCACCAGGCCAATAAGCGTATCATCGACGCTACGGCCAACCGCCTGGGACTGCCTCCCGAAAAAGTAATGATGAATATTGAAAAATACGGGAATACCACCGCGGGTACCATTCCGCTGCTGCTCTGGGATTACGAGAACGAACTGAAAGACGGCGATAACGTGATCATTTCGGCTTTCGGCGGCGGATTTACCTGGGGAAGTATTTACATGAAATGGGGTAAATAAAAATACGACTGAAGATATAGATAACCTGCATGTTCCATGCGGGTTTTTTTGTGCCCTGTACGGCAAAAAAATGGGACTCCGACCAACCTTTATTCACCCAATGAAACCATAGTGAGGGAGTCCCGATCACCGTTTTGAATTATGTTGCCGGAACGCGAAGGCTCCTGTTATGCACCGTGTATGCTTATATAACGTGCTAATGTTCCGCAGCGTATATCTGCAAAGGTGTCTGCAAAAAGTACAGAGAGCAAAAATCTTTTCCTGAAAAGCCTGAAAAAGCACTAAGATGCTGTCAGCCTGTGGTATGAAACAAAAAAAGCTGTCTTGCTTTACGCGAGACAGCCTCTGTGCCGGAATTTTCTTTTAGAATTTTCCTTTATTTTTCTTTTTGAACTTATTCTTTTTGTTGCTTTTGCCGTGGCTGAAACTGGTGTTCTGCTGATGGCCCACCTGCTGTTTCTGTTTGTGCAGGATATCGTTGGTGGAGCTGAGGCGGTGGCTGTCCTTGAATTCCAGGGCGCCTTTGGACAGATCGCGGAGCTGGTCCTTGATCATTTCGTCGTTCACCGAATCGCGGTTGTGGTTCAGGTATGCCTTTTTCATCATATTGGCGATGAGTTCGGCGTAACGGTCCTTTTCGGGGCCGTTTTCCAGGGCGGAGGCAAAACGGATAAAACTTTCGATGATATTGCCGTAATGGGCAAAACGCATTTTACGGCGCGGGTAAGCCGGTTTGCCGGGTTTAAAACGCAGGGCCTCGGGGTCCGGGGCCGGGTAGGGACTGTCTACATCCAGTTCAAAATGCGCCATGATGTGCAGGTGGTCCCACAATTTATGGTAAAAGTCTTCTTCTTCCTTACCGGCCGGGCTCACGGTAGCCATGAGGTTAATGATGGTCTTTGCGGCCAGGTTACGGGTATCGCGGTCTTCGATCTCGCAGGCTTCTTCCACCATCTGCTGGATGTTGCGGCCATATTCGCTGATCACTAACAGCGGACGTTGCGTGTTGTACTTCATTCTTTTTACTTAACGTGAAAACGGAATTCAGGGCTGTAATTTCGGTTGGAGCTCCGTTCGTAGATCATACAAACGTAACATAAAATTGGAGAAACACAAAAATAAAATTAGCCAAGCTCCGGTGTTAGCTCAAATGGGTTGGCAATGGATTTGTGTCCAAAACGTTTCAGAAGATCCACTTCATTATCGTGATCGATATTTTCTTCCTCAATAATCTTTTTCACACTTGGTTGTGCCAGGCCAGGAATACGATGGGCAAAGAAGGGCCACAGTTTATCGGAAATGTAAATTTTTTCTGTGTCCGGGAAGTCAATTATTTTCTGAACAATGTCCTGGTTTTTGAAGGATTCTGAATACCGGAATTCCCAAACACCGTTTTTAACAGATAATTTTCCTATAATAAGATCTTTATAAAAAAGCGCAAAAAAAGTATCAGAAGATTCAGGAATGTACAAATCTTCCTGTTCTTCATTTTTTAAAAACCTGTAGAAAATGTTCTTGAACATCATGGTTTGTGCAAAGTTACAATATTTTCCGTCAATATGTTAAGGCGAATGGTGAGTAATTTCTTAATGAGTGTTTTTCTGCATGGACTAAGCAATAGAGCGAATTCTTTATCAATTAATCTGTGAATATTGGATCCCTGATCTTTTATAAGTTCTTTACAGATGATAGAATAACGGGGATTACTCTGAGATATTTTGTGAATGAGATCAAAGTGATTTATGTTCTCTAAGCCGTCCCATCCGGTTTTCGGACGTGACTGTACGGCATATTTATATAAACGTGCATCCAACAGACTTTTGTTCTTTAAATAACCGGCAAGCTGTTCTTCTGTCTCATTCCAGAAAAGACCTCTGGCTGTGTCATACACAGGAGAAAACCGTACGGTTGCTTTGGAACTTACCGGAGCAATAACTCCCCAATTATAGAAATGCCGGTCGTTGTTGCCGGTAATGGCATCAAAAACAAGTAATTTTACAAATTCTTCCAGCAACTGTTGCCCTTCTTCCGGGAACATACTTAGTATGGCCTCTGTTGTAAACTGAAACGTAAAAAAATTGCGGGAGAGGCCTTCTTTTTCTATTCCGTGGACCCGTTCCATGTCAGAATCCTCGATAAAGCCCGCATAAATTTCAGCTCCATGTACCAGGCTTTCTCCCTTTTTTAAGAAATAACGGCTTAGAAAACGAAGTTGTCCGTTGATGATCAGCAGTTTTGAAGTGGCCATGTTGACACCAATTACTTCACCGATACGGTTCATAAGATGTTCTGTAACTGATTCCATCGGATACCATTTCTGGCCTACTTTAGCTATGTATAATGGCCAGCTGTTCCTGTTGTTTTTTCTCACCGGATAGCCATACTCATATATCCCTATAATATCTTTGGGTGCATCTCCGGCCACCGGTATGTCTATCCGGAAATAATGGGTTCTTTTTAACGCAGGAATGGACTTAACAGCAATATCCCATTGGCTGTTGCGAAGTGTGGGTACAGGGTACAGTAAATTCATCAGGGTGGTAAGGGATATTTAATTACTCATTCTTCTTTAGGCAACGCTTTCAGCTTGGCAAACTTCATCACCAGTTTTTTCTCCCCGGCAGCTTCGAACTGTATGGTGGCCATACGGTCGGAGCCGCTGCCTTCCATCCGCAGTATTTTTCCCTTGCCGAAACGCTGATGCAATACTTCCATCCCTTCGTTGAAAATGCGCGGGTTATCGGCCACAAAGTCGGGGTCCACGGCAGCAGCCGGTTTGGCCGTGCTTTGTCCCGGCGGTTTGCTGTAATTGTAGTTCATGCTGCCGCCCCAGCCGTCGCGCAGGTCGTCGGCATCGATCCGGGAGGGTTTCTGCTGCACGCCGGCATGGCGTACGTCCAGCCGCGACTGGTCCATTTCGGCCAGGAAACGGCTCGGTTCCGTAAAGGTAAGGTTGCCCCAGCGGAAGCGTGACTGGGCATAGGAAAGGCTCACTTTTTTCATGGCGCGGGTAAGCGCTACGTAAAACAGGCGGCGTTCCTCTTCCAGTTCCTCGCGCGAGGTGGACGAAAGCTGTGAAGGAAACAGGTTCTCTTCCATTCCCACAATGTACACGTAGGGGAATTCCAGCCCCTTGGCACTGTGTATCGTCATCATGGATATTTTGTCGCCCTCTTCGTTGTCGTTATCGGCATCGGTAAGCAGGGCCACGTCGGCCATGAACTTGTCCAGGGTCTGCAGTTCGCCGTCCTCGTTGGGTTCTTCGCTGAACTCCTTGATACCGTTGAGCAGTTCCATGATGTTCTCGTAACGGCTTACACCTTCGGGCGTTTTATCGTCGAACAGTTCTTTCAGGATCTTACTTTCCGAGGCAATGGTCTGGGCCGCATCGTAGGCGTTCTTGTTGCGCGCCAGCACGGCAAAGCTCTGTATCATGGTGGCAAACTGGTACAGCTTGCCTTTGGTGCCGGTATTGATGCCGTGGTTAGGTATCTTGTCCAGGTTGATGATCACGCGGAACAGGTCGGTATTGTTCTGGTCGGCCAGCACCACCAGTTTTTCCACGGTGGTGGTACCGATACCGCGGGTAGGGTAGTTGATGATGCGTTTCAGGGCTTCTTCATCGCGGGGGTTGAGGGCCAGGCGGCAGTAGGCCAGCAGGTCCTTGATCTCCTTGCGCTGGTAAAAGCTCAGTCCGCCGTACACGCGGTAGGGCAGGTTCATTTTGCGCAGGGCCTCTTCCATACTCCGGCTCTGGGAGTTGGTGCGGTACAGGATGGCAAAATCCTTGTTTTCCAGGCGGTTGTTCATCTTTTCTTCGAAGATCAGCTGGGCGACCAGGCGGCCTTCCTCATTGTCGCTCTGGGCCTTGTATACGGCAATCTTATCGCCTTCTTCGTTTTCGGTAAAGACGTTCTTTTTAAGCTGGAATTTGTTGTTCTTAATAATGGTATTGGCGCCTTCCACAATGTTCTGCGTGCTGCGGTAGTTCTGCTCCAGCTTAAAGGTGGCCACGTCCGGGTAATCCTTTTCAAAGTTCAGGATGTTCTGGATATTGGCCCCGCGGAAGGCATAGATACTCTGGGCATCGTCGCCCACCACGCAGAGGTTCTGGTACACGGCGGCCAGCTGCTTTACGATCACGTACTGGGCCAGGTTAGTATCCTGGTACTCGTCCACCATAATATATTTAAAGCGGTGCTGGTATTTGTACAGTACGTCCGGGAAGCGGTAGAACAGTTCGTAGGTCTTAAAGAGCAGATCGTCAAAATCCATGGCCGAGGCCTTGAACAGACGTTTCTGATAGGCCATGTAGATCTCGCCCAGTTTGGGTTTGCCGTTGGCATAGTCTTCGGCCACCAGGTTCTCGTTCTGCAGGTAGGCGGTGGCAGAGATCAGGTTGTTCTTGGCCTCGGAGATACGGGCATGCACCTGGTTGGGCTTGTATACCTTATCGTCCAGGTTCATTTCCTTCAGTATGGTGCGCAGCAGACTGCGGCTGTCGTCGGAGTCGTAAATGGAGAAATTGTTGGGATAGTTTATTTTTTCACATTCTACCCGCAGGATACGCGAAAAAATAGAGTGAAAAGTGCCCATCCACAGGTTGCGGGCCTCTTTTTCGCCGGTGATCTTCACGATACGTTCGCGCATTTCACGGGCGGCCTTATTGGTAAAGGTAAGTGCCAGTATCTGGAAAGCGTCCACTCCCTGCGAAAGCAGGTAGGCGATCCGGAACGTAATTACACGGGTTTTGCCGGAACCGGCACCGGCAATGATCATGGCCGGGCCTTCGGTATGTAACACAGCCGCACGTTGTACTTCATTCAGTCCATTCAGCCAGTCGGTATCTCTCGAAATCATAATTAGTACAAAATTCTCCTTTTTTACGGAACTGAGGGCAAAAAAAACGAAAAAGACTGAAAAAAGACCGCAGAAATATACCGGGGCCGAAACAGATGCCGGCACCTGTCCGGCGGATAACTTTTTTTAAACAAATGAACGATCGGCTCTTTAATTATTTTCTAATTGAAAAATTTGCGTGTATATTCGCCCCCTAATTTTAGAATAGAACTATATATATGGCAGTTATTGGAAAGATTCGAAGCCGTATGGGAATTCTCATCATCATCTTTGTAGGAGTGGCCCTGCTCGCCTTTATCCTCGGGGATTTCCTGACCAGCGGCGCTTATTTTATGGAAGGTGACCGGAATACCGTCGGCAGTTTCGACGGCGAAACGGTAAAAGCCGACCGTTATTCGCTGGAACTGGACCAGCTGGAGCGTTTTTACCAGAGTGTAAATCCTGAAATGGAATTTACCGACGACGTACGCAATTCCATCGCCGATCAGCTCTGGAGCGAATACCAATACAAGTTTATTTTTGCCAAACGCCTGAAAACACTCGGTCTCAGCGTAGGTAAAGCGGAACTCGACGACGCCTTCGGCGGAAAATTCATCGATCCTTCCGTACGCCAGCAGTTCACCGATCCGGCCACCGGCCAGTTCAACGTAGCCGCCCTGGAACAGACGATCAATACCTTCGCCGACGAATCTGCGGTGCCGGAAGATCAGCTGGAACAGTGGAAACTGCAGCGTGAACAGTGGAGACGTTTTGAGCAGCAGGTAGAACAGAACCGCCTGCTTAGCAAATACACCACCATGATCCAGAAAGGTATGCAGGTAACTACCCGTGAGATCCAGGCCCAGTTTGCCGACGATGCCACGAACTTCTCTTTCCGTTTTGTAGGTAAGAACTATTTCGAAACGCCGGACAGCACCGTTCAGCTGACGGATGAAGACTATAAAAAGACGTACGACGAACAGAAATACCGTTTTAAATCGGGAGAAGCCATTCGTACCGTGAAATTCGGACTGTTCCGCATTATGCCGTCTAAAAAAGACTCGGCCGAGTCCCTGAAAGCCCTGAACGAGCTGCGCGAGCAGTTTGCCGCTTCCAAAAGCGATACGGCTTTCATCAACGAACATTCCGACGTGCGCAACGATCCGTCTTACGTAAAACGTGACAAGATCTCCCGCAGCATCGACTCGGTTATTTTCAACGCGGCCAACGGCACTGTTGCCGGTCCGTACGTAGATGCGAACCACTTTACCTTTGCCAAGAAGATGCGCGAGCGCCTGATGCCCGACAGCGCCAAAGCACGCATGATCTTCATTGCCAATAAAGATGCCGAAGGTAAGGACGTACCTAATGCCAGGGCCACAGCCGACTCCCTGATGAACCTGGTGAAAGGCGGCGCTCCGGTAAAAGCCATTGCAGCCATTCAGAACGATGATCCGGCCCTGAAACAGGATTCCGGCTTTATTCAGCCCGGCGGATGGATCAGCTGGGAACTGATCGCTACGGCGCCGATCTTCGACAGTATCTTTGCACAACCCGCAGGCACCCTGCGTATGCTTACGCTGCCCACCGGTTACGCCATTGTGAACGTAGAAGCCAAAACGGCTCCGCAGAAACAGGTGATGCTGGCTTATCTTTCCAAAGAGATCCGTACCGACGACGGCCAGGCCCTGGCGTTCGCAGAAGCCAATACCTTCCTCGGTGCCGCACAGACGGCAGAAGATTTTGAAAAACTGCAGAAAAGCGGTAAATACCTCGTTCGCGACGAGCAGCTGCGCGAATCGTCCACCGGTCTTTCCGGCGTGGAAAATTCACGTAAGATGATCAACTGGGCCTTTACCAGCGAAAAAGGCAAAGTAAGCGAACTGGAACTGCTGGGCGATAAATACGTGGTGATGATCATTACTTCGGCCCGCGAGCCGGGTATCCCGAAACTGGACGATATCCGTGACGACGCTACCTTTAAGGCCCTGGCCATCCGTGATAAAAAAGCGGCCCAGTTCAGCGAACAGCTGAAAGCTGCCATGGCCGGCGGAAACATCGATGCGGTGGCTACGGCTGCCAAGAGCCCGGTGAACCAGAGCGGAAGCGTGAGCATGAACGCCTATAACGTACCGGGCGTAGGTAACGATCCGGCCCTGCTGGGCGCCGCTGCCGGTGCTGCCCAGGGTAAACTGGTAGGCCCCGTCAAAGGCCGCGGCGGTGTATATGTGCTGGTGGTAGATTCCAAAACCAACGGAACGCCTCCGCCGGTGATCGAACCGTCGATGAAAGCCCAGTTCAGCTCTATGGCCTCACAACGTGCCATGAACGATCTGCAGCGCGTGATCCTGGAAGACGCCAAAGCACGCGACATGCGCTACAAACTGTACCAGTAAAAAAGAACGATATTATTTCAGAGAAACTTCCTCCTTTCCGGGGGAAGTTTTTTTTTGCCCGGCAGTGCGCCGCCGGCAGTGTAAATTTTTTTGCAGGTCCGCCGTACTTTCTTAATTTAGTAGCCTCTCCACTTATTTTCCCCATGGCACCTGCATTCGTCGAATGCCGCAGGTAGTTTTTGTTTTGTTGTAATTTTGCACGGCGTTCGGACCCTCTTTGCAAGCCCTTTCATAACTGTGAATCCTGATGATGAAGAATGCCTCAGAGGAAAAATCTGCGGGGCGCCGCCATGCCACCGCTATGCCTTTAAGAATACTGCCGGTCCTGCTGTTTATACTGGCCGCAGGGGGGAGCGCACGGGCCGGGGGACCGCCGCCGCGTTCCATTACAGACGGCCTGCCGCATGTAAACGTATACGATATGGTACAGGCCCCTTCGGGACTTACCTGGATCGCTACGGAGAACGGACTCTGCAGTTACGACGGCAGCAGTTTCCATAACTATACCGTTTCCGACGGACTGCCCTCGAACCGGGTACTGGTGCTGAGCCCCGACCGGGAAGGCAACCTGTGGGTGGGTACACAGCAGGGCGTATGCGTGTGGCGCGATACCGGGCCGGTGTATACACTGCGGGCCGGGTTCCCGCTCAATGTATACCGCATCATTCATGCCTGGCCTTACGTATACCTGTTGACCGTAAGTCGCAAGCTGCATACGTTCGATGTACGCAGCCGGCAGTTTACGGGAAAGCCGCCGGTTGACATGGAACTGATCTGTCCGCGCGCGGAAGGCGGTATATGGGCCCTTTCCTACAACGGTCTGTACTACCTGGAAGGCTCCCGGGCCATTCCCTATGCACCCGCGGATATCCCGTACAACGAAGTGTATGCGCTTATCGACCGGGGCGAAGACCTGCTGCTGAATTACAAACATGCCCTGTATACCCTCAGCAAAAAGAAAAAGACCGTGCAGCCCGTACATACGGCCGAACCATTTATCCTGGGCTATAACCAGCATCTGTTCCGCGACAGCCGGGGCGATGTATGGACCTGGTCGATCAGCGGGAACGGCACGGTACACAGATTGCGTTTCTCTGCGGCCGACAGCGCCGAAGTGGAACAAATGGCGCAGAACATCATGGTCACCCGCTTTTACGAGGACCGCAGCGGCGATATGTGGTTTGCCACCTATGGTTCGGGCGTACAGATCTATCCTTACGATCCGTACCGGGACAGGGTCTTTGAACGCTCGGCGCCTTCGAATACGGTCTCTATGTATATCGATCCCCGCTTGACGCTGATCGGCACCAATACGGGGCTATACCGGCTCAGTGAGCGCTCGCTCGATAAAATCACACTCAATATTGCACAGGAGCACGTAACCTATATACGTAAGATCATACGGCATAAAGGCACGTTTTACATTGCCAATTCCAGCGTGATCACAGAATTTGCCGTACTGAAGAACGATGTACTCGGCAACGTGGTGGAACTGCCGGCCCGGGCACTCGGCATCTTCGGGGAAAGCCTGCTGATGGCCACCAATGAGGGCGAACTCCGGGAGTATGCCCTTCAGGGTGCTGTTCCGGTACTGAAACGGCAGGTACATATACCTTACCCGGCTGAATTCAGCGGTTCGGTGAAAGATTTCGGTATGTATGGCAATTATTACCTGGTGGCCACCACCAATGGTGTTTATGTGTATACTAAAAATATGGAATATGCCGGGCAGATATTGCCGGGTTTCAATGTGTTTACCGTATGCAGCAGTGGAAAACAGGTATTCCTGGGCACATCCGGGGGAATATATGTAATGCGCCCCGGGCTGTCGGGCGGAGTGGATACGGAACGCGTGATCGCAGCGGAAGCCAGCGTATATTGTTACGTACAGGTATCGCCTTCCTGCCTGGCTTTCGGCACATCGAAGGGCATACTGGTGCTGGACGGGGGAGAGCCCTGGCTGATCGACCGTTACGATCATCTTTTTGCGGGACATACGTATGCCATCGCCTACGATGCCTATACGAAAACTCTGCTGGCAGGGGCCAATAACGGTGTTTTTCGTATACCTTTCGACCCGGCAGATCAAAAACAGAACCGGGAGGGGCCGTCCCTGCATTTTACCTCCGTACGTACAAAGGGAAATGTAGAGTTCAGTGAACCCCTGGGCGGGTCTTCCGTTTCGGCGTCCACAGGAGGGATCGACCTGGCCTTTTCTACCTACGATTATTCCGGGGGGCGTCCGCCCCGCTTCCGGTACAGCCTTAACGGGCAGCCGGTGCAGTACACGGGGTCGGATCACCTGGTGTTCGGCGGACTGCGTCCGGGTGACTATACCCTGCGCATCGAAGCCAGCAGCAACGGTCTTGAATGGGGAGCGCCGCTGGAACTTTCGTTCCGGGTACATCCCGAATGGTACCAGCGCCTGGCTTTTCGCCTGCTGTTCATCGCGTTCGGTCTGATCGGCACGGTATGGATCACGGCAACTGTACTGCGGTCCCGGAACCGCCGCCGCATGTTGTATTTCGAATATTACCAGCTGCAGCTGCGCATCAACCGGGCCAAGAACATACCGCATTATACCAGCAATGTACTGTCGATACTTGAATATCTGGTTACGAAAGGCGATACAAAGGCCATCAACCGCTATTTTACCCTGTTCAACCGTTTTAATACCCTTACCCTGCGGGAGGCCCACCAGGCGTTGCGACCGCTGAAAGACGAACTGGAATATGCCGAGAGTTTCCTGGACCTGGAGAAACTGCGCCTGCCGGAAGAATTTAAGTTTGAAACGGAGATCGGGCAGGGGACGGACACCCATTTCCCGGTGCCGAACATGATCGTACATACCCTGGTGGAAAATGCGGTTAAACACGGTGTGATCCCGCGTGGGAAAGGCGGGCTGATTCGTATACGAATTTCACAGCGGGATGCCGTTCTGCAGATCGTAGTGGAGGATAACGGTCCGGGGCCGGGCGCAGACCCTTCCACGGCAGGTACCGGTTTTGGCCTGCAAATGCTGGAAGAACAGCTGGAACTCCTGCGCAGACAAAAACTACTCTATGGCCGCTTTGAAATGAAACCCATACCGGATGCCGGCGGAAAAACGGCAGGTACACGCTGTACCCTGTGGCTGTCGGAACGGGAATTACCAAACCTGATCATTTTCTGACCATGCGCTGCCTGATCATTGACGATGAGCCCATGCTGGCCGAAATGCTGAAACTGAAGCTGGGATCGCTGTTCCCGGAAGCGGAAACGGATATGGTACACACGGCGTCCGAAGGCCTGGAATACCTGCGTACATACAAGGATACGCGCCTGGTCTTCCTGGATATGCAGATGCCGGGTATGCACGGCCTCGAACTGCTGAAGACCATTCGCCTCGAAGGGCTGAAACCCGAAGTGATCGTGGTATCGGGGCACCGCGATTTTCATTTTGTACAATCGGCCTGGCGCATGCATGCCCGCGCCTACATTACAAAGCCGGTGGACATGGACGAACTGGAATCGGTATTGCGGGAGATCCTGCAGACCGGGAAGGACACAGGCCTGCAGGAAGCTGAAACCGCGTATATAGATGTGCCTGCTACGGTAGGCGTGCTGCGTATCCGGCGCGATGAGATCCTGTACCTGAAAGCCTCCGGGCGACGTGCCGAACTGGTAAAGACCGGCGGAGAGCACGAAATGCTGCATATCTCACTGGGAGAAGCGGAAAAACTCCTGAGCGGAAAGCCTTTTATCCGGGCCGGGCGCTTTGTTATCTTAAACGAAACAAAGGTAGGCGGGTTCATCCATAAAGATCATACCGTTATTATGCAGCACGCGGGGATCACGAAACACGTACTGCTGGGCCGCGGGGCTTATTCTACGCTGCTTTCCTACTTAAAAGCCCGCTGAATCTGATGCGTAAAAACACCTGATTTTTATTTGCAGTGTGCAGAATATCATGCAGTTCATGTCAAAAATCATGCAATTCATGCAGATGCCCCTTTGTTTTATTGCTATGGTAACACTGAATATGTACTTTTGTGCCATTATAGTATAACCCTGCTATATGCCCTCACACCCGCGATCCATCCGTTGAGAACTTCATCGGACGCTTGCGTGTTATTGCATATAGCGGTAACCTGTAAGTCACCATGCATAGTATAAATTCTGGCAAATCACCATCTTTCCGGCTTCCAGGGGCCGGGTGGAACGGTTTTGTCTGCGGTTACGAAAACCAATACCCTTCTATATGAACATGGCCCTTATCTGGATATTACATATCGCTCTGGCAACACTGGCCTGTGTACTGCTGATGCGGAAGCCGCAGCCGGCCCGCTACCTGTACATGATGCTGGTGATCGGCTTCAGCCATACCTTGTACCGTGCCACGGAGTTCCTGCCCGGTTTCCCGGAGTTTACGGAAACGGGTACGCCGCTCTCCCTGCTGTACGGTCCCCTGCTGTATTTCGTATACCGAGAAAATACCCGGCGTCCTGCGCGTGCGACGGAGATCCTGCTGCACTGTCTGCCTTTTATAGTTACTACCGCGCTGTATATGATCTGGGGCGAACTTTTCCGCCCTGCCGGAAGTCCCGTACTGCTCTCGTACCATATGAGCTGTCTCCTGGCGCTGGCCTCTTTCCTGGCTTACCCGCTCTGCATCGAGCTCGAAAAACGCCGTTATCCCGTAAAGGGCAGAGACCTGTCGCTTACCTCGCTGAAAGAGCAGCTGGAGGTAGTATTTGTACTTTCGGCCCTGTTGCTGGGCTTTTTTATATTCGAAGCCAGTGTGCCGGGCCTCGATTTCGGGGTAAATATGCATGTGCTGATCTTTGTGATGCTCAGCGTGGCCTTTATGCTGGTGATGCGCTATATGTACCTGCACAGCCGCAAAACACGTATGCGGCCGGCCTCCGGTGCGCCTGTTCCCGTATATGTGCCGGCAGAGGAAAGAAAATCTGTCCGCCGGTCGTACCTGAGCGACGCACAGCTTAATGCCTATACGCAAACTGTACACGAGGTACTGCGTGAGACCAGGCTGTTCCTGAACCCGAACCTTTCCCTCGAACTGCTCTCGCGTAGCACCGGAATTGCACAGCACCATCTTTCGCAGGTGTTTAATGTGCATGAATGTAAAAATTTTTACAGATTTGTCGCAGAGTATCGCATCGCCTATGCTGAAGAACGTATGAAGGCCGATGGTACGGAAGAGCTTACCATTGAATCGCTTGCCTATGAATGCGGCTTCAACTCCAAAACCTCCTTTAACCAGTATTTTAAAGCACAAACAGGATTTACCCCGTCCGAGTACCGCGAACGCTGCGCTCCGGTACCGGTGTAGACGGCAGGACAGCTACGTATGGAGGATACCGTCAAGTACATACAGCTCGAAGTAAATCACCTGCCCTTTTTAGCCCTGCTGGAGATCGGGGGCCTTACCCTGTGTATGGTAAATATTTACCTTTTACTGCGCCGGGAGCGTAATCCTTTCGAGAAAGTACTGCTTTCGGTCTCTGTGTATATCGCTTTTCATATTCTCTGTGCCTTTGTTACGCAACAGTTCTTCCTGGATAAGCCCTGGCTCGAACGTGGTTTACCCGTTGGCCTGATGTACGGGCCGTATTTCTATTTCGGCTTTTCG
The DNA here is from genome assembly GCA_016742095.1 of Bacteroidia bacterium. Taxonomy (GTDB): domain Bacteria; phylum Bacteroidota; class Bacteroidia; order CAIKAF01; family CAIKAF01; genus JACVCJ01. The sequence goes on from JACVCJ010000045.1 coordinate 18,020, forward strand.
GCGGCTCTGGGCCGCAAACTGAGCCGCCGGCAGGTGCTGCTGCATTCCATTCCTTTCTTTATCTTCCTGGTGCTGGGGGCTCCGCTTTACTTTTCGCGCAGCCTGCGGGAGGACCTCTATGCCTATTACGGGGTGATCATGTATTCGGTCACCGGTATCTCCATGGCCTCCTACATGGTGTGGGGCCTGCTGATACAGGGCGCGGAACGCCAGGGCCGGCTCAAACAGCTTTTCTCCACCTTCGGTCTGCTGCTTTTCCTGGTGGCCGCTCTTTTTCTCATCATTCTTTTCAATTACCTGGTGCCGGGGCCCTCGCGCTCGCTGAAGAGCATGTCTTTCCTGATCCTGAACATTTACCTGGCCCTGCTCTGCGTGGCCATCTATATTTTTAAGTACAACAGCGATCACCTGTATAAAGCGCCGGGAGAGCTGTTCCCGGAAGCGCCGGAGAATGGTTCGGAAGAGGAACCCGCGCCGGAAGAGGAGCGTGGTCCGGAGGAGGAAGAAGAAGCCGGTCCCTACCGCAAATCGGCCCTGCCGGAGACACAGCTGGCTGCCTATGCCGCCCGCCTGGAACAACTGGTGCAGGGCGACAGGATCTATCTCGATCCCGCTCTCTCACTGGCTACCCTGGCCACCCGCATGAAAATTCCGAGGCATCATCTCTCGCAGCTGTTCAGCCGGCATTATAACAGTAGTTTTTCGCAGTACATCAATGCACTGCGCGTGGAACATGCCTGTACAGAACTGCTGAAGCAGGCCCCGGAGAACGAAAACCTCGAGGATCTGGCCCTGCACTGTGGTTTCAATTCCAAAACCTCGTTCAACCGCTATTTCAAAGCACAGACGGGATATACACCTTCTGAATACCGGGCGAAACATACTCCCTGATCTTTTGTGCCCGCCTCTCTTTAAAAGCATACATTTTTTGTAAAACAGGTCTCTTTGGGAAGCCTGTTTGTCTTTTTATATCCTTTCCGGTATGAAAATGCTCCGGGAAAATAACTTTTCCTTCTTCCCAAACACAATTCCTGGCGATTTTTTATGCGTAGAACTACCTGTTTTCTGAAGTTTATAAAATTTAGACACTTCTGTATTGTATTCATTCGTATTGTTTTTATCTATTTGATATTTAGATAATTGTATTTGTTCATTTTTGTTGGGCGCGTTCCGGATAATTGGGATGGCGTACGTCCCCATAAAATGAACCGGCATTTTCCGGCGCCGGACAGACCTTTGCCCTGTTCATTTTTTTAACCTCTTAACACCTCTTTCATTTTTACCTATGAAAAACCAGACCCATGACAGGCACAACTATTTTATGTACGCGGTTTTTTCCGCGGAGCCCCTTTCGTTTGCACCCTGTTTCAAACCAGTAATAACAGAGTAATAACCAAGTATCCATTCCATTAATCTATCATGAATATGAGATCTGTACACATTACAGCGCCTTTTTTGTGGAAAGGCCTGTTGTATCTGACGGTCCTTTTTTCAGTGCCGGGTTTCGCAGCTGCACAGACGCACGACTGCGGACTTTCGTTCAGTACTGAAAAAAGCAGGTATTCCGTAGTATACGGAGAACCTACACGTATCGACCTGGCAAACGGTACCGCTTCGGCGGCCCGCTGGGAAATAAGTCCGGCCTCCGGCGCGGATAAAAGTTCCGGCGAGGGCAATACCACGGGCGATATTACTTTTTCGAAGCCAGGTACCTATAAGGTTACCTTTTATGGCCAGGGTGATGCCACGCATCCCGCACACAAAGCCGAGGCCGAGGTGACCGTACACGCCGTGGGCATGAAATTCCATACCGGTCGCGCACAGCTTTCGGGCAAGATCGTACAGGGCGCAAGCCTCGACGGTATTACGCTGAGTATCCCTGTCGAGATCGCTTCCTATACGAAAGAGCCTGTACGTTTCGGGCCTTTCACAACGGAAACGTCCGGCATACGCGGCATTACCGTAAGCTTTACAAAGGAGGTAATGCTACGCCCGGGTGAACACACCCTCGTTTTCAGCCTTTCCGGAACTGCGGCCCACAGCGGCAGAGCACAGATCGGGTTTTTCAATCCCGCAGGCGAAGGCTACTTCTATAACTTCCAAATTACCGAGAACTAATGGACAGGAATTTTTACGCGCATAAACGAAAAAGGTCTGCCCTGCTGCGGACAGTATTCCTTGTGCTGGGCGCCGTGTTCATGGCATATATTGCCGGAACGGCCCGCCTGCAGGCACAGAACTGTAACTCCAACAGTCCCTACGACCAGATACAGTCGTCTTTCCACTCTACCGTGGTAACACGGGTGGACGGTACCTTCCTGGTGTGGGGCGAGCGTTCGGCTCCCAACGGAACCAACAATAACCTGTCGCCCCTGGAGGTGACCCCGGCCAATGGCTATACCTATGCGGGGAACCTGCTCGATATTTCACTGGGCAGTAATTCCTCCAACAATGCACAGTTCTTTGTACTTACCACGGCGGGCCTCTACGGATGGGGTACCACCAATATCGTGGTGAATACGACACTGAAAAATACAAACGCATTCGGTTCGGTACTGATGCCCGTGGGCGTTACCCCGACGGATGTACGTAAAATGCTGGCCACGCGCGATGCCCTGCTGCTGCTGACGCACAGCGGTGAGATCTGGATCAGCGGAAGAAATGCCGCTATTCATGGTATGGGCGGTGTAACACCGGGTGCCGGAGATAATTACTGGGGCCGGGTAACCACCAGCGCTGCGGGCAATCCGGCGCTGACGGGTGTGGCAGACGTACGTATCTCACCGGCCGGCGCTTTTGCCTATACTACTACGGGTGACTATTATACATGGGGCCCGAACACCTTCCTGGGTGACGGCAGTCCGGCCGCTGCACGCGACCGTGCCACACTCATGCAGCTGCCTTTCACCGGTACGCCGGTAATGATCGCGATGACCACCGGTGTTACGGGCGGTTCGCGTCAGGCTTCCTACTACAGCATCGATCCCGGCGACGGCCGCGTTTATTCCATGGGGAACAATACGAACGGACAGCTGGGTATCAATAATACGACAAGTCAGACCGGCTGGGTGAACATACAGGTGCCGGGCGGCGGAAGTCCCCTGCTGGATGTACGTTTCATCAGCGGTAACGACCAGGACGGCTGGAGCACCAGTTCCGGCGCCGTGACCATGATCACCAACAGCAAACACCTGTACGGACTGGGTAGTAACCAGGGTACCATGATCGGCGGCCCTACCAATAATGCCGATTACCTGACCCCGATCACCCCTGCGGGTTTCGTGTTCGGGGTAGATAATCCGTTCTATGTAGAAACAGGCGGACACACTTCGGTGTATGTAAAAGAATGCTCCGATCGTTATTGTTACGTAGGACACCGCATCAGCGGTTCTATGGGCGACGGCACCAATGTAAGCCAGTTCGAGCCGGTATTCAACTGTACCTATACGGCGGCCTCGGTGATCTGCGGCGCCAGTACCTTTGACGCCGGCGACGCCCCGGTGTCCTATAACAACGGTTCTTCACCAAACCACTACTACCTGTGTATGGACTCCCTGTACCTCGGGGACATCCCGCCCAGGCCCAACAACGGTCTGCCCCTTGCCAGCGTAACGGCCGGTGCCGACAACAACTATGGCATCGCCGGTGACATACAGCAGGGCCTGGAAGAGGAAGGTGTAGCCAGCATTCCGAACTACACGGGCGGAACTACCTACAGCCTCGATGCCAAGGTGCTGAACCTGATGGGCAGCACGGCCAACCTGTACGCCTGGATCGACTGGAATGGCAACGGGGCGTTCGAAGCCTCGGAAGTGGCCACCGAAACCTATGCGTCTATGGCGGGCAAACAGACCAAAACCCTGACCTGGACGGGTATCGATGAATCGCAGGTACGCTGCGGACGCAATTACATCCGCCTGCGCCTTACCCTGGACGTACTTACGGATAACCCGGCCACCACGAATATCGACGAGCGTAGCTTTATGACCGCAAATAACGGTGAGATCGAAGATTACAACCTCATCGCCAGCCTGCCGGTAGCGGCCGGTCCGGATATCTATACCAGCATTCTTACGCCTCTGCCGGGTGGCAGCGTAACGATGGCGGGTCTGGGTGCCGGCACCTGGGTCCCTGCACCGGGTAATCCGGGTACGGCGCTGATCAGCAATGCAAGCACTCCCACAGCCACCATTTCCGGCTTCAGCGCTCCCGGTCCGTATACCTTTATTTATACGAGCGGTTACGAGCCCCTGACCTGTAAGGATACCATGCGCGTATTCTTTAACGTAAAACCTGTTGCGCAAAACGACCTTGTAAACGTAAACGAAGGTTCGTCTGTAACAATACCTGTGAACGCAAACGATACCGATCCGGAAAATGCACTGGACTCTGCGTCCGTGAGTATTATCGGAAGTCCTGTACACGGAACAGTAAGCGTAGATCCGACGACCGGTGCGGTAACCTATACACCGGTCCCGGGGTATACGGGAGCAGATTCGATAACGTATGTGATCTGCGACCTTACCACGGCCCCTTTACTAAGCCTCTGTGATACCGCCGTAGTATATATTACGGTAGATGCGATCAATCACCCCCCGCTGGCACAGGACGATCATACGAATGTACCGGAAGATGGTTCCGTGACCGTGAATGTATCGGGTAACGATACAGATCCGGACGGAAACCTGGTACCGGGCAGTGTAAGCGTGGTACCGGGCGGCGGCCCATCGAACGGCAGCTTCACGATCGGCGGCGGTGGAAATATTACCTATACGCCCGATCCGAACTTCTTCGGTAACGACACCATTATTTATACCATCTGTGACGACGGTATTCCGGCTCCGGCCTATTGCGATACGGCACAACTGATCATTACCGTAACGCCGCTGAACGATCCCCCGGTAGCGAACGACGATACAGTCACTACGCCGGAAGATACACCGGTTGTGATCTCTGTTATTTCGAACGATACAGATATAGATGGCAATATCGTGCCGAATTCCGTAGCTATAGTTACACCACCGGCCAACGGTACGGTAACGGTCAATGCCCTTACGGGTGAGATCACTTATACGCCGGATAATAATTTCAGTGGTACGGATTCCTTTATATACCTTGTGTGTGACGACGGAACACCGCTGCCTTCCCTTTGCGATACAGCTCTGGTAACGATAAACGTAACACCGCTGAACGATGCTCCGATAGCCAGTAACGACAACGCGACCACTTCGGAAGATATACCCGTAGTGATCAATATACCTAATAACGACACGGACGTTGATGGTAACCTCGATCTGACTTCGGTAACCGTAACGAATGGCCCGACGAATGGTACCATAACCATCGATCCGGTAACGGGTGAAGTGACCTATACGCCGAACCCGAACTACAGTGGCACGGACAACTTTATCTACAGCATCTGCGATACGGGTATGCCTGTACTTTGCGATACGGCTGTGGTAACGATCGTGGTTAGCCCGGTGAATGATCCCCCGGTGATCGACCTGCCGAACGTAAGTACCCCGGAAGATGTACCGGTAACGATCTGTTCTCCGATTGTGGACGCCGATGCAGGCGATACCTTCACGGCTTCGTTCTGCGGTGGCCCATATAATGGAATATCTACGACTCCGGTAGTATTCGGCGGCCAGGTATGCATTACGTATACACCTGCTGCCAATTTTAATGGAACCGACAGCGTATGTATTATCCTTTGCGATCAGAACGGTGCCTGCGATACCTCGGTGAGTGTTATTACGGTTACTCCGGTGAATGATGCTCCGATAGCGAACAATGACAATGCCACTACGCCGGAAGATATACCCGTAGTGATCAATATACCCAACAACGACACGGACGTTGATGGTAACCTTGATCTTACGAGTGTAACCGTAACGAATGGCCCGAGCAATGGTACGGTGACCATCGATCCGGTAACGGGTGAAGTGACCTATACACCGAACCCGAACTACAACGGAACGGACAACTTTACGTACAGCATCTGCGATACAGGTATGCCTGTACTTTGCGATACCGCGGTTGTTACTATTAACGTAACACCTGTAAACGATCCTCCGGTGATCGACCTGCCGAACGTGAGCACCCCGGAAGATGTACCGGTAACGATCTGTTCTCCGATTGTGGACGCCGATGCAGGTGATACCTTTACGGCTTCGTTCTGCGGTGGCCCGTACAGCGGAACATCTACGACCCCGGTAGTATTCGGTGGTCAGGTTTGTATTACGTATACACCGACTGCCAACTACAACGGTACGGACAGCGTTTGCATCGTGGTGTGCGACCAGAACGGCGCTTGCGATACCTCGGTGAGTGTGATCACCATTACCCCAGTAAATGATGCTCCGATAGCGAACAATGACAATGCCACTACGCCGGAAGATACGCCGGTAGTGATCAATATACCCAATAACGACACGGACGTTGATGGTAACCTCGACCTTACGAGTGTAACGGTTACCAATGGTCCTTCGAACGGTACCATAACCATCGATCCGGTAACGGGTGAAGTGATCTATACACCAAACCCGAATTACAGCGGTCCGGACAACTTTACGTACAGCATCTGCGATACGGGTATGCCTGTCCTGTGTGATACCGCGGTTGTTATCATTAACGTAACACCGGTAAACGATCCGCCGGTAATAGACCTGCCGAACGTAAGCACTCCGGAAGATGTACCGGTAACGATCTGTTCACCGATTGTGGACGCCGATGCAGGCGATACTTTCACCGCAAGCTTCTGCGGTGGCCCGTATAATGGAACATCCACCACGCCGGTAGTGTTCAACGGTCAGGTTTGTGTTACGTACACACCGGCTGCTAACTACAACGGTACCGACAGCGTTTGCATCGTGGTATGCGACCAGAACGGCGCCTGCGATACCTCGGTGAGTGTGATTACCATTACCCCGGTAAATGATGCTCCGGTAGCGAATAACGACAACGTGACCACCCCGGAAGATACCCCGGTAGTGATCAATATACCCAACAATGACACGGACGTTGACGGTAACCTTGATCTGACGAGTGTAACCGTAACCAATGGCCCTTCAAACGGCATCGTAACCATCGATCCGGTAACGGGTGAAGTTACTTATACACCAAACCCGAACTACAGCGGAACGGACAACTTTACGTACAGCATCTGCGATACGGGTATGCCTGTACTGTGTGACAC
>JACVCJ010000001.1 GCA_016742095.1 Bacteroidia bacterium
CGATATGGCGGGCCGCACTCTTGTACAGGGTAAACATAAAAGCGAAGGCGCAAGCATGTGGCAACACGATCTGCAGGACCTGAAACCCGGTATCTACATCCTGCATGTGAACGACGGTCAGCAGGACCATAGCCGGAAATTCCTGAAACAATAAATAACAGAGTAAAGCACGATATAACAGAGAGGGACCAGAGCGTTCCTCTTTTTTTTTACAAATAATAAAACAGGCATAATATACAAGCCGGGTACAGTAAAGGCTGAGAAGCGCTGTACGTATGGAAAACAGGCCTTAGGGGAGAAGAAATACAGTATTTCCTGAGTTAACGCAGACTTAAAACAGGGCATATATTCAGGTAGTGTAGAGAAGGTTTCTTTGTGCGACCAATTCTCTAATCTTAAATCACTACAAATGAATACACCTAAACGTGTCCTGTTCTGTTTGTTTATTTATACCTGTATACTCAGCGGATGGAGCCAGGTAACCCTCACTACCTCACCCTATTCCCAGAATTTTAATACGACTCCCGGCGCCAGCGGCACATCCTATCCCGCAGGCTGGAGCAGTTACAACGGAACGACCGTAGACAATGCCATGACCAACGGAACGGCTACCAGTACGACCGGCGCCAATTACAACTACGGCTCCCGCATTGGTCTCCTGGGCAGCGGCTCGGCATTCGATCCGGGTTCCATTGTACTCGCCATCACCAATACCAGTAATTTCTGCAACCTTAGAATATCGTATAACGTTATAAAGATAAGGGAACAAACGCGTGACTGTTCATTCCACCTGCAGTACAGCACTACGTCGCCAACCTCCGGTTTTACCAATGTCACGGGCGGCACCTACAATTCGGCGTCCCTTGCACAGAATACCAGTACGCCCTATACCAACCTGGATATTTCGGCGCTGGACAACCGCGGCGGGGTGGTATACCTGCGCTGGTACTACGCTTCCAGCGGCAGCGGCAGCCGCGACGGGGTGGCCCTGGACGATGTGTCCATTTCCTGGACCAGTTGCTCCTCGCCGGCACCGGAGATCAATATACGCGGTAACGGCGTAAACATTGTATCGGGTGATGTTACACCCACTACCACCGATTTTACCGATTTCGGAAGCACGCCGGTAGGCGGAGCCACTATTACGCGCAGCTTTACCGTACAGAATACCGGTACGGCCACACTTACGCTGGGCGCACTGTCTATTACGGGTGCCAATGCAGCCGATTTTTCCGTTGCAACGGCTCCGTCAGCCTCTGTAGCCGCCGGCGGTTCCACCACGTTCAGTATCGACTTTGATCCCCAGGCCGTAGGTACGCGCAATGCCGGCATCAGCCTGCTGAATAACGACAGCGACGAAAACCCCTACACTTTTGCCATCCGCGGTAACGGAACAGCGTCCTGCACTACACCGGACGCGCTGGAATTTACCACGCAGCCTTCCAATACACAGCAAAGCGCCACCATGAGCCAGGTGCGGGTACGGGCCTACTGTACCTCGAATGGCGTAACGGCCACGGGTTATACGGGCCCCATAACCATACAGGTGCTGACGCCGGGTTGTGGCTATACGGCCCAGACCGTAAATGCCGTGAATGGTATTGCCACCTTCAGTTCCATCGTTTTCCATCGTAGTCCGCAGAGCGGTCTGCAACTGGAAGCCACCGCGCCTTCACTCACTTCGGATATAAGTAGCAGTTTTACTATAACTGTACCTCCGGGCACGCCGGTCACCACCACACTGCGCGATGAGAACTTTGAGGCTTCGCCGGCCATTCCCTGGTCTTACACGGTGGGTACGCCTTCCAATACCGGTTCGGGCGGATCTGCGGGTACAGATGTGACGGGCCCCGCCGTTTTCAGCGGTAACACCGTACTTGCCAAAAGTTATTCCATAGCCAACGGCAGCGGGGAGCGCGGCAGTTCGAATACCGTAACATTTGCCAATGTAAGCGGCCTGGCTGCCTATAATTACGTAACATTCAGCTTTAAGGTAGCCTCCCTGGGCAGCGGCAGCGGCGCGGGTAATGACGTCGGCGAAGATCTTATACTGCAGGTAAGTACCAATAACGGGGGCAGCTGGCAGACCATTCTTACCGAATCGGGCGGAAGTAACCGCCTTTTTAACCTGTCGGCCACGCCGGTTACCGGCCTTACGCTCAGCAACAGCACCTATTCTTCCGGTTCGCTGAGTGCTTTTTCGATACAACTGAACGGCGTAAGCAATTTTGCCTTCCGCATTACGGCCAGCAATAACCGCAATAACGAAAACTGGGTGATCGACGATGTACGCCTCACCGGAACGGCCATCCCGACGGCTTCTTCCTTTGCCCTGCCTACGGCCGATGCGGGCCCGGACATAACCGTATGCAACGGCTCCGGAGCACAGCTTTCTGTAAACGTAAACTCATTCCAGGCGCCGCTTACGTACAGCTGGACGCCTGCTGCCACACTCAATAACGCGGCCATTTCAAACCCGGTGGCTACGCCATCCGCAGCACAGATCTATACCGTGGTTGTAACCGACGCAGACCAGTGCCGCGCTACCGACCAGGTAAGCGTGAACCTCCACGGCTCCGGCGGTACACCCGGCCTCTGGACCGGCGCCGATAACCGCGACTGGTTCAACTGTTTTAACTGGGACGACGGACAGATCCCGGGCTCAACAACCGATGTAAACATACCTGTAACCTCTAATGATCCCGAGATCGATGCCCCCGGCGCCGAAGCCAATAACCTTTCGGTGGCCGCAGGCGCGCTGCTCGAGATCGACGACCCGGCCGCCACGCTCGATCTGTACGGCAACTATACCAATAGCGGAAACCTGCTGAACAGCAGTGGCGAAGTAACGGTTACCGGCAGCGGCAATGCCGTTTTCAGCGGTACGGCCTTCTCTTTTTTCCGCCTGCGCATGGACAATCCGGATACGCTGATCATGAACACACCGGTACTGGTAGACAGCCAGTTCGTATTCAGCCAGGGGAACATTCGCACACAGGCACATACTTTTACCCTGGGTTCTTCTACCTTACATACCGGGTTGCTCAGCTACACATCGGGCCATATCATCGGTACCATGAAGCGCTGGTTCAACGGCAGCAACAGCGGAGCGCTGAAAGGCCTTTTTCCTTTCGGTGTGAACGGCAACGACCGTTTTGTGACGGTGGAATATACTTCGGCACCCACAAGCGGCGGATCGCTGACCGGGCATTTTGAACCGGTGGCCATGGGCCTGAACGGCTTACCGCTGAGTGTGGCCGCTGCCGGTTCCTGCACCGCATTCTCCGCAGAGAACACACAAAGCGAGGGCTACTGGCAGATAGACGCCAACGACGGCCTGAGCGGAGGTGTATACGATATTACCCTGGTAGGCGAGAACCTGGGCGGAATTACTTCGCTTTGTGAACTCACGGCCCTGAAACGCATAGGCGGTGGAGCCTGGCTGCAGAGCGGCACACACCAGGAACCGACAGGTTCGCTTACACGTCCGGTGATACAACGCACAGGCGCAACGGGCTGGAGCAACTGGGGCTTTGCCGGCGGACTGCCGAACCCGCTGCCGGTGCAGATGGGCAGTATGGAACTGCGCTGCAACGGCGATGGTATTGCCGAACTGATGTGGGAAACGAACACCGAAATGAACAATGCCTATTTCCAGGTGGAACTGAGTACCGATGCCGAACATTTTACACCTGCCGGAACGCTGAACGGAGCTGGTAACAGCAATACACCACTTTCTTACAGCTACGAACTGCCGAGAGGCACACAGGGTTACCTGCGCCTGAAACAGGTGGACTACAACGGCGATTTTACCCTGTACGGCCCGCTGAGCATTTCCTGTGAGCAGCCTGCGGAATGGAACAGCCTGTGGAACGGACAGCAGATGCAGGTGCAGTTCGGCGCCGATGCCAGTGGTTCGTATACCATTGCTGTACTCGATATCTCGGGACGTATCCTGCGGAATGAGAAATACAGCTGCGAGAACGGCGGATGTGTGTGGCAGAGCGATCTGCAGGACCTGAAGCCCGGCGTATACGTGTTGCAGGTATACAACCAGGGCGGAGCGCACAGCATTAAATTTGTAAAACCTTAGGTATATACTAAATTTAACGGAAGCTCTGTGTCGGGATTATTGCTTTTTGAATACCTTTGTTACGTTATTCAACTTTATTAAAAGCAAAGCATTTACTATGAAAAAGATCGTGTTAGCTTTCGTATTTGCCGCACTGGGTCAGTATACCTTTGCCGCAAGCAACAACGCCGCAGCGGCGCCGAACATCGGTAAACTGATCACCATGTTCACGGGTTCACTTTCCCCGGATGCCTTTACAAGCGCCTGGGATGCGGGTGGAAAGAAAGAATTCACCAAAAAGGTGAAGAACAACGCCAATATGCCGGTGGTAGGCACGGCTTTGTCGAACCTGGCAAGCACCTACCTCACAGACGCAGCGTTTAAAACGGGCTGGCAGACGGTAAAATCGAAATGGATCAAAGATGCGGCAGCGGCCAAAACCGTGCAGAACGTGGCAGGTAGCCTGCTTACCCTGCAGCAGTACATCAATCCTTCGATGTTTACCAGCAAATGGTCAAAAATTCAGCCTTACTGGGAAACCGGTCTGAAAACACTGGCCTCGTGATTTTGTACGACCTGAAAAAAAGCAAAAAAGCCTCGCTGACAGCGAGGCTTTTTTTTTGCATCGTTGTATAGATGACTATTTGGTTTTGATCTCGACGATCGGGCGGAACCCGATGAAACTTTGAGCGGCCGAGTCCCTGGACACAAAACGGCGGTTCTTCACCTGCATGAAATGCGCGGGCATATTCCAGGCGCCGCCTTTTATCAGCAGACTGTCATTACCGGGCACAGGCTGCACGACCTCGGCCACATTGCCGCTGATGCAGTAAAGGCCCACACTGTTCGGGAAATAGGAGATAACGGGCGCGGTAATGCTGGCATCCTTATACGGCAGCTGCACTCTACCCGAAGAGTCACGGAAAGCCTGGAAATTGGCCAGGAAAAGTCCTTTGGAATTCCGTACATAGGGGCCGCCCCAGGGATAAGGCCCGGTCTGGTTGCCCAACGCTGCCAGCATCCATTCACTTTCGCTGGGCAGGCGTATCTCATAACTGTTGTTGTTACGCGGGCGGTCTGCCGCAGCCTTGTTCACCAGTTCGCTAAGCCAGCGGCAATAAGCCAGCATGGATCCGTAGCGCAGGTTCACCACCGGGTAATCGTTATAGGCCGGGTGCGTGGAATAGTGTTTACGGTAGGACTCATTGTCTTTGTAGGGCCTGTTCCACATAGAATCTACAATGGCGGCGGCACGGAATTCATCCAGGCGGTTATTGATCACCAGGTCGTACAGGAAAGTGCGGTATTCCTGGTTGCTTACTTCGGTGGCGCTGATGAGCAGCGTATTGGGCGAAATCTCAAAGTTCATGCCCGGCCAGGATCTCTTCTCCTGTTTCAGGATGGCCTTTACCATGTCGGCCTTGCGTTTTTCATTGGCTGCGATCTCCGCTTCGCTGATCTCGGGTATTTCGGGCCAGGTATCCCGTTTTACACGGGCGGGCGGAGCAATACGTCCGCCGCCGCCGTTACCGCGGGCAACGTAAAAGTCATTTTTCGTTTCGGTATCAGTCTGCGTACTATCCTCAGCCACAGGGGTGCCGGGCCTGGAAGGTGCGGGACGATCGCCGGTTGCAGCTGTAATGCCGGCTGTTTCTGTGCCGGACGGCTTTCCGGGTTCCTGTCCGGGGCCGGAAGTGGTTTGTGTATGCTCAGCGGCAGTGCTTTTTGCAGGTTGTGTGCTGTTGCCGCTGCCGCGGAGCAGAAAAAAGAGGCCGATGCCCAGTACCAGCAGGCCGGCCAGGAAGATATTCAGGTAGAATTTCGGGATGGATCTGGTTTTATGCGGCCCGTAGGCGGGCGTTTCGTTCAGGAGGAAATTAGCTGTCATATCAAGTACGGTTTCGCGCTCATCATATTCCGAAAACAGTGCCGCCTGCCGCAGCAACTGTTCTGTATCCGTTGCGGTTTTGGACTTATTTTCCATGATTTTGCTGCTGTTTAAGTTTTTCACTCAGTTTCTTTTCGAGCCGCTTTTTCAGCCGGGCATAATACACCTTGAGCTGGAAAGCGGGTTTGCCGGTGTACGAAGAAATGGTACTGTAATCCACACCCTGGCTGCGGGACAACAGCAGGATGCGTTCCCATGATTCCAGTTTTTCCAGTTCTTCGTTCAGGACCTGCAACTGCGGATCGTTCGCGGGAGCTGGCGTTTCGGGTTCCGGAACCCGTTCTTCCAGTTCCTGCAGGGGTACCACAGGCACAGCCCTGGGGCCGCGCAGCGAATTCTTCAGTTCGTTCACAAAGATCCGGAACAAAAAACCGGCGTATTTTGCTTCGTTCTCGAACGTATATGCGTCCTTCTTCTCCACGGCCCTGTACAGGCATTTGTACACCAGTTCCCAGGCAGCGTCGGGCTCTATTCTCCAGGTATGCACGGCATAGCGGTGCAGTTTGTGACCATAGGTCTCGAACGCTTTCGAAATTTCAGCGTTCGCCTGCTCGTCGGGAATATAGGTGCTGCGTGTTTTCAATGTAATAATGCCTGTAAATATAAAAACACAAAGTGGTAACAGCTCCGGTTTGTTTTCATGCGGTAATTATGTGTTTTTATTATGATATTTGTACCTTATATAGATTTTACCTATTATTATATATGTGCATTCTATTTGACTTTGCGTGTATTAGCCCTCACCTTTGTGGTGTGAAATCAATATACCGGAGAGAATGAAAAAATTTATGATCGGTGTTTCGGCACTATTGCAGATGCAGCTGCTGACCGCACAAAACCTGACCACCAATACAGGCGCGCCGGTGGGCGACAACCAGAATTCGAAGACCGTAGGCAATAACGGTTCGGTTCTGCTCGAAGATATCCATCTTATTGAAAAACTGGCGGCATTCGACCGGGAACGTATCCCCGAGCGCGTGGTGCATGCCCGTGGTACCGGCGCCTATGGCGAATTTACCGCTGCGGCTGATATGTCGGCCTATACCAAAGCTTCTTTCCTGGCTGCGGCCGGCAAGAAAACGCCGGTGTTCGTACGTTTTTCCACGGTGGTCCACAGCAGCGGCTCGCCGGAGACCCTGCGCGATCCCCGCGGTTTTGCCGTAAAATTCTATACCGATCAGGGAAATTACGACCTGGTGGGCAATAACCTGCCGGTGTTCTTTATCCGCGATGCCATCAAGTTCCCCGATATGGTGCATGCCTTTAAGCCCTCGCCGGTGTACAACAAGCAGGACCCGGACCGTGTGTTCGACTTTTTTGCCAATATCCCCGAGGCCACGCATATGCTCACCCGCCTGTATTCCGACTACGGAACGCCGGCTAATTACCGCGAAATGAACGGCAGTGGCGTACATGCCTTTAAATGGATAAATGCACAGGGACAGGTGGTGTATGTAAAATACAGCTGGAAGAGCCTGCAGGGCGAGCGCAACCTGAACGCCGCCCAGGCCGCCGAAATACAGTCGAAAGACTTTCAGCATGCCACCGTTGATCTGTATACGCATATTAAAGAAGGCAAATTTCCTTCCTGGGAATTATACGTACAGATACTGAAGCCGGAACAACTTTCCACACTGGATTTTAATCCGCTCGACGCTACCAAAATATGGCCCGAAAGTATTGCTAAACCCATGCTGGTAGGTAAAATGACGCTGAACCGCATACCGGGCAATTTCTTCGAAGAAGTGGAACAGAGCGCTTTTTCACCGGGTACCCTGGTGCCGGGTATTGAACCCAGCGAGGATAAACTGCTGCAGGGCCGTCTGTTCAGCTATTTTGACACACAGCGTTACCGTATTGGGTCTAATTTTCAGTACCTGCCGGTGAACGCGCCCCAAGTAGCGGTGGTATCGCACAACCAGGACGGGGCCTTCAGCAACCGCGGCAAAAATTCAGAAGTGAACTACCAGCCTTCGGTAAAAGAGAACAAGCCCGACCAGGACGCCTACGATTACAGTAAAAAAGAACTTCCGGCGGGCACGGTCATTACCCAGGCCCGGATCGACAAGCCGGACAACTTTACCCAGGCGGGCGATTTTTACCGCTCCCTGAGCGAAACGGAGAAGAAAAACCTGATCGCGAACCTTGCGGGCGACCTGGCCCAGGTGACCAATAAAGACGTGGTACGCACCATGGTCGGTTATTTTTACATGGCCGACGCCGATTACGGTAAACGCCTGGCCGACGCACTGAAACTGAGCCGCGAAGAAGTAGAACGTACATTCATGAAACAGAAATAGGGTTACAGGGTGAGCGGTGCGGCAGGGGTGTCGCACCGCTTTTTTATCCCGCAGGCCTTCTCAATGCTACACCATTATACCGAATATTTTTATGAAACGTATCGTTTTTATACTATCGATCCTGTTCTCTGCGCCGGCCTTTGCACAGTACCCGCTCATCGATGCGGCGCGGAACAACGATACCCTGCAGATGGCGGCGGCCCTTGCATCGGGTGCAAAACCCGATGATACCGACGCCCGGGGTTCCACAGCACTCATTGTGGCGGCCTACAACGGAAACGAAGATGCCCTGCGCTGGCTCATTGCCCGGGGTGCCGGCCTGGACGCACAGGATGCCATGAGCAATACCGCGCTGATGGGCGTATGTTTTAAAGGCTACGAAAATATAGCGCGTATACTGCTGGAAGCCGGTGCTGCTCCCGATATACAGAACGGGAACCAGGCCACGGCGCTTAGCTTTGCCGCTACCTTCGGGCATACGGGCATTGTAAAACTGCTGCTGGCCCATGGTGCTGATAAAGACCGGCCCGACCGCTTCGGAAATACTCCGCTGATGCACGCACAGATGCAGGGCAATACCGAAATTACGGAGCTGCTGAAGCCCTGAGCCTGCCGCGGCTAAAATAACCTGTTGAGGGTATTTGGGTAATCGCCGGATAAGCCGTATTTTTGCACACTTTTAAACAGATTATGCAACACGAATTGAGCGAGCAGGAAGCACTGCGCAGGCAAAAACTGGCTGAGATCAGAGCACTTGGAATTGACCCTTATCCCGCCGAGGAGATAAAGGTAAGCCATTTTGCTGCCGATATAAAGCGGGATTTTACCGAAGGTGCCACCGGTTACGAAGAAGTATACCTGGCCGGCCGTCTCATGAGTGTACGCGATATGGGCAAGGCCAGCTTTGCCGAACTGATGGACAGCAGCGGACGTATACAGGTGTATGTACGCCGCGACGATATCTGCCCCGGCGAAGACAAAACGCTGTACAATACCCTCTTTAAAAAACTGCTCGATATCGGCGATTTCATCGCGGTAAAAGGATACGTTTTCAAGACCAAGGTGGGCGAGACCTCGCTGCATGTGACCGAACTGCGCCTGCTGGCCAAAACACTGCGTCCGCTGCCCATCGTTAAGAAAGACGAGGACGGCAATGTGTTCGACGCCTTTACCGATCCCGAAAAACGTTACCGTATGCGTTACGTGGACCTGGTGGTGAACGAAGGCATCAGGGAGACTTTCCTGAAACGTACCCGCATGATCAATGCCATACGCGATTTCCTGAACGAACGCGGCGCCCTGGAAGTGGATACGCCCGTACTGCAGAATATTCCCGGCGGAGCGGCCGCGCGCCCCTTCACCACGCATCATAACGCGCTGGACGTACCTTTTTACCTGCGTATTGCCAATGAACTGTACCTGAAACGCCTGATCGTGGGCGGGTTCGACTGGGTGTACGAGTTCAGCCGCAACTTCCGCAACGAGGGTATGGACCGCACGCACAACCCCGAGTTTACCGTGCTGGAGTTCTACGTAGCCTATAAAGACTACAACTGGATGATGGACACCACCGAACAGCTGTTCGAAAAAATAGCCCTCGCCAGCAACAACAGCACCGAACTGCCGGTAGGCGACAACACCATCTCGTTCAAGGCACCGTTCAAACGCGTTTCGATCTACGATGCCATTAAAGAACATACCGGCATCGATGTAAGCGGTATGGACGAAAATACCCTGCGCGAGGTATGCAAACAGCTGCACATCGAAGTGGACGAGACCATGGGCAAAGGCAAACTGATCGACGAACTGTTCTCCGAAAAATGCGAACACCATTATATACAGCCCACGTTTATTATCGATTACCCGGTGGAAATGAGTCCGCTCACCAAAAAACACCGCAGTAAGGAGGGGCTGGTAGAACGTTTTGAGCTGATGATCAACGGCAAGGAGATCGCCAATGCCTACAGCGAGCTCAACGATCCCATCGATCAGTACGAGCGTTTTGTAGACCAGATGCAGCTGAGCGAACGTGGCGACGACGAGGCCATGATCATCGATCACGACTTTATCCGCGCCCTGGAATACGGTATGCCGCCCACGGCCGGTATCGGTATCGGTATCGACCGCCTGGCCATGCTGCTGACCAACCAGGCCAGTATACAGGAAGTGCTTTTCTTCCCGCAGATGCGCCCGGAAGTGGTACACAGTAAAGAAACCACCGAACAGCCCTGATATGAGTTCACCGAAGTGGGTACAACGCTTACAGGAACGCTGGAACCTGAGATCGGCCTGGCAGGTGGTACTGGTACTGCTGGCTTTTGCCTGTACGGGGACCACCGTTCTCTTTATTAAAGAACCCCTGCTCGATTTCCTGGGTATTTCCGAAAAAGGAGGCTGGATACGTACGGTACTTTACCTGCTGGCGGTATTGCCGCTTTACAATGTCTTGCTGCTTGCCTACGGGGCTGTTTTCGGGCAGTTCCGCTTCTTCTGGGAGTTCGAGAAACGCACGCTGCGACGCATCCTGAAATTGTTTCGTATTAAGTAAGGCTTAACACAAACTTCTGAATAACAGAAAACTATTGACGCTAACATAAACCGCGGTTTATGATGGGGTAATACATAATAACGTACTTGCATATGAGAAAAAACAAGTACGTGAAAAGAAAAATCCAAATAGCCGTAATTTCCGACGTACACTTAGGTACCTATGGCTGCAGGGCTGAAGAACTGCACAATTACCTGCGTTCGATCGAACCGGATATCCTGATCCTGAACGGAGATATCATCGATATCTGGCAGTTCAGCAAGAATTACTGGCCCAAATCGCACATGAAAGTGGTGAACCGTCTGCTGAAAATGATCAGCAACGGTACCCGCGTGTACTATATTACGGGGAACCACGACGAGCTGCTGCGCAAGTTCACCGACTTTCAGCTGGCCTCCTTTACACTCTGCAATAAACTGGTGGTGGAGATCAACGGACAAAAGACCTGGTTCTTCCACGGCGACGTGTTCGATATGAGCATCAATTACAGCAAGTGGCTGGCCAAACTGGGCGGCAAGGGATACGACCTGCTGATACTCATAAACAGCTTCCTGAACAATGCGCTGGAGTACTTCGGCTACGAAAGGGTATCCCTGTCCAAAAAAGTAAAGAACAGTGTGAAAAGGGCCGTTAAATTCGTGAACGATTTTGAGAAGACCGCCATCGATATGGCCGGTTTTCACGGGTACGACGTAGTGGTATGCGGACACATACACCAGCCTGCCATGCGCAAGGTGCAGACCGAGCACGGCGAAGTGCTGTACCTCAACAGCGGCGACTGGGTGGAGAACCTTACCGCCCTCGAGCTCAACAACGGGACCTGGTCGGTATTCTCGTACCGCGACAGCGCCCTGCATGAGCACCCGCTGGAGCGTGAAATTGCCGAAGAAGAGGACCAGGAAGAAGATATTGCCAAGGAATTTGAGCCCGTATTACAGATGATGCGCTCCATAGCCTGAAATGCCCTTCATTTGTCGCGTTTGTTAGGTTTTTCAGTAAGTAAAAAAGGCTGCCTCGTTGTAAGTGAGGCAGCCTTTTTTGCATAATATATTTGGTATACGATGGATATACGCTTATTTTTTCTTCTTCTTTTTGTCTTTGGAAACGGCCGCCGCTTTTGAAGGAGCCGCCTTTTTTACCGTTGTAGCCTTTTTGGCTGCGGCAGGCGCTGCTTTTTTCGCCGTTGTGCGGGCCGTACTTTTGGCTTTTGCCGCGGGGGCTGCTTTTTTAGAAGCTGCCGGTTTGGCTTTGGCCGTACTGCGTGCCGCCGGTTTTGCCGCTTTCGCCTTTCCTCTGGAAGAGGCCGCCCTGCGTTTGGCTGCATCGCCGCGGTTGTAATAGGCTTTCAGTTTGGGACTGTTTTTCAGGTGATCGTTCAGCTCCTCGCGGGTGACCCATTTCAGGTTCTCGGCCTTGTTATTCAGTTTGTCGTGATCGAGGTGTATAACAAATTCCGCTTTTCTGCCGGACTTCTTGTTAAAGGTCTCGGCCACGATCTTATGAATGAACAAAGTAACGTTTTGTCCGTCAGGCTTCGCTTTGAAAACACGGTAGCCCTGTACCAGGGTGCCCTTCAGCAATTTGCCGTCTTCGGTCTTTTCGCGAAAACTTACAATACGACCTTTGTTGGATATGGCATACTGATTTCTCAGCAGCGTGCCTTTAAAACTGAATTTTAAAGGCTTAAAGGTTTCGCCGGGTAGAAGTTTAAAAGACATTTCTTTCTATAGGTTTTATGTTAGCCATACAAATATAGTTTTTTTTAACAATCTTAAACTTTTATTTGTAACAAAAAGAAAATCTTATGTATACTATTTTAGGCGAAACCCTACCGTATAAAATAGTTTAAGAGTATACGCACTGCAAAATTTTTTGTAAATTAGGGCGTTCTTAACCATCAAAACAGGTATTCTATGAAATCTTTTTCGTTGCTCCTGCTAACAGGGCTCAGCAGCATCCTTTTCTCTTCCGCACAGACCGTACATAAATTCGATATCTTCCTCTTCGGGGATAAAGTGGGCACCATGACCGTATCCCGGAAAGATTACGGCAACGGCACCATGTATTACGAACTCAAAAGCCATTCCGAGGCCAAGGTGATGTTCGTGAAAAAAGTGCTCGACGTGGAGATGAACTCTACCTACGAAAACGGTAAAATGGTGCGCTGTTACAGTCGTTACGTGGTCAACGATAAAACGGAGACCTTCGTAAGCGCTTCCTGGGACGGCAGCAAGTACAACGTGGAGAATGAAAAGGGTAAGAGTACGCACGGCACGCAGGTGCTGTATTCGGTGCTGCACCTTTTCTACAAGGAGCCCAGCGCCCAGCAGAGCCTGTGGTCGGAACGCGTGGGCCAGCAGCTGCCCATCAAGCATAAAGGCAGCGGAATATACGAATTTAAAAACCCGGGGGGCGCCACCAACGTATACAAATACGAGAACGGCAAAGTAAAGGAAGTGGAGATGCAGGCCACCTTCGGGACCTCGTATATGCGTCCGGCCGTTTAAAACAGCAGTTGAACGTTTGTTACATAAAAAAAGCGGCCATTGCGGACCGCTTTTTTTGTTTTGAGTTTTATCGGGATCAGGCTTCTACTTCGGCCGGCTGCTCTACGGCTGCCAGGGCTTCGGCCTGTTTCTTTTTCATGAGTCCGATCTTCGACGGGCTGCCGAAGATGTAGAACATTTTTTCGCGAAAAGTATCGGCTTTTTTCACATCGGCCACAATTTCCTTGATCTCATGGAAATTCAGGTAGAAGGGGTTCGAGCTGTAGGGGATGGGCGTGGTGAGGCCGTATACGGGGCGCTCTTCCAGCGGCTGGTAGGTGCCGAACATGCGGTCCCAGAGGATAAAGGTGGCGCCGTAGTTCACGTCCAGGTATTTCTCCTGTGAACCGTGGTGCACCTTATGGTTGCTCGGTGTGGCAAAAATGTATTCGATAAAGGGGTGCAGGCGCGGTACGTACTCGCTGTGTACCCAGAACTGGAAGAGTACGGCTACCTGGTTGGCCACAAAGAACACCAGCGGGTGAAAACCGGCCAGGATCACGGGCAGGAAGAAAATGATCTTGAACTGCTGGATCCAGGACAGGCGGAAACTTACCGCCAGGTTATAGTGATTGCCGCTGTGGTGCGTAATGTGCGTGCACCACCAGAAACGCTGCTCGTGCGAGATACGGTGTGCCCAGTAACTGCACAGGTCCAGCAGGATGTAGCAGGGGAAGAACATCCACCATACGAACTCCTGGCGCCAGGGGATCAGGTTATACACAAACCAGACCATGGAGAAAAGTAACAGTTTGGTAACCAGGTTGCTGGCCAGGTTGCCCAGACCTACGAAGATGGAACCCCATAACTCCTTATTGTTGTAATAATCGCGTTTGTCGTGATTGTTGAGCCAGTATTCAAGGCCGGTGAAGGCCAGCATTACGGGTACTGCCCAAATGATGAGCTGGGGTGCTGCTTTGTCAATGCCGCTCAGTGTGTCCCAGGTAATGGGATCGGCTCCAAAGATCTTAAAAGCTGTATGCATCATGATGCAAAAGTAAAAAAATAAGAAACGTAGTGTTTTATTTTATAAATTTTCATTAAAAAGAGGGTGGTAAGGCAGTGACAGGGCGGATTGTTGAAAAAGCATCAAAAATGCTCGTTCCGGGGCTCCTAAAGTCCTTTAAAAATCGTATTTTTGCATGTTAAATCAAAGTAACGAATGAGTGAAGAACAAATAAGCAGCCAGTCGGTCGATTATTCAGCCGGTAATATTCAGGTACTGGAAGGTCTGGAAGCGGTACGTAAGCGTCCGGCCATGTACATCGGCGACATTGGCCCCAAAGGTTTGCATCACCTGGTGTACGAAGTGGTCGACAACTCGATCGACGAAGCTCTGGCCGGTCACTGTAAGAACATCAGCGTTTCTATTCTCGAAGGTAATTCCATCCGGGTAGAGGATGACGGACGGGGTATCCCCACCGATATGCACCCGAAAGAGAAAAAATCGGCACTGGAGGTAGTAATGACCGTGCTGCACGCCGGAGGTAAATTTGACAAGGATTCCTATAAAGTTTCCGGAGGTCTGCACGGGGTGGGCGTATCCTGCGTGAACGCGCTGAGTACACACCTGCAGGTGGACGTTTACCGCGAAGGCAAGCATTTCCGCCAGGAATACGGCATCGGTAAACCCCTGTACGATGTAAAAGAGATCGGAACGGCCAACCGCCGCGGTACCACCGTTACCTTTCAGCCCGACGATACCATTTTTACCACGACCCTGTACTCTTACGAAACCCTGGCCGCCCGCCTGCGCGAGCTGTCCTTCCTGAACAAGGGCATCCGCATACAGCTGCGCGATGAACGTGAACTCGACGAACAGGGCAATGTACGCTCCGAAGAGTTCTACAGCGAAGGCGGCCTGCTCGAATTCGTAAAATACCTCGACGGTACCCGTGAAGCACTGATCGCCACGCCGATCTACCTCGAGACCGAAAAAGCCGAAATTCCGGTGGAAGTGGCCATGACCTACAATACCACCTTCAGCGAAAGCATACACAGCTACGTAAACAATATCAACACGCATGAGGGTGGTACCCACCTGGCGGGCTTCCGCCGTGCGCTTACCCGTACCCTGAAGGCCTATGCCGATAAATCGGGTATGCTCGAAAAGATCAAGTTCGAGATCAGCGGCGACGACTTCCGGGAGGGACTTACCGCCGTTATCTCCGTAAAGGTACACGAGCCGCAGTTCGAAGGCCAGACCAAGACCAAACTGGGTAACAACGAGGTTTCCGGTGCGGTGGACCAGGCCGTGGGCGAAGCGCTGCAGTATTACCTGGAAGAAAACCCCAAAGATGCCCGCAAGATCGTTGAAAAAGTGATCCTGGCGGCCACCGCCCGTCACGCGGCCCGTAAAGCCCGTGAGCTGGTGCAGCGTAAAGGCGAGGGAATGGGTATTTCACTGCCGGGTAAACTGGCCGACTGTTCGGAACGCGATCCTTCGAAATGCGAAGTATACCTGGTGGAGGGTGACTCGGCCGGCGGAACCGCCAAACAGGGCCGCGACCGCAGCTTCCAGGCCATCCTGCCCCTGCGCGGTAAGATCCTGAACGTGGAAAAAGCGCTTATGTACAAGATCCTGGAGAACGAAGAGATCAAAACCATCTTCAATGCCCTGGGACTGAGCGTAGGCACCGAAGAGGACAGCAAGGCCCTCAACATGCAGCGCCTGCGTTACCACAAGATCATCATCATGACCGATGCCGACGTGGACGGTTCGCACATTACCACACTGCTGCTCACCCTGTTCTTCCGTTATATGAAAGAACTGGTGGAGAACGGATATGTGTACATTGCCACACCGCCGCTGTACCTCGTAAAGAAAGGTAAAGACCAGATCTATGCCTGGAATGATGCCGAACGCGATAACGTGGTAAAACAACTCTCCGGAGCCGGTAAGGAAAGCGGAGTGAACATACAGCGCTACAAAGGTCTCGGTGAAATGAACGCCGAACAGCTCTGGGATACGACCATGAACCCGGGCACCCGTACGCTGCGTAAAGTAACGATCGAAAGCGCCGCAGAGGCCGACCGCATCTTCTCCATGCTCATGGGCGACGATGTTCCGCCACGCCGCGAATTCATCGAGAAAAACGCCAAATACGCCAAGATCGACGCATAACAACTGCGCGAATAATGCATATACTAAAAAAGCGTCCCGCTACCAGCGAGGCGCTTTTTTTATGTGTATACGTTTTTCTTATTTCTTGATGAAACGTAAGGTATGTCCGCCCGTACGTATGAAGTACAGACCGGGACGCAGCGCTTCCAGTGAAAGCGTATATACATCACCGGTATTGGGAACATATTGCAGTACCTGTCCCGTGGTGCCCAGCAGGCTCAGATCGCTGCCCGGCGTCATTCCTTTTACCGTAACCTGTGTTTCGGCAGGGTTCGGGAAAAGCTGCAGCGCATTGCCCGCCAGGTTTTGCAGGCCGGTATTGTTGCTGCTGGTATCGCTGCTGATCGTAAGTATCTCCAGGTCGTCGAAGTAGAAACCGTCCCCGACTACGCCCTGGTCCGTCACCAGCTGAAAACGTATAGTGATGGATTGTCCCAGGTAACCACCCAGTGAAATTTCTTCCTGTACCCAGTCGGACTGTGTACCGTCGTACAAAGGTTCGCCCTCGGCCTGGTCGGCTGTGCCGGCATGTGTATACTTTCCGCAGAGCGGTGTCCAGGAAACGCCGTTGTCGGTGCTGGCCTCCACCTGCACATAATCGTAAGCGGCCTCTATGTCCCACTTGGCCCAGAAACGCAGCAGGGCTTCCTGCAGGTTGGTGGCGCTGAGGTCTACGGGCGTGCTGAGTACGATGCGTTTGTTCTGGTTATTGCTGTAATTGCCGTTGGGGCTGTCGGTAATGCTCGAGGGCGCACTTACAAAGGTATTGGTGGTGGTGCTCCAGCTGCCGCCCTGCATGGTAAAGCCGCTCACGGAGGAAGCATCGTTGTCGAGTATGGCTACCGGCGTGCCGTATATTTTTTCCAGCGTGTCGCTTTTGCTGAAGGTACCGTTATTCACCGTAAGCAGGAATTTCAGTACCGTACCTTCGGGCAGTCCGCTGTTCAGCGTATAGGCAATACTGTCGTTATATACCTGTAACTGTACGGGATTTGTATACGTAACCGGCGCTCCGGTGCTTTGTATGCCGCTGCCCAGGGGCGTGAGCGAAACGCTGAAATTGCCGTTCTGCATACCGTAACGGCTGAAGTCATACGCTATATATCCCGAATTCGCCGGCAGGTAACGGCTGCTGCGGTCTTTGGCCAGTGCCGTTTTCAGCACCAGGCGGACCAGGTCGATGTTCATTTTCAGGTTGGCGCGGCACATGGGTAAAATGCGGTTCTGAGCCGGCCAGAAACCATCGTCGCTACCGCCCGATTCCGGCGTAAGGGCCAGTACCTTGGGTTTGTCGGGCGTAACGTCGTACAGCCAGTCGTCCGTATCACCGGAAGCCGGGTACAGCTCTACACTCCGGATATTACTGAAGTTGTTCACCGAGACCATTTCTTCGGTAAAAGCGGCAAAATAGGCATCGTCGGGCGTTAGTACATTGGCATAGCCATAAGGATACAGCAGCAGGTTCGAATAACTGTGGTGGGTAAAGGAAGCCGCAAAGTCGTACTGTTCGGCAAACCATTTAAAGGCCTGTGTTTCGGGTTCCGAAAAAGCCGAAGGACCGGGATAGGTATCGTCATTGGTATTGGCAGAAACACCGGTAGTGCCCCATTGCACGCCGAAGTTCCGGTTGAGGTCCACACCCGGGTTGCTGGTGCCCACGCTGCGCATGTTCTTGCGGTGCATACCTCCGCCGCCGGGCGACTGGGTTTCGTTGCGGATCACCCCGTCCGGGTTGAGCACGGGTATAAAGTACAGTTCGGCATTATCGACCAGGTATTTGATCTCCGGGTCTGTGGCATAATTCCCGAGCATGTACCACATGAAATAAAGCAACTGCATGCCGCTGATGGCCTCGCGTGCGTGTATATGGGCGCTGTAGAGCAGGCGCGGTTCGTTCTCGTCGGTAGAGGCATTGTCCGAAATTTTTACCCAGTACAACGGGCGGCCCTGGTGCGTAACAAAGCTGCCGATCTGTGCTTTGCCCTTGAAAATATTGGGATACTGAGCGGCCATATCATCCAGCTCCTGCAGTATCTGTGCATAGGTCAGGTAGCCGCCCATACCGCCGGTGTTGAAACCGGCCGGATCGTTGTATTGTTCAGGAGTACAGTTATCCCGTCCGCTGCCGCCGCTTTTGGCCGCCAGGCGTTCGGCATAGAAACGTTCCATATCTTCCTGCAGCACCGTATACGTATAGCCATCCGCTTTGATGCGGGCGATCTCGCTTTCGCTCATTTCGGTCTCCAGGCCGTTCTTGCCGCCATGGAAATGATCGGTGCCGTATTTTGCAGTGAAGGACTGCTGTGCAGCCGGGTCCACATGCCAGCGTACCTTATGGTAACGTTCTTTCTGCTGGGCCGTGGCGGTACCGAGAAGCAGGGAAAAGGAAAGTGCGGAGAAAAGACATTTTTTCATAAACAGCAAATTGTTCTTTCAAAGTAAACAGTTGTAGCTGAGAAAACAAAGCCTGTTCCCCGAATATTTTCCCGGTTCTCAGCGGTTGATCTTTACCGGCTGTTTGTGCTCGTCGATCGCTACAAAGGTAAACTCGCCGCTGACGGCTTTTTCACGCTCTTCGGAATACATCTGTTCTATAAAAATGTCCACGCGTATCTTCAGGCTGGTATTGCCCAGGTAGGTCACTTTACCTATCAGTTCCACAATGGTACCGGCGGGAATGGGCTTTTTAAAGTCGATACGGTCGCTGCTTACCGTAACCATGCGCTGACGGCAGAAACGGGTGGCGGTGATAAAGGCGGCCTCGTCCATCAGCTGCATGGCGGTGCCTCCGAAAAGGGTATCGTAATGATTGGTGGTATTGGGAAACACGGCTTTGAATATATGTGTTTCGGCCTGTCGGATCTTTTCTTCTACGGTCATATGATTTCGTTTTCGAGTGCTAAAAAATGAGTGATCTTCTGTTGATGGCGCAGCGGGAATACTTCAATACCGCAGAGGTATTCGCTGCCGTCGGCCCGGTAATTGAGCAGGCTGCTGCGGAAACGCCGGCCCGCTTCCAGTTTTTTATGTATATACGCAATTTTATGCGGACAGCTGTTCGTACCCTGCAGGAAGGACGGTTTTTTGCCGATGGCGAACGAGGCGGGATAACCGGTCATGCGTTCGAATCCTTCGTCGGCCCAGCAGATGACGCGCTGTGCATCGGTAAGTACCAGGGCCTGGTAGGGGCGTGTAAGAATGGCCGGCAGTTGCTTTGTCCAGTCGGCGCCGCCTGCAATGCGGCACAGTGTGTGCATAATTTCGGCATTCCCGCGTTCGGACGAAGGAGCCGCCAGGTCCCAGCACAGCAAGGGATGCTGACCAGGCCGCGGGTCTTCTATCCGGGACTGTAACTGCGTATATTCATCCCAGCTGAGCGACATCAGGTACATATCGAGGCACATGATGCGGCTGAGTTTTTTACCGGTGTTGTTTTTTTGTGTCTGCACAGTTTGTATCGTTTTTTGTATGCTCTTTAGTTTATACTACGGAGCTGTGCGGAACGGGGAAAGACAGGCCGGAGCCTTCGCGTGAACGAACGTCCTGCCTTGTGTTAACTCTGCCTCAATCCGCGAAAGCATCATTTCTGCAACAAAGGCAGGTCTCCTGACTTGCACCGTTCTTACCGCCTTCCCGTCCCGCTTCCGGCAGGGCAGTGGCATACGGGTAAAAACCGCGGGTGCTTACAGTTACGGGACAGTTCGTGAATTGCACACGATTCCCTTTTCATCCCGCGCGTAGCGGGAACCTTTGTCTGTATTTTTACTAAAGAGCGATGTACAAATATATAAATCTGCGGCAACTTTTTAAAGGCTGCGTTTTTGTTTCAGGAAACGGATAAAAAGCCCCTGCTGATCGATGAACACGTTGTGGGAACAGTTTTCGGGATACAGCAGGTTCTCGGCGCCTAATATATGCTGCAGGGCCTGTACCTGTGCCGGGGAATAGAGCCCGTCTTCACGTCCGTAGACCGCATACACAGGAAACTTACGGGCACAGAGTTCCTTTATCTGCGGAGCAAGATCGAGGGTGGTGTACTGTTCGTTCCGCCAGAAACCCGCCGGCGCTTCGCGACTCATGTCCGACAGCAGTTTATACTGCGGGTCCGCACGCATTTTCGTATACAGATCTTGGGCCTCTTCCGTAGGTTGTGCCGGGGAGTAAAACCCGTTCTGCATGGCGTGCATAAAACAGTAAGATGCATATTCCATACTGGTGGAATCCATTTTTTCGAGTGCGTATATATACTTCAGGTTGGCATGATCTTTCTTTTCGATGTATATACTTTTTGAGCGATTTCGTATATGTGTAAACGATTCCTGCAGGTTCACCGGAGCGCCGGCAAGGATCAGGGCATCCACTTTTTCGGGGTATTTTAAGCTGAAGAGCGTGCCCAGTATACCGCCGAAACTGTGGCCCAGCAGCGTGGCCTTGCGTATGCCGCAGCTTTTGTATACGTGTGCCAGATCGCTGAAACTTTCCTTGAACGTATAGGCCGCTTTGGCATTGGGGGAGCGCCCTTCGCCCCGGCGGTCGTACACGATCACGTAGAATCCTGAATCGGCCAGGGTCTGAGCGGTACTCAGCTCAAAAGAGGCGGCATTGTAACCGGGGCCTCCGTGCAGGAATACAAGCGCCGGATCTTCTTTTACCCCGAAAGTTCGTATATATAAGGACTGTGCCTGCAGCAGGCTGCCCAGCATAAAGAAAAGAACACAAAAATAAAGGCGGAAAGATCGTTTTAGTATAGTCATAAGGAAATGCGTCAGGGTTTTATCAGTATAACGGACGAATACGGCAGTTTTTCTTCATACGACACCAGTTTGTAGGGATGTACCTCTTTAAAATACCAGCAGTCGGGCAGCGGCCAGGTTTTATAATGGGGCTTGCTGAAACTGAATTCCAGCGTATGTACCCGTTCATAGGCTGTTTCCGGGTCATTGGGGTTCAGGGGCAGGTTCAGGTAATTGTACCGCAGGGTGCCCTGGTTTAATACTTCGTCCTCAGCTGCGGCACTTGTTGTTTCGTAAAGCGTAACATCCGGGTAGTCGATCTGTATACGTATTGTTTGCATTTCTGCAGAATGGTCCTGCAAAGGGCAACTTCCGCAGGTCTTATATTCCAGGGTGCTGAACCGCCAGCTGCCGTTTGCCGAAGAAAGGAATTCGGCCTTCTTTTTTTCGTGGAGTTTCTCTTCCTGTTTTACCGGGTCACAGGCCGAAAGCAGGACACAGCAGCAACAGGTAAAAAGGAATGCAAAAAGTCGGAGCGGCTTCATGTTCAAATGTACGTAAAAAAGAAGATCGTATGCAGACGCCGGGAAGCGCTTTTTATTTTACATTAATGTTTAAATTTAAGAGCTTCAGCTTTTATAAGACCCGTATATCCGAAAATAGTTTATCCGGCCGGTTTTTTTTCATCATTTTAATTAATTGATAATCAAATATTTTTTAAAAATGCTCTGCATTGCATACCTGTTTTTCGTCTAAATAATTAACACCTGTTAACGTTTTTGTGATTTTTTCATTAATATTACATTGACTAAACAATTAACTAATACAAACCAAGCTATACCTATGAAGTATTTAGTATTGCTGTGCTTTGCACTGTTCTCTGCGGGAGCGTTTGCACAAACGGAGATATGCAACAATGCAATTGACGATGACGGCGATGGCCTGATTGACCTGAATGACTCTACGGACTGTGTCTGCAATAATGCCGGTACTTCGGTGTCTTCACTGATCCCTAATGCTTCTTTTGAGGCCTATGATTACCTGCCTACGGGCTTTTCACAGATGGATGCGGCTACCGGCTGGACCCAGGCCACACAGGCCACGTCCGACTATTTCAATCACCCGTCGTACAACTGGGCCCCGGCCGTAAACCTCGGTCTGGTGCCACCTCCCGACGGCGTGGGATACGTGGGCTGTCACATTATGAGCGGGTACATTGAGTACGTGGGAGCCTGTCTTTCTTCGCCCATGCTGGCCGGTACCAATTATAAAATATCGTTCCAGACGGCGGCATTCCCGACAGACGGCGGCGGCGGAAGCTGTAACGGCGATGCCGTGGGCGCCACCACCATCGACCTGGTGATCTATGGCAATGCCAGCTGTGCACAGATGCCTGTAATGACGATGGACTGTCCCATTCTTTCCGATCCCAGCTGGGTGGAACTGGGCCGCTTTACCTATACGCCCGGTACTTCCTGGTCTACGGTAACCATTACGTTTACACCTACGACCAATATCAATGTAATTATGCTGGGCGGTCCCTGCTCATCCGATATACCGGCCGGTTTTGCTTCGGCCTTCGGCCAGTTCTGTTACCCGTATTTCGTATTCGACGACCTGGTGCTGAACGAATCGAGCCTTTTTGCCGCCGTGAGCGACAGCGGAACCTTCTGCGGAGAAGACAAGACCCTGCTGGCGTCCAACCAGACCACCCCGGGCAGCTGGCAGTGGTACTACGAAGGCGTGGCCATGAACGGTGAGAACGGTCAGAACCTGGACGTGATCGGAGCCGGTAACGGTCCCGGACTGTATAATGTTGTGTATACCGATACAAGCGGTGCCTGCGTGGTGGCTTCTATCGAGATCGATAACCCCGTTACCGTAGATGCCGGCTATTCGGCTACGGAAGAATGTATCGGGAAAGTGACCACATTCACGGCTTCTGCCACTACGAATGACGGACCTCTTACCTACAACTGGGACCTGGGCGATAATTCGGCCAGTACCGATGAGAACCCGACGCATACCTACGCAAATGCCGGACAGTACAATGTACAGGTGGTGGTAACTACCGCCACGGGCTGCCAGGACAGCATAACGCAGACCGTTACCGTGAATGCGCTGCCCGAGGTAGATGCCGGTGAAGACCTGTATATATGCGGTAACGGCAAGGTTACGCTCAGCGGCAGCGGGGCAGCTACCTATACCTGGGACAACGACGTGCAGAACGGCGTAGAATTCCAGCCTGCCCCCAATACCTATACCGTAACGGGTACCGACAGCAACGGCTGTGTAAATACCGACCAGGTAAAAATTGATGTGGCCCAGAGCGTGGATGCCGGTAAGATACCCAATATCTTTACCCCCGACGGCGACAGCATGAACGATATCTATACCACCGACCAGTTCAAGGAATGTACGTCATTCGAATGTACCATATACAACCGCTGGGGCGTGAAGCTGTACCAGACCAACGACGTGCTGATCAACTGGGCGCCGGGCTCTATCGAAGACGGCGTGTACTTTGCCACCATCTTCTACACGGACTGTAACGGTAAACAGGAGAAACACGAACAACACATTACCATATTTCAGTAGCATCTGATGATATAAAAGCAAAATGCCGGAGATCAATTTCTACCGGCATTTTTTTTGTTTTCGTTTTTGGGTAAGGGTGCATAAGAAGGTACAACGGGAAAGGGAAGCTTCAGGATATTTCTTCGTTTACCTGGGCTTCGGGGGCGTTCAGTTTCACGGATTCGATACCGTTGTCGCGCGCGCTGCTGCTTTCGTACATTTCGCTTATGCCGATCACCTGACCGTTAGCTGCTTTAAGTGTAAAGTACGGGCTTCCGTCGGATGCGGTCCTGCGTTCGTACATACTGTCGTCGGGTGCGTTTTTGCGGACCGACTCGATGCCGTTGTCGCAGCCTGTACGGGAAGCATACCCCTCGCTGCTGAGAATGGTACGTCCGTTACCGGCCTTGAGCGCAAACTGGAACTCGCCGTTACTGCGTTTACTGATGACAAATTTTCCCATGTTTCGTTGTAGTTAGGTGGATAAATAATGAAGAAACACAAATTTAAAATAAAAGCGGACAATGCCAAATAATCCCTCTGAAGGAACGAAAACGGCAACATGAAAAAGGGATGTACGGATACATACTTTCATTGTACTTCGGGATAACAATGACTATACGTTATTACCGGAAGGCTCTTTTTACCCGGCATAATGATTAATATACTAAATTATAGCCTGCCGCCGGTTCAGGTCTGCGTAATTTCTTCTTCGGCACTTAGACATGGCAGAGCATTATGCGGCGAAAGTAAAAATTAGTATATACATCATGTAAAAAGAAAAGCCTGACGGCAGGAAGGATGCGGTCAGGCTGTGTAAACAGTTCCGGAAACTCTTTTTAAACCGTTTCTTTTACTTTCTCATAAAAGTCGATGGCTGCAACGAGCTGATCGCTATACGTGAACAGATCGTCCAGGGACAGGAACTCAAATTTGGTTTCTTTCTTTTGTTCATCAAAGATCCCGAGTTGTTTTTTAGTGCCGTTGAGGTACAGGCGGCAAATGGTCTTACGGTTATTATCATCTAACAAAATAGAGAAGTACGACTGCGCATCCCTGTAAGCAATACGCGATACTTCTACCCGTTGCCGCAAAATGCTCTTTACGATAAGAAAACATTCAAGCTCTTCTGCCGTGGTAACGATCTTGCTGATGCTCTCCGAAACTTCCGCCGGAACCGGTTCGGCCGCATTGTTCTCAGATTCTTTAGACAACGCAGATTTTAAACGTTCCGTGATCAGATCACTTATATAATGTGAAATAGATCTGCGTGTCAGATTGGTGAACTGGTCCAGCACTTTCTGGGTGATCATTCCCGGGTATACCTGTCTTGCAAAGTGTTTGACGAAATTCTCTGATGGCGTGGTAAATTCATTGTTTATGAGATTTTTAAGCTCATTCGTGTATTTGAGCTCGCTGGCGGTCGTTATGATATTGTCTACATCAAAGTACGACTTGTGGAATTTCTTTAATTCTTCGATCTGGTTATCGCGTAGGTCCGCCAGGTTAAATTCCAGGAATGGTTTTTCATCCATTTTATTGGGTTCTGCCAGGTCTGTATAAAAACGGTAGAGAATGCCATTGGTCAGGATACCGAACCGGGCCCTGGATACATGAAAATACCGTAACAGCTGTCCGTCATGCACATCCAGGTTCTGGTTCCAGTGTTTACATTCTATGAGGATCGTCGGAATGGTATCCTTTAGGATCGCATAATCGATCTTCTCGCCCTTTTTGGTGCCTATATCGGATATGAACTCCGGAACAACTTCCAGGGGATTGAACACATCGTAGCCTAATGCCTGGATAAAAGGCATTACAAATGCGGTTTTGGTTGCTTCTTCTGTGTGAATTTGTTCTTTTAACTTAAGAACTCGGTCACTAAGCTGTTTCAGGGTGTCTTTCAGGTCCATAAATTTTTACTGGTTTTAAATTGGGTGTTGAATAAAAGTTCCCGAACAGTTTCTGGCTGCTCAGCAATAATGATAAATACGTAGGGGAATGGGTGGATGTATGGGGTCAGGGTAATATGCAGAGTTTAAGGTTAACGATGTCAAATATATTCATTTACAAAGAAAACCCAAGAGAAGTTGAAAAAATGTGGACACGGCAGGTCCTCAGCACACCACCATCTCGGTGGTAAATGCGTCAGCGGCCGGCGGCAGTAAGATATACGAAGAACCTGTAGATAACATAAGCGTGTTGATCAGGACACAAAAGTAGGCTGCCTGTTTTGCCTGCACAAGAGGAAAAACCCGGTTCCTGACAGGGAATTTACCCGCAACGTCCGGGTTGCCAGCGGGCGGGTTCGGGCTTTTTGTGGCATTTGCAGCTGCGGCGTATTTCGCTTACGAACCACTGCCGGTCGCGCAGGCGGGCCAGCAGCACATAACGTATGGCACGGTAACTCTTGTCCGCAACAGGGTCGTGCACCAGTTCAATGCGGTATTCGTTGTTTCCGTAATTCTCCGATCTTACCGTTATATCCGAAGCCTGTGTCCCCGGCGGACGTTCGTAGAACAGCAGGATCAGTTCTTCGGGCGTTTCAATATCCTGGCGGTCCTGCACCCGGGTATTGATGTCGGTGGTGTCCAGCAGATCGTACTCTTCGGCACAGGAGCTGAAAAAAAAGGTGAGGCACAGCAGCAGGAAGAGGTATCTTGCACTCATGATAAACGGTTTGGCTGAATGGGGACGCAGGGTGTGAGCAACCAAATATACTGAATTAAGGCCGTAATTCCACATAATAAGCGTATTATATGCAGCGGTACTAAGGGTAACAGAAGCCGCAGGCCTTGCTGAAACCCCGGTCTTCCGCGTCTTTCTTCTTCAGTTTCCGGATCTCGTGCGTGCAGCGTTTGAGCCCGCTGCAATAACCGCTGTGATAGGCATAGGCACTGCCGCTCATGCATACGTAAACGCTGTCGGAGGCGGGCGGGGGAGGCAGGTATAGCGCTGCGGAACGCTGTCCGCAGAACAGGGCCATCCCTGCCAGGCTAAGGGATAAAAAGGTCTTCATAGTGTGGGTGTGAATGGTGTTTTTCAAAGATACATTTTCCCGCGGATCTTACTCACGGATATATATTCTTTTTACACGCTGCCCGATGGAGGTAAGTACTTCATAGGCAATGGTGTCCAGCGCGCGGGCCATTACATGAATGTCGGGGTTTTCGCCGAAGAGCACCACTTCATCGCCTTCGCTGCAGGGAATACCTGTTACGTCGATCATACACATGTCCATGCAGATGGAACCGAGGGTCTCGCAGAGATGATCGCCTATTTTTACATGGTAGCGGCCCAGTCCCAGTTTACGCGGAAAGCCGTCGGCATATCCTACCGAAATGGTGGCAATGCGGGCTTTTCCCTTTATTTTTCCGCGCCGTCCGTATCCTACGGTCTCGGGTTCTTCAATACTGCGTATGGCGGCGATGCGGGTCTTAAAACTGACGGCGTTTTTCAGGAATACCTGTTGTGCGGGATCGGCGGCAATGCCGTACAGGCCTATGCCCAGGCGGGCCATATCCATAGCCCGGAGATGCAGACGTTCCAGTCCGGCGGTGTTTTGGGCGTGCAGCAGGGGCCGGATGCCGAGGCGTTCGGAAAGATAATCGGCCGACTCATAAAAGCGCCGCAGCTGTTCTCGTGAAAAATCGTCCATGGCCGGGTCGTCGGCAGCGGCCAGGTGCGTAAAGATACTGCGTACTTTGATCTGCGGATTGGCGGCCAGCAGTTCGGCCAGGGCTTCGGTCTCCCCGGGCATAAAGCCCAGGCGGTGCATCCCGGAGTCGATCTTGATATGTACCCCGGCGGCGCCGTGGCCCAGTTCCTGCAGGCCCTGTATCAGGAAATGCAGTGAACGGAAACTGTAAATTTCGGGTTCCAGGTCGTAATTCACCAGGGCACTTACCGAAGGTATCTCAGGACTCATGACCATAATGGGCAGCTGAATGCCTCCCTGGCGCAGTTGTACGCCTTCGTCGGCATAGGCCACGGCCAGGTAATCGGCGCCGAGGTATTGCAGGTGCCGGGCCATCTCTACCGCCCCGGCCCCGTACGAAAAGGCTTTTACCATTACCATGAGGCGTGCCTTGCCGGCCAGGCTGCGGTAATGCTTAAAATTATGCGATATGGCGTCCAGGTTGATCTCCAGTACGCACTCGTGGTTCTTTTCTTCCAGGATGGCGGCCACCCGTTCCAGGCCGAAGCTGCGCGCCCCTTTAATAAGAATGGCTTCCTGTACAAAGGAGGCCGGGTTCAGTTCGGCCAGCAGGTCGCCCGTTTGTGCAAACGAAGTGGAAAAACCGTTGAACAGGGACGCATAGCGGCTGATCTCCGGGCCGATCAGGATCACTTTCTCAAACTGGTAACTGTTGGCCAGGCGGGCAATTTCTGCATAGAGTTTTTCACCGGGCTCGTTATCGGCAAAGTCAGAAAGGATGAGGCTGCGCTTCAGCTGTACCGGCATACGGTGCAGTTCTTCCATGGCTATTTTCAGCGACTGGAAATCGGCGCTGTACGTATCGTTGAGCAGTATACTGCCATTGATGCCGTTCTGTATACGTAAACGTCCCTCCGGTGGGTGCAGCAGCGGGACCACCGCGCCGAGCAGCTCTGCGGAAACACCGTAATGCAGGGCGGCGGCCAGGGCCAGGCCCAGGTTCAGCAGGGAAGTGCGGTCGGTACGGAAAAAGGCACAACGCAGGAGCAGACGGCCGTTTTGCCATACTTCCACTTCTTTGTCCGTGGCGGCCTTTATATACAAAGAGGCTTCTGTATCCTGCAGGGAAACGCTCAGCAGCTCCTTCCCGGGAAAGAGTTTGCGGAGCGTTTCGGTATGAGGAGCCTCTTTTTCGGCGATCAGGGTCTTGCAATGCAGGAAGAGGTCGGTTTTTTCAAGGAATTTGGCCTGTTCCGACTCAAAATTTTCGGCATGGGCGTCCCCGATGAACGTAAGAATGCCGGTTTCGGGCCGTATGATGCGTTCCAGCCGCTGCATTTCGCCCGGCCGGGAGATACCGGCTTCGAAAATGCCGATCTCCGTATCTTCGTTCAGGTGCAGCACTGAAACAGGCACGCCGATCTGTGAGTTGTAGCTGCCGGGGTTCTGTGTAACGCGCATACGGCGGCTCAGGATCTGTCCCAGCCATTCTTTTACAATGGTCTTACCGTTGCTCCCGGTAATGCCGATAACGGGTATGCGGAAGGAAGCGCGGTGTGCAGCGGCCAGGTTCTGCAAGGCCTGCAGGGGATCGGGCGTAAGGAAATAAAAAGCGTCGTCGTGAGGGTGTTCCGGCATCCGGTCCAGTACAAAATGGCGGCAGCCTTTGCGGTAGGCGTCTTCGCAGGATGCCCGTCCTTTTTCGCCGAAGGCAAAGAACAGTACCTGGCTTCCGGCGGCAATGCGGCGGCTGTCGAACTCGGGCTGCAGGTCGCGCAGGGGATCATCGCCCGTAAAGGCTTCCGAGCCCAGCAGGCGGGCCAGCTCATTCAGACGTATTTTCATGTTGGCGCATTTTATCGTTGAAACATTCGCGGCAAAGCGGCACGTATTTATCTACTTCGCCCAGTACCACCAGGTGATCGCCGGGGGCAAAACGGTAGGAATGATTGGCCTGGAACCCGCATTCCACGCAGATGGCATGCACTTTGGTCACAAATTCGGCCATGGCCATGAGCTGGGGCATAGGCCCGAACGGCCGTCCCAGGTAATCCATGTCCAGTCCGGCGGCAATAACGCGTATGCCCATATCGGCCAGCTGCGAGCATACCTGGGGCAGGCCTGCGTCAAAGAACTGGGCCTCATCGATGCCGATCACGTCCACATCGGAGGCCAGCAGCAGTATATTGTGTGAACTTTCCACCGGGGTGGAGCGTATGGCGTTCTTATCGTGGGAAACCACTTCGATATCGTCGTAGCGGATATCGATGGCCGGTTTAAAAATTTCGACCTTCTGCCGGGCGAACTGGGCGCGTTTTAAACGGCGGATGAGTTCCTCGGTCTTGCCGGAAAACATGCTGCCGCAGATAACTTCAATACAGCCGCGACGCGACGAAAACTGGGACCTATGCTCAAATACCATCGTTTTAAAAACCGCCTGTTAATAGATTGCCGTACCGGCCAGCCACAAAGTAAATAATTTTAGCTTGTTTTGATCGTTTTATTATTGAACCGGTGTATATAAAAACGATTGAACATGGATAAAAGGGCTCTGACTCTGGAAATTGATCTGCTTCTGAAAAAAATCAATGCCCGCCATCAGAAAATGATGGGCTACGGCACGGATATTCCCGAAGGTTTTGCAGAACTGCTGCAACAGGAAGTACTTACCCTGTATAAGAAATACGTGCAGCTGGAATATACCCTGCAGAACGAAACGGAGCACGCTCCTTTCCAGGAAACGCAGGTGCAGCCCGTCGTACAGCCCCCCCAGGTTCAGCCGCAGCTTCCGCAAACGTCGCCGGTACAGCCCCAGACAGCGGTTGTAAAAGAAGAACCGAAGGCGGAACCACAACAGGAGCCGGTACAACAAAACTCCGTGCCGGAACCGGAAGCCCCGAAGAAAGAGGACGATTCCATTGTAAAACTGGTACAGCAGGCCCTGAGCGGACAGGGAGAACCACGCAGCAATCCTTTTGCCACGCCGCAGCCCATCGTAAAAGCCGGGCCGGTACCGCAGGCCCCGAAAGAACCCGAACCGGTAAAACAGCAACCTGTATACGAAGAGCCCAAGCAGCAGGTGGTACAGCCGCCGGTAAAACCGGTATCTACCCCGGCGCCGGCCCTCAAAAATGAAGAAGAAATACCGCTTACCCTGGCCGATAAACTGCGTATGCAGGGCATTGCCGACCTGCGTAAGGCCATTCCCATTGCGGATAAATTTTTGTATATGAACGAGCTGTTCCAGGGGGAAATAAACCACTACAACCAGGCGCTCGAACGTTTTAACGCGTGCAGCAACGCCCTGGAAGCCCGCGACCTGTTCGAGAGCATGAAACAGCATTTTGAGTGGGACGAAAATTCCAAAACGGTAAAACGTTTTGCCGACCTGCTTACCCGTAAATTCCTATAAAGATGAAAAAACTGCTTGCCGGGCTGCTGTTCAGCCTGCCGCTCCTGACCGTACAGGCCCAGGAACGCGACTATGCCCTTACGCAGATACGGATACTTACCTCAGACAGCCTGCACGGCCGCGGTTACGTGAACCAGGGCGATGTAAAGGCGGCACGGTACTTACAGGGAGAGTTCGCCCGTATCGGGCTGCAGCCGCTGCCGGAACTGAAAAGTTACCTGCAGTCCTTTCCGAACCCGGTGAACACCTTTCCCGGTACGCTGAAGATATTCTATAACGATACCGAACTGCAACCCGGTGTGGATTACCTGCTGAGTCCCGAAAGTGCGGGCGGCAGCGGAAAAGCGAAGGTCGTACAGGTGAACTGGAGCAACCTGCAACGCATAAAGGCCTCCAAATGCCGGGACAGGGTACTGATGGCCGATCCGGGTACCACAAAAAATAAAGACAGCCTTTCGCTTTTCTGGAGAACGGTGGCTCCGCTGAACCGGGAAGCGGCCGTATTTGTAAGTGTAGAACACGGCAAACTGACCTGGAGCGTAAGTTCCGGGGTGGCCGGCAAAGTGCTTATTGAACTGGCGGCAGCCGTGCCCCTGAAATATGGAAAACCCCGTTCCCTGGCCTGGGAAGTGGAACAGAAGGCCGAACCGGCGTACCGTTCACAGAACGTGATCGGTATGGTAAAAGGGACCATCGCCGATAGCTTTGTACTGGTAACGGCGCATTATGATCACTTAGGCCGTATGGGCGCCGCCACTATTTTCCCGGGAGCCAACGACAATGCCAGCGGTACGGCCCTGATGCTGGACCTGGCCCGCAGTTTCGCCGCGGAAACCCCGAAGTATTCCATGCTCTTTGTCGCCTTTGCCGGTGAAGAGGCCGGACTGGTAGGCTCGCGCTATTTTACGGACCATCCGCCGGTACCGCTGAAAAACATAAAAATGGTGTACAACATCGACCTGGCCGGGGGCGGTGATAAAGGCGTTACCATCGTGAACGCCACGGAATACCCGGCCTACTTTGCAAAGCTCGAAGAACTGAATACCCGCAACGGCTGGCTGGCCGCGGTGAAGAAGAGAGGAAAGGCCGCCAACAGCGACCATTACTGGTTCAGTGAAAAAGGCGTTCCGGCCTTCTTTATGTATGCCGAAGGAGGCGTTACCGCTTACCACGATGTGAACGACACCGCCGACAAACTGCCGATGAACGAGTACGAAGACCTTTTCCGCCTGGTACGCGCCTTTCTCGGAAGTCTGTAAAAGAAAAAAACAAATTCCTTGGGATAGAGGCCCGAAAGAATTTGTTTAATTTTGTGATAGAGGATTTAGAGAGGTAGTAGACTTAATACAATTACCGTGCCATAAATCGAAAAAATTTCGGGGCCTCTTTCCAATTTTAACAAAAAAGCCCCTTTGTCTAATTAAATTTTGCTTTGCTTAAACATTAGACGCATCTTAACATCAGTTTTAATTATTATCACTATCTTTGCATAGATAAATTTTATATCTTTTATCCCATGACCGTATTACAACTCGAATACATCATAGCCGTTTACCGGCATCAGAATTTTACCGAAGCCGCCGCTTCCTGCAATGTAACCCAGCCTACGCTCAGTATGCAGATCCAGAAAGCGGAAGAGGAGCTGGGCATACGTATATTCGACCGTTCGCGGCAACCGGTTCGGCCCACCCGTGAAGGCGAAAAGATCATTGAGCAGGCCCTCATTGCCCTGCAGGAAGTACGTAAGATATCGGAACTGGCGCAGATCCATCACGATGTGGCCGAAGGAGAGATATCCGTAGGTATCATCCCGACCCTGGCGCCCTACCTGATACCGCTGTTCCTGGCCGATTTCCTGGAGAAGAACCCGAAAATACGGCTGAACCTTTTTGAGCTGACCACCGAAACCATTATACGAAAACTGAAGGACGAAAGCCTGGACGCCGGTATACTGGCCACCCCGCTCGAAGATACCGACCTGCTGGAGGAACCGCTGTTCTACGAGCCTTTTGCGCTGTACCTGCCTGCCGATCATAAACTGCGCAAACGTAAGACCATCACCAGTTCAGACATCGACCTGGACGAGCTCTGGCTGCTGAACGAAGGGCACTGCTTCCGCGACCAGGTGATCAATCTCTGTAAACATTCGGGCGGCGAGACCTATTTCCCGAACCTGCGCTTCCAGAGCGGCAGCCTGGAAACCTTACGTAAACTGGTGGACCGCAATTACGGCTATACGATATTGCCGGAACTGGCCACGAAAGATTTTAACGGGAAAGACCTCATGAAGCTGCGTTACTTTAAATCGCCGCAACCCAGCCGGGAGATCAGTATGGTTACCCTGCAGGGCCGGGGCGAACGCCTGGTATTACAGAGTCTTGCCCACAGCATAGCCCAGTCGGTACCGGCACACATGCGCCGCAAGGCCGGGCACCAGGCCGTACCTATTTTACAGGAACAGGACTAACCTGGTAACCTTCGTTGCGCAGCAGGGTGATGAGTCCTTCGGGACCGCCCAGGTGCGCCGCGCCTACCGCGATAAAGAGTTTTTCGTTATCGCTGAACATGGTCTTCATTTTTTCGATCCAGCGTTTGTTGCGTACGATCAGCAGCGGATCGTTCAGTGAACTGAATTCGTCGGCATTGGCAATATAATTGTAAATGGCCTCTACGTCCTGCGATTTGTATACCTGGTACATTTTATCCAGTTCCCTGGCCGATCTTTTCGGATTGGTAGCGGTCTCGTACAGCGATCTGGCCTGGTCTTTCAGCGAAATGGCCTTTAAGGCGGCCAGCTGTACTTCGGGTTCATCGAGTCCTCCGGTCAGTTTACCCAGTTCTTTGGCCCTGGCCAGGAAATAGGTCTCATAGCCCTTGGTATCTTTCAGTACGGCCAGCTGCATCAGCTGCTGCTGGGCCATCAGGGGTTTGAACTGCTCGAACATGGCTACGGAAAGTCCGTGTTTTTCCATGGCTTTGCTCAGCTTTTTGTATTCTTTGGGCGTATACAGTTCTTTTAAGGTCTTTACGCTGTCGATCTTCAGGGCTTTCAGTACTTCCAGCTGCAGTTGCGGAGCGTTCAGGTCCATTTCGAACACAAAACGGTCGCTGCCGGCGGCCACACTGTCCAGGCGGGGGGTAACCTCGAACTGGTCGGCCGGAATGATGTGAACGGTACCGAAAAGATAAACGGGCTGGGTGATGTTACCGCCTTCTACCTTCCACAACAGGCTCGACTGGCCGAAAATGGAAAGCTGGCTTATAAACAGGGCAAATGTAGAGAGTAAGTGCAAAATTTTCATAAAACCGGACCTTTATATATATTTTTGTAAATGTAATCGAAATAGATGATGATTATGGCCTTTGGAAAGGATTTTCAGCAATTTTTAAATGCACCCCTGCTGGAGCTGGATAAATATACGCTGTACCCGCGGCATGTGATCAGCCTGGTTTTTATTGTCGTATTCACCCGCCTGTTATCGTACCTGGCCCGTGTGATCATTATGCGCTATGCCAGCCGTAAGAACATGGCCCGGGGCAGTGCACAGTCCATACACCAGATCGTAAAGTACTTCCTGTACATTATGGCCGTGGTGGTGTTCCTGGATAATATGGGCATTAAGGTGACCGTGCTGCTGGCCGGTGGTACGGCGCTTTTTGTAGGTATAGGTCTGGGTCTGCAGTCTACCTTCAACGATTTTGTGTCGGGCTTCATCATCCTGTTCGAGGGCAGTGTGCGTGTGGGCGATATCCTGAACGTGGACAACGAGGTGGGCATCGTGCGGGAGATCCGCCTGCGTACTTCCCAGCTGGAGACCCGCGACGGTAAGCTGATGATCATTCCCAATTCGAAATTTGTGAACGACAGTATTTCGAATTACACGCACATGAACGACCAGACCTCTTTTGATGTAACCGTGGGCGTGGCCTACGGCGTGGACCCGCTGCTGGTGGAAAAGGCCATTACTGAAGCGATGGACCAGGTGCCCGATATACTGAAAGACCCGAAACCGGCCGTATCTTTTCACGATTTCGGCGACTCGGCCCTGCAGTTCCGTGCCTCCTTCTACACCCGGCAGATATTTGCCGCCAACCGCGTACGGAGCCAGCTGCGCTATAAAATATACGAGACCTTTAAAAAATACGGGATCGAGATACCCTTTCCGCAGCGCGACGTGCATGTGGATATGGAATGGAAACAGAAAAATGACTAACTTTAGAATCTCACAACCGCAAAGAATATTGTAATGGGTATGTCGCACGAAGAACTGGTAATAAATGCCGAAAAGGAACGCCTGGAGATCTTACGGAAATACAAACAACTGCTGAAAGCGGTAGAGCCGCACATCAAATCCCGCGATGACCTGAAAAAGATCCACAAGGCCTATGAACTGGCCTGTGAAAAACATAAGGATATGCGCCGCAAATCGGGCGAGCCGTATATCTACCATCCCATTGCCGTGGCACAGATATGTGCGCAGGAACTGGGCCTGGGCGTTACTTCGGTGATCTGCGGACTGCTGCACGATACCGTGGAAGATACCGACCTGACCCTCGACGATGTGCGCGAGCTGTTCGGGGACGACGTATGCAAGATCATCGACGGGCTTACCAAGATATCCGGGGTGTTCGACCAGTCGCAGTCCATACAGGCCGAGAACTTCCGTAAGATCATCCTCACCCTGTCCGACGACCTGCGGGTGATCCTGGTAAAACTGGCCGACCGCCTGCATAACATGCGTACGCTGGAGCATATGCGTCGTGACAAACAGCTCAAGATCGCCAACGAGACCCTGTACCTGTTCGCCCCCCTGGCACACCGCCTGGGTCTGTACGCCATTAAAACCGAGCTGGAAGACCTTTCGCTCAAGTACGTAGAGCCCGAAAAATATACCGAGATCGCCAACAAGCTCGAAAAGACCAAGGAAGTGCGGGAACGCTTTATCAGCAGTTTCATTCACCCCATCAAAAAACAGCTGGCCGAACAGGGTTTCGAATTCGAAGTGAAGGGCCGAACCAAGTCCATTTATTCCATTTACAATAAGATCGTTAAGAAGGGCGTGCCTTTCGAAGAGATCTACGATATCTTTGCCATCCGCATTATCCTGGACTCCCGCCCCGAGAACGAAAAATCGGACTGCTGGCGGGTCTATTCCATCATTACCGACCTGTACAAACCCAAGCCCGACCGTATGCGCGACTGGATATCCTTTCCGCGCAGCAACGGCTACGAGTCGCTGCACATTACGGTAATGAGCCCTTCAGGGAAATGGGTGGAAGTACAGATACGCACCGCCCGTATGGACGAAATTTCAGAACGGGGGTATGCCGCCCACTGGAAATACAAGGAAAGCGGTATGGAAAATGCCGTGGACGACTGGATACGCCGCATACGCGAGATACTGGAGAATAACGAGAACGCCGTGGACCTGGTCGAAAGCTTTAAGCTGGACCTGGATACGGAGGAGATCTTCATCTTTACGCCCAAAGGCGAACTGCGTACCCTGAAGTCGGGTACCACCGCGCTCGATTTTGCCTACGATATCCACTCCGAGATCGGCAATACCTGCATCGGGGCAAAGGTGAACAACAAACTGGTGCCCATCAGTTACAAACTGCGCAGCGGCGACCAGGTGGAAGTGCTTACCTCGTCCAAGCAGAAACCCAAGGAAGACTGGCTCAAGATCGTGATCAGCACCAAGGCCCGCGAAAAGATAAAAACGGCCCTGCGCGAAGAAAAACGCCGGGTGGCCATGGACGGCAAAGAAGTATTCGAACGCAAACTGCGGCACCTGGGTGTTACGTTTAATGAACAGGACATAAACCGCATCCTGCACTACTTTAAGGTTCCCGACGTACAGGATTTATACTACAAGGTGGCTACGGGCGGTATCTCCAATTTCGAGATCAAACAGTTCTATAAAGACGAGAACAGCCGTAGCTGGTACCAGTACCTGGCCAATAAGATCCGCCGCAAAACGCCGGAGAAAAAAGAAGAAAAAACGCTGGAAGAACTCATCAAGGACGCCAAGCGCGACGACAGCCTGGTGATCGGCGATAATACCGTAAAGCTCGACTATAAACTCTCGTCCTGCTGCAATCCCATTCCCGGCGACGAAGTGTTCGGTTTCGTGACCGTGAACGACGGCATCAAGATACACAAGACCACCTGCCCCAATGCCATGCAGCTGATGAGCAACTACGCCTACCGTATTGTAAAGGCCCGCTGGACCAACCG
This sequence comes from Bacteroidia bacterium, assembly GCA_016742095.1. Taxonomy (GTDB): domain Bacteria; phylum Bacteroidota; class Bacteroidia; order CAIKAF01; family CAIKAF01; genus JACVCJ01. Next base: position 37,157 of record JACVCJ010000001.1, read on the forward strand.
CGAGAGCATTGCCTTCCTGGCCGGGCTGCGGGTAGACGGTTTCGACGAAGTGGGTATCGTAAATCGCATCACCAAAATTATCTCGAACCAGCTCAAGGTGAACATGCGTTCCATTTCCTTTGAGACCAAGGACGGCCTTTTCGAGGGGAACATCATGGTGTTTGTGCAGGACACCAATCACCTGAACGATATGATCGCCAAGCTGCGCGAGGTACCGGGCGTCATTAACGTGACGCGCCTCAACTAAAACACGGGATATTTGTTTTTAGACCATATATAAAGAAAAACGTTATGAGCACATTAAAAGTAGGAGACAAAGCGCCTGCCCTCAGCGGCACCGACCAGCACGGAAAGCCTGTTTCGCTGGCAGACTTCAAAGGAAAAAAACTGGTATTGTATTTCTATCCGAAGGACGATACCCCGGGTTGCACGGCCGAGGCCTGCAACCTGCGCGATAACTATGCCGCCATTAAAAAAGCCGGCTACGAGATACTGGGCGTAAGCGTAGACGATGCCAAAAAGCACACTAAATTCATTGCCAAGTACGAACTGCCTTTCTCCCTGCTGGCCGATACAGAAAAGAAGACCGTGGAAGATTACGGCGTATGGATCGAAAAAAGCATGTACGGCCGCAAATACATGGGCGTAAACCGCATGACCTTTATTATTGACGAAAACGGTATCATCGAAAAGATCATCGAAAAAGTGGATACCAAAGATCATACGAAGCAGATACTGGAGTGAGCAGATAGCATATAGCCGATAGCTTATAGCCTGGCTGTTACGCCTCAGGAAGCTGTCCGCTATGAGCTCCCGGCTTTTTTTTTACCTTTTTTTGCAAAATACGATCCTTTGACTAAATTAATGCCCAACAAATTGACGAAAAAAATGGCAAAAGATGAAAAACTGATGAAGCTGGATGCGTTAAAATTAACGCTGGACAAGCTGGAAAAGGAGTATGGAAAAGGTACGGTGATGCGTTTGGGTGACAGGAATGTGGATAATATAGAAGCCATTCCTTCGGGTTCGTTGTCGCTCGACCTGGCACTGGGCGTAGGCGGTTATCCGCGCGGCCGTGTGATCGAGATCTACGGCCCGGAGTCTTCCGGTAAAACAACCCTTACCATTCACGCCATAGCCGAGGCACAGAAACAGGGCGGTATTGCGGCATTTATCGATGCGGAGCACGCCTTTGACCGTTTTTATGCCGAAAAGCTGGGCGTGGACATCAACAACCTGCTCATTTCCCAACCCGACAACGGGGAACAGGCGCTCGAGATCGCCGATCATCTGATCCGTTCCGGAGCCATCGATATCATTGTGATCGACTCCGTGGCGGCACTCGTCCCCAAAAGCGAGCTGGAAGGCGAAATGGGCGACAGTAAAATGGGTCTGCAGGCCCGCCTCATGTCACAGGCCCTGCGTAAACTGACGGCCACCATCAACAAAACAGGCTGTACCTGTATCTTCATTAACCAGCTGCGCGAAAAGATCGGTGTAATGTTCGGTAACCCCGAAACGACCACCGGTGGTAACGCGCTTAAATACTATTCGTCCATCCGCCTGGACATCCGCCGTATCGGCCAGATCAAAGACGGGGAAGACGTGGTAGGTAACCGCGCCCGCGTAAAAGTGGTAAAGAACAAGGTAGCGCCTCCGTTCCGCCAGGCCGAATTCGACATTATGTACGGCGAAGGCGTAAGCAAAGTGGGCGAAGTACTGGACATGGCCGTGGAACTGAACGTGGTGAAGAAAAGCGGCGCATGGTTCAGCTACGGCGATACCAAACTGGGGCAGGGCCGCGACGCCGTGAAGCAGTTACTGAAAGACAATCCCGAACTCTGCGAGGAACTGGAGCAAAAGATCAAGGACGTGATCTTCTCCGGCGAAAAACCCGAGAAAGCCGACAAAAAATAGGCACCGTTATTCTTGAAAGATAAGTCGCTGAAAACGACAAAAGGGGGCTTCTGCCCCCTTTTTTTATTGCAGGATCAGATAGCTTTTTTAATCCAGCGTGATTAACGCGGGAGTATTGTTCTTGTAACCGAACAGGCGGGCTTTGGCGCCGGAACTGATCAGTTTGCCCGGAGCCATCTGGGTGATGGTCAGCGGAACAATGATCTTGTCCTCGCCACGGGTATCGAAGAGGAAGTTTGTTTCGAATTTACCGTCCGGACGGATCCTGGTCATCACCAGGGCGCCGTCTTTAAAGCTGCGGTATTGTACCGGGGCAGAGTTTTCGTCCAGGCCTTTGTTCTTAATATGGTCCATGTAAAACAGGTACAGGTTGTCGTTGTATTCGAACGCGCTCACGCTGGCCCCGTAGGTAGTATTGACCAGGTGCTGGTTCTTGGGCACTTTTACCGTCCATTCTTCTTCTCCGCTGGCATCGAGGGCCGAAACAATAATGTCCTGGTACATGTAGTGGTACGTGTAACGCACATTTCCCTTGGAATCGGTGGTGGTGGTCACATACATATAGTACTGCTCGCCCACCAGGTAGCGGCCGCCGTTGCTGCGTTTGATGATCTGGCGGGTCTCCAGGTTGGTCATACCGCGTTCTTCGCCGCGTTTTTCCTCTTTGCGGTCCATTTTACGCTTGTCGCGAGCCGATTCAAAGGCACGCACCAGCTCCGGTGAAAAGTCGTAACGTTTCAGGTCGGTCATTTCTTTGGTCTCCGGGTCGAAAAGAGCCGTGAAATAACCCTTGTAACCCACACTTTTATCGGTGGTGTAATACCCCGCGATCATGATATCGCCTACATTATCCAGGCTGATAATGAACTCTGACAGGCGGGAATCGTTGATGTCCTGTTTGTACTCCACGGCCTCGTCACTGCCGTCGGCAATGTGAAATACGATGAACTCATCGTAGGGTTTGTTCTTTTGTTTGCCGCTGCCACCGTCGGATTTGTTACGGGCAAAAATATAGATATCGTTACCGAACAGGCGCTGCCCGATGATAGAGAAATTCTGGTCCGGTTTGCCTATGTTCACGTCTTTTTCCCAGATCATCTGCAGGTCCTGGTTATAAAGCGCGTAACTGTAACGGCGCTGTACGGGTTCACCGCGTTTGCGGTCCTGTTTTTTGGAATAATACACCAGGAAATTCGGGTTGTCTTCAAAACTCTGTACGCTGAACTTACCGTAGGTGGCAAATTTGTAAAACCCGGTCATCATGGCAATACCTTCCACTTTGGTGTTTTCGGTACTGAGCATCAGCTGGGGCGCTTCATCGATCTGGCCCAGTTTAGTATTGATCTCCTGGAAATAGAGTTTTTCAGAATTCAGTTTTTTGTCGTAATCCGTGCTCAGCAGATAACTTTTCTTACCGAGGGTAATTACGTCCTCGAGCAGGTAATACTTCGATTTGCTCACCGGGCTCAGGGAGGAACTTTCCAGTCCCAGCGAAGGCGTCAGTTTAAACAGGCCCACTTCTTTTTTGGCACGGTAGGTCACCTGGGTAAAGCCGTTCTCCAGGTCGCCGGTAAAGCCGAACTTAGAGTGTTTGGAAGGTAATTTGATGGTTTCACCGAATTGTACGGTAACCCCGGGCGCGGAATAGGACTCCTGCGCAAACCCGCTCATGTGCAGGACGAAAACGGAGGTAACGGCAAGTATTGCAGCCTTAAAATGATTCATAATAGTTGTATGGAATAAAAAATATGGAACAGGGAAAAAACCGGCGCCGGGTTTTATACCGGGACGAAAATGCAGAGAGTTCGCTCAGTGTAAGGGCCGGAACACTGTCAAGATGCATAGCTGTATAGTGTTAAGGCGCGCTAAGATAGATACTTTTTATAATTTTTCTATCTGCGGACGGAATTTTTTAGTGAGAATGATGCCCGCTATTCCTACGAGTATCAGTACGGTAGAGATAATTTCGGCCTGTGTAACGCCCCCCAGTATATTGTATTCTGAATTTACACGGAACTGCTCTATAAAGAAACGTTCCATACCGTTGAAAATAAGGTACACGCTGAACATGAGCCCGGGACGGTCCAGTTTTTTACGGAAGAACCAGAGCCCGGCAAAGATCAGCAGCCCCATAAAGATCTCGTAGATAGGCGTGGGTATTACCGGTATGGGCAGGCGGTTGCAGTACTCGCCCTGGCAGTTTTCGATGGGAATACCGTCGTTATTTACGTTGTGCGGGTACACGGAGGCAAACATCCAGTCGGGCAGGAAGCTGAGGGCCGCCGGCTTTTCGAAATAGGTATATGGCACCTGGTCAACCGAACCGAAAGCCACGGTATAATAGGCGGCATGGGCTTTAATATCGTTCTGTATACTGTCGGGAGGCACCTGTACATAAGTGCCGGTAGCGGGTACGTAGCGGTAGGCGCTGTTCACCACGCCCCAGTCGCCGTCGCCGGCCAGCTGGCAGCCCAGCCGGCCCAGTCCGTAGGCCAGGATAAGCCCGGGGGCCACGCAATCGGCAATATGCATAAAGTTGAGGCCTTTGGATCGTACGTACCAAACCACGGCCACAAAGCCGCAGATAAGTCCGCCGTAAAAGGTGAGCCCGGCAAAGGAGAAGAACTGCCCGGCAGGGTCCTGCATAAAGGCGTCCCAGTATTCGAAATGGTGAAATATCTTGGCGCCGAGTATACCGCTTATGGCGGCGATCATGGTAATATTGGTCACCAGCTCACCCGAAGTAAGCGCGCGTTCTTCGGTAACAGGGTTCGGAACCGACTTGCGTTTTTTGTCCCAGTATACATACCCGGCCAGCAGTGCGGCACCGATCAGGCCGGTTACAAAATTACCCTTCAGCGAAAGTATGGCTTCCTGCGGGTGCGAGCTGAACATGGACGCGTCCGTGAGCAGCAGCCCCAGTTTAAAACCGAGTACAAAACCGAAAAGAAGGTTATAGATGATCTCGGTGGTGGAAGCCGGTTTGCCCTTGGTCTCCCTGGTCATTACCGGTTTAAAGATGCCGGACTGAAAACGGCGTTCCAGTTCTTTTTTCAGCACCCAGGCCGCAGCCAGGAAGGATAAAGCCACTACAAATCCGAAAGTAGGCAGACCAAGGTCCAGGTTGGTGCCGAACAGGTAATTGAGTAAATAGCCCAGAGTAGGGAACATAACGCGTCTTTTTCTTTGTTTGGATTGCAAGTTTACAATAAAATGGCAGCATTCGGTACATTTTTTAAGCCTGCAGGGCCTATAAACACAAAATTAACGCAGTTCCGTCCCCTGTTTCAGCTCTTGTTAAGATTCGCTTAATTAAGATCTTTTAGAACGAGAACTGTCCGGTTCTTTTTATTATTACACTGTATGAAACGGATAACAGCGAAACTGATGCCGTTTGTTATGCTCCTGTTCACGGGCATAATACCGGTTTCGGCCACCTCTTATTTTACACCGCAGGGTGTTTTTGTAGGGAATTACGAACCTGAACGCGCCAACGTGGCCATTATTACGCATGATTATGTGCTGGGGCGCGACAGTATTACGGAATTCGGGATGTCGGCAAAGCATTTCAATACCATTGCCCGCATTGTACGCCTGGAAAGCCTGCTGGGCGATGCCGACGAAGTGCTGTACATTGCCCACACAGCCAATAACCGGGCCAGGGAACTGGGCATTTCGCTCTACGATCTGCTTATGACCTCTTATTCCTCGGTAAAAAGCTGGCACAAGACGGAAATGGACCCGCTGGATACCTCGCTGAGTTCCTGCAATGCGCGTGCCGCCCTCATCGACGTGCTGCTCGGCAATCCGGATCCCACGCAGGGCGCTACCTTCTGGGACGGTACCGATTTCCTGGCCTGGGGCCTGCAGTCGCCCAACGGTACCCCGCAGAATAAATTCGAAGAATACAACTGTATCGAAATACCACTCACTGTATTTACGGCCTATCTGTATAATCACCAGTTGCGCTACCGCGATCAGCTGGTGCGTTACTCGCGCCGTGAATACGAATTTCCGGCTCCCGTATTTACGGAAGGCAGTAACTGGAATGGCAGTAATTTTGCGTTTTATACGGCCAGCACATCGCCTTTCCAGATAGAAGCCACGGCTACGGCCGGTTATAGTATCTTCTGGAAAAAATATCCCTGTACGGCTGCGGCCGATTAAGCGTCGGCCATCCGGGCCGCGATCGATTCGGGAATGTCCTCACGGTTGGTAAGCCGTACCGTCATTACTCCTTCACTGTCCTGCTCCAGCATGCGTGCTTCGCGGATCTCATTAATGTACAGCGGGTCGTACGGCATTTTTACTTTCAGGTAGTTCTCTGTGAAACCATGCATCCATTCGCCGTCGTTTTCAGCTTCGAACAGGACTTTCCAGGTTTTGCCGAGCTGACTGTCGTAAAAGGCCCTGCGTTTTTTTTCGGAGAGTATGCGTAGCATATTGGTGCGGTCTTTACGTATGCTTACGGGCACTTTGCCTTTTATTTTAAGGGCGCCCGTATTGCTGCGTTCGCTGTAGGTGAACACGTGCAGGTAGGATACGTCCAGCTCGTTGATGAAACGGTAGGTGTCCAGGAATTCCTCTTCGCCTTCGGAAGGGAAACCCGTAATTACGTCCACCCCGATGCAGGCGTCGGGCATCAGGCGGCGTATGCTGCTTACACGTTCGGCATAGAGTTCGCGCTCGTATTTACGGCGCATTTTTTTCAGGATATCGTTGTTCCCGCTTTGCAGGGGAATGTGAAAATGCGGTACAAACTTGCTGCTCTGTGCGCAATAGGCAATGATCTCGTCAGACAGCAGGTTGGGCTCGATACTGGAAATGCGGAAGCGCGGTACGTCCACCTCGCGGTCCAGGGCTTTTACCAGTTCGAAAAAGGTTTCGCCGGTACTTTGACCAAAATCCCCGATGTTCACCCCGGTGAGTACGATCTCTTTGGCGCCGCCGGCCACGGCTTCACGGGCTTTCTGTACGGTCTCCTCCACACTGGCGTTCCGACTTTTGCCACGGGCCAGCGGAATGGTGCAGAAGGTGCAGAAATAATCGCAGCCGTCCTGTACTTTCAAGAAGGTGCGGGTACGGTCGCCCGATGAAAAAGCGGGCGTGTAATCTTTTACGTCTTTGATGTTCCCGTTGCGCACCAGCGGCGTTTCGGGATGCCCCTGCAGCAGATAGCTGCTGATGTTGAATTTTTCGGCGGCCCCCAGCACTACGTCCACGCCCTGTATGCGGGCGATCTCTTCGGGTTTCAGCTGGGCATAACACCCTACGATGGCAATGAAGGCATCGGGATTGTGTTTTTTGGCCTGGGCCACTACTTTCTTACACTTGCGGTCGGCATGGTCGGTCACCGAGCAGGTGTTGATCACATATACATCGGCGCCGTCCTCGAAGTTCACGCGCTCGTATCCTTCGTCGGCCAGGTTTTTGGCAATGGCCGAACTTTCGGAAAAATTGAGTTTACACCCAAGTGTATATATGTGAAACGATTTCATTGCGGGGGCAAAGATACGAAATAGATCATCACTCAGGCAGAGGTCCAGCTATCCCTGTCCAGGCTGCGGTACTGAATGGCTTCGGCCAGGTGCTCGGGACGGATATCGGCAGCACCGGCCAGGTCGGCGATGGTACGGCTTACTTTCAGGATACGGTCGTAAGCCCGGGCCGAAAGTCCGAGTTTCTGCATGGCGGCTTTCAGGAGCAGCATGCCCGGCTGGTCGATGCGGCACCAGGTATCCAGCTGTTGTTTGTTCATCTGGGCATTGCAGTACATTCCGGGCGTTTCCTTATACCGTTCCAGTTGTATGTCCCTGGCCCGGATCACGCGTTCGCGGATGGTACTGCTTTCTTCGCTTTTGCGTATTTCACTCAGTTCGCCGAAGGAAACGGGTGTAACTTCCACATGCAGATCGATACGGTCGAGCAGCGGGCCTGAAATTTTGTGCAGGTATTTGCTTACACTGCCGGGCGGACAGCTACAGGGCCGGTCGGGGTGATTGAAATTGCCGCAGGGACAGGGATTCATGCCTGCAATGAGCATAAAACCCGCGGGGTAATCGATGGTAAAACGCGAGCGTGAAATGGTTACGTGCCGTTCTTCCATGGGCTGACGAAGTACTTCGAGCACACTGCGTTTGAATTCCGGCAGTTCGTCCAGGAAAAGTACGCCGTTGTGTGCCAGGGAAATTTCGCCGGGCTGCGGATTACTGCCGCCACCCACCAGGGCTACGTCGCTTATGGTGTGGTGCGGACTGCGGAACGGACGCCGGGTCACCAGCGCGTCTTTTGCCTGCAGTTTCCCGGCCACGGAATGGATCTTGGTGGTCTCGAGCGCTTCGTGCAGGGTAAGTGGAGGCAGGATCGTGGGCAGGCGTTTGGCCAGCATGGTCTTGCCGGAGCCGGGAGGGCCGATCATCAGTGCGTTATGGCCGCCGGCCGCTGCAATTTCCAGGGCTCTTTTTATGTTTTCCTGGCCTTTCACTTCCGAAAAGTCCATGGTGTAATCCGAAAGATTATCGAAGAACTCTTCCCGGGTATTGATCTCCGTTTTTTCGATGCGGCCTTTGCCTGTAAAGAAGCTGACCACCTGGGCCAGATCGTCGGCGCCGTATACGTCCAGGCCGTTCACAATGGCGGCTTCGCGGGCGTTCTGCCGGGGCAGGATAATGCCTTTGAACTGTTCCTTCCGGGCCTGTATGGCAATGGGCAGGGCTCCCTTAATGGGACGCAGACTGCCGTCCAGGGCCAGTTCGCCCATAATGATGTATTGCTGCAGCTCTTCGCCGGGCAACTGTTCCGAAGCGGCCAGGATACCGATGGCCATGGTAAGGTCGTAGGCCGAACCTTCCTTGCGGATATCCGCCGGGGCCATATTGATGGTGATCTTTTTGCCGGGAATATGAAAGCCGTTATTCTTCAAAGCCGCCTCGATGCGTTGCTGGCTTTCCTTTACGGCGCTGTCGGGCAGTCCCACCAGGAAGAATTTGGCTCCCGGCGCCATATTTACCTCTACGGTAATGGTAATTGCATTTACGCCATAAACGGCGCTTCCGTATGTTTTTACAAGCATGGTAAAGCAGCGGCTAATAGAAAGGCAAAGATAGGGAAATGAAGCGCCCTGAGGGAACGGTTTTACTGTATTTTATCCAGTGTGATTATCAGTAAGAAGCGTTTGCCTGAAAATTCTGCTACGTACAGAAAAGAAGCGTATTAAAACGTGTACCCGGCCCCGATCCCGCACCATACGGAAAACGTACGGGCAAACATGAACGCATCTTTTTCAGCGCTGCTGATGTCCGTGCCTAAGGGAGATACGCGGAACGAAGGCAGCACGGCGGCCCGCAGGAACAGTCCTCCGCCGGGTTTGCGGTACGAGTAACCGATGCGCGGCGAAAGAATGAAATAATCGCGGGTGTTGCTTACGGTACTCTGCATATCGGGCGCACGTTGCAGTGTGGTAAGGTGAAAATAGGTAATGCCTGCACCGATCTCGAGGTGATGCGCCGTTTCGCGGTGGTACATGAGCGTAAGCTGCAGGGGAACGGCCGGGCCTTTCAGCGAGCGGAAGGGCAGGTAACCAAAACCGGCTCCCGCACTCAGTTTAATGCGGCTGTCGCGGTACACCAGGTAATCGTAGTTCACAGACCAGGCATAGGCATTGCCCAGCAGTTCGGCATAAACGGTATGCCGTCCGTCCTGGCGGTTCTGTGCAGAAGCGGGCAGGAATGCCAGGCAGAAGAAAAACAGCAGGCAGAGGCGTACGGGTACTTTCATAGGCTAAAAATAGGAAATAGAACGGTATAAAACGAAAAAACAGCCTCGTCTCGCTATCAGCGAGACGAGACTGCCTTCTCTGCTTTTGTATAGATCATCAGTGGATCACGATCTTTTCGGTAAAGCTGCGGCTGCCCAGCGTTACCTGTATCACATACACGCCGGCGGCACCGAATACGGCACGGTCCAGCGTAATGTTCTGTGTGCCGGCCGTAAGCGGTCCCTGGTAAAGTGCGGCTACTTTTTTGCCCACCATATCGTAGGCGCTTACGTTCACTTCCTGTACGGACTGTGGTAATTGGAACTGCAGGGTGGAAATGCCGCTTACCGGGTTGGGAAATACGCTCAGCGAAAGGTCTGCCGCGTCCATTTCCTCTACCGTTACGGTATTGGCGGAGAAGATCTCGAAATCGTCCAGCCAGAGGTTGTTGTTGAATTGTCCGCCGGAGGTGAACTCAAAACGGAAACGTACATCGCTGCCGGTCGCGTTGTTACCCGTGAGGTCGATGCTTTGCTGCTCCCAGTCGACTTTGCCGGAAGGCACAAATTCGTTGGGATTGATGGTATTGTGCGAAAGTTCGGTGGCCGTAAAGAGCTTCAGCGGGGTCCAGTTGTTGCCGCAATCCGTGGAGCGGGACACCAGCAGGCGGTCCGGTTCAATAGCGTACGCTCTCTGGTCGTCTTCATCGAAACCGATGCTGTTGCCCGTGCGCAGTACATAAGCCGATTTGAAACGGAGTTTGATATTGCCTCCCGTAACGGCGCTCATGTTGTAAGCCGGCGATATCAGTATATATTTGGCGTCGCGCACGCTGCTGATGTTGCGGCAGACCAGGCTGAAATCGTCCGTGTAGGAGGCGACATTGCTGCGGTGCCAGCCTTTGGCGGGATCGGGTTCGTTCACTACCGTCCATTTCCCCTGTTCAAAAGGATCGCCGATCTCGATGCCGTCGCGGTAACCCCAGAATTTACTTTCTACATCCGTGGGCATTACGTGTATGTATGCGGTGCGTGAGATGCTGCTGCTGCCGTTGGCGCTGCTGATGCTCATGGATACGGAATATACGCCGGGTGTATGGTAGGTCACAACCGGGTTCTGTGAAGTACTGCCGGCCGGACTGCCGCCTTCGAAGGTCCAGGACCACTGGTGGGTGACGCCGCTGATATTGCCGTTGAACGAACCGTCGCGGAAGTTCACGGTCTGCCCGGCGCAAATGGTATTGTCTGTTGCCCAGAAATCGGCATAGGGTTTATAGGCCGTGCAGGCAGCCGCGCCGTCGGCTACGCCGGTCCCCGTTAAATTTGCCTGTTGCCAGAGGTTTTTGCGGAACTGGTAAAAATCCAGCGCGGCGCGCATGCGCTGTACCTGACCCCGGGTAAACATGCTGGGGCAGTTGTAATTGTTCACGTAATCCATTAAGTTCTGGTAATTTTCACCGATCACAAAACGGCGGATGGAGTCAAGCGGATTGGTCTGCCAGTCGTCGTAACATACCGCTTCTTTTACCGTGGAACCGCAGGGGTTGTTCCAGGCAAAATTGGCCGTATCACTGATGGGCGTATCCTCTACCAGGTCGTCGCCGCAGATCTCATCACCCCAGATGTGTATCAGGTTCAGGAAGTGCCCTACTTCATGCGCCGGTACCGCCTGTACCACCGTAGACGAAGCATCTACCACGGGGCCGTCTTTCAGGGCCTGTGCACCGCCCGGCAGGTAGGCATAGCCCAGTATGCTGCCCGGACCGGAAGAGCCGGGTTCGCGGATGTTCTTTACCACCCAGATGTTCAGGTAGCGGGAGCGGTCCCAGTAACTCAGGCCCTTGAAGTTTTTATCCTCGTACGTGTTTGCCGTGGCGTAAGGGGCATAGATACGGCGGATACCGTCGGTACAGTTGCCCTGGGGATCGAGTGTGGCCAGGCGGAATTCCAGCTGGGCATCGGTAGCCAGGGAGTCGAAACTCAGGGGCAGGTTGCCGATGTTGGGCGTGGCCCGGTTATAGGCCTGGTTTAGCTTGCTGATCATCGTGTGTACATCGGCATTCGGGATATTGGAAACCGAGGAGCCGTCATGCACAATATGTACCACTACGGGTATGATCCGCAGTTCGTTGGCCTTGAGGCCCGGAGGAGCCACCGGAAGCTGGTCCAGGTAGGTCTGGAAGGCAGCCTGTTCCGCAGCGAACTGTGGGTTTTGCATACTCTCGCGATAGTTTGGTGATCCGCAGGCAGCCATGTGTACATGCTGTGCGGAAAGGGCGCCCGTTAACCCGGCCATAAAGGCCGCGGATAATAGAATTTTCTTCATAGTTGTTGTGTGTTAGGTTCTTATATCACAAATTTATTTTATTACCGCGGCCGCTGTTTATACAAATTTTACGACTTGTCGGGCGCCCCGGAGAGGTAGAAAATAAAGGAACCGGTACACAAAACCGGGAAAACAAAAAAGCCATCCCGCTGTAAGCAGAATGGCTTCTGAAAAAATATATCTATCGTTTACCTGATCACGATCCTTTCGGTGAATTCGCGGTTACCGAGGGATACTTTCACAAAGTATACACCGGCAGCGCCAAAGGTATTGCGGTCGATGGCAATGTTCTGTACGCCGGCCACGAGGGAACCTTTATACAGGGAAGCCACCTGTTTGCCTACCATATCGTAAGCTACCACGGTTACGTTCTCTACAGCCTGGGGCAGTTCGAACTGCAGTGTGGACAGGCCGCTGACCGGGTTCGGGAAGATGCTCAGGTTGAGGTCTGAAGCGTTCATTTCTTCTACAGAAACCGCATCGGCAGAGAATATCTCGAAATCGTCCAGCCACAGGTTGTTGTTGAACTGGCAACCGGAAGTGAACTCGAAACGGAAACGAACGTCGGTACCCGTGGCATTGCCGCCGGTAAGGTCGATGCTCTGCTGTTTCCATTCTACTTTATCCTGCGGAACGAACTCGTTCGGGTTGATACCGCCGGAAACCAGTTCTGCTTTGGTAAATACTTTCAGGTTCGTCCAGGTATTTCCGCAGTCGGTAGAACGGGCAATGGTCAGGCGGTCGTCGATCACGCGGTAAGCGCTCTGGTCGGCCTCGTCGAAACCGTAGGCACTTTCGGTACGTAATGCGTATGCCGATTTAAAGCGCAGTTTTTTGTTGTTGCCTGTGATGGCTGTAATGTTGAAGGCCGGAGAGATCAGCGTGTATTTGGCATCGCGTACGCTGTTGGTATTGCGGCAAACCAGGCTGAAGTCGTCGGTGTAGGCGGCATCATTGGTGCGGTGCCATCCTTTTTCGGCATCCGGCTCGTTCACCACGGTCCATTTGCCCTGCTCATACGGATCGCCGATCTCGATACCGTCTCTGTAACCCCAGAATTTGTTGTCTACTTCGTCGTTCATTACGCGGATGTAAGCAGTGCGCTCTTTGGTGCTGCTGCCGTTGCCGTTCGAAATGGTAAGCGTAACGGTGTAGGTACCCGGGGTATTATAGGTAACAACGGGATTCTGTGAAGTGCTGGTAGCAGGTGTACCGCCTTCAAAGGTCCAGGCGAACTGGTGTGAACCCGTTGTAATGTTTCCGTTGAAGGAACCGTCGTTGAAGTTTACAGTACCACCTACGCAAACTACGTTGCGGGTAGCCCAGAAATCAGCGACCGGTTTCAGGTTGGTGCAGGCGGGTGAACCGTCGGCAACGCCTGTGATGGTCAGGTTCTCTTCGTCCCACAGATTTTTGCGGAAAGAGTAGAAATCCAGTGCGGAGCGCATTCTTTCTACCTGGCCTTTGGTGAACATGCTCGGACATTCGTAGTTATTTACATAGTCCATGAAGTTCTGGTAGTTCTCACCGATCACAAAGCGACGGATAGAGTCCATCTGGCTTGTCTGCCAGTCCTGGTAGCAGGTGGCTTCTTTCACGGCTGAATCGCAGGGATTCGGCCAGGCAAAGTTTACGTCTTTGCTGATGGGGGTATCGTCCACCTGGTCGTTACCGCATTCGGTATCGCCCCAGATGTGTACCAGGTTCAGGAAGTGACCCAGCTCGTGCGAGGTAACGGCCTGTGAAGTAGCCGAAGAGGCTGCAACGGTAGGACCGTCTTTCAGGGCCTGTGCACCGCCCGGGTAATAGGCATATCCCAGGATGGTACCACCGCCCACTTCACCGGGCTCTTTGATGCTTCTTACCAGCCAGATATTCACATATTTGGCACGGTCCCAGTAGCTAAGACTTTTAAAACGTTTGTCTTCGTGTGCGTTTACAGACGCGTAAGGGGCGTACACGCGGCGGATACCGTCGGTACAGTTTCCGAGAGGATCCAGTTTGGCCAGGCGGAACTCCAGCTGAGCGTCCGTAGCCAGTGAATCAAAGTGAAGGGGCAGATTTCCGATGTTCGGAGTAGCGCGGTTGTACGCCTGGTTCACCTTGGTGATCATCTGCTGTACGGCCGCATTGCTGATATTGGACTGGGCAGTTCCGTCATGTATAATATGAACAACTACGGGAATGATGCGCAGCTCGTTGGCTTTAAGCCCGGGTGTTGCCGCCGGAAGCTGTTCCACATAGGTCTGGAAGGCAGCCTGCTCCGCAGCAAACTGCGGGTTCTTCATAGCCTCGTGGTAATTCTGTGTTCCGCAGGCTTCCGTATGTACGTGCTGCGCTGAGGCAACTCCTGCAAAACCAGCCACTGCGGCTGTCAACAATAGAAATTTTTTCATAGTCACGTATTTTCTTAAAATACAAATTTAACTTTTTATTATCGGAACTCGTTCGAACAAATTTTTACGTTTGTCAGAAAAATATTCCCGGTGCAATTATAGTACAAAATTAACATTTCAGTAATTTTACGGAACAAATTTCTCGATAATCCACATACATAATGAGTAAGAAGAATATTGCGATCAACGGTTTTGGAAGAATAGGACGATACACCCTGAAAATGCTTCTCGAAAAATCAAGTCATAACATAGTGGCTATAAATGATTTAACGGATACGTACACACTGGCCCACCTGCTGCGTTATGATTCCGTTCACGGCCGTTTTAAAGGTACCGTGGAACACCGCGAACACAGCCTCATCATCAATGGTAAGGAGATCCCGGTGTATGCCGAAAAAGACCCCGCTAACCTGCCCTGGGCCAAACATGATGTAGATGTGCTTGTGGAGTCGACCGGTATTTTCCGCTCCCGTGACAAGGCCTCGGCGCACCTGAAGGCCGGCGCCAAAAAAGTGATCATTTCGGCCCCGGCAGACGGAGACGATATACAGAGCGTGGTAATGGGCGTGAACCATTCGGTACTTAACGGCAGCGAGGACATTATTTCCAATGCTTCCTGCACCACCAACAACGCCGCTCCCATGATCATGATCATCGACCAGCTCTGTGGAGCCCTGGGCGGATTTGTAACCACCGTACACTCCTACACCAGCGATCAGCGTCTGCACGATTCGCCGCATAAAGACCTGCGCCGTGCCCGTGCCGCTGCCGAAAACATCATTCCCACCACTACGGGCGCCGCCAAGGCCATTACCCGCATCTTCCCCGAACTGGAAGGCAAGATCGGCGGAGCCGGCATACGTGTGCCGGTAAAGGACGGTTCCCTGACGGATATCACCCTCATCGTACAAGATCCCAAAAGCGTGGAGGAGATCAATGCCGCCTTTAAAGCTTCAGCCGAAGGCAGCCTGAAAGGTATACTGGAATACTGTACCGATCCCATCGTGTCTACCGACGTTATTGGTAACGCGGCGTCCTGTGTGTTCGATGCGGAGCTGACCTCCGTGATCGGCAATATGGTAAAGGTGGTAGGCTGGTACGACAACGAGGCCGGTTACAGCAACCGCCTGGTAGATCTTATCGATTACTGGACCGCTTTATAAAAAGTATATAAAACACAGAAAGAAAGCTCTTTCGCTGCATGCGGGAGGGCTTTTTTGTTGACCCCATTGCATAAAAAACCCGGATACAACACTGCATCCGGGTCTGTATTTTTATACCGAAAGGATCATTCTTTAATGATGCGCAGTACCGCTTTTTCGCCGGCGGCGTTCGTTACGCGCACAAAGTACAGGCCTTTGGCACCTTCGATGTTCAGCACGGTGTTCTCGCCGTTCATTCGGAGGTCCTGCAGCACCTGACCCACGCTGTTGATCAGTTCCAGCTGCAGCATTTCTTTATTTTCTGCGGCTTCTATCCGGAAACTGCCTGTGGTGGGGTTGGGATACAGTTTCAGCGAAGCGCTGAGGGCATTTTCCAGTCCGAAATAGTAATAGGATCTGCAACCCGAAGTATCTGTACAACCGTTGGCCGTTATGATAACCGCAAAATCACCGTTCAGACCCGGTGAGAAGTTCTGGCTGGTGGCTCCGGGTACCAGCATCTGATTATTACAGTCGTACCACTGGTAGCTGGTGGCTCCGGCAGCGGCTACCAGTTGCGGCGGCACGCTCAGGGTCATGCTCACGGTCGTATCTACGGAATTAACGGTGAGCGTAATGGTAAGAATACTGTCGCAACCGGCGGCGTTCGGGATGGTATCGGTATATATGCCCGAAGTGGTATACACGGCTCCGCCGGGAGAGGTATACCCTTCCGGGACACAGGCTGTGGCAGCGAAAGAGGCGCTGCTTTCGAGGCTGTTGAAGATAATGGTATCTGAACCGCTGCCGCAGTCCCCTGAAATGTTTACGGAGAATGTATCGGGCGTGGTCACCGTGAGGGCAGGCATGGTGATACCGTTGGACCAGGTTACGCTTCCTGCGGAAACGGGGTAAGGCAGATCGAACTGTACGGCGCCGTCCGAGGGGCAGATGGCCTGGTCGGGGCCCAGGAAGCCCGGTGTGGCGTAGGGGTTGTACAGCTGGGCTATTTCAGCGGCGCTCAGGGCGCGGTTATACACACGGAACTCGTCGAGCAGTCCGCCGGAAGGCGCACCTACGTTCGTGGCGTATCCCATTACTTTAAAAGGTCCTCCGGAAGAGGTGATAACGGGCGTAGCGCTCTGTGGCACGGTAGTTACCAGGGCGCCGTTCAGGTAACCGTAAATGGTATTGGCAGGCTGATCGTATACGAACGTGGTCATGGTAGAGGTCGTTAAGGCCCCTCCGTTCACCAGTACGTCCGTAATACCGGTACCGCGCAGGATCCAGTTGTTGGAGCCGGCCACGCCATTGGTGAAGCAGCGGAACGAACCGGCATTCGCATCACCGAAAATGTAATAGAGCGTGGCATTGGCTGAGATCTGGTTGGTACGGAACGAGATGGTCCAGCTTATATTGCTGAGTTCGGTGTTCCAGCCGGTATTGAGGTAGTCGCTGCCGGAGCTGTTACCGCTGCCCATAAGCACGCCGCCGCAGAGAAAAGAGCTGCTGCCCTGGGTAATGGCTCCCAGGATATTGGCGGTATCGGTGCCGGCAGGCGGAGCAGAGGCCAGGTTCGGCACTTTGGTACCGCTGCCTTCAAAATTGTAATAAAGAAGTTCGGGGGTGTTCTGCGCACGGAGAATTCCGGCAACACCAAGCCATAAAGCAATGGCCGTTGTAGAGAGCTTTTTCATGCTGTTAGTTAATGGTTTCGGGCTAAAGGTATAAAAACATTAACGAATGCTGCAAGGGGCTGCTTTCTTTAAAGTGAAACGATACGTCCGTCGGCCATCTGTATATGACGGTCCGAGATAGCGGCCAGGTCTTCGTTGTGGGTCACGATCACAAAGGTCTGCTTCAGTTCGTTGCGGAGCGAAATGAACAGGTTGTGCAGGGCCGCGGCGTTTTCGCTGTCGAGGTTCCCGCTGGGTTCATCGGCAAAGACCACCGAAGGGGAATTGATGAGTGCCCTGGCCACGGCTGTACGCTGCTGTTCGCCCCCGCTCATGGCCGAAGGTTTGTGCTGCGCCCGGTGGGCAAGACCCAGGATCTCGAGCAGTTCCCAGGCCCGTTTCTGGGCTTCCTTTTTATTATGGCCCGAAATATAGGCCGGTATCAGTATGTTCTCGAGGGCGGTGAATTCCGGCAGCAGGTGATGGAACTGGAACACAAAGCCGATATTGTTGTTGCGGAATGCCGATAATTTGGTGTCGTTGCGGAAATTAAGGTCCGTCCCGCGGAATTCTACCTTGCCTTCATCGGGCGAATCGAGCGTGCCCAGGATATGCAGCAGGGTACTTTTCCCGGCGCCGGAACGGCCGGTAATGGCCAGTATCTCAGCCTGCTGAATGTCGATGTCTACGCCTTTCAGTACGTGCAGACTGCCATAACGCTTGTGTATGTTCCGGGCCTGGATGATCATGCTTGCGATTTTAAGAATTCTTCTGCAAATATAAAATGGTCTTTGTAAGCAGAAGGGTGTGTGAGTATATTGATGTGGTCGTAATCTTCAAGATTCCCGTTCCTCCGGCTCAGCAGGCGAAAATTTTCTTCAGGTATGCCGCTTTCCTTCAGCAGGCGTTTTACGTCGGAGGCATGGCCCAGCAGTTTGTCGTTCACCCCGGTGAGGAACAGCGAGGGCGGAAGCTGCATGTTCCGGAGCGTAAGGGCGATATCGCTTCCGTCGGGGTAGAACTTCCAGCGGCGGGCGTATACCCAGCGGTTTATCTGCAGGAAAAAAGGTCCGGGTTCATCGTCGCTGCCCATTTTCAGTTTACGGGCGGGCAGGTAACCCAGGAAGAGCGCACAGAAGGTGCCGAGTCCGCTCCATATAATGTCGATGATCCAGAGGCGACGCAGGGAGAACACGCCGATGCGCCGTTTGCTGCCGAAGCAGAGCAGGGCCGAAATATGCGGCAGCAGTTCCGGTTTGCGGGCCAGGGTGGCCAGGGCCAGTACGCCGCCCCAGGAATGTGCGCCCAGGATCACTTTTGTATGTCCGGTTTCCTCCATCACCCGGCGTATCAGCGCGGGGATCTCGTTCTCTATCGTATCGTACTGGTCCGCTTTGTTGCCTTTGTGCACGGCCGGCACCGATCCGCCCTTACCCCGTAGATCGGCCGCAAACACCGTATACCCGGCACTGGCCAGGAAAGGGGCCAGGCCTTTGCCGCTGCGGCTGAAGAAAATGCGGGCATTCTCGATAGAGCCGTGCAGCAGCAGAACGGTCTTTCCGTTGGGAAGCTCCGGTTCAAAGCAGTGAATGGCTACCTGGTCCGCCTGTAAAGTAAGGGTAGCCTTTCGGTATTGATAGTTCATGAAGGGAAGCGGATTATTTTTCCACAAAGTAATAAAAACCCGGCCGGATATTCTTATTTTTGTTTCCCGCTTTGGAGATGAAGGAGTTTCTATGTCAGAATTTATAGTATCGGCCCGCAAATACAGACCGCAGACGTTTGAAGACGTTGTAGGCCAGAAACATATCACAAATACGCTCAAGAATGCCATACGCACCGGAAAGGTGGCGCATGCGTTCCTGTTCTGTGGTCCGCGCGGGGTGGGTAAGACCACATCGGCCCGTATCCTGGCAAAAACGCTCAATTGTATGAACCTTACCGCCGAGCTGGACCCCTGCAATGAATGCGAGTCCTGCACGGCCTTCAACCAGTCGCACTCCTTCAATATCCATGAGCTTGACGCCGCCTCCAACAACGGGGTGGACGATATCCGCCAGCTGGTGGAGCAGGTGCGCATTGCCCCGCAGGTAGGTACGCACAGCGTATACATCATCGACGAGGTACACATGCTCAGTACTGCGGCCTTCAACGCCTTTCTGAAAACGCTGGAGGAACCGCCCGCACACGCCATTTTTATCTTGGCCACCACCGAAAGGCACAAGATCCTGCCCACCATCCTGTCGCGCTGCCAGGTATTCGATTTCAGCCGTATCACCATCGAAGATATGGCCGAACACCTGGGTAATATCGCCCGCAAAGAAGGTGTGGACGCCGAACAGGATGCCCTGCACGTAATTGCCCAGAAGGCCGACGGCGCGCTGCGCGACGCCCTGTCGATCTTTGACCGTATGGTTACCTTTTCCGGCGATAAACTCACGTATTCGGCCGTGATCGAGACCCTGAACGTACTCGATTACGATTATTTCTTTAAAGTGGTCGACTATGCACTCAACGGCGATATCCGCCAGTTGCTGCTTACGTATAACGATATCATCAATAAAGGTTTCGAAGGTCATAATTTCATCACCGGCTTCTGTGAACACCTGCGTAACCTGATGGTTGCCCGCGACGCACAGACGGTACGCCTGCTCGAAGTGGGCGAAAAAGCCCGCGAACAGTATCTGCAGCAGGCCAAAAGTACGCCGGGCGACTGGCTGCTGGCCGCCCTGCGCGAATCCACCAAGACGGACATCGACTACAAGGCCGCTACCAATAAGCGGCTTATCGTGGAATTATTACTGTTGCAGCTGGTCGACCTAAAAAAAAAAGCCATGACCGCGTAGGCCTCTCCGATTCCGGGGACGGTTACATTACCACTTCTTCGCAGGTGCCCGCACGTACCCAGCCCGGACAGACCGGGGGCGCAGGCGCTACCTATTCCAAAGCCAAAAAAGGCGTGGAAGAGAATATCCTGAAACCGGGTTATTCCATCAATCCCAATACGGTGCTGGGCAATAAGCCCAAACAGGCTGCCGAAGCGACGCCGGATGAAAACGGACCCATGGTGGTGGAAGACCCCGAAGTAGTGCGCCAGGCCGGCGAACGCGAACTGCTTGACTTCGACACACTGAAAAATCAGCTTATTGAACAGTACAAAACCCAGAACCGCAGCAATATGGCCACCTGGCTGGGTATGCTGCAATACAACGAGGCGGCTAAAACACTGGATATAACCGTGGATGCCAAGGTCCAGGAAACGGAGATCGGCGGCGAAAAACCGGCGCTGCTCTATCATTTCCGGCATGGTATGGGCATTCCCGAACTGCAGCTGAACATAGTGCTGCGCGAAGTACAGAAAGCCGATGTGAACATGCGTAAGATATACACGGCCAAAGAAAAGTTCGACCATATGGCCGCCAAAAATCCCAACCTGGAAATACTGCGCTCTACCTTCGGACTGGAGATCGATTTTTAATTTTTGGGCAGCAGCCGGAATGAACTGTATATTTCCGGTGCGAAGTGTTCGTTGGCCACCTGCTGCAGGTCCTGCGAACTTACCTCGTCGATCTGGCGCATGATCTCGTGCACGCTCAGGATATGCCCGTTGTGCAGGAACGAGCGGCCCATATAGTGAATGATGCGGTCTTTATTATCGTCGGCCAGGGCCATGGCGCCTTTTACCTGTTTTTTTGCCCTTTGCAGCTGTGCAGGGCTCAGGGCGGTTTCCCGGAGCTTTTTCAGCTCTTTTTCCACGATGCCCACGGCTTTTTCGAGCTTGCTTTTATCGGTATTCAGGAAAATATGCATGGTACCGCAGTCGCTGTAGGCGTTCAGCTGACTTTCCACCGAATAGGTGAGGCCGTTCTTCTCGCGCAGGCTCAGGTTCAGCACCGAAGTAAGCGAAGGGCCGCCCAGTATATTGTTGAACAGCAGGTGCGGCGCCCGCAGCCGTTCCTTACGCGAAGGTCCGTGCGTGGCCAGCAGGTAATAGGCCGAATGGATGTCTTCTTTCTGCGTGGTGTGAAAAGGCGTGGTATACATGAACGGTTTGCGTTCAAAACTGCGGATGGAGGCCGGGACCTCGTTCAGCAGCGGCTCGGCATATTTACAGATGCGCTCAAAGTTGAAGTTACCCACCGAACAGAAAATGATCTGGTCGGTATTGTATTTACGTTTTACAAATCCCGACAGCTGTTCCCGCGTTATCTTTTTGACCGAGGCAGTCGTACCCAGTATGGGCTTTTCGAGCGGATGTCCCTTAAAGTACAGCGCATCGAACTTATCGAACAGGCTTTCCACCGGATCGTCCTTGTAGGATTCGATCTCGTCCAGGATCACGCCCCGTTCTTTTTCCACCTCTTTTTCCGGGAAAGTACTGTGAAAGGTGATGTCGGTGAGAATGTCCACGGCTTTTTTCAGTTCCGAACGCAGGAACGATGCATATACGAAAGTTTCTTCCTTGGTAGTGTATGCGTTCAGTTCGCCGCCGCTGTCGTCGATGGACGAAATAATGCGCCAGGCCGGGCGTCTTTCGGTGCCTTTAAAAAGTACGTGTTCAAAAAAGTGGGCTATGCCGCCTTCGCCTTTTTCTTCGTCGCGGGTGCCGGTATTGATGTACAGTCCGCACCAGGCCGTAATGGTCTTGGCCGGCACGTGCAGGATCCGGATACCGTTAGAAAGTTCTTTTACAAAATATTGCATAGCTATTTCCAGCGCAGGGTTTGGGTGATATGTTCCACGTCCTGACGCAGGAAGGCCAGGGCAGGGGCCACTGAATCGGCATTGGCGCTGCTGTTGAAGTACAGGCTGCCCCGTATAAAGTGATGCAGGGAATCGGTAAGGTGAAACTGGCAGTTGGAGGCCGCGTCGCCCTGTATCTGGTAAATAATGCCGTATACCTTACGTTGCGGGTCGTTCACAAGTATCTCGTCGATGGCGTTGGCCTTTACGGTATGCTTGTACACGAGGGTGCGCGAATCTTCCAGGTAGGGGCGGGCATCGCCTTTTACGTCCTCGTAGCTCATGTATACGGTGGCATTGTACAGGGGGAACTGCAGGTCGAACCAGCAGGGCCGCACTTCAT
The DNA here is from genome assembly GCA_016742095.1 of Bacteroidia bacterium. Taxonomy (GTDB): domain Bacteria; phylum Bacteroidota; class Bacteroidia; order CAIKAF01; family CAIKAF01; genus JACVCJ01. The sequence goes on from JACVCJ010000001.1 coordinate 59,455, forward strand.
CGCCGCGTTTGTAGGGCTGAATTTTAGAATACACCGGGTATTCAAAAGAAAAAGGGCAGAGCGAATCGTACAGCAGGTATTTCTTTTCGGGTTCCGGCAGGCGGAAATAGCCCTTGGGTTTGGGTATAAGTTCCTTTTCTTCGCCGATACAGGCCTGCAGCCCGAAGAGCGTGAGCGATAAGAAAAACAGAACGGTGCTATTATTCCTGGACATTTTCGTTTTCAATGATCGTTATTTTTACTTTATGTATGCGGCGGTTGTCGGCGCTGAGCACTTTCAGCTTCAGGTTGCCTATTTCCACTTCCTGGCCGCGTTCGGGTATTTTACCCAGTACTTCCACAATGGCGCCCGCCAGGGTATCTACGTTCTCTTCCACCTGGCTCAGGGTGCCGTCGGGCAGGCTCAGTACCTGGTACAGGTCCTTGAGGTAGGTCTTGCCCGAAAATATGTATTCCGAAGCGCTGAGCCGCAGCTGATCGCGCACTTCTTCGTCGAATTCGTCGTTGATCTCGCCCACGATCTCTTCCAGGATGTCTTCCAGGGTAACAATGCCGCAGGTGCCGCCGTATTCGTCCACCACCACGGCCAGGTGCATTTTTTTATTCTGGAATTCCTTCAGCAGATCGTCGATCTTTTTGTTCTCCGGTACGAAAAAAGGCTTGCGTATGAGCCCGCGCCAGTCAAAATCATCGCTTTCGTGCAGGTAGGGGATCAGATCCTTCACATACAGGATACCGCGGATGTTATCGGCATTGCCGGTGTATACGGGCACGCGGGAATAACCGTTCTCCACCACGCTTTCGATCATCCTAGCGAAGGAGTATTCGTCCTGGATAAAGAACACGTCCACCCGGGGCGTCATGATGGTAGAAACGTCCACGCTGCCGAATTTTACGATGCTCTGCAGCAGTTTGCCCGAATTTTCGTCCTGGGTGCCAACGCCGGTCAGTTCCAGGGCCTGGGAAAGTTCTTCCACCGAAATGGAAGTGTCTTTTTTACGGATGCGTTTATCGATATAGGTTCCCATACCCGACAGGGGCAGGGACAGGGGCTTCAGCAGGCGTACCATGACCGAGGCCGGACCGGCCATTACCAGGGATATACGCAGGGAATTGCGGTTGGCGAATATTTTGGGAATGATCTCGCCCACGAGCAGGATCAGGAAGGTAACGGCCACCACCTGTATCAGGAACTGCGCCCACTGCGGAATGTTGTGCATGGGCAGCGAGGCCAGCAGCGGCTCCGAAAGTACCACCACGCCGATGTTCACCGTGTTGTTCAGGATGAGTATGGTAGCCAGCAGGGTTTTGGGCTTATCGAGCAGGTTCTTGAGCTTCTCGCGGGAGGAAGTCTCGGGCAGATCTTCCAGTACGGTGGGCTTCACAGAGAAAAAGGCCACTTCGGAAGCGGATACCACCGCCGAGCAGGCCAGTAAGAATAAAATGATGATGCTGTAGACGATCAGACCTGTGACCGGATCGGAGATCTGCATTCCCGTTCCCGCAAAGTTGACCGTCAAACTGACCGGATGATCGTCCAAAGTGTGCTGTTTTTAGTTAATATTAAAAGGGACTGTTGCCGCGTCCCTCGTTTTCGTTGCCCAGGTCCTCGAAATTGGGTCCGGAGCTGGAACCGCTGCTGTTGCTGCTGTTCTGGTTGTACGAAGTATTCTCGTCGTAGTTCTCGTTCTGTCCGTACCCGCCGCGGTTGCTGTCCTGCCGGCGGTCGAGCATTACCAGGTTCTCGGCCTCAATTTCAGTGATCGTTTTTTTAGAACCGTCCGGCCCTTCGATCTGCCGGTTTCTCAGTTTGCCTTCCACGTAAATGCGTGCTCCCTTGCGCAGGTATTTGTCTGCCAGGTCTGCCAGGCCTCTCCACAGAATGATGGTATGCCATTCCGTTTTATCGATCCGGTCGCCGGACGCATTCCGGTATGTTTCCGTTGTAGCCAGTCTCAGTCGTGCTTTTGATGCTCCATTGTCCAGTTTTCTAAACTCCGGGTCCAACCCCAAATTACCTACAAGAATTACTTTATTTACTCCGTTCATTTTAGCAAATTGATTACTACGTTTTCCTATTTCCTTTTGTCAAATATAAATAAAGGATCTTATCAAATAAACCCTCTTCCCAAATTTACCTAAAAAAACGGAACAACCTACAAAAGCCCTTTCCCGGCGATAAAAACGTCGCTGAATTTACGCAGTACGATGGGAAAACCGTACCTGTCCAGTTCGCTGTCGGCCACGGCCTCGTAGTCCTGCAGGTGACCGGCCTGCAGTTCCGTCTGCCAGAAACGGATATGCAGCAGCTGATGGCTCAGGGTATGTTTGGCCTGTTGCAGGAGTTGCGGGGCGGTTTCTCTGCCGGCAAAGGAAGGCAGCGGTTCCGGGTCCGGACCGCCGGTCTCGCAGAGCGGAAATTCGTACAGCCCCTGCCAGATATCTCCGGCGCCGCGTTTGCGTATATACTGTATGCCTTCGGCGCCCAGGTAGTAATGCAGGTAGCGTTCTTTTTTCGGGGCAGCCTTTGTTTTAAGGGGAATGCGGTCGGTAAGTCCGTCCCGGAAGGCGGCACAGGCGCTTTGCAGGGGGCATTCGTGGCAGAGCGGGTTCTGCGGTTTACAGATAAGGGCGCCCAGTTCCATGAGGGCCTGGTTGTGCAGGGCGGCGGTACCGGGCTGCAGCCAGGCGGCGGCGATGCGTTCTATCTCGCGGCGTACGGGCGTGGAGTTCACCGGTTCGGTAATGCCGGCAAAACGGCTTATGACGCGGATCACGTTACCGTCTACCACGGCGCGGTCCTCATTGGCGGCAAAAGACGAAACGGCGGCGGCGGTATAGGGGCCGATGCCTTTGAGCCGGATCAGCTCATCGTATGTTACGGGAAAGTGATCCGGGAACTTTTCGACGATCTGTTTTGCCGTGGCGTGCATGTTGCGCGCGCGGGAGTAATAACCGAGTCCCTGCCAGAGCCGGAGTACTTCATCTTCTTCGGCTTCAGCCAGTTGCCGTACATCGGGGTAGGCTTCCGAAAAAGCGTTGAAATAGGGAAGTCCCTGGTTTACACGCGTTTGTTGAAGTATTACTTCTGAAAGCCAGATCAGGTAAGGGTCCCGTGTGTTACGCCACGGTAAATCCCTTTTAATATCAAGATACTTTTTTATTAAAACTTCCGAAATTTTCATGCAAGGTTTGGCAAAGTTACAATTTAGATTTGTACATTTGCACCCCAATTTAGGGAGGCAAGTATTACAAAATCAATGTTTAAATAAAATAGAGATGACAAAAGCAGAAATCGTAAATCAGGTTGCAGATGCTACAGGAGTAGAAAAAGTAGCAGTTCAGGCCACAGTTGAAGCTACCATGAAGGCTATCAAAGACAGTCTTTCACGTGGTGAGAACGTGTATTTGCGCGGTTTCGGTTCTTTCATAGTTAAGAAAAGAGCTGAGAAAAAAGGCCGTAACATTTCCAAAAACACCACAATTATTATTCCTGCTCATAACATCCCTTCTTTCAAACCTGCCAAAGTGTTCATGGAGCAGGTGAAGAAAAAGGTGAAATAAGCCCCGGGCTTGGTTAAAAACATTTTCAGATGAATAAAACAGGCATTATACTGATATTGGCGCTGGTTGCGGGCTCTGCCTTTGCAGCGGCGTTCTTTATGCCTAAAACATTCTCTGATGAACAGGTTAGAGAGCGCAATCGCAAACAGGCGGCAGAAGAGTTCCTGAAAGAGCTGAAGAGCATCAAGACGGAGGTTCCGCCTCAAACAGCTGTAGCGTCCGACCGCTGGGAAGAGGTCCTTTCCTCGGGTGGCAGCCAGGCTGTTCCTGCTTGCGATTCGCTTGTTTTACTGTGGGACAGGGCTATGTTCCCGCAGGTATCCGCTTACTTTTTCGGTAAAAAGGCCGAACTGGTAAACGATGCGGACACCTGGACACAGGCCGGTAAACGTTTCCTGGCCGTATCGGCCTTTGCAGGGGACGGCAACCGCGGCTGGGCCGTTGAGAACGCGGAATATGCCTTTGAAAAGGCACTGGCGATCGATCCGCGCAACCGCTCTGCTAAAATCAAGCTGGCGGCAACCATCGTGGAAAAAGGTACCGAACCCATGAAAGGTATCGCTATGCTGCGCGAAGTAGTGGCCGAAGATCCGGCAAATACCGAAGCGATCATGGAACTGGGACGCTTTGCCATGGTATCCGGGCAGTTTGACAAGGCCATAGGCCACTTCACGGAAGTGACCCGTATCGATACCACCATCAGTGAGGCCCGCTTCTACCTGGCCGATGCCTATGCCGCTTCCGGTAAAAAAGATTCGGCACTTGCACAACTTAACCTATATTTGCAGAAAGTGCCCGCCGATATGGTGGCACAACAGGCAAAGGAATACATGAAATCCACCTACGGGATTGAGAATAAATAAAATTATTGTTTAACGAATTAAAAATTACACATCATGCCTTGCGGAAAAAAAAGAAAAAGAGCTAAGATGAACACCCACAAAAGAAAGAAAAGACTTCGCAAAAACCGTCACAAGAAGAAGAAGTAATTCTTTTAGCTAAGTATTATTCCATTGTATAATTTGGCCCCGTTCCAGTCTCGGTATCTGATGCCGATTGGTACGGGTGTGCCTGTTTTATCTTGACTTATTATGATGAATGAACTCATAGTAGAGGTAAAGGGTAAGGATGTATATTTGGCTGTTTTGCAAGATAAAAACTTAGTTGAGTTCAACCACGAACTGGCCGACAGCGCTTATACCGTAGGCGACCTGTACCTGGCCAGGGTATCGCGTGTGATGCCTAACCTGAACGCGGCATTTATCGATGTAGGATACGAAAAGGATGCTTTTCTGCACTACTTTGACCTGGGTCCGCAAATACGCTCGCTGAACAAGTTCATTTCTGAACTGCAGTCGGGAAAGGTGAAAACAGGTAACCTGATGTACCTGAAACCGGAACCCGATATTGTGAAGGAGGGTAAAATTGTGGATGTGATCAAACCCGGACAGAAGGTCCTGGTGAAGATCGCCAAAGAGCCCATTTCCCAGAAAGGGCCGCGTCTCTCTTGCGAAATCTCCATTCCCGGACGATATCTTGTACTGGCTCCCTTCGGAGCACGTGTTTCCGTGTCTTCAAAAATAAAAGACAGCGAAGAACGTAAACGGCTCAAGGATATCATTGAACCGGTCTTACCCAAAAATTTCGGATGCATCATCCGTACGGCCGCAAAAGGGGTAGAGGCCAGAGAACTGCAGCGCGACCTGGAAGAACAGCTCGTGCGCTGGAATTCGGCCGTCGATATGATGAAAGTGGGGCATACCCCCGTAAAGGTCCTCGGCGAACTGAAACGTACCTCCGCCATCCTGCGCGACCTTATGAACGAAAGTTTCTCGTTCGACAGCGTGGTCGTGAACAGCAAAGCCCTGCACGACGAACTGCGCGACTTTGTTGCCAATACCCTACCCGGTAAAGAAAAAATTATTAAGTTCTACGAAGGCAAAGCGGATATTTTCGATGCCCATAAAGTGACCAAACAGGTAAAAGCCCTGTTCGGCCGACAGGTGGGACTGCCCAGCGGAGGATACCTGATCATTGAGCATACCGAAGCCCTGCACGTGATCGATGTAAACAGCGGCAATATGCTTAAGAAAGGCAACGACCAGGAAACGAACGCCATCGAGGCCAACCTGGAAGCTGCCGCCGAAATTGCCCGTCAACTACGCCTGCGTGATATGGGCGGGATCATTGTGGTTGACTTTATCGATATGCATAAGGCCGAAAACAAACAGAAACTGTACGAGTTCCTGAAAACGGCCATGAAGAACGACCGGGCCAAGCATAATGTACTGCCGCCTTCCAAGATCGGCCTGGTACAGATCACCCGCGAACGCGTGCGCCCCGTGATCGATATCGAGACCAAAGAGGTGTGCCCCACCTGCCACGGCACCGGTAAAGCCGAAGCGCCCCTGCTCATCGTAGACGATATGGAAAACGAGGTACGCTACCTCATGACCGAACGCAAGGGAAGTCCCATTACCATCGAATGTCACCCGTTTGTACACGCATTCCTCACCAAAGGCTGGATATTTTCCCTGGCCAACAAATGGAAACGTAAGTACAAGGGCAGGATCGAGGTAAAATCGAACATGTCGCTGCCTTTAATGGAATACCGTTACAAGGATAAGGACGGCGTTGAAATTAATGTATGATCCCGCGCTAAGGCCGGGATAACGGTATAGAAAAGCTGTTTCGTCTCGCTTGAAGCGGGAGGGAACAGCTTTTTTTGTTTCCGATGGGAAGTTTGTATACAAAAACGAACTTGCGACGAAGAAAAATTGGAATGAAAAGGGTATTAATAACGTACACAATGTTTTACAGTCGGATAAATGCGATAGCTTTGGGTTATGGGTGAGAAAAAAGTATATGACAGTGTAATGGCCGCTAGGTATTTGCTGGTAAAGGGTATTTTATAGAGCAGGTGAGAGTTATTAAACCATGGAGTGCCCAAGTTTGCTCTTTGCCAAACTACCTTTAGTTGTTTGTAGAAAGTTCATAAAATTTGTCTATTATACGTTTAATGATGGCATTAGTTCTGTCAATTACAATCTGTGCTTCATCAGAGTTTAATTCTTTCCACCTTAAGAATAGATTTGAAGCATCCTGTCCCCAAAATTCAATTTCAGAATTAAACCATCTTTTCATTGCTTCTCTATCGTCTGAAACACCGTTGATGTTGTTAAGAAAAACACGTTTCGTATATTGTGCCGGGTTGTTCCAAAAGGGATCATTTTCAGGAAGGCCCTGAAGGAACTCTTTGACCACATTTTCTGGCCTTAAAGTTCCTGGTAAAAACACAACATTATTTGTATCTGTTTGATTAAAAGTAGATTTGAAGTCACCGTCAAGAACAACAACACTCCTAAAAAACTCTTCAAATCCTTTGTCGATTAAAGTTTTATATGTTCCACAACTTATACTTAGGTTTTTATATGATTTTTCACAACCGAAATCAATTTCATTTATTATGTTTTTATAAAAGCAAGACGCTTCATAATCTTCAAAATAAAAATTAACCTTTTTAGGTCTTATACTTCTGACTGCTTCGTGATTTAGATCAGCAAGTAAATTTTCTAGCTCTGAAAAACCTTGTTGCACCTTCACAGAACCTAATGAATTAGACAAGCTTACAAAATTAGTTGAATGCTTAAATTGCGCTGCTTTTTTTGAAGATAAAAAGTTAAGTAAATCAGAAGAGTGAGTAGTAAACACAATTTGTAAATTTACTTCTCTACCAATTCGCAGCATTACTTTCATCAGGTTCTTTTGAGCCGCGGGGTATAAAGTAGCATCCAACTCATCTATAAGCAAAAGGCCACCGTCATAATTTAGATTATCTTGCTTTAGTTTTTTAAATGAGAGCAAGGCAAGGATAATATGGCCAATATTGTCTTGCCCTGCTGAGATCCCATGAGAATCAAAATTTGCTGTTGTCGGAGAAAAGGAATTTTTATTACTTGATTTCGTATGAACTGGATTTATTGTTTCAGTTGTAGAAAAAACTTCATTGTATATTTCGTTATACTCAACTGCTAACTCAGGAGTTAAAGTTTGAAGCCCAAGCTTAATGTTTCGTTCATTTTCTTGCGCTAAGGGTAAAAGTCTTTTTAAACTTAAGAAAATTACTGGCTTTGATACTTTACCGCCACCTCTAATTCTACCTCCAACATCTATACGATGCCTAATTCTTCCGTTTTCAGTTACTATTCTCGATGCTGCATTTTTATTTGTGCCATTTTCAAAAAACAATTGATATGAATAAGTTTCTGTGACATCGTGTGTATCTGAAAAACGAAATACAGCGGAATATTTTGTTTCAAAACGCTCATTAAAAAGATTGTAATAAGCATTGCTATACTTAAAAATGTGTCCAATGATACCAAGCATTGATGTTTTTCCAGTACCATTGCCACCTGCGATAACTGTTAAAATAGAACCAAAGTCGAAATCCAAATTGCTCAAATGTCGAAAATTTGTTATTTTAAGTCTTTTGATTTTCATTCTTTATATAATTGTGGGCGTTTCCATAGATAGTAAAACTAGCTGTTAATTTATAAATATATGGCAATAACTGTTTGTATACAATAGTGTCGAAAAATATTTTTCTATTACTTCGGTCACAAGATTGTCACTTAATATTTTCAAATTGTCTCTGTTGCGTACCCTGTTTTTTGTTTGAGTATAAAAGTTAGCCTGAGGAGTGTTGCTAAGACGAGGTTGCTGTTATTTTTTCTGCATTTCCAGGGCCTGTTCGATCCAGTCGCGGTCGTTGCGCAGGTAAATGTCCGGGGAAATACCTTTTCCTTCGTATGGCAGGTATTTTTTCCAGTTGTCCTTCATATCTGAAAAGTATATCCGAAAACGCCCGGACGGACTTGCCAGATCTTCGGGATAGTTTCGCCCGTAGGTGATCATGCCCCGCGTATTGTCGCCCAGTAAGCTCACATTTTTACGGTCTTTGAGTTTAACGGTAAACTGCTCGGCATTGCTTACCGTACCAAAATTGATAAGTACGGACATATTGCCTTTGTATCTTTTCAGCAGTTTGTAAAACTGCAGCGAGGTACGGTCACCGCCTCCGGAATTGTTCCGCAGGTCTACGATCAGGTTCGGGGTCTGCAGACTGTCTTTGATCCGGGAATAAAAAGCCGTGGCCTCCCTGATGTTCTCATTGGCAGAGCTGAAACTTCCGAGCTTCAGGTACGAAGTTTGAGCGTTCAGCGTAACGAAATGGTATTTTTTCTCCGGGAATGGGGCCCGGTAAAAGTCAGGACTGTCGTTTTTCTTTTTCCAGGGAAGGGACTTAAATTCTCCGGCAACAAAATGATCGGTCGCTGAAAAAAGCCTTTTGTGAACCAGGTGCCCCATGAACAGCCGGAAGCGTTTGTTTTCCAGCGGTAGCAGGTACAGTATGGTCTCGCCTCTCTGCCAGGAAGGAATACGGCTTTCTAAAATAATGCCTTCGTACATCTTTCCGGCATTCCGGATGCCGATCTTAAAAAACGTCTCGTAATAGTAAATACCTTCGTGATCGTTCCGGTCTTTTTTTTCCAGTTCGGTTTCCAGGCTGTCGAGGTCGGCTGTACTGTGCGGATAAAAGTTGTACTCCGGGGCGTTGCGGATCTTTTCCAGGAATTCCGGCTTTTGCAGATCTGTATACGAAAAATGCTCCGTATTGCCGTAAATGTCATTATGAAGATCACTCAGTGCATCCACCAGTTCGTACAGCCGAAAATAACTTTCGAAGAGATCAGGCTGCCGGCCGGCGTACAGGGCTTTTAGTGCCAGGTATTTCGCATCGGCCTTTTCCCGGTTGTATTTCTGGGTTTTATAGGAGCTGCCCTGCTTCAGCCGGGTATATACGAAATCCAGGTCGTCGCTGAACGCATTTTGTGTATATGCATGCAGGCTGATGCTTGTGAGGAGCAGGAAAAAGACAATCTTCATACGCAATGATACAGTTTTTCTGTGCATTTAAAAAGGCGAAAGTTTCCTCCCGCCTTTTCTATATAACTGTTATGATGTTTCCGTTCAGTACTGTGCCATGAATGCGTCCACCGATTCCATCACGTGGGCGATCTGTTCCTGGTTCAGGCCCTGGTGGCAGGCCATCAGCATACCGCCGCGCATTACGCGGTCGGCTTCCGGGTATGCGTCTACACGTTTGCAGGCAATGTTCTTAAAGCCGGGCTGACGCAGGATGTTTCCGGTGAACACCGTACGGGTCATGATATTGCGTTTCTCCAGGAAGATCTGCAGGTCGCGGCGGATGAACGGCATATTGTCGCGCAGGGTCACCGCAAAGGCCAGCCATCCGGTACGGCTGTCGGGCAGCTGTTTCGGCAGAATAAAGAACTCTTCGTATTTCTCAAAGAAGGAACGCATCTGGTTGTAGTTGGCGATGCGGGCATCGATATTGGCCTGCAGTTTGGCCAGCTGTACCAGTCCGAAGGCCGCGCCCATTTCGGAAGGTTCTACGTTGTAACCCGGTTCTTCGAACACGAATTTGGCATCGTAAGGTATACCGTCCACTTCTACATTGAAGCGGTTCTCTATCTTTTCACTTTCCACGAACAGCGATGAGCTGCGGCCCCAGGAACGCAGCAGTTTGCCGCGGTTGTAATGGGCGTCCTCGTTCACGCAGAGCATACCGCCGTTGCCGGCGCAGTTGATCACGTGTGAACCGTAGAAACTGGTGGTGCTCATATGGGTAAAACGTCCCGAGCTGGCTCCGCCGATCTCGGCGCCCAGGGTATCGGCACTGTCTTCCAGGACAAAAAGTCCGTGTTTATCGGCAATAGCGCGCAGTTTTTGCCAGTCGGGCAGGTTCCCGATCAGGTTCGGGATGAACATGGCTTTGGTTTTGGGCGTGATCATGGCCTCTACCTTATCGGCATCGATATTGTAGGTGCCTTCTTCCACGTCTACGAACGCAGGAACCCATCCTTTTTTGATCAGCGGCGCCACCGTGGTCGAAAAGGTAAGTACCGGTGTAATGATCTCGGCTCCCGGCTCATAGTCGAGCAGGTCAGCGGCCAGGTACAGGGCGGTAGAGCCCGAGTTTACCATGATACCGTGTTTTTTGTTGTACAGCGCCGAAACTTTTTCTTCCATTTCGCGCACGTGTTTGCCCATCATGGTAGAGGTACGAAGCACGTTTACCACCGCTTCAATTTCTTCTTCACCATGTACACTTTTTCCGTAGGGGACCTGAATGTAATTTTGCGTTACTGACATATAGATAGCCGATAAATTAACGACACGAAGGTGCGCAATATTCTTTGTTTTTCAAATCGGCCCGGTGTGAAAATTCTCTTTATAAAGGGTTAATTCGGTGTGAAAACCCTTACTGTTCCCACTTGTATTTGCAGGAAACCGCCTGCAGGGGTTTGCCCGATGTGCTTTGTTCGCAGATCTTTTCATCGCCTTTCCAGAGCTCCACGCGTATTTCATCGTTCAGGAAGAGGCTGCTGTCGCAGGCGCCGGTCTCGGGGCATACGGAGCTTTGTACCGCAACCTGTACGGGCTGGAACTCTAAGGCGGCAATATCCTGTTCAAAAGAGGTACCGAAATCGGAGCGGGCCACAAAATTACCGTCGCTGTCGTAATAACTCACTTTGCAGGCGGTAGTACAGCTGGCTTTGTAGCTGAAGGCCGTAGTTTTCTTACAGGCCGTAAAACCGCTGGCGGCAATACCCAGACCGAGGAACAGAATTGCTTTCTTTTTCATAGTAGCTAAATAAACTCAGCTAAAGATAAAGACTTCTGCCGAAAAACAAAAAAGGAGGCCGAAGCCTCCTTTCCGTTTAATTTTTTATCAGGTTTCGTGAGATCACGAGTTTCTGAATTTCGGAAGTTCCTTCCCCGATGGTCATCAGTTTGGAATCGCGCAGGAATTTTTCGGCGGGATATTCTTTGGTGAACCCGTAGCCGCCCATGATCTGTACGGCTTCGTTCCCGCATTTTACGCAGAGTTCCGAAGTAAAGTACTTGGCATAAGCGCCGGCCTGGGTCACTTTTTCGCCGCGGTTCTTGAGGTCGGCCGCGCGGTAGGTGAGCAGCTCGGCCGCTTCGATCTCCGTAGCCATATCGGCCAGTTTAAACCCGATGGCCTGGAAATTGGCGATGGGCTGTCCGAACTGTTCGCGTTCCTTGGCGTATTTCAGGGCCGCTTCGAAAGCGCCTTTGGCGATACCCAGGGATACGGCCGCGATGGAAATACGTCCGCCGTCGAGGATCTGCATGGCCTGTTTAAAGCCCTGACCCACCTGACCGACCACATTCTCTTCGGGGATACGTACGTTGTCGAAGATCAGTTCGGCCGTTTCGCTGGCACGTACGCCCAGTTTGTTCTTGATCTTAACGGCAGAAAAGCCCGGTGTGCCTTTTTCAACGATGAACGCGGTGATACCGTTGGAGTCGAGCAGATCGCCCGTACGTACCAGTACCACGGCCACATCGCCGCTCAGTCCGTGTGTGATCCAGTTCTTACTGCCGTTCAGCACCCATTCGTTCCCGTCTTTTACCGCGGTACATTTCATACGCATGGCATCGGAACCGGTGTTGGCCTCGGTCAGTCCCCAGGCGCCGATCCATTCGCCTGTGGCCAGTTTAGGGAGGTATTTTTTCTTTTGTTCTTCGCTGCCGTGGTAGTAGATATGCCCGGTGCAAAGGGAATTGTGAGCGGCTACCGAAAGGGCTACACCGCCGCATACTTTAGCCAGTTCGCTCAGAGCTGCAACATACTCGTGATAGCTGAACCCGCTTCCGCCGTAAGCTTCCGGAACGAAAATGCCTAAAAGGCCCATTTCGCCCATCTTTTTCATTACATCAACAGGAAAGATCTCATTTTCGTCCCAGTGCATCACATTCGGACGAATTTCTTTCTCTGCGAAATCGCGCACCATCTGCGCGATCATTTTTTGGTTTTCATTAAATTCGAAATTCATGGGTTTCAAATAAATAATATGACAAACAACAACTTAGAGAGAGGACTTTTTCAGGGGCGCTAAAGTAGTAAATAAGGCAAACATTTGGAATAGGTTTCGGCGTTTACAAGACCCTTTTCGCCCAATTCTTCCAAACGGCGGAAAAAACCGTTCTTTTCCCTGTAATTTACAATGTTCCGGGCGGTCTTTTTGTCGATATAGGGCAGCTGCAGCCAGTCTTCGTAGCCGGCGTAATTGACGGATACCTGCCGCAGTTTTACCGGGCTGGTCCACAGGTATTTCTCGATCGCGAGGTAGGTTTCTTCCTTCAGTCCGTATACGTCGCGCAGCTGTGCAACGGAATGGAAGCCGCCCAGGCGTTCCCGGAAACGCACGATGCGCAGGGCCAGGGTGCTGCCAATGCCGGGCAGGCGTTTCAGTTCGGTGGTATCGGCCGTGTTCAGGTCGGTATGTGGTTCCGAAGGGCCTGCCACACCTGCGTTTTCCGTAACTTTCGCACCTGTTTTTCGTATACGTATAAAAGGGGCTATGCGGTCGTAAAATTTCCCGGAGATCACAAAGCACTTCTGCAGGTCTTCTGCCTTGCGGAAACCTCCGGTACGGGCTTCGTAATTCTTCAGTACTTCGGCCTGCCGGGGCGAAAGTCCCATGCGTACCCATTCTTCCGCGGGCAGTCCGTTCGGATCGAAAGGCTGAAGGGCAGGCGTATTTTTTCCGGGTCGGGTGTACATGTTCCGTTCTGCGTAACCGGGTGGGTCTTGCAGGGAACTGTCGAAGGGCATAACTGCAAAAGCCTGCAGCTCGGGAGATACGGGTGGTACAATAAGGGGCAGAAAAGTGGTAAAAAGAATGCAGGCACCAAGGATGCCTGCAAGTACGATCATTCCCCTACGTTCCGACCGGTTAAAACTGAAAAACGGACGCAGGAACTGTTTCATTTTTGTATTTAAGGATTTTCGTCCAGCGGATCGGGCAGCTCTGTGTGCTCGCCCTTTTCCGTAGGCGCTTTCATTACTTTTACAAAGAAATAAATGGTGATGGCGGTGACCGTAACCTGTACGGTGATCATCATAAATAGTGCGATCGTGTTCATAGATTAGAATTTTTTAGTTCGGAGCTTACTGGCACGGTATACCAGGAAACTGATGAATAAAAAGGCCGCTACCAGTATTAAACGTGCAATGATGGTAAAGGTTAGTTTCTTTTCCAGGAAAGCGCGTTTTACATTGTCGGTTTCGGCAGCTATTTCGCCACGAAGGCCGTTCATGGTAATTTTTTTGATCAGGGAGCCGTTATCGAGTGGCCAGCCGTCGCCGCTGAAAAGTCCGCTGAAGGCCATGCCCCAGTCGTTATCCACAGGTTTGATGATATTGGCCAGGAATACCAGCAACAGCAGTACGGGCGTTACATAACCGATCACGTACCTGAAGAAGCCGGGCACTTTAAAGTCGGCGCCGAGCGTAATTTCCTGCCAGCCCTTTTTCATACCGAAGATCCAGGCAAAAAGTACGGTCTCTGCCAGGGCGAATACAAAGAGCGAGTTGGTCCCCGCCCAGTCGTCGTACTCGTCAAAGACCCCGTACTGGTAAAAGAATACCGTAGGCAGACCGAGTACCAGCACGAACAGACCGAAGGACCAGGCGCCCAGTTTGCGGCCCCAGCCGTATTCGTCGTGCATAAAGCCCATCCAGGGAGTTCCCATGGCCAGCGAAGACGTGATGCCTGCAAAGAACAGCAGTCCGAAGAACATGACGCCGGCTACCGGAGCCAGTACGCTGCCCCACTGGTAAAACAGGTAGGGCATGGTTTTAAAGCCCAGTGCAAAGCTGCCCTGTTTGGCGATCTCGAGCATACCTTCCACACCGAAATAACCTACGGTGATCGGAATTACGATCGATGCGCCCACGACCACTTCCACAAATTCGTTCATCCAGCCGGCGCTCATGGCATTTAAGGCCACATCGTCGCGGGAGTTCAGGTAAGAGGCGTAGCAGTGTACGGTGCCCATCCCCACCGAAAGGGTAAAGAAGATCTGTCCGGCAGCTGCCAGCCATACATTGGGGTTGTACAGGGAATTGAAATCGGGAGTCCACAGGTAATTGAGACCTACGGTACCGTCATAGGCGGCACCGCTGTCGCCGGCCTGCAGGGTAATGGCGCGCACGGCAAGGAAGATACCGAAAAGGATCAGCAGCGGCATACCTACTTTGGCCACTTTTTCCACGCCGTCCAGACCTTTGGACAGGATATAGGTGTTCAGCAGCAGGCAGAACAGGTAAAAAATAACGGCTTCGTAGGGAATTCCCGTTGTAGAGGTACTTACATCCACGTAACTGTCAAAGAAAGACGCTACGGCATTGCGGTCCATCCCGTTGAATGTACCCAGTATGGAGTGCATTACGTACGACATGGTCCAGGATTCGATATAACAGTAGTAGGCAGCTACGGCCACATTGGTAAAGATACCGAATACACCGATGTATTTCCAGAGGGCTTTTTTGCCCATTTCATTCAGGATGAACGGTGTAGAGTGGTTCCCGGAACGTCCGCCGTAACGGCCCATGCTCCATTCGATCCAGAGCAGGGGAATACCCATTAATACGAAACAGACCAGGTAAGGGATAATAAAAGCACCACCGCCGTTCTGCACGGCCTGGGCCGGGAATCGCAGGAAATTTCCGAGTCCGACGGCATTACCCGCCATCGCTAAAATAAGTCCGATGCGCGATCCCCATTGTTGTTTCTCCTTTGTCATAGGCTAAGAAATAGTGTTCTTGATCGGGCTAAATTAATAATATTATGAAAAGTACAAATGAAAGTTACGTTTGTTTTATGAGTATGTTTCCACAGCAAAGCCCCGGATAGCCTGTATAGCATCGCCTGAGGGATTTTTAGTATATTCATGAAGAATCCTGTGCGGGCAATGTGCCGTTGCGCAGTATCTTGTTCCCGATGAGGCAGGAAATACATTGCCGGGCGCGGCAGTAACGCTTGTGCTGGTGATAAGCGGCCTGCGTATCGAAGGCGTTCTGCTGCGGAACTTCCCACTGCGCGTATACACGGGTGTGGCGGTTGTCTTCCGGCGGCAGCGATTGTAACAGTTCTACGGTCCTTTCCATCAGGGCGGAGTTCTCTGAGCGTAGGGCTTCCCAGGCCATCAGGGGAACTACCGAATTAATGAGCAGTCCGTCGATGCTGTGTTCTCCCGGTTGGGCCTGTCTGTGGGGCCGGGGCGAGTTAAAATCGTAATGTGAGGCCCAGAAATCAGAACAGCCGGTGCGGAACAGGTTGCGGATGCCGGCCGGATCGCCCGCCTGCAGGATGGGGTTCACCATAAAGCCCGAATGGTGAATGAGCGCTGCCAGCTGGGCCAGGCGTACGGTAGGAAAATTCCCCGGCCGGGTCTTCGAGAACTTCCACAGGTGTTTCTGCATGGGCGACAGCGGGAAAAGCCGCCGTATATGCAGGAATTCCTTACGCAGTTCCAGGGCGTACGCATGGTCTCCGGGATCTTCGAGAAACCCGGCCATGCCCAGCAATATGGCTTCCAGCTGGAAAAGGGAATGCCTGTGGCGCGCCAGTATTTTTACGTCGGTACGCAGGCCCAGCATCTGCCCGGCTTCGGTATTGATGCCGAACCCGAAATTGCGGCAAAGCAGGATGAAAAAAGCCTGATCGATCCGTTGCCCGGTATGTTCAAACAATTCCTGCAGGCGCCGTGCTTTTTCCTGTATACGTTCAATACCGGCTTTTTCCCACTGCCGGGTAAAATAAATGCCGGGGACCTGCTCCAGTGCGTATGTGCATGCGGGCCGTCCGCTCAGTTTCTGCAGGCCGGTATAGGTCTGCCAGAAGGCTTTTTCTATAAAAGGATGCAGTTCCAGAACGGGAATTTCCTTGCCCAGTACCTGGGTGCGGCAGCCTTTGCGGAACACCACATGCAGTATCACATTGCTGTAGGCCGCATCGTTCTGGTGCCCGTGCAGGTACCAGTCGGGCCCTTCGGCATGCAGTTCCACATTGCCGGCCAGCAGCAGCCCGCCGATACGCAGCCGTGCATTAAAGAAATCGGGTCCGGAATCCGGGTTCAGCCGGCCGGGGTGGATGCATTCCACCTTTTCGCCGTCGAGGGTGTACAGGCGGTCCTTATTAAAAAGGCCGTACTGCCATATAAAATGGAGGACATTTTCGCGCATTGGCTGGTAAATTTTGCGTATGTCCAAAAATAAAAAGAGCCTGCACACTGTGCAAGCTCTTCGTAAATCAATTTCGCGCGTTTATAAATTTAATGCTTGATGAAACGCAGGGTTTTTAACCCGTTCTCGCTTTTCATACGGATCATGTAAACGCCGTTGGCCAGGCCGGTAAGATCAAAAGCTTTGATGTATTTACCCTGTGGCACGAATTTTTCTTCTTCAAAGATCTGTTTGCCCATCGCATCGATGATGGTGAACGTGATGTCTCCGGCAACAAAAGCCTCAAAATTCAGGCTGATGTTCTGTGTAGCCGGGTTCGGGAACAGCAGTACGTCGCTGAAGGCGGGCGTTTCTTCCACACCGAAGAGCGAAGTTACATTGATCACGTTGGATGTATCGGAACAACCGAACATATTGGTGGCAATAACCGAGTAGTTACCGGTAAAGGCCGGGATCAGCGTGGCTCCGGTTCCGTTCGGGAATACCAGGGTATTGTTGAACAGCCATTGGAAAGTACTTCCGGCCTGGGCAGAAACACTCAGTACACCGGCATTGTTTGTAATGCTGGTGTTGTATACACCCGGGAAGTGAGATACCTGCGTCCATGCAGACTGGCTTGAGCAGCCGGTGGCCAGGTCGGTGATGCGTACCATGTAACTGCCTGAATCCATTACGGTAATGGAATTGCCGGATGAATCAGAAAGCAGTCCGGCAGTATTGTACCATTCGTACAGGTAGTTGCCGGCCGGTGCGCTCAGGGTCACCGGGGTCAGTTCGCATACGCTGTCGTTCGGTGAAGCACTTACTATCGGTGCCGCCGGTGAATTGAAGATATTAATGGTATCGGTGGTGGTATTGCTGGAGAACTGGGTCTGGGTAATGTTGAACGAGAAGTTCACACCGCCGCCGCCGGAAGTGATGGCCGTGGTAGAACCGTTGTAGGAACCCGGACCGGTTACGATCACCGTAGTGGCGCCGCCGTTATCGTTCGGAGAACCGAACGGAGGACCTGTATCATTCTCCTGGAAGGAGAAGGTAAGCGTCCAGGATTGCAGTACCACGCCCAGGTTCGACCAGGACGGAGTAACGGTATTGCCTACCTCGCTGCTGGTATAGTTACCCGCACCGTGTGTAACGGTAAACTGCAGGTCGGCATTGCCGCTGCCGCAGTTCAGCTCTTCGATATCACCGCACCACCAGCCGCCGGTAACATTGGCCGAAAGGCTGTTCAGTACCGTGTTGTAAATGGTCGTGGTAAGCGACGGGTAGTAGGCTCCGGCCGGGGCGTAGTTTTGCGCCGGGGGATTGACCACCGTGCTGTTGTTACCGTTCCCGAAGTTCCAGGTATAGCTGGTGATCTGCGGAGGCGTGGTAACCACATTGGCCGTAAAGTTGATGGTAGCGCTGTCGCAGCCGCCTACAGGCGTAAAGTTAAAATAGCCGTTGCCGCTGGTTGGGGCATCGATCGTAAATACGTACTGCAGTTGTTCGTTTTGTGTGAACTGGCCAAATGGCGTATTTGCCGTACCGGCAATATTGATCGTAGCCGTGTAGTTGCCCGGAGGGGAAAGCGGCGTTCCGCAGAAACGGATACAGGCCAGCTGCTCGCCGGCATCGGGATTGTAGTTACAGCCGTTGGCGTTGTTGTTGCACTGCCAGCTGATGCCTACCGGAAGTCCGGTAATAGATACGTAATCTACGTTTACGATCTGTACCGTACCGATACCGGATATATTCGTGTCCTTGGGCATGTAGAAGGTAACGTCCGTCTGGTAAGACTGGTATTGCGTCATATGAGGCGACTGCCCCGATAAGGGACACTGTGTGCCTCCCTGCGCAAAACACCCCGGTAACGGAGTACAGGTGCCGCAGGCCTGTGACCACAGGTTACCCATGACCAGTCCTGCCGCCAGGATAAGTGTAGAAATTTTATATTTCATACGCATTTGGGTTTACTGATGAATTGATGATTATGTGATAAAGAGATAAGGCCCGGCGCTGGACCGGGCCTGTTTGCTATTTGATAATGATTTTCTTCTTAACGGTGCCTTTCTCGAAATCTACCAGGGCAATGTAAATGCCCGGTGCCAGCGATTCTACGGAAACGTATTTGTTCCAGGTATTGGCCGTGGCCTGTATGTTTTCGCTGTAAATGGTCTCACCCACCATATTTACCAGGCTGAAGCGGGTAGGCGTATGGTCGCCGCCCTTGATGTTCACGGTAAAGTGTCCGTCGTTGGGGTTCGGGAAAACGGCGATCATATTTTCGTTCAGCACTTCTTCGTTGCCTACGTTAAATACGTTCACCACGTTCGAAGTATCTGTACAGCCGTACTGGTTGGTAATGATCAGCGAGTAGCTGCCGTTCACGGTAGGCATGTAGTTCTGTGTCTGGCCGGCCGGGATGATCGGCGTGCCGTTCAGGAGCCACTGATAGGAAGTGTAGCCGGCATACAGGGTGCTCAGCTGACCGTTGCCCATCTGGTAGGCGCCACCGGTAGCGAACTGCGGAGGCAGGGACTCATTATAGGTAACGGCAATAGATGCCGAAGACGCGGCGCAGTTGGTGGCCGGGTTTTTGATCACCAGGCGGTAGTGACCTGTCCAGGGGAAGTTGCCCGGTACGGGAACCACAAAGAAAGAATCCACAGCCGTCGGGATCAGGGTCGTATCGTTCTCGTACCATTCGTATACATATCCGCCGGGACCGTGCAGGGTCAGGTTCTGACCGGCACAGGCCGTAAATGCGGGCGAAGCCGTTACCACCGGCACCGGGGGCAGGTTATATACGTCAACGGTATCCGTGGTTATGAACTGGGAAGCCAGTACGGTATCGATCACAAATGAGAAGTTCACACCGCCGCCGCCGGAAGAAACCGCCGTGGTAGTGCCTGAATAGGAACCGATGCCCGTTACGTTGATGAAGGTAGCGCCTCCGTTATCATCCTGTGAACCGAAAGGAGCACCGTTGTCGTCTTCTGTGAAATTGAACGTAAGGTTGGTGCCGGAAAGCGGCTGATTTACGTTGGGCCAGCTCGGGGTCATGGTATTGCCGATCACGGAAGAGGTATAACCCAGTCCGCCGGAAACGGTAAAGAACAGGTCGGCATTTCCGTTACCGCAGTTCAGTTCTTCGATATCGCCGCACCACCAGCCGCCGGTAATGGTGGCTGCCAGTGATTTAAGACGCAGGTTGTAAATTTTGGTATACAGCGTCGGGTAGTATTGTCCGGGCTGTGTGTAGCTGCTGGTGATCGTATCGTGGTTGGCAGAGAAGTAAGACTGGCCGTTGCCGAAATCCCACTGGTAGGCAACCAGCTGAACGGGGTCGTTGCTGGTATAGGTGGGGTGGAAGTTCACACCGATGCTGTCGCAGCCTGCGGCCGGGGCATAGGTGAAGAACGCATTACCGCCGCCCGCTCCGTCGATGGTAAGCGGCAGGGTGAACGACTGGGCCAGTGTGGAACATCCCACGATCGGAATATCGCACACGGTAACCATTACGTTTACAATTACGTTGTAGGTGCCGGCAGCCAGGGGCGTACCGCATATTTTAACACAACCGCGCTGTGTATTTACGTTCGATGTCGGGTTATAGGAGTTCGACGGATAAGCGTTCGAGGTCCAGTTCAGACCCAGCGGCATACCCGCCAGACCGGTAATGGTCACCTGTGTAAGGTCCAGGTTGCTGAAACCGCTTGCATCCACCTTGTCCGGCATGAAGAACGTAACGTTCTGATCATAAGGCTGAAGCTGTGTGCCGTTGGGCATAGTAGCCGGGCATAAGGACGGAAAATTGGTCGGGCTTGTACAGTTCATATCGATGCTGCAACCCGGACACTGGTTCCCCTGGGCGTTTACAAAACCTATAGTGATGAAGGTGTAAAGTGCGGTTAAAGAGGAAATTAGGGTAAAATTTCTGATCTTCATAGGTTAAAATGGTGTTTGTTCAGATGGTAAAAATATTAAATTATTCCATTCATTTTGAATTAGAGCCCTGAACTTCACTTTTTTTCGACGTCGAACAGCACCCGGCACCTTGGCAGGGATAAACGTAAAATGTCCAGTTCCTCGCGTGAGATCATGTTCCCGCGTACGTCCAGCGTCTGCAGGTTGCTCAGGTAAGACAGCGTGTAGGGCAGGGTATTCAGCTTGTTGTTCTGCAGCGACAGGTACTGTAATTTTTTCAGGTAGCCGATGCTCGCCGGCAGTTCCTGCAGGGTGTTGTCGGAAAGGTCCAGGTGCACCAGGCCGGAGGCATAACCGATGCTGTCGGGCAGGTAACTCAGTTTGCAGGACGAACAGGTAAGTTTTTCGAGCCTGCCTGCCTCGTAAATGTTTGCATGAAATTTGTATACGTCCGCCTTTACGATCTGTAAAGTTCTCAGGGACCGCATTTTAAAAAAATCATCGGGCAGTTGCAGCGTATCCTTCGATTCGTTCTGCATGATCCGCAGCAGTTCCAGGTTCTGCATATCGCAGAATTCAGCGGGCAGGGAATCCAGTTTGGTGCCCGTAAGTTCCAGGATCATAAGACTTTGTTGCCTGCCTATGGCCGGATCGATAAAACGTATGGGATTACTTTTGCTCGAAAAGATAAACAGCTGGCTCAGTTCGCCCATGGTCGCCGGCAGCTCTGTAATGCCGTTGTTGTCGAGCAGGGCGATCTGCAGACCCGTTAATTTGTTTATTTTTTTGATCTTTTTGCCGAGGTACTCCCAGCTTATCTTCATTTTCTGGCAGTTACGGCCGTCTTTCATGGCGCTGCCCCAGCTTGTATGTACGGTGGCGTTTCCGGCCCCTGTTTTATAGATAAATTCGGGGTCCTGTGTATTAAGATCGGTTTGTGTACATGCAGGAATGCATATCCCGGAAAAGAACAGAAAGAAAACAAGCCAAAATCTGTATGTCATATAAGCCTCTTTATCGGAGTCGGGCGCCCAGTTCCGATTCGTATGTGCCGATCAGCTCCTTCATCAGGCCATCGATCGTTTCGTCGGTCAGGGTACCTTCTTCGCTCATAAAGATATAACTTAAAGCATAGGAACGTGTTCCTTCAGGTAAATTTTTGCCTTCGTAGACGTCGAAAAGGTTAATGCCGCGCAGCAGCTTTTTCCCCTTTTTACGGGCAATGTCTTCCAGCTGAGTGTATTTTACGTCTTTGCTTACCACCAGGGCCAGGTCGCGGCGTACCGAAGGGTATTTCGGGATCTCGCGGAAACGGATGGCGTGCTGTGCATCGGCCTGCTGTAATTTTTTTACGTCCAGTTCGGCATACCATACGTCGGCCTTAATGTCCATGGCTTCGGCTGTTTTGGAACGGATATGTCCGAATACCGCCAGCGAACCGGCTTTTTTCGATCTGTATTCCAGTCCGTATTCTAATACAGAATCCTGGTATTCGGCGGCTTCCTGGCCTTCTATGCCCAGGAACTGCAGCAGTCCGTCCACGGCAGCCTTCAGGGTATAAAAACCGGAAGGCGCGGCCGTATTTCTCCAGCTTTCGGGGTTTTCGGCGCCGCTTATCCAGAGGCAGAGCTTTTCGTCCTGTATGTACTGATCGGGCTTGCCCGGAACGGCTTTGTAGGTATTGGCCATTTCAAAAAGGCGCAGGTCGGGACTTTTGTGGTTGCGGTTGCGGGCCACTACGTCCAGTCCGCTGAACAGCAGGGTAGGACGCATAATGTCCAGCTCCGAACTGATCGGGTTGATCACCTTTACCCATTCCTCTTCCTTTACCTCGGCCATCAGGGCCGCGTTTTTACTGTGGATGAGGGAGTTGGTCAGTATTTCGTTGAATCCGCCGGCCGAAAGAAAGGCGGCCGTTTTCTTGTAAAAGCGTATGGCTTCCCGTTCGCCTCTGGGGCCCGGCGTATAACCGATGGTCTTGTTCAGCGGTACATTGTTCAGCCCGTACACGCGTACCAGTTCTTCCACCAGGTCTATTTCGCGGGTAACGTCCGTTTTAAAGAGGGGCACCCGTACTTCGTAGGCTTCGCTGCTTTCGCTGCGGATCTCGATGCCCAGGCCTGTCAGTATTTTTTTGCAGATGTCGCCGGGAATTTCCATGCCCGAAACGGAGGCGATCTTTGCTTTGCGCAGGCTGATCACGCGTTCGGGAACCGGCGTGGGATATACGTCCACGATGGCCCCTTCGGGTTCGGCGCCGCATATTTCCTGCATCAGCAGGGCGGCACGTTTCAGGGCGTAAAGGGTTCCTTCGGGATCGGTACCGCGCTCGAAACGGAACGAAGAATCGGTCTTGAGCCCGTGACTTTTTGAGGTACGGCGCACCCAGGAAGGATTAAAATAAGCGCTTTCCAGGAATACGTTCACGGTTTTTTCCGTGGTGCCGGAATGCAGTCCGCCGAAAACCCCGGCAATACACATGGGTCCCGAAGCGTTGCAGATCATCAGGTCGGAAGCGCCCAGCCTGCGTTCCGTGCCGTCCAGTGTTACAAAAAGCGTACCTTCGGCACAGGTCTTTACGATCACTTTATTGCCTTTAACAGCATCGGCGTCAAAGGCGTGCAGGGGCTGCCCGGTTTCCATCAGCACAAAATTGGTGATGTCTACCACGTTATTGATCGGGCGCAGGCCGATGGCCAGCAGGAAATTCTTAAGCCAGTCGGGCGATTCGCCTACTTTTACATTTTTCAGGTAGAGGCCGCTGTAGCGGGGACAGGCTTCTGTGTTTTCGATCTCCACCTGTACGGGGCCTGCGTTGCTGCCGGTTGTAAAGGCGCTTACGTCGGGCAGGTTCAGCTGCAGTCCGTCGGCTTCAATGCCCAGGTAGGCGATAATGTCACGGGCCGAACCGATGTGGCAGGCCGCGTCCGGACGGTTGGGCGTAATATTGGTCTCGATCACGGTATCGGTATCGATGCGGAAATATTCGGCGGCAGGCATGCCTATGGGCGTATCTTCGGGCAGCACCATAATGCCTGCATGCGATTCGCCTAGGCCTATTTCGTCCTCGGCGCAGATCATTCCTTCGGAAACGGCCCCGCGGATCTTGGATTTTTTAATGCTGAAAGGTTCGCCGCCCACCGGGTACAGGGTGGCACCCACGGTGGCCACGATCACTTTCTGTCCGGCGGCTACGTTCGGCGCCCCGCATACGATATCGAGCAGGGTGCCTGTGCCGATGTCTACCCTGGTCACGCTCAGGCGGTCGGCATCCGGATGCTTATCTTTTTCAACCACCTGACCCACGACCATACCCTGCAGTCCGCCCTTTACGGTCTCGAACGCAAAAATATCCTCTACTTCCAGGCCGGTAAGCGTAAGTATTTCTGCGGTTCTTTCTACCGAAAGCGGTACCGGAAGGTACGTAGATAGTTGTTTGTAGGACAGTTTCATGTTGTAAAATGACTTTTAGCTGAAATTTGTGCAAAAGTAAGATACGGCAAACAAGTGACCAAATATTACTTTTGTACCGTGATCGAACGTGGAACCGATATACAAAAAGCGGCTGAACTGTTGCGTGGCGGGGCTTGTGTGGCCATTCCCACTGAAACGGTGTACGGCCTGGCTGCTCATGCCTTTGATACGGAGGCGGTGGCGTCGGTGTTCCGCATCAAGGAGCGGCCGTCTTTCGACCCGCTGATCCTGCACATCGCCTCGCAGGAACAGCTGGCCGCGCTGGTAACGGACTTCCCGGAAAAAGCGCGCATACTGGCCGGCGCTTTCTGGCCCGGTCCGCTTACCCTGGTGCTGCCAAAAAGTTCAACAGTGCCCTACAATGTTACCTCGGGCCTGGAAACCGTGGGCATCCGCATTCCCGATCACCCGCTTACCCTGCAGCTGCTGTGGGAGCTCAATTTTCCGCTGGCGGCACCCAGCGCCAATCCCTTTGGCTACGTAAGCCCTACCACGGCGCAGCATGTGGTGGATTCCCTGGGCGAAAAAGTGCCTTACGTACTCGACGGCGGCCCCTGTACCCGCGGCATCGAAAGCACCATCGTCGGTTTTGAGGATGGCGAACCGGTGATCTACCGCCTGGGCAGTCTGCCGGTGCAGGAGATCGAGAAACAGGTGGGTAAAGTGCGTATTTCGGTGAACCAGAGTTCCAATCCCGTGGCGCCGGGCCAGGTGAAAATGCACTATGCGCCTTTGGTCCCCCTGTTGAACCTGCCGCTGGAAGAAGCGCTGAAAACCTACCGGCCCGAAGAACTGGCCGTGCTGGTCTTCGGTGAAAGCCCCGAAGCGGTCCCGTCGCAGAACCGGGTATTCCTGTCGGCCAAAGGCGATCTGTACGAGGCAGCCCGTAACCTGTTCGGCGCCTTGCGGCAGCTGGACACCCTGCCCGTAAAAGCGGCCCTGTTCAGTTATGTGAACAACGAAGGCATCGGGGCGGCCATTAACGACCGTCTGCGCAGGGCGGCAGCCCGGCATTCCTGAAACCCGTATCCGGGGCAGAAAAAGGC
The DNA here is from genome assembly GCA_016742095.1 of Bacteroidia bacterium. Taxonomy (GTDB): domain Bacteria; phylum Bacteroidota; class Bacteroidia; order CAIKAF01; family CAIKAF01; genus JACVCJ01. The sequence goes on from JACVCJ010000001.1 coordinate 84,592, forward strand.
AGCTCAGACCCATTTTATAACCAAAGTATAATTTTTGCCCCTCGAAATATTTATGTTATTTTGTACCTGCAAAAAAAGGAGTAAAAATTGGCCGAGGAAAAGAAGATCATTTACAGCGAAGATAATGTACGCACACTGGAATGGAATGAGCACATCCGCTTACGTCCGGGCATGTATATCGGCAAAACCGGCGACGGATCTGCACAGGACGACGGTATCTATATTCTGATAAAAGAAATTATCGATAACTCCATCGACGAACACGTGATGGGGCATGGCAAACGCATCGAAATTACCATCGAGGAGGGCCGGGTAGCCGTACAGGACTATGGCCGCGGTATTCCGCTCGGCAAGGTGGTCGACTGCGTGAGCAAGATCAATACCGGCGCCAAGTACGATAGTGCCGCCTTCCAGAAATCAGTGGGCCTCAACGGGGTGGGTACCAAAGCGGTGAACGCCCTTTCCATCGATTTTTCCGTGCGCAGTACGCGGGACGGACAGACCAAGCTGGCCGAGTTCAGCAGGGGGATCATCGTAAACGATTACCCGGTGACCGAAGCCGGCCCGAAGATGAAACAGGGTACCCGTATGGAATTCGTTCCGGATGCCGAGATCTTCCACAACTTTAAGTTCCGGATGGAATACGTGGAAAAAATGCTCTGGAACTACGCCTACCTGAACCCCGGGCTGGTGCTGGTGCTCAACGGCACGGAATTCCACTCGGAGAACGGCCTGCTGGACCTGCTGCAGAACAACATCAACGGCGAAGTATATTACCCGGTGATCCACCTCAGGGGTAAGGACATCGAGGTGGCCTTTACACACGGACACCAGTACAACGAAGAGTATTACAGTTTCGTGAACGGACAGTTCACGCCCCAGGGCGGTACACACCAGGCTGCCTTCCGCGAGGCCGTGGCCAAGACGCTGAACGCCTATTTCAAAAAGGATTTCGATCCGGGCGATGTGCGCAACGGGATCATTGCCGCGGTAAGCGTGCGGGTGATCGAACCGGTGTTCGAGTCGCAGACCAAGACCAAACTCGGAAGTACGCACATGGCGCCCGACGGCGAGACCGTGCGTACCTTCATCAACGATTTTATAAAGAACGAGCTGGATAATTTCCTGCGCCGCAACCTGGAAACGGGCAACGCCATCCTGGAAAAGATCATCGCCAGCGAAAAGGAGCGCAAGGAACTGAGCGGTATCCGCAAACTGGCCCGCGAAAGGGCCAAAAAAGCGGCCATTCACAACCGCAAACTGCGCGACTGCAAATCGCATTTCAATACCAACCGTACCGACCGCCTCGAAACCACCCTGTTCATCACCGAGGGGGATTCGGCCTCCGGCTCCATAACCAAGGCGCGCGACGTAAATACCCAGGCCGTGTTCAGCCTGAAAGGTAAACCCCTGAACGTGTTCGGTCTTACCAAAAAGATCGTGTACGAGAACGAGGAGTTCAACCTGCTGCAGAACGCCCTGAACATCGAAGAAGGCATCGAAGGTCTGCGTTATAACAATATTGTGATCGCTACCGATGCCGACGTGGACGGTATGCACATCCGCCTGCTGCTCATCAGCTTTTTCCTGCAGTTCTATCCCGAGATCGTAAAGGCCGGGCACCTGTATATTCTGCAAACGCCGCTCTTCCGTGTACGAAACAAGAAGGAAACCCGTTATTGCTATTCGGACGAAGAACGTAAAAAAGCCATCAAAGACCTGGGCCCGAACCCCGAAATAACCCGATTCAAAGGACTGGGCGAGATCTCTCCGGACGAATTCCGCGGTTTCATCGGGCAGACGATCCGCCTGGAACCGGTGATCACAAGCAAAGACCTGAATATTAAGAACCTGCTGTCGTTCTACATGGGTAAGAACACCCCCGAACGCCAGGATTTTATCATCGGGAACCTGAAAGTGGAAAAAGACGTGGCCCTGGCCGATGGATAAATAGTAAACCCCTGACTACCTGATAAAAATACAAGAAGAAATGAGTGATATGCGTACATGGGTTGCTGAATTCGACAAGCAACTTACCGATGCGGAGAATATAAGCCGGAACGCCGGTCTGAAACCGGTAACGGAACCCGTACAGAATGTGATCATAAGCGGCCTGGGCGGCAGCGGCATCGGCGGCACCATCGTATCCGAACTGGCCAAACTGCACAGTCCGGTGCCGGTGACCGTGAACAAGGATTATTTCTGCCCGGCTTTCGTAGGGCCGCACACACTTTTTATCGCGTCTTCCTATTCGGGCAATACCGAAGAAACCCTGCAATGTACCGAAGAAGCCTTCCGGAAAGGCGCCCGTGTGGTGGTGATCACCAGCGGCGGACGCCTGCAGCAGATAGCGGCAGAAAAAGGGTTCGACTGCATTGTTGTACCCGGCGGTTACCATCCGCGGGCCTGCCTGGGATACTCGCTCTTTCAGCTGCTGGGTATTTTTATCCATTACAACCTGCTGCCTCCCGTTTTTGAGGAATACCGCTCCGGGCTGGCCGCCTTTATCCGTGAGAACGAAAGCGCATTGCAGGCAAAAGGAAAGGAGCTGGCGCTTTTCCTGAAAGATTCCATTCCCGTGCTGTATGCCGAAAGTCACCTGGAAGGCGTAACCATACGTCTGCGTCAGCAGATCAACGAAAACGCCAAAATGCTGTGCTGGCACCATGTGATCCCCGAAATGAACCACAACGAACTGGTGGGCTGGCGCAATACCAATAACAACCTGGCCGTGGTGTTCATCACCGATCCGGACGGTTATTACCGCAACCGCGAACGCACGCAGTACTGCATCAACGTGGTAAAAAAATACACGCAACGTTATACCGAACTCTCTGCAAGCGGCAGTAACCCGCTGCAGAAGGTATTTTCACTGATACACACCGGAGACTGGGCCAGTATCTATCTCTCTGAACTGAACGGGGTGGACGCCATGGAGATCGACGTGATCCATACCCTGAAGAGTACACTGGCAGACCTTAAGTAATGAGTACAAAAGTTCAACTGAAAGACTGCGGCCGCATTTCCTACAAAGATGCCTGGGAATTGCAGACACGCCTTTTCGGACGTTCGAACGACCTGAAAATATTCAACCGCAGTCATAAAGACCAGGCGCAGCCCATTGCCAATTACCTGCTCTTCTGCGAACACAACCACGTGTATACGCTGGGCAAAAGCGGTCATGAAGAGAACCTGCTGGTGCAGAGCGACGTGCTGGCCGAGCAGGGCATCGAATTTTTCCATACCAACCGCGGCGGGGATATTACCTACCACGGTCCCGGACAGATCACGGGCTATCCCATACTCGACCTGGAACAGTTCTTTACCGATGTACACAAGTACATGCGCTACCTGGAAGATGTAATTATTCTCACCTGTGCGCATTACGGCGTGGAAGCCGGCCGCTGTCCCGGGCAGACGGGCGTGTGGGTAGATTACGACAAAGGCGCGCGTGCCCGCAAGATATGCGCCCTGGGCGTACACATGGGCCGCTGGATCACTATGCACGGTTTCGGGTTCAACATCAACAGCGATCTGCAGAAGTTCGACCTCATCGTGCCCTGTGGCATCGTGGACAAGGGCGTTACTTCCCTGGCCGCCGAAACGGGCCGCGAAATCGATATGCAGGAAGTAAAAGAGGTGATCGCCCGTAATTTTGCCGAAGTATTTTCTGCCGACCTGGTGGAATTCCGTGAAGAAGAGCTGCCCGCGGCTCCGTAAACTACATTTCAGATATCTGTACCTTCAGGATGCGGGTACTGGCAGCGCTTATTTTCGTTTTTTCGGAGGTCGCATAGCGGTACAGCCATACGATCTCATCGCCGGAACACAGTACCAGGGCTTTTTCCTTATCAAAACGGTTCACTTTTTTATCCGTCAGGATATCGCTGAGCTTTTTGCGCCCGTTCATTCCCAGGGGCTGCATGGTATCGCCGCGTTCGGCAGAGCGCAGCAATAACGGGAAAGACAGCTGTTCCGCATCGGCATAAAAAACGCCGGGGTCCGAAAAATCGGGCGCTTCTTCCGGGCTGCAGAACGAAACTTCTATCCGGTATTTTTCGTATATATAAGAACCGGGTCCTTCTATCCGGAAGCGGATCTCTGCCGGATCGTACTTGCCCGGGCTGAAGATCAGTTGTCCGCCGTGCAGCAGCAATCGTCCCAGGCGGCTGTGCCATTCGCCCCGCTCATAATGCCCGGACAGGATCTCTGCGGCCAGACCGGAGGCAAAGCCTTTTTCGGCCAGCCATTCGGCATAAAAGAGTTTGTATTCGGGTTTTAGCGTCAGTTTTTCGGTACTGGCCTGGTATTGCAGTTCTTTGCCGCAGAAATCGCGGTAGGCCGTATGGTAAAAGGCCAGCACATGCTCCAGGCGTTCGCGGCTGCGTGCAAAATGCTGCATGGCCTGCGGGTTCAGGTCTTCGAACAGGGGCGCTATTTCCTTACGTACGCGGTTGCGTTTGTAAATGTCTTTGGTGTTGGAACTGTCGTTCCTGTAACTCAGTCCTTCGGTGTGGCAGTAGGTCTCGATCTCGCGGCGCGTACAATGCAGAAAGGGCCGCAGGTATTTACCGTTGCGCGAGGGAATGCCCAGGAACCCCGAAGGGCCGCAGCCGTCGGCGGTGTTCATCAGCAGGCTTTCGAAAGCGTCGTTGGCCTGGTGGGCCGTGAAAATGTAAGAGAACTGAAGGCTCAGGTCCAGTTCCTCAAAAAAACGGTAACGGATGTCGCGGGCCCATTGCTGGGTATTGCCGCTTTTGCTGAGCGGGTCGGCCGTGTATACATGAATGGGAACGTTCAGCTGCCGGCAGAGTTCCCGGCAGAATACTTCGTCTTCCCGGCTTTCTTTCCCGCGCAGGCCGTAATTTATGTGGGCGGCATGCACCGTACAGCCCATTTTATGCAGCACGTGCAGCAGGGCCACACTGTCGGCGCCGCCGCTCAGGGCCGTAAGCAGGGTTCCCGTATGGATGCCGGGTATGTGTTTCAGGTATTCCGAAAGAGCCATTCCGGGAATAAAATTACCATTTAATGTCGGTTATGTCAAGCCCCAGCGCTTTCAGGGAGCCCATGGCCTTGAGGCGGCATTCTTCGTATTCGGCGGCGGGGTCGCTACCGATGGTGATGGCGCCACCTACGGGAATGCAGATCGTACCGCTGTGTTCGTCGTAAATGATGGAGCGTATCACCACGTTCCAGTCCATATCGCCATCCGGGCTCACATAGCCCAGCGATCCTGAAAAAATACCGCGCTGTTGTTTTTCATGAGCGCGTATCAGCTGCATAGCGCTTATTTTGGGGGCGCCGGTCATGCTGCCGGGCGGGAACGTGGCCTGTATGGCATCGGCGGGGTGCAGGTCCGGGACGGTCTCACAGCTGATGGTAGAGATCATCTGGTGTACCGTAGGAAAGGAATAAATACCGAACAGTTCCTCTACCTGTACGCTGTCTTTCAGGGCCAGTCTCGACAGATCATTGCGTACCAGGTCTACGATCATTACGTTTTCGGAGCGTTCTTTTTCGGATGCGGCCAGCTGTTTTTTTAGCTTTTCGTCCCCGGCGGGGTCGCTGCTGCGGCGGGCAGTGCCTTTAATGGGCTGACTTACCAGTTTCTGACCGCGACGGGCCAGGAAACGTTCGGGCGAAGCGCTCAGTACCCAGAGTCCGTTCATGTGCAGCACGGCGGCAAAAGGCCCCGGGTTGTTGCGGCAGAGTATATGGAACAGCGCATAGGGATCGCGGATATGCGCCCGGCCCTGCAGCTGCATGCAGAAAGTGAGTTCGTAAATATCGCCCTGCTGCAGGTGTTCTTTGATGGATCCGACGGCCTGTATGTATTCCCGGCGGCTGAAATCAGGCCGTAAGCGTTCGGTCCATTCAATACCGGGATCGGTGTATACTTCCGGAATTTCGGCCTCTTCTGAAAAACGGAGCTCTTCAGGCACAAAGAGACACATAGGCGACAGATCGAAGACCCTTTTCGGGTGGGGCAGGACGGCGGCGGTCTCCTGCTGCAGTTCATAGCCTAAGTAGCCGGCCAGGAAGAGGCCGTTGCCCTGCTTTTTCCACTCCTGCAGCGAGCGTATCAGCTGCGGGTCCTGTGCCGAGGCCCGGCAGGTACCAAAAGCGGAATAGGGGTCCCGCTGCCCGGCAGGCAGAAGGGTGCGCGCTTCAAAATAGTAGGGAGCCGGTTTCATTGCGGGTACAATGTTACAAAATCGGCGCCATACGGGCATCTTTTGGGGGCCGCATGTACTTTACGCCCTTTTTTTACGTTGGTCATCCGGTATCCTTTTTGTTTCTTTGCCGCGGATAGATGAAAACCATCGACACATACATCATGCGTAAATACCTGGTCACATTTTTTGTGAGCCTTACGCTGATCATTGCCATTGCCGTGGTTTTCGACATATCTGAAAAAGTGGACGATTTTCTCGGTAAAGGTGGTAAGGCCCCTTCGCTGTACGAGATCGCCTTTGTGTACTACGCCAATTTCATTCCCTATTTTGCGTCGCTGTTTGCCCCGCTGTTCGCCTTTATCTCCGTGATCTATTTTACCTCGCGGATGGCCTTCCGCAGCGAGATCATCGCCATACTGGCAGCCGGGGTAAGTTACCGTCGAATGCTGGCGCCCTTTCTGGCAGCGGCCTTTATCGTAAGCATCATGCTGGCGGTGCTGGGCAATTTTATTGTGCCGGTATCCAACCTGAAAAAGAACGGTTTCGAGCGGGAATATTTCGGGCACGGCAAGTACAACCCGCGCAATATGCACCGGCAGATCGCCCCGGGTACGCTGCTCTACATCGAATACTGGAGCAATGAGACCTTTACCGGGCAGAAACTTTCCATCGAGCAGTTCGACGGGCGCCGCCTGGTATCCAAGCTGATGTCCCAGTCGGTAAGTTACGATACCCTGCACAAGCGCTGGACCCTGGTAGACTACATTATCCGTACCTCCGGCACAAAGGGCGATAAGATCTATGCCGCTATACAAACGGATACCCTGCTGCCTTTTACGCCCGCCATCTTCCAGGTGGAGAACCGCGATGTGGAAACGATGAACTTCTTCGAACTGAACGAATTCGTAGAGAAAGAGCGGGAATCGGGCAGTAATTACATGGACTTTTACCTGATCGAGAAATACAAACGCTGGTCCACCCCTTTTTCTACCATCATTCTTACGCTTATTGCCGTGCCGCTGGCAGGTCGTCGGGTGCGTGGCGGCGTGGGACTGCATATCGGTATGGGCGTTGGTCTGGGCTTTTCGTACATCTTTTTCGATAAAGTGGCCGTTACCTATGCCATAAACGGTACCCTGGCCCCGATCCTGGCCGCCTGGCTGCCGAATGTGATCTTCCTTTTCGTGGGCGCCTATCTCATCCGTACGGCACAGCGATAACTTTTCAATAGTCTTATTTATAATGATTTACATTTAAATCCGGAAAAAGTTTTCTTTTTTTCGTTTAAATCGCTTTACCTTTGCTGCGCGATACGGCAGATAGTATTCTGTCGTGCTGCCACGGGGTGCTTTCCCTATGAACGGAAGGCTGAGATCATACCCGTAAAACCTGATGCGGATAATGCCGTCGAAGGGAATGGCAGGAGATACCACCAAAGGATCGCCTGTCCGATGTACTTAATTTATTAACGAAAAGACAGGGGATGAGAACAACTGTACTTCTTTTTTTCAGCGTATGGCTGAGTGTGGCTCTTGCAGGAGCACAAACGCGTATCAAAGGGACCGTGGCCGATGCGGCTTCCGGAACACCGCTGCCTTTTGCCACCGTAGTGTGGGAAGGCACCTATGCCTATACCGTTACCAACGGAGAGGGCTATTTCGAGCTGAACCTGCCGGCCAATGCCCGCGGGACCCTTAAAATTTCCCTGCTGGGTTATCTCAGCTACCGCGATAGTATTGCGGCATTCAGCGGAACGGAACGGTTTTTACTGACCCCGGACCCGCATACCCTGCGCAGCGTAGAGGTTACCTCTACCCGGGCAGGCAGTAACGATCCCTTTACCTCCAGCCGCCTTAGCGCACAGGACCTGGAAAAGACCAATACCGGCAAAGACCTGCCCATACTGCTGGACCAGACACCCGGCATTGTGGTGAACTCCGACGCGGGGAACGGCGTGGGATACACGGCCATGCGCATACGCGGATCGGACATTACCCGCATTAACGTGACCGTAGACGGTATACCGGTGAACGACGCCGAATCGCAGTCGGTATTCTGGGTGAACACGCCCGACCTGGCTTCCAGCGCCAGCGATATCCAGATACAGCGTGGCGCCGGTACATCTACCAACGGGGCCGGGGCTTTCGGCGCTTCGGTGAACCTGAGCACCACCAGTTTCGAAGAAAAACCCTATGCCGAACTGGCAGGCACCTACGGCTCCTTCAATACCTACAAAGCCACACTGAAAGCCGGAACGGGACTTATTGCCAAACGTTTTACCATCGATGCGCGTGCGTCCAAAATTCATTCCGACGGGTATATAGACCGCGCTACCACCGACCTGCAGTCCTTTTTTGTATCGGCGGCCTGGCATGGTAAAAGAACGAATGTCCGCTTTAATGCCTTTACCGGTAAGGAACGTACCTACCAGGCCTGGAACGGCGTGCCGCAATACCTGGTGGATTCACTGCCGCGCTACAACGAATCGGGCACCGAAAAACCGGGCACGCCCTATGCCAACGAGACCGATAATTACCGCCAGGATTACTACCGCCTGTTCATCACCCATTCCTTTTCGCCTTATCTTACCCTGCACCTGGCCGGTTTTCTTACCCGCGGCAAAGGGTATTACGAGCAGTACAAGGCTGGTGAGGATTACAGCGGTTACCTGCTGCCGCCCATGATCCATGGTACGGATACCAGTTACAGTACCGACCTGGTACGTCAGCTCTGGCTCGATAACTATTTCTACGGAGCCACCTATGCCCTTCAGTATACAAAAAAACGCTGGGACGTACGTGTGGGCGGGGCTTATTCGGCCTACGACGGCCGCCACTATGGCAAGGTGATCTGGGCCTCCGAAGGACTGACCGATCCCGAACATACCTATTACCGTATGCCGGCATTCAAGAACGACTTTAATATTTACGGCAAGCTAAACTTCAATTTTGCAAAGAAATGGTACGTTTTTGCCGATCTGCAATACCGCTACGTAAATTATAAGGTGCGCGGTTTCCGCAGTAACCCCGGTGTTTTTGCCGATCTGAACTGGAATTTCTTCAATCCGAAGGCCGGTATCAGCTGGAGGGCCACTTCGCGCGACCGCCTGTTCCTGTCCTTTGCCGTGGCCAATAAAGAGCCCAACCGCGACGACCTGGAAGCCGGCGCCGGCAGCCTGCCCAAACCTGAGACCCTGTACGATACCGAATTGGGCTACGAACATGCCGGCAAACGTTTTTCACTGGGCGTCACGGCCTACTTTATGTATTACCGCAATCAGCTTATCCAGACGGGCAAGATCAACGATGTGGGCGCGTATACCCGCGTCAATGTCCCCGAAAGCTACCGCGCCGGTATTGAACTGCAGGGAAAAGTACGCTTCCTGAAACGTGTGACCTTCTCGGCCAATGTGGCCTACAGCATCAATAAGATACCGGAATTCACCGAATACCTCGACGATTACGACAACGGCGGTCAACAGGAAACCGTACACAAGAACACGGATATTGCCTTTTCGCCCTCGGTAGTGGCCGGCGCTACGCTCGAAGTGGACGCTTTCAAAGGATTTAACGTGGCCCTGGTGGGCAAATTCGTAAGTCGCCAGTACCTCGATAATACACAGAACAAGGCCCGCAGCCTCGATCCCTTTGTGGTGAGCGATCTGCGCATGAGTTACCTGGTTCCGGTAAAGGCCCGGGTGCTGAATAAACTGCTGCTGCATTTTACGATCAACAACCTGTTCAACACGCGCTACACGCCCAATGGCTATACGTACGGCTATTTTGCAGGCGGACAGCGTACCGACGTAAATTATGTGTTCCCCATGGCGGGCGTACACTTTACGGGCGGACTTACCATACGCATCCAGTAAGGAGAAAAACAGATAGAGGAAAGGATAATTGTGTGCCCCGCTTACGGGTTGGGGCCGCAGTTACAGCTGTTGGTGAACTCGATCTTGGTGCCGGGCAGCATGCGTTCGAGCTCTTCCTGCTGTTCCTTGCTGAATATGATGTTCCGCAGGTCGATATACATCAGCTGTGTGCATTTTTTAAGCGAAGCGGGCAGGGTAGCCAGGTTGGTGTCCCAGGCAATGATGCGTTCCAGCGAAGAGCAGTTGCCCAGCGATTCGGGCAGGTAGAACATATCGCTGCGGTTGATGTCGAGTATCTCCAGGCTGGACAGGCTCCCGATGGATTCCGGCAGGCTTTCGATCTTGTTGCGGTCCACCCGCAGGATGCGCAGTTTTTTCAGCTGGGATATCTCGTCGGGGATCTTTGTGAGTTTGTTTTTGGAAAGTACCAGTTCGTACAGGTTCTTCAGCTGGAATACGTCGGCAGGTACCTTGCTCAGCTTCTGTTTGGAAAGATCGAGGCGTTTCACGGCCAGGGGCGTTTTCATGGCCTCCTTCATATCGGTGAATACGGGTTCGTCCCGGAAGTCGGCCTGGGCCAGGGCAGGCAGTACCAGCAGCAGGCTAAGGAACAGGCAGCTTAAATATCTCCAGGGTCTTATTGCGGTCATTCTGTAACTGGGTCTTGAGTGCATCAACGGATTCAAATTTTTGTTCATCACGAATACGGGTTATAAAACGTATGGATATCACTTTGTTGTATAGATCGCCTTCAAAGTTAAGGATATGCGCCTCAATTTTCTCTTCGCTGCCGTTAAAAGTGGGCCGGGTCCCTATGTTTACCATCGCCGGCCAGGCTTTGTCCTCAAACAGCACTTCGGCGGCGTATACGCCCTGTGCGGGTACCATTTTCAGGGGTTCCAGCGGCTGTATATTGGCCGTGGGGAACTGTATGGTACGTCCCAGCTGATGGCCTTTTACCACCAGTCCGCTGATGCTGTAGGCGTAGCCCAGTTTTTCGTTGGCCTTTTCAATATCGCCCTGCAGCAGGGCTTTGCGGATCTTGGTGGAGCTTACGGCGGAATCGTCGATCTCCAGGGCCGGTATTTCTTCCACCTCAAAGCCGTAGGCCGGAGCCATTTCCACCAGGTCTTTAAAGCTGCCGCCGCGTCCTTTGCCAAAACGGTGGTCGTAACCGATCACGAGTTTGCGTACCCCTATGCGTTCTACCAGTATATCGCGGATGTACTCTTCGCCGGTGGTCTCGGCAAATTCCCGCGTAAAGGGAATGATGATGAGGTGATCGATGCCTTCTTTTTCGAGCAGGGCGATCTTTTCCTCGGTGGTGTTCAGCAGTTTCAGTTCGGTATTGGCCTCCGGGTGCAGCACCATACGCGGGTGCGGATCGAAGGTAATGAGCACGGTCGGCCCGTTTATGGCCCTGGCGGCATTGCGCAGGCGGTTCAGGATCACTTTGTGGCCAAAGTGTACTCCGTCGAAGGTACCCGTAGTAACGGCGGCATTCTTCAACGGGCTGAAATCGTTTAAATCACGGTATATTTTCATCCCGAACCTTTACAGAGCGCAAAAGTAATATTTTGCCGACAGCTTTCCTTTTTTTTCTGCGCGCGGGTGGGGGGTGGCCCGGGCGTAGATCTGTCGTTCATTTCAGTGGATTCGCAGCCCTTTTTGTGCCGTTAAGCGGAATTTCGTGCCAAAATGTAAACGTTTTGCGTCCTTTGCCGTATACTATCAGATAATAAAGCAAAAAAACAGAATGAAAAAGAAGACAATGTTATTCTGGGTGATCATGGTACTGGGCGTAGCTACGTTCCTGCCGTCCTGCGGATATAACAGCATGGTTGAAAAAGAAGAAGGAGTAGATGCGGCCTGGGCCCAGGTAGAGAACCAGTACCAGCGCCGTTCGGACCTGATCCCGAACCTGGTGTCTACCGTAAAAGCGGCCGCCATTAAAGAACAGGACATCCTGGAATCGGTGGTAACGGCACGTTCCAGGGCCACCCAGGTAAGTATCGACCCCAAAAACCTGAGCCAGGAAGAGCTGGACCGCTTTGACCAGGCACAGGGCGAACTGAGCCAGGCCCTCGGACGCCTGCTCATGATCACCGAAAACTACCCGCAGCTGCAGTCCATACAGGGCTACCAGGACCTGCGCTTCGAACTGGCCGGTACCGAGAACCGCATTGCCACGGCGCGTATGCGCTTTAACGAAGCGGTGCAGGATTACAATGCCTACATACGTAAATTTCCGAACAATATAACCTCAGGCATGTTCGGCTTTGAGAAGAAAGCCTACTTCAAGGCTGACGCAGCCGCACAGAAGGTGCCCGAAGTGCAATTCGAATAATCTCAAGGCACACAAGTCTTTTTATACAGTAATGACCGTCTCGTCTCGCTGATAGCGAGACGAGGCGGTTTTTATTCCGCCTTCACCGTAAGTTTTACCTCTTCGATGCGGGCGCCCGAACTTTTCAGGATAATGAACTCGAAGCGGCCGATGCTCACCACGGCGTCTTTTTCGGGAATGCTTTCCCCTTCGTCGATGATAAGGCCGGCCAGGGTGGAATACTGCTCGGATTCGGGCAGGTCGAAACCGTATTTTTCATTGAGGTATTTGATCTCCTGCCGGGCAGAGAATACGAATTCGTTCTCGTCGATCACGCGCTCGGTCAGTTCTTCCTGGTCGTGCTCGTCTTCGATCTCGCCGAAGATCTCTTCCATGATATCTTCAGTAGTGATGATGCCGGACGTGCCGCCGTACTCGTCGATGACCAGGGCCAGGCTTTTGCGCTGTTTGATGAGATCACTCAGGGCGCTCTGGGCCGGGTACGATTCCTGTACTTCCAGCGCGGGGATCAGGATGCTGCGCATATCGGCCGGTTTGCGGAACAGCGCAAAACTGTGCACATAACCGATGATGTTGTCGATGGAATTTTCGTATACAAGTATCTTCGAAAGCCCGGTCTCCACGAACAGGGCACGTAAGGCTTCCAGGCCGGCGTTCACGTCGATGGCTATGATCTCCTTGCGCGGTATCATACAGTCGCGGGCCTTTACATCGGCAAATTCCAGCGCGTTCTTAAAGATCTTTATCTCGTGGTCTACTTCTTCCTGGCTCTGGGCCTGGTTTTCCTCGGTGGCTTCCTTGATCAGGTGGTCCAGGTCCACACGCCCGAAGCTCAGTTCTTCACCGCTATATTTCTGTCCGAAAATACGCAGTACCATTTCGGATATCCATACCGAAAAGCTTACTACAGGATACAAAAACCAGTAGAACAGGTAGGCGGGAATGGCAAAAATGCGCATGACGCCGTTGGGATTGATGCGGAAAATGGCTTTGGGCAGGAACTCGGCAAGGACCAGTATCACCAGGGTGGAAACCATTACCTGTATGGCGGTGATGATGCCGGAATTATGGATGTAGAGGCGCAGCCAGGGTTCCATCAGTTCGGCAAAGAAGATACCGTACACTACAATTACAATATTATTGCCTACCAGCATGGCCCCGATGAATTTAGCAGGTTGCCGTGCAAAAAAGGCCACGATGCGCCCGGAGATGCTGCCGGCGTTTTTATCCAGTTCTATTTTAAGACGGTTGGCCGATACGAAGGCGATCTCCATGCCGGAAAAATATGCCGACATACATACGCAGAAGCTGATTACGATCCAGTGGGTACCTGTTTCCATGCCTGTGGGCTAAAATACGATAATTGTTTAATATATATGCGTTTACTGCTTTTGGATAAGGTAAATATAACGCAGGTGCTGTTCGCGCGTTTCCTGCATCAGGAACCCGGGTTTCAGCAGGGAAACCGAATAATCGGGGTATACGGAATGCAGGCGGTAAAGCTGTGGTTTGTCCCGCAGGATGCCGGTCTTGTGCTCGCGGTTCACCAGTACGAAGGTACCGGAAGGCAGGGTATCCAGCGCGGCTTCGGACGTAAAGGGCACAATGCGGCGGGCATAGAAGTCGAGCGAGTAATTGTGGGCGTCCAGGGCATAGAAACGGTCCTGCGGCACCTGCATTTTCTCTATGTAACGGCCCACGGCAGAAGTCCCCTGGTAGCCCAGCAGGTTAGGGTAGAAGTGCACGGCCATAAAGGCGCCGAGCCAGAAAGAAGCGCTGCTGCCGGCCAGGAACCATTTTTCGGCCGGGGAACGTTCGCTTTTGATAATGAGAAAAAAGGCAATGGCCAGTACGCCGCAGTAGGCAATGAGCCGGGCCGTTCCCAGCGGGAATGCGTATATGGATAAAAGTATCACCATGGCCGGTATGGCGGCGATCACAATGCCCTGCAGAATGTTCAGCAGGATATCCAGGGCCCGGGGCAGACGTGCTTTGTAGGTATACAGGAAGGCCGCTATCTGCACGGCGGCAAAGGGAAACAGTGGAAATACGTAATGCGGCAGTTTGTAGTGCGAAGAAGACAGCGCCGCCAGGCAAACCAGGAAACCCCAGAAGGTATAGGTCTCGGCCTCGGCCTCCGGGGTGCGTACATGACGTACGATACGCCAGGCCGAATACAGGAAGGCCGCCACAAAAAGCAGGTACCAGGGCGCCATGTCCCAGCCCATGGACATCAGGAAGAATTCCGGGCCGGAATCGTCTTTCCAGTAAATATCCCCGGTGATGCGTCCGAAGCTCTGTGTCCAGAAAAAGAACCGGATGCCGGAAGGGCCTTTGAGTCCGTAGACCTCTTTTTCGGGATGCAGGTCGTACTGCTGGTACAGACCGTACAACATGGGCAGCAGGCAAAGCAGGGCCACGAGGGGCACCAGCAGCCAGCGCGGGTTAAAAATGGTACGGAGATCGCGTTTATACAGCAGGTGCATACCGGTAGCGGCCACGGGGATCACAAAGCCGATGGGGCCTTTGGCCAGCATGGCCAGCCCGATGCCTATACCGCCCAGCAGCAGGTGCAGGTTTTTTTTGTACAATGTAAAGGAAAGCAGCTGCCAGGTGGCAAAAGCCGTAAAACCGGTGAGCAGTCCGTCGGTGCGTACGTCGTTCACCATCAGGAAGTAACCCTGCATACAAGCCAGGATAATGGCTGCGCTGCCGGCAATGCGTTCGTTGTAGAACAGGCGGGCGGCCCGGAACGTACTCCAGAGCCCCAGCAGCAATACCAGCATGGCGGGCAGTTTGAACGAAAAATTATGTACCCCGAAGATCTTAAAGGAAAGCGTAACCAGCCAGAAGAGCAGGGGTGGCTTGTCCAGGTAATCGCTGCCGCGCTGCTGCACCTGTAAATAATTGCCGTTCCCGCTCATTTCGCGGGATATGGACGCATACTGAGCGGCGTCGATGTCCATAATGTCGATGGGGAGGAATAACAGGTAGAAAAGCCCGATCCCGGTAAGTGCGGCAGGGTATGGGTTGTTGCGTATGGTATGGCTTAACAGCCGGATCAGCGCTTTCATCGGTAGTGCACAAAACTACACAATTGCGCCGAATTATGTTTTCTGTTTTTTCTTTTTCGCCGCGGGGAAAAGTACGTTGTTCAGGATAAGCCTGTAGCCCGGTGACGTAGGATGCAGGGCCAGATCGGTGGGCGGATCGCCTACCATGTGCTGGTAATCTTCGGGGTCGTGACCGCCGTACCATGTCCAGAAACCTTTGCCGGCCTCACCGTGGATGTAGCGGGCCTCATTGGCGGCCTTGGTCTCGCCCAGTACCAGTACGCCCGGTTTCAGTACCTGTTTGCGGAAAGCCGTGGTCTGTCCCATAAAGCCCGGGATCACGTTCTGGTGGCACTGGGTAAGCATGGTGGGCACGGGGTCCCATTTGGCCGAGAAATCGAACAGGGTAAAAAAGTCCTGCGTGCGCGGCACGGCGCGGTAATTGGTAGCGTCGATATTGCTGTATTCGTATTCCATGGGATTGGTGGAAAGCGTAAAATCCCGGAAGGCAAAGGTCTGGTCAAAGTCGATCCTGCTCTGTGCGTTCTTGTCCATGGGGTCGCCGTCGAACATGTATTCGCAGATGTCCACGCCTTCGGAGGCCAGGGCAATATCGTAACTGTCGGTGGCGCTACACATGGCAAACATATAACCGCCGCCCACCACAAAGGTCTTGATGTTTTTGGCCACGGCCAGCTTCAGCTGACTTACCTTGGTAAAGCCGTATTTACGGGCAATGGCTTCCTGGGTGCGCACCTGTTCCTGGTACCATTCGGCATTGCGGTAGCCGGCCCAGAATTTACCGTACTGCCCGGTAAAGTCCTCGTGGTGCAGGTGCAGCCAGTCGTACTGGGCCAGTTTACCGTCCATCACTTCTTCGTCGTAAATAATTTCGTAGGGAATTTCGGCATAGGTAAGCACCAGGGTAACGGCATCGTCCCAGGGTTGTTTGTCTTTGGGACTGTACACCGCAATTTTCGGGGCTTTTTCCATGCGCACGGCGTCCATGTTCACTTCCGGATCGGCGATCTCTTCCAGGATGGCCGTAGAACGCGCGTCGGCGATCACCTCGTAGCTTACACCGCGTATGGTGCATTCTTTTTCGAACTCAGGCGCATGCTTGAACATAAAACTGCCGCCGCGGTAATTCAGCAGCCAGTATATCTCCACATTGTAGGTAAGTACGTTGTAGGCAATGCCATAGGCCTTCAGGTGATTCACCTGTTGTTCGTCCATAGGCAGCAGTATATACGAGGCACGTACGTTTTGTACCAGTAGGGTCGAGCAAAGGACCAGGGCCGTGAGCAGAAATTTCACCTTGTGCATTGTAAATATTCAACGTGAAAATACGGAAAATGTTGTGATTTAGAAGGGTTCGTCGTTGAATTTCGAGCTTACCGTAATGGTATCGAACTGTACGCCGCCGTCGAAGTTGTTCTGCATCACGTAGGAAGTTTCCAGGTTTTCGAAGCGGGTCTTCTCTTTCACGAAGCGCAGGTTTACCGAGCCTACTGAACCGCTACGGTGTTTGGCAATGATGATCTCGGCGATACCCAGCAGGCTGTTGCCGTTCTCATCCA
The DNA here is from genome assembly GCA_016742095.1 of Bacteroidia bacterium. GTDB lineage: Bacteria > Bacteroidota > Bacteroidia > CAIKAF01 > CAIKAF01 > JACVCJ01. Next base: position 101,622 of record JACVCJ010000001.1, read on the forward strand.
CATCCAGTTCGTAATATTCGGGACGGTAAATGAACATTACCATATCCGCATCCTGTTCGATGGCGCCGGATTCACGAAGGTCGGACAGCTGCGGTTTTTTGCTTCCGCCGCGGGTTTCCACGGCACGACTCAGCTGCGACAGGGCAATGATGGGTATACCCAGTTCCTTGGCAATACCTTTCAGGGAGCGCGAAATGCTGGAGATCTCCTGTTCGCGGTTACCGGGGCCCTTGCTTTCGGTACCGGCGGTCATCAGCTGCAGGTAGTCGATGATGATCATCTGTATCTGGTGCTGCATCTTCAGTTTACGGGCCTTGGCGCGGAATTCGTATATGGAAAGACCTGCCGTATCGTCGATATAGACCGGGGCCTGCTCCAGGCGGGCGATCTTGGCGGGCAGTTCCAGGCGCTCCTGTTCTGTCAGCTTTCCCTTTTTCAGCTTTTCACCGTCAAGGTCGGCTTCCGACATAATGAGCCTGTTCACCAGCTCCAGGTTACTCATCTCGAGCGAGAAGATGGCTACCGGTTTGTTGAAGTCCACCGCGGCGTTGCGCACCAGCGACAGGGCGAACGAGGTTTTACCCATGGCCGGACGTGCCGCCAGGATAATGAGGTTACCCTTTTGCCAGCCGGCCGTCATCTGGTCCAGCACATAATACCCCGAAGGTACGCCGGTGAGACCTTCTTCCTGGTTGGAAGCTTCTTCCAGCTGTTTCAGGGCTTTCTGGATCACGGTGTCCACGCTTTCCACCCCGCGTTTAATGTTGTTCTCCGCTACGCTGAACAGGCTGCCTTCAGCCTCGTCGAGCAGTTCAAAGGTATCTACGGTATCGTCGAACGATTTCTCAATGATCTTGGAAGAGATCGTGATCAGTTCACGTTTGATGTATTTTTCGGCAATGATGCGTGCGTGAAATTCCACGTTGGCCGAGGAACCCACGCGTGAGGTAAGCTGGGCTATGTAAAAGGCGCCACCCACCAGTTCCAGTTCGCCGTTCTTGCGCAGGCGGTCGGTAACGGTCATGATGTCAACGGGCTGACTGGCAGCAAACAGCTGCGAGATCGCCTTGAAGATGAGGCGGTGTTCCTCGCGGTAAAAGAAATCTTCTTTCAGTATCTCCAGTACGGTCACCACGGCTTCTTTATCAATAAGCACGGCACCCAGCACGGCCTCTTCCAGGTCGGTAGCCTGGGGCGGTACTTTGCTGTTCTGCGGCCATGCACTGATGTCCTTTTGGGTGCGGGTAGCCCGGCGGGTCTGGGGTTTGTTTTTATCTTCCATATTTAGTCCTGCAAATGTAGTGAACCCACTGCTTTAAACGGGTTATGAAAATTTTTCAACACAAAGGCGAAATTCTTTAGTTTGCTTGTAGTTATTACGATACGAAAACGGTTCACGTTTCGCTTTTGTATTTTTTTAATGGAGTTGTCTGTGTTAAGACATTGTTTCGCAATGGATTGTTGTATTTCGTTTGTGTTAATAAAAAAAAGTACATCCGCAGGAGGGCCTCCGGAATTGTTAATAATGAAAAATCGTATAGCCGTAGCGAAAAGAAAAACGATACGTTTTTTTTCTGGAAAGCTTTCAGCTAAAGGTTTTCAGCCTGTGATCAATTCACTTTTTCCACGCCGCCGGAAGCGCTGTCGTCCACATCGATCTGTGAAGGATCGCCCTTGTAGTGTATGTTGCCGCTGCCCGAAATACTGCCCGTCAGTTTCTGCATTACGGTAGTTTCGATATTGCCGGAAGCCGAAGTACGTGCATCGGTATGCTGGGAAATGCAGTCGAATCCGAAGATATTCCCGGAAGCGCTGGTTTTGTACACAGCATTGGTGGCGGACCCTTTCAGGGTGATACTGCCCGATGCCGAGGTTTCGGCGTTCAGGTCGTCGAAGATACCGCTCACCTCAATAGCGCCGCTGGCACTGGTCTTCAGTTCAGCCTGGGCTGCGAGGCAATCGGTACAACGTATGTTACCGGAGGCGGAAGTTTCCAGTCCGCGGAGTTTGGCCGAAGTATGGACCTCGATGTCCAGTACATCGTATTTCTGCAGTATTTTCATGGGTTTGGCATCGATGTGCAGTTTGCCGTTGCTCACTTTGATGCGCAGGGAATTGATGATGTTCTCGTTGGAGCTGATCTTTACAAAATCGCTGCCGTCGTTAATAACGGTTATTTCGCCGGCCGTGGCCATATCCACGCGCTCGAACGTGCCGGGTTCAAAGGTCCGGCTTACGATGGGGCCTTTGCCTTTAACGCAGGCCTGCAGGCTTAAAAAGAGTACAATAACAGGGAAAAGGGTACTGTGTTTTACGGTATGTATCATAATGTTTTTTTTGATGTACAAAGATAGGAAAAGCCTTTCAGGCGGGGGCGGCACTGTAAAATCTTAATATTTCCAGTAGTAGTACAATAGTTTCTGCCACTCGGTATTTACGGCAATGAGGCCTTCTTCGCTGTTCCACCAGTTGTGCGCGTCGTACCGTTCCGAAGGTACACCGAAGCAGTAGATATCCCGGTCCCGGGGCAGCATTTTTTTGCGCAGGCGCCACATGCGGCGGGTATGTGCCGAAGAGGTGATGATGACCAGGGACCCCGGCCGTTTTTCCAGGAATCCGGCAATGAGCTGCATTTCTTCGATGGTAGAGCTGCCCTTGTTCTGTAAAAGGATACGGGCGCTGTCCACACCGTTCTGCAGCAGTACCTGCCGGCTCAGTTCACCTTCGGTCTCGTTGCGGCCTATGATCTTAAGATCGGCAGATACATTGGAGCCGGTGCAGATGAGGGTATCGATCTGTCCCTGGCGGTACAGGGCGGCTGCGGTTGCGGCGCGCTCGCGGGCATTGCCGGAGAGTACCACGGCGTACACGGCATGTTGGAATGCGGCGTTGTCGGACACATCGAGGAATGCGTACATACTCCGTAGAAGCGGTTTGCGGAAACAGAAAAGGATCAGCGGAACAAGCAGGCAGAAGAGAACGGCGCGGAGCAGCGGCTTTTTAGCCCAGTTTTTCAACCGAGCGTATAATTTTTTCATACACTTCGTTGTTCACGGGTGCCAGGGGAGCGCGCAGGGTGTTCTCGCAGAGGCCTTTTTTGTACAGCGCGGCCTTGATACCGCCGGGATTGCCGTCCAGGAAGATAAAACGGGTAAAATCGAACAGTTTAAAGTGCAGTTCGCGGGCCGATTCAAAATCGTCGGCCAGGCAGAAACGCACCATTTCCGAAAATTCGTAGGGATAGGCATTGGCCACTACCGAAATCACGCCCGTACCGCCGCTGGCAATGATGGGCAGGGTAAGGGCGTCGTCGCCGCTGATCACCTGGAAATGCTCCGGTTTGTTCATGATGATATCGGTGATCTGCTCCAGGTTGCCCGAAGCTTCCTTGATACCCAGGATGTTCTTGTGGGCATTGGCCAGTTTCAGCGTGGTAGCAGCGGTCATGTTACTGCCGGTGCGGCCCGGTACGTTGTACAGGATCACCGGTTTGGGCGAGGCGTCGGCCACAGCCATAAAATGCTCGAAATAACCCTGCTGGTTGGGCTTATTGTAATAGGGAGCCACGGAAAGTACGGCGTCCACTTTGGAAAGATCGTAGGTTTCGAGGTTTTGTACCACCTCGCTGGTATTGTTACCGCCGATGCCCACCACGAGGGGCACGCGGCCGTGTATATTTTCAGCGGTAAAAGCAAGCAGGGCCTTCTTTTCTTCGGCGCTCAGGGTTACACTTTCGCCGGTGGTACCCATCACCACCAGGTATTCCACATCGCCTTTTATCCAGAAATTAATGAGGTTCTCCAGGGCGTTATAGTCGATACTTCCGTCTTTTTTAAACGGTGTTACAATGGCGATTCCCGTTCCTTTAAGTTTAAGCATGCTTGCTGAATTTTGCGGTAAAGATAGCTATCGGTTTATAATTTGCTGCGGAAAAGTACTTCGGCTTTGCCGCTTTTATCGGTGCGGTAAAATTCGAGCCAGACCTCGTTGCCGGGATAGATGTTTATTTCGGCATGGCCGCGGCCCGGGTACCCGAAATGAAGGCGTTTGTGCTTTACCACGTGCGATGATTCGGTGCCGGCACCGCTGGTTACGTAGTGCACCCCGTTTTTGGGTATGTATTGCAGCGAATGGTCGTGCCCGTTGAGGTAAATGGTGTTGGGATACTGCTCCATCACACTTTCGAGGCGTTGCTGCAGTTGTTTGTAGCGTTTATTGGTAAGGTCCTGTATATAGCCGCTCTTGCGGAACAGCACGTAAATACTGCCCAGTACGGGCAGGGGGATCCAGAGTTTGCGGTTGAACTCGCGCAGGGGAAAAAAGTGTGCCGTTACCGGGAATTTACCGCCGTGCGGACCCTGGCTTTCCATCGGGTGATGCGCGGCCACGATCACTTTTTTGCCGGCATTTTTGCGCATCAGGTTCTCGAACTCGTTCAGGAACAGGTTATCGCTGCCGTAGGGGCAGATGCCGGTGTCGGGCTTGGCGTAGGGGTGCAGCCACCACTGGGTATTCAGTATGATCATGGTGATGCCGGAGTCCAGCGGTATCTCCTGGGGGCCGGGGCAGGCGTCTTCCGGGTAAAAAACGGAAGCGTTCTGCATTTTTTCCTCGATGTACTTTTCTTCTTCACGTGCCCGGATGTAGCCGTTTACGTGGCCCTCGTCCCAGTCGTGGTTACCGGGAACGAATATGGTGCGGCCGGCAAAACTGTCGGCAATGGCGATCTGGGCGTCCAGGTGGGCCTCGAATTCTTTGCGGCGGCCTTCGCTGGGGTGCGGCAGTCCGGCCGGGTAAATGTTATCGCCGAGGAAAATAAGCATGGAGTTGCTTCCGGCTGCGGCCAGGCGGTGGCGCAGAGTGCCGAAATTACTGTCCATACGCAGGGTGTCGGGATCGCCGGCATCGCCGAGGGCAAAAATAGTGTATTCGGGTCTGGCCTGCGGCAGGCTCAGCTGCTGCCAGCTGCCGTCGGTGCTATGGTTATAGATAGGGCGGGGACCCGCGCATGAAAAAAGAGCCGGCAAAATTCCGGCTCCCAGTAACATAATCAGGTATTTTCTCATTTTATACGGTCTTCAATATGGCCATCGTTGGCCTCACAAACATCTCTCCAGTTGTAAAAGTAGTTGGTGGAATAAATGGGATCGTCGGTACACAGGGTGCCGCCCACTTCTCCGTTGTCGTTGCGTATGCAGTCATAGCAACGTGTCTGGCAGGATGCCAGCAGGCCTGTGGTCAGTACAGAAAGAACAAGAATAAAAAGAGAAGGCGTTTTCATTATTTTTCCGAGAATTGAGTCACGATCTCCGGGGCTATGCCCATCTGGCTGAAACCTCCGTCGTGGTACAGGTTTTGCATGGTAATCATACGCGAAAGGTCGCTGAACATGAACACGCAGAAGTTGGCGCAGGCTTCCGAAGAGGCGTTGCCGAGCGGAGAGAGCATATCTGCATAGTCGAAGAAAGCGTCAAAGCCGCCTACACCGCTACCTGCCGTAGTTTTGGTAGGCGATTGTGAAATGGTGTTCACGCGCACTTTCGATTTTTTACCATAGTGGTAACCCCATCCGCGGGCAATACTTTCCAGCAGGCTTTTGGCATCGGCCATATCGCCGTAATCCGGGAAAATACGCTGGGCCGCGATGTAAGATAATGCCAGGAAACTGCCCCAGTCGTTCACGGCATCGAGTTTATAGGCGGTCTGTATCATTTTGTGCAGGGATACCGCCGAAATATCGTAGGTCTTCTGAAGAAAATCGTAGTTGAGATCGGTATAGGGTTTACCTTTGCGCACGTTGGGCGACATACCGATGGAATGCAGCACAAAGTCGAGCTTTCCGCCCAGGTGGTCCATACTGTCGGTATACAGTTTTTCCAGGTCTTCCAGGCTGGTGGCATCCGCAGGGATCACAATGGTGTTACACTGTTCGGCCAGTTTCTGGATGGCGCCCATACGCATAGCCACAGGGGCATTGGTGAGGGTGATCTTTGCACCTTGTTCCACGGCTTTTACGGCCACTTTCCAGGCAATTGAATTTTCGTCTAACGCTCCGGTTATAATTCCTCTTTTCCCTTCTAATAAGTTTTGCAGCATGTTCTAAGGTTTATGTGCTGCAAACTTAACATTTTTTTTCATGCCGGGTGTTGAAGTTCAGGCAGAAAAAAAGCCCCCGCCATGCAGGGGCCGTTGTTATGAGAACAGGATGTGGTGATGTTTTTTTCAGGGCTGTACATCGCTGAAATTGCCGTTGCTCAGTTCCAGGTCGCTGCTGCCGTCGTTCACCGTACCGCTGAAGGTACCCGACCAGCCGCCGCTGCCCGCCGTAAGCAGTTTGAGCGTACCCGATACGCCCTGGGTGTTCACCGCGCTGCCGTTATTGTTCACGAAATACTGGAAGGTGGCCGAGCCGGCGCTGCCCTGGCCGGAGGTAAACGCATAATCGCCTTCGGAGGTGCCGTAGATATCGATCTCGATATTGCGGTAATTATTGCCGCTGCCTTCTTCCCAGTACAGACGGTTACGGTTATCGGGCAGGGTCTTGCGCACAGCCTGTACCGAAACGGTATTGCCGGCGAGGGTAAAGCAGAGGTTGCCGCCGTTGCAGGACGCGGCTTTTTCTTTGTTGCAGGATGCCGCCGCAAAGACGAGCAGGGGCAGCAGGATAAGAGAGAGCTTTTTCATTGTTTTTTAGGCAAACATAGGCTGCTTTGTGCATGACCGTACTCACGCAAATGCAGTATTCTGCATAAAAAAGCCCCCGCAGTTAACCACAGAGGCTGTAGAAATCTTGTTATCCGCTCAATACCTGGTTTAAAGTGGTACTGTAGCCTTTTTAGTGACCGGAAAATATAGAAACGGGTAGCGGCGCTATATAAACGGCAGCCGGTCTTAGTTGAACAGTCCCCAGCTGATGCCTACGCGGAACTGTCTGTCGGGCATGGGCATGCCTTTGGCCACGAAATATTCGCTGCGGGCCGGGAACCCCTGGTTGATGTGGCTGGCGATGAAGAAGGCCCGGAAACGTTTGATGCGGATGTTCACATTTACGTCGATATAGGGATAATTGCCGATCATGGCGCCGTTCTGCAGGTACCAGTGGCCGGTGGCCGGCATATAGGCATAGCCCTGGAAACCGAGCGCATAATATACATCGAACCCGATCTGGGCCTGCAGGCGTTTTTTGAAGAGTTTGTTCTCGTAGTAAAAATTACTCCGGAAAAAGAGAGGCGGTACGCGTATCCAGTCGCGGTCGGTGCGCTGGTGCATCACAAAATTGTTGAAGTGGAAATTGCGGGCAAAGGTAAGGTCGTATTTCAGCCATACGTTGTACCCGCTGATGGCGGCCGGAGCCTGTACGGGAACGGCCGTGGTATCGTAATAAATGAAATTGCCCAGTGTATAGGCCGAGCCCCCGACCGACAGACCCCAGCGGGGGAAAACGGCCGTGAAATTGAGTTGCAGGGTACGGGTCTTGGCAAAATTGTTGTTCCAGATAAACTGGTTGCTGTACATGGTTTGCTGCAGGAACGCCGGTTCGGCCAGGCGGAACAGTACACCGGGTATCAGCTGTACGATCTTGGGACGGCCTTTGCGTCCGGCGCCCACACTCAGGTCGGCCTTCAGCTGCATATCGTTCTGGTTGTAGCCCAGCGGAAAATAATCGAAGCGGGCCCGCAGCCGGAAGACCTCCCCGAATTCGAAATCGAGGTTCGAGAACAGGTTTACATTGTAGGTGGTGGTAAAGAGCGTATCCTGTTTTACGTCCAGGTAGCTGGCCTGTACGCCGGCCGAAATACTGTTAAAACTGCCCTTGTTGCGGAAGGGGTAAAAGGAGAACTCAACATTTCCCGAAAAATTCCGGTGATAAATGCGGTAAAACGTGCGGCTGGCATCGAAATAATAATTCTGGTAAAAGTTGTCCTGGGCCAGGGTAGAATCGATATAACGGTAGCGTTCCACCCGGAAAATAAAGCGGTTGCTCACCCGGAAAAAAGGAATGCTCACTTCGGGAGAGGCGCTGTCGGTACGGAAGGTACGCGTGCCGATGTTAAAACCCTGGAAAAGGTCCAGGTCATAGGTCTGTGCCTGGTTCTGTGCCGAAGTAAGGTTCATGGGGTACTGTTCCTTGCGGTCGAGCGCTACGACCGGGTTCCCGAGGGAATCGAGCTGCTGGCGGTTTTTAAAATCCACCAGGGGAGAAAGTCCGCCGTTCTCGTACATCCGCTGGTTGTTGAACGAGAAGGAACCTACCAGGAAGTATTTACTGGCCGGTGAAAAGTAGGTGCTGAAGGCCCGTACATTGGTAAGACCGTTCCACATATGCTGATAAAAGCCTACGGCCGTGATTCTCCGGAAATCGAAGCCGATCTGTACCGAGGGCGAGATACGCTGGGTATGCAGAATGTTCAGTACCTGTTCCAGGCGCCGGTCTTCCTTGGGCAGACCGGTATTGGCAAAGTTATAGGCCGCTTCGGTATAGGGCCGTAGTGTGCGGTAGTAGCGGGCATTGCGCCCGTTGAACTCGTAAAAGGCAAAATTGGGCCGTCCCAGGTTGAAGCCGCTGAGCGTATCGGGCTGAAAAAGGATGGGATACACCGGCCGGCCGGGATTATCGGTCACGGGGTATTTGTAGTACTGCAGGGCAGGGTGCCAGAGCTGCAGATCGCGCAGGGTACTGTCCTTGCGGATGAGGCGCTGCTGGGCCAGCACAAACAGGCGGTAATTGTCCAGCGTATAGCATTCGGTCGTGTCGCGCAGCAGTCGCAGGCTGTCTGCCCGTGTCATTTTCTGCTTCGGTACCGGGACCTTCTGTTTCTGGGCATATGCGCCCAACATCAGGAAAAGAAAAAATGCTATGGCCGTTAATTTCTTCAATGCGTGCAAAAGTACACTTTGTTTTTAAAACTGGGTTCAAACCTCTCCTAAACCCGAAAACCTGAAATATATTGTAGGTTTGTGGTCATAAATTCTGATAACGATGATGGAACTGGTGCTGGCTACGAACAACCCGAAAAAGGTAACGGAAATACGGGCCCGCTGGGGCAATGATGCAGTGCGGCTGTTTACCCTGCAGGAAGCGGGAATTACCGGAGAACTGCCCGAAACGCATGAGACCCTGCGCGAAAACGCCCTGGAGAAGGCACAATATGTATACGAAAGGACCGGTAAATGGTCCCTGGGCGATGATTCGGGACTGGAGATCGAAGCCCTGGACGGACGTCCCGGCGTATACAGTGCCCGTTATGCCGGCGAACACGGCAACGCCGAGGCCAACATGCAGAAAGTACTTTCTGAAATGGAAGGTGTCAGCAACCGCCGGGCTTCCTTTAAGACCGTGCTGGCCCTCGAGACCGGGGACGTGAGTTATTTCTTTGAAGGAGAGATACAGGGCATGATCATCCCTGAAAAAAGAGGTACGGGCGGGTTTGGCTACGATCCCATTTTTGTACCCGATGGCTATACCCAAACCTTTGCCGAAATGGACCCGGAGGAAAAAAATGCCATCAGTCACCGCTCCCTGGCCGTAGACAAACTGCTTGAATTTTTAAAGAACAGCTGATATGGAATTTATCGACGAAGCTATACAACACTATGCCGATGCCATGACCGAGCCCGAAACGGAACTGCTGGCCTCGCTCAACCGCGAAACGCACATGAAGGTGATGCAACCCCGGATGCTCAGCGGGCATTTCCAGGGTCGCCTGCTTTCCATGCTCAGTCATATGCTGCAGCCCAAACGCATCCTGGAGATCGGTACCTATACCGGCTATTCGGCGCTCTGCCTGGCCGAGGGACTGGCCGAGGACGGAGAGCTGCATACCATCGACATCAATGCAGAACAGGAAAAGCGCATCCGCAGCTATTTTGAACGCAGTCCGCGGGCAGGGTCGCTGCACCTGCACATCGGCAATGCCCTCGAAATTATTCCCGGCCTGCAGGCGCCTTTCGATATCGTGTTCATCGATGCCGATAAAAGCAATTACCTGAATTATTTTAACCTGGTAGCCGATAAAATGGTGCCGGGCGGACTCATTATTGCCGATAACGTACTCTGGAGCGGTAAAATTCTGGACGAAAAGGAACGCACAAAGGACAAAGACACGGCGGCCCTGCACGAATTCAACACCCGGGTCTCTGCCGACCCGCGTTTTCAGCCGGTTCTGCTGCCCGTGCGCGACGGCCTGATGCTGCTGCGCAGGAAACGCTGAGGCCTGAAAATGCGGCCCGTCGGGGAAAGCATCCGCAACGCTTTTAGGAATAAGGTATTGGAGAAACCGCTTCATAAAAAGTTGGTCACTCTCAAAAATTCTTAGTAAGATTGTCGAATTATTTCATCGCAATGAGTGATAAGCAGCGTACATTAAAACAACATTTTTCACTGTCAGGACAAGGGCTTCATACGGGTGCTTCCGTTACCATACGGTTCAACCCCGCCGCGGTAAATACCGGCATCGTGTTTAAACGTACCGATCTGGAAAACCAGCCCGAAATTAAAGCAAGGGTCGAGTTTGTGACCGATACAATGCGTGGTACCACTCTGGGTATCAACGATGTAAAAGTGCATACTGTGGAACATGCCCTTTCTGCCCTGGTAGGTTGTGGTGTAGATAACGTACTCATTGAACTCGACGGCCCCGAAGTACCCATCCTGGACGGCAGCGCCCAGCCTTTTACGGCCGCTATACTGGAGGCCGGAACCGAAGAACAGGCTGCCGACCGCGATGTATTTGTAATTACGGAGCCCATCCGCTATAAAGATCCCGAAACGGGTTCGGAACTGGTGGCCCTGCCTTCGGATGCATACGAAATTACCACCATTGTGGATTTCCGTTCCGTTGCCCTGCCCACACAGTACGCTTCGTTCACTTTTGGTAAAGACGATTACGCCTCAGAAATTGCCCGCTGCCGTACCTTTACCTTCCTGCACGAGCTGGAAATGCTGATGAAGCACAACCTGATACAGGGCGGCGACCTGAGCAATGCCATCGTTTTTGCCGAGCGCATGATCGACGAGGACATACTCAGAGCCCTGCGCGAGCGCTTTAACCTGCCGGAGCACGATATTTCGGCCGGCCGCATGATCAATACCGAACCCCTGCGTTACGAGAACGAACCGGCCCGCCACAAACTGCTCGACGTGATCGGAGACCTGGCCCTGGCCGGCGTACATATCAAAGGTCATATCCTGGCCACCAAGCCCGGTCATAAGGTAAACACCGCATTTGCCCGCCTCATTGCCGACGAGGTAAAAAAACACCGCAATGCCAACCAGATGCCGGCCATCGACCTGAACAAGAAACCACTTTACGACATATACGATATTCTTAAGATCCTTCCGCACCGTTTTCCGTTCCTGCTGGTCGACAAGATCCTGGAAATGAACGAACAACGTGTGGTGGGTGTGAAGAACGTAACCATGAACGAACCGTTTTTTACGGGTCACTTCCCCGGGAACCCGGTCATGCCCGGCGTTATGATGATCGAATCCATAGCGCAGGTAGGCGGGATCCTTGTAATGAACACCCTTGACAATCCGTCTGACTACACGCCGTATTTTATCAAGGTAGATAATGTGAAATTCAAGCGTAAGGTATCGCCCGGCGACACACTGGTATTCTTTGTGGAACTGGTTACACCGATCCGACGCGGCATCTGCCATATGCGCGGAGTAGGTTATGTGGACGGAAAACCCGTGATGGAGGGCGAAATGATGGCCCAGATAGTTAAAAACGACACCACAAACATCTAAGGAATGATTCAACCGCTTTCATTTATCGATCCGTCGGCTAAAATCGGAGCCAATGTGATAATCGACCCTTTTACCGTGATTCATAAAAATGTGGAGATCGGTGACGGCACCTGGATCGGGAGCAATGTAACCATTATGGAAGGGGCCCGGATCGGCAAGAACTGCAAGATTTTCCCGGGCGCCGTGCTTTCGGCCATTCCACAGGACCTGAAATACCAGGGCGAAGATACCACGGTTGAGATCGGCGATAATACCACCATCCGCGAGTTTGTGACCATAAACCGCGGTACAAGCGATAAATGGAAGACCGTTGTGGGCGCCAACTGCCTGGTGATGGCCTACTGCCATATTGCACACGATTGTATTGTGGGTAATCACTGCATCCTGGCCAACGGCGTTACCCTGGCCGGGCATATCCTGGTGGGCGATTATGCCAATATCGGCGGACTTACCGCTGTGCAGCAGTTCGTACACATCGGGCAGCACACTTATATTGCCGGGGGCTCCCTGGTGCGCAAGGACATTCCGCCCTATGTAAAGGCCGCCCACGAACCCATTACCTATATGGGCATCAACAGTGTAGGCCTGCGCCGCCGCGGTATGAGCGCCGAAAAGATAAACGAGATACAGGACATTTACCGCACCATCTACCTGCGCAACAAGAACCTGAGCCAGGCCCTCGAGATGATCGAGACCGAAATGAAGCCTACGCCGGAACGCGACGAGATACTGCTCTTCATCACCCGCAGCAAAAAGGGTATCATGAAACGCGGCGGCAGCGACAACGGATCGGAGTTTTAAACATGGAGATCCGGCTCGAAAATATCTCCAAACGATTTGGAAACACACGGATTGCCACAGACCTGTCCCTGAATATCGCCTCCGGCGAACGCTGGCATATTGCCGGACCCAATGGCCGCGGCAAATCCACCCTCATGCAGATCATTGCCGGCTATGTAACGCCGGATAAAGGTAAAATACACTACCTGGATGCCGGCAAACCCGTAAAGATCGATCAGCTCTATAAACACATCAGTTTAAGTACGCCTTATACCGACCTCATCGGCGATTTTACCCTGGCCGAACAGCTCAGCTTTCACGTTGGCTTTAAGCAGGCCCTGTATGCCCCGGCCGAAGTGGAACAGTGGCTGGAACGGGCGGGACTCACTGCCGTAAAGAACCGCAATATCGCGCAGTTCTCCTCGGGCATGAAACAGAAGCTGAAACTGATACTTACGCTTTGCAGCAAAGCAGACATCATCTTCCTGGACGAACCCTGCTCGAACCTCGATGCCGACGGACGACAGTTTTATGCCGAACTGGCGCAGCACCGCATGCAAACGCAAGCTACCTGGCTGGTATGTTCCAATAACATCCCGGAAGAACATTTCTTCTGCACGCGTACGCTCGATCTGGGTACGCTCTGAAAATAAAAAACGATCTTAGTAAAGTACCGAAATGTGCCCGAAATACTCGTGCTCACGGCCGAATACGTCCAGCACGAAAATGCGGTACACATATACGTCCTGCGGTACAATGGGGCCTGAATCGGCATTGTTGCGGCGTCCGTTCCAGTGGTAATAAATGTCTGATGATTCGAAGAGTTTTTCACCCCAGCGGTTAAAAATGTAGATCTGGAAGGAGTCGATACCCAGGCCTTTTACGGTATAGGTAGGATTTATCTTGTCTGCATCCGGCGTAAAGGCATTGGGAATATATATGCCGTATTCCGGTTCTATGATCACTTTCTGTACCGCGGTATCCGGGCAGCCGAACTCGTTGGTCACGGTCTGCACCACCCAGTAATTGCCGGCTTCCAGGTATTCGTGTATGGTATTGCAGTTGGTGGAAGTGATACCGTCGCCGAAATCGTAATGGCAGGCGATGCCACCCGTAGACTGGTCAAAAAAGCGGATCGTGGAAAGAAAGATATTGGCCACCGGGGGCGTCAGGAAGAAGCCGGCGTCGGGGCGTATGAATACTTCAATGGCATCGGTCAGGTTAATAGTGGTCTGCGCCGTACAACCCGTAGGGTCGGTAATGGTCAGCGAAACGTCGTAACTGCCGGGGGCGCCGTATACATGCGAAGGATTGGGCAGATTCGAAGTGCCTCCGTCACCGAACTGCCAAGAGAATACAGGCGTTACATTGGCATTGTCGCCGGTGTAGGTAAAGAAAGCGGTATGCGGTGCACAGCCTTTGGACGTATCGATCTCCCAGGAAGGCACGATGGGCCCGATAATGGTCACTTCCGTAGTACGTACCTCTTCGCATTCGAACTGGTTGGCCGTAAGCGTTACCGGGAAGGTGCCGTAATTGGAATAGGTAACCCCGTTCACCGTTTGTCCGGTGGCTGTTCCGGGAGTGGAAGGGCCTCCGAAGGTCCAGTTGAAGGTGGCGCCGTTCTCGTAGATGCCGTTCACATTAAAACTGAAGGAATTGCCCGCCAGGCACTGCGGGGCCGGGGCCGTGATCTGCGGATCGAATTCGGGACGAACCACCAGGTCCTGGTAAGAAGTATCGGCACAGAAATAACCGGGGTTGGAAACCAGCATGATCTGGTAGGTACCCGGTCCCGGGAAGGTATAGGTGGGGTCTGTCTGCGTGGAATTGTCGGTGGTGATGTTCGGCACGCCGAAGTCCCAGTAATAATAGCTGGAATTGATACTGTTGTTGTCGAAGGTCACCTGCAGCTGTCCGCAGCTTACATAGGTGCCGTTCACTTCCTGTATATCGTTCAGCGGAATTTCGAACTGTGAGACCGTGTTTACGAGGCACTGGGTTACGTTGAACTGGAAATCGCGGCGGTGAATGCCGATCAGCACCCCGTTGCGGTATTCCCGGGCCGCTACACCCACTACGAACTGGCCCTGCTGGGTGGGGTATACTTTCAGCACGCCGGTCTGCGGATGAATGCTGGATGCAGGGTTAGAGGTAATGGGATTCGTAGCCGAAAAAGGTGCCTGGAAAAGGATAGGAGCATAGGGCGGGTTGGAGGCCACATTGGGCATGGGATTGCCCGGCGTAGCCCCGGAAAAGGTGGGTACAAACTCGTACACCAGCGAATCGCCGTCGGGATCGGTGGCCGAGTGGTCGAATATCAGGCTGTCGCCTACGCAGAGAGCGATCGGCGGAAAATGATTGAAGCGTGGACTGTTGTTGCAGGTGGCCACACTGTTCAGCGGCGTGGTCTCGGTATAGGTGGCGCCCGTACCGCCCGGGTCAAGAATATTCAGTATGGTATTGTTGCGGCAGCAGCGCTGGTAAGCAAAGGTATAACCGCCCGGTGAGCCCGAAAGGGTAACCGTGGTCACGTAAATAGCCTCCTGCACGCATACATTGGGCGGAGCCTGGAAGCAGGGATTGCCCGGTGTAAAAGGCACATTGGTAAAGCCCGGCAGCGGGATCTGCAGGGTTTGCAATACCTGGTTGCCGGAGCCGAATATGGTCAGGAACAGCGGGTCGTCGAAACCGGTGGTCACGCCCGGACTGCAGTCCTTGTAAATTTTTATGGTAATGCGGTACTGGTCGCCGCCAAGACAGTCATAATACAATTCTCCGCCCACAATATGCGTGGCATACGAGCGTATTCCCAGCAGCAGGAAGCAAAGCGTGCAGCATATTTTCAGCAGGGTCTTATTCATGGCTTAGTTAAGTGGGATAGGCTTTAGCGGAGAAGGTTCACATGACCGATATACCTGTATTTTTCGCCGATGGGTGAAAGGATCTCGATCTTGTACACATAGGTACCTATCGGGGAATCCTTGCCCTGGTATTTGCCGTCCCAGCCGCGCCCGTAAAGTTCTTCGGACTCATAGATCTTTTCGCCCCAGCGGTTGAAGATCAGGATGGATTCAGCAATGTAGCCTTCGCCTTTACCGTTGAAGAAGGGATTGATGTTGTCGCCGTCCGGGGTAAAGGTATTCGGAATGTAGAACTTGGTAGGCGGATAGGCCCGTACCGGTTTCTGTATGCTGTCTTTACAGCCGAAATGGTTCTCCACGATCAGCGTTACCACGTACAGACCCGTGTCGGCATAGTGATGCAGCGGATCGGTAAGAGAATCCGAAAGACCGTCGCCGAAATGCCAGGTCCAGCCGATCACATCATCGGTAGACTGATCGAAGAACTGCAGGGTGGGATTGTCCACATAAGCGTAGGTGAACTGCGCCGTAGGCGATACCACATCGATATTGATCTCTTTGCTGAGTACGTTGCCGCAGCTGTCGGTTACGGTAACCTTGTAGGTGGTGGATTCCGTGGGATTCACAAAAATACTGTCGCTGGTGGCGCCGGTGCTCCACAGAATATGACGCTCCCCGATACCGCCCGTGGCCGTTGCCCACAGCGTAATGCCTTCGCCGCCGCAGATGCCGGTATCGTTAATGGCTGCCAGGGTAAGCGGGTCGTATTGCGGAACGTGTACGGTAACCTGGTCGGTGAGCGTGGTATTGGTACACTGTTCGGTAACGGAAACGGTATAGGTGGTGGTCACGGTGGGGAATACCACGGCCGGGTTGCCGCCGATATTGCCCGGTGTCCAGATAATTACGTTATTGGCGCCCCCGGTAATGGTGGCGTTCAGGGTCACCTGCTCGTTGTTGCAGTTCACAAATACATCGGGGGGAGCGGTCAGTGCCAGGGGCTCGTAGTCACGGATGATGATCGTAGCCGTAGGCGGCTGTGTGGTTGGGCAGGGCGATGTATCGATAATGGTTACCGTTACGGTTTCGGCAGGTTCGGTAACGCCGTCGCTTACCGCGTTAAAAGTTACGTCTACCTGGCTCTGGCCGGCGGCAAAGGTTACTGTGCCGCTGAAGGGAGGCGTGTAATCGGCCGGACTTGCCGTACCTGAAACGCCGTAGCTGATCGTAAGCGGCGAAGAAAGGTCGCCTTCACGGGTAAAACGGAACGTGGCCGTACCGCAGCCTTCGAAGATCTCGTTGGAAGCGCCTGCCACCGGGGAATTGATAATGGGGATCACATTCAGCACATTGGTCTGGAACGATTTGGCCTCCAGGAACACGCCGCTTTCGTAAATGGCGTCCCCTACGTCGGTAATGGCCAGTACGATGGTGTAGGTGCTGCAGGGCACCACATCGGCCTCGGCGGTGAGTACTTTCGTAAAACCGTCGAACTGGATGGTGGTACCGCCTGTATTGTTGATGTAATAGCTGCAGTTGGTGCAGGGCCCTGTATTGGTGGAGCCGTTATTGAGCGTGTTGATGGACACGGGATCGCCTGAACCCGGTACCCGGGCCAGGTTGTTGAGCGTATAGTTACCGCCGGCAGGGTTCGGACCGCTCAGGAAGAACCCGAACACGTCGTTGAACTGCGAACCCACGTACTCCGGGTACTCTTCGGACCCGAACACGTAGCGGAATTTGATCTTGTTACCCTGCGGAATAAAGTTGAAAGACAGTACGGACGCGTTCTCCATGCTGCTCACCCCACCCGGAAGAATGGACGCCAGGGCGTTATAGATCGGTCCCGGAGGAGCGCCGGCGCCGTTGTTGAAAGAAAGCGAAGGCGAGTTGTTGGGGCCTACGGCCGACTGCAGGTTTCCGGTGGTCATCAGCACCCCGCTGGCAAGCCCGATATTGGTGCTGGCCCCGTTAAAGAAGCCGAGAGCTGCGGTGGACCCGCTGAACGTGATGTTGGATACCTGTACCCCACCGCCGAGCAGTACGTTCGTAACCAGGTCGTTGGCGGTCTGCTGCTGCACCACAAGCTGCGCGTTGACACCGCCGGCAGTACAGGTAAGTAATAGGAGAGAGAGGTATATGTAGTGTAAAAATTTCATCAAAATTTAAGATCGGCTTAGCATAGAACGTATTAACAAGTAATTTTGTTGTATCAAAAATATAACGAATTTTGCAAACTTTAGTGCGAAAACAAATAATTAACAAAGATGAGCGAAGTAAAATCCTACATTGAGCAGCATAAGGACCGTTTCATACAGGAACTGTTTGAGTTATTGCGTATTCCGTCGATAAGCGCCGACCCGAAATACAAAGATGAAGTATTCCGTACGGCCGAAGCCGTTAAAGAATCTCTCGTAAAGGCCGGAGCCGATAACTGCCGCCTGATCCCTACCGCCGGTTTCCCTGTGGTGTACGGCGAAAAAATGATCGATCCTGCCAAACCTACCGTGCTCATCTATGGCCACTATGACGTGCAGCCTGCCGAGCCCCTGGAACTCTGGACCAGCGGCGCCTTTGAACCCGAGATCCGCGACGGGTACATCTATGCCCGCGGTTCCGCCGATGATAAAGGCCAGGTATTCATGCACGTAAAGGCTTTCGAACTGATGATGAACACCGGTTCACTGCCCTGCAATATCAAGTTTATGATCGAAGGAGAGGAAGAAGTGGGTTCTGCCAACCTGGCGCCTTTCCTCAAAGAAAATAAAGAGCTGCTGAAAGCCGATGTGATCCTGATCTCCGACACTTCGATGATCGCGAACGACGTGCCCAGCCTTACCGTGGGACTGCGTGGTCTCAGTTACGTGGAAGTGGAAGTGACCGGCCCGAACATCGACCTGCACAGCGGCGTGTACGGCGGAGCTGTGGCCAACCCCTGCAATATCCTGGCCAAAATGATCGCCTCCATGCACGACGAGAACAACCACATCACCATTCCCGGTTTTTACGACGATGTGGTGGAAGTGAGCGCCGAAGAACGTGCCGAAATGGCCAAGGCGCCTTTCAGCCTCGACGAATACAAGAAAGAGCTGGCCGTGGGCGACGTATGGGGCGAAACGGGCTATTCCGTGCCGGAACGTACCTCGATCCGTCCTACGCTCGATGTAAACGGCATCTGGGGCGGTTATACGGGCGAAGGCGCCAAAACCGTGCTGCCTTCCAAGGCCTATGCCAAGATCAGCATGCGCCTGGTGCCCAACCAGGACCCGGATAAGATCACCGAACTGTTCAAGAACCATTTCGAACGTATCGCACCGAGATCGGTAACGGTAAAAGTTACGCCACACCACGGCGGTCTGCCCGTTGTTACGGAAACCAATACACCCGAGTACAAAGCGGCGGCCATGGCTATGAAAGAAACCTTCGGCAAAGATCCCATCCCGCAGCGCGGCGGCGGTTCCATCCCGATCGTGGCCCTGTTCGGCGAAGTGCTCGGACTCAAAAGCGTACTGATGGGCTTCGGGCTCGACAGCGACGCCATTCACTCGCCCAACGAAAAATACGGCGTGTTCAACTACCTGAAAGGTATCGAGACCATTCCGTACTATTTCAAATATTATACGGAATTGAAAAAATAAAGTCAGACTTAAAAGACCGAAGAACCGTCCCGCTTTGAGCGAGGCGGTTTTTTTTGTACATTTATAGTTTGGGCCCGACCTCTGTGGCAACCGATTGCAGTGGCCGGAGTGCCGCAGGCCGCAGCCTGTATTTCTTGTTCTACATTAAGTAGCCGTACCCGCGGTATGCCGTACCTTTGTAATGTAATTAACAACAACAGCAATATGAACAAAGAAGTAATACTGAACGAAGCCGAACACCGTTTCGAGATACAGAACCCTGAAGGCATTGCCTTTGTAGAGTTTAACCTGTTCAGGAACGGGATCGTATTTACGCATACCGAAGTGCCGCCCGCCCTGGAAGGGAACGGTCTGGCAGGTGCACTGGCAAAACACGTGCTGGAATATGCCAAAGCACAGAACTGGGAAGTACTGCCGCTGTGTCCGTACATAAAAGGATACATCGACCGGCACGATGAATACAAAAGCATTTCGAGTTTACACAGGGAGAAATAATCATGAACAGATCGATCGAACACGTTTTTGAACCCACGCAGCCGCACATGGTGGGCGACGGGTTCCGGGTACATAACTTCTTTCCGTCCGGTTACCGGATCGGGTATAAACGGATGAGTCCCTTTTTCCTGATGGACTACAATGCGCCCTTTCAGGTAGAGCCTTCACAGACGCCCCGCGGCGTTGGCGTACACCCGCACCGGGGTTTCGAAACGGTGACCATCGCCTATAAGGGAAAAGTGGCGCACCACGACAGCGCCGGGAACAGCGGTGTGATCGGGGAGGGCGATGTACAGTGGATGACCGCCGGCAGCGGTGTGCTGCATAAGGAATACCACGAACAGGAATTCAGCCGCAGTGGCGGATGGTTCCAGATGGTACAGCTGTGGGTGAATCTGCCTGCCCGCCATAAAATGACACAGCCCGGTTACCAGGGCATCACGCGTGCACAGATGACGGCCGTGGACCTGCCCGGAGGCGGCACCGTGGAAGTGATCGCCGGGGAGTACAGGGGACATAAGGGGCCTGCAAAGACCTTTTCGCCCATGCACGTATACAATGTGCGTCTGCCAAAAGGCGCACATGCCGGTCTGAGCTTTCCTGCCGGCTTCAATACCGGTATGATCGTGATCGAAGGCAGTGTGCGTATACAGGACGAGAAGAGCGTAAAGGCCGACCGTTTCGTACTTTTTGCCAACGACGGCGAAGACATCAGCCTGCAGGCCGAAGAAGATGCCGTGGTACTGGTGCTGAGCGGCGAGCCGATCGACGAACCCATAGCTTCCTACGGGCCTTTCCTCATGAATACCCAGGAAGAACTGGTGCAGGCCGTAAATGATTTCAACGAAGGCAAATTCGGCCAACTGGAGGATTAAAGGCCTTATTACTTTGCACAATACATAAAAAGGGTGTTCCCGCCTGGGGAGCACCCTTTTTGCTGATAAGGAGTATCTGTGCTGTGAACAGATACCCGGGCTGATGGAACGCAAAAGGTCCGCAGCAACCGGCAGCTGCTGCATTCGGCTTCCGGCCGCCGGAAGGGCAGCGGCCGTACAGGTACGGTGAAACACTGGGTAGAGAAGGCCGGTACCGCCCGGGAAACAGTCCCGGGTTTGCATACATGCCTGCAAAGATGAACAGTGCCTCCGGGATGCACAAGCATTTCGGGCCCTGTTTTTGTGAGCGTTGGTATTTATTTGACGAAAACGGATTTTTTTTTGGTCCGCACGGGGTGAACAGAGTGTGAATTTTTGCTTAAAATGTAAGCAGGTAGGGGCTTTCTGAGGAAAAAGAACGATCTTTGTATATGTTTTCAAAGCGCATTTTCCAGAAGTACGGCAAATGGCTCGGTGTACTTACGCCCGTAATTATGCTGATCGGCATCTGGATATATTCTTCAGGTTCGGGTGAGGCCCGCGGGCGCAGGGGAGAAGTGCTTTATGCGGAGCACTGTGCGTCCTGTCACGGTAATTCGGGGGAAGGCCTGCGCAAACTGATTCCCCCGGTGAGGGCTTCGGACTACGTGAAGGAGAATCCCGAAAAACTCGCCTGCATCATTAAATACGGGACCCGTGGCCCCATGACCGTGAACGGCCAGCGCTACAGCGGTGCCATGGAAGGTATCAGCCGACTGGAGGCCGACGAGATCCGCGATATTATCAATTACATGCGCATTACCTGGAACGGCGAAAAAGAGGCGTATTCCCTGAAAGACGTACGATCTCAGCTCGACGCCTGTTTATAATGCGCTATTTTTGATATCTTTGTGCCCGTTTAAGAAAAAAGTATTGGCCAGGAACCGCATATACGACATTGAAAGAGAGTATTCTGAAGAAGATGCTGCCGGGGAACCGCAGGCTTCTGCCATGAATTTCCTGGAATGGCTGCGCCAGGCCGACGCGGGGGAACTGCAGCGCCTCAAAAAGAAGAACGTACAGCAGCAGGTGATCAACCGCTTTATTACCACGGCCCCTAAAATAAAGCCGGTAAGCAAAGAGGACGAAGTGTTCGTGCCCCTGGTGCAGGACGATTCCCGTACGGTGAACCGGGAGATCGTTTCCGAAACGCTGGCCCGTATCTATATGGAACAGCAGCATTATGCAAGGGCCAAAGAAGTTTACGAAAAACTAATTTTGCTTTATCCGGAAAAAAGTAATTACTTTGCAGCCCTTTTAAAAGATTGTAAAAAACAAGAACAGGCTAATCGCAAATAGAAATGAATACATTTATTATCATAGCCATCATCATTGTATCGGTAGCGCTTATAGGTATCGTACTTATTCAGAATGCTAAAGGCGGTGGCCTTGCCTCCAACGTAGGTGTAAGCAGCCAGATGTTCGGCGGTGTTAAAAAACAGAGCGACCTGGTGGAAAAGATCACCTGGGGACTCATCATTGCGTTGTTCATCCTGTGCCTGGGTTCCGGTTTCAGCTTTAATGCCGGTTCCGACGGTTCCGATCAGGCCCCGCGTGTACAGGTCCCGGCCCAGTCGGCCCCTGCAACGCCTCCGGCCACTTCACCGCTGCCTACACAGGCTACGCCCGTTGCTCCGCAACAATAAACAGTAAGTATTTTACTTTACAATAATCCACAGGTCCCGCAGCATGGCTCCGGGATCTTTTTTTTGCTATAAGGTCAGTTCGGTGCCGGGGTCCCAGAATACTTCCCTGAACCGCTGCACGCGGTCATTCTTTACCTGTACGCCTTCTTCTTCCAGCAGTTCCTGCATGGGGCGTTCCTTAAAAAAATGCTTGCCGCTTAAGAGTCCGCTGCTGTTCACCACGCGGTGGGCAGGTACCGGTTCGGCCTGGCTGTGCGCGGCGTTCATGGCCCAGCCCACTATACGGCTGCTGCGTGCTGCACCCAGGTAGCGCGCTATGGCCCCGTAACTGGTAACACGTCCGTACGGAATGAGGCGTACCACCTGGTAAACCTGGTCAAAAAAGTCGCCCTGCCCCCTTTTTTCAATATTATGCGTTTGCATTTGGCAAAAATAATGCAAAGAATTACTTTTGCCGTCCTTTTAAACAATCGTAATTACTAAATATACAAATACATGGAACAAACTTTGATTTACGTACTTCCCGGATTTGGTGTGCTTGCACTGTTATACACTATTATTAAGTTCGGCTGGGTGAGTAAGCAAAATGCGGGTAATGAGAAAATGCAGCAGATCGCCGGCGCTATTGCCGACGGTGCCATGGCATTCCTCAAGGCCGAATACCGCGTACTCGCTATTTTCGTTGTAGCCGCAGGTATATTATTGGGTATAATATCAACCGTACCTTCCATAAAAGCGGAACACAGTCACTGGTTCATCGTGGTGGCTTTTGTGATCGGTGCCGTTTTCAGCGCACTGGCCGGTTTTATCGGGATGCGCGTAGCTACCAAAGCGAACGTACGTACGGCTGAAGCTGCCCGTACCTCCCTGAGCAAAGCCCTCAAAGTATCCTTTACCGGAGGTTCGGTAATGGGTATGGGTGTTGCCGGTCTGGCGGTGCTGGGTCTCAGCATGCTGTTTGTTCTTTTATATACCTGGTTCATGGGCGGTACCTACACAGGTCCCGAAGACATGACCAAAGTACTGGAAGCCCTGGCAGGTTTCTCCCTGGGTGCGGAATCCATCGCCCTGTTCGCACGCGTAGGCGGCGGTATCTATACCAAAGCGGCCGACGTAGGTGCTGACCTGGTGGGCAAAGTAGAAGCGGGTATCCCCGAGGACGATCCGCGTAACCCTGCCACCATCGCCGATAACGTGGGTGATAACGTGGGCGACGTAGCCGGTATGGGCGCCGACCTGTTCGGTTCTTACGTGGCCACGGTACTGGCGGCCATGGTACTCGGCAACTACGTTATTAAAGATTCAGGCGGTATCCAGGACGCTTTCGGCGGCATCGGCCCCATCCTGCTTCCTATCCTGATCGCCGGTCTGGGTATCGTATTCTCCCTTATCGGTTTCTTCTTCGTGAACGTAAAAGACGAAGGCGCCAACGAATCTAAGGTACAGGGCGCCCTCAACATGGGTAACTGGTCTTCCATCATCCTTACCCTCATCGCATCTTTCTTCGTAATTAAATGGATGCTTCCCGAAACCATGACCATGAACTTCTTCGGCGAAGGTCCCAAGGAAATATCTTCCATGCGTGTGTTCTACTCCGTGATCGTAGGTCTGATCGTAGGCGGTCTGATCTCTTTCATTACCGAGTACTACACCGGTATGGGTAAAAAACCGGTGAACGGTGTTATCGAGAAATCGGGTACCGGTGCCGCTACCAACATCATCGCCGGTCTGTCACTGGGTATGATGAGTACCTTTATGCCGATCCTGCTGTTCGCCGGCGCTATCTGGGGTTCATACACCCTGGCCGGGTTCTACGGCGTATCGATCGCCGCTGCCGCCATGATGGCCACTACCGCCATGCAGCTGGCCATCGACGCATTCGGTCCCATTGCCGACAACGCCGGTGGTGTGGCTGAAATGAGCGAACTGCCCAAAGAAGTACGTGTAAAAACGGATATCCTCGACTCGGTAGGTAATACCACGGCCGCCATCGGTAAAGGTTTCGCCATCGCTTCTGCAGCGCTGACGGCCCTGGCCCTGTTTGCCGCCTATGTAACATTTACCGGTATCAACGGTATCAATATCTTCAAAGCCGACGTACTGGCCGCCTTATTCATAGGCGGTATGGTGCCGGTGGTATTCTCGGCCCTGGCCATGAGTTCGGTGGGTAAGGCCGCTATGGACATGGTGAACGAGGTGCGCCGCCAGTTCCGCGAGATCCCGGGTATCATGGAAGGTACCGGCAAACCGGAATACGGCAAATGCGTGGAGATCTCCACACGTGCCGCCATCCGTGAAATGATGCTGCCGGGCGCCATTACCATTATCTCACCGATCATCATCGGTTTTGTAATGGGTCCTGAGGCCCTGGGTGCCTATATGGCCGGCGTATGCGTAAGCGGTGTAATGTGGGCCCTGTTCCAGAACAATGCCGGCGGTGCATGGGACAATGCCAAGAAATCGTTCGAGAAAGGCGTGGAGATCGAAGGCAAGAAATTCTTCAAAGGTTCCGATCCGCACAAAGCGGCCGTTACCGGTGACACGGTGGGCGATCCGTTCAAGGATACTTCCGGACCGAGCATGAACATCCTCATTAAACTTACCTGCCTGGTAGGTCTGGTGATCGCTCCGATCCTGGGCAAGGTGAACGGCAGAACGCATGCGGACAAGGCTCCGGCGGCCGTGGAACTGAGTGTGAACGCAGCGCAGGGCCAGGTTCAACAGCATTAATAAGATAGAAAATACAGGGGTTTGCAAAGGCCTGATTTAGAAAAAGATTATTTTTTAACAATAAGGTTTGGATAATTAAAAAAAAAGTCACACCTTTGCAAGCCCAAAAATAAGGGGTTAACAATTAAAGTTCTTATACAGAAATGAGTCAGAAGATACGTATCAAACTGAAGTCTTACGATCATAACCTGGTAGATAAATCTGCTGAGAAGATCGTGAAGACCGTGAAGTCGACAGGTGCAGTGGTAAACGGTCCTATTCCGCTTCCTTCTCACAAAAGGATCTTCACAGTGTTACGTTCGCCACACGTAAATAAAAAGGCGCGTGAACAGTTCCAGTTAGCCTCTCACAAGAGACTGTTGGATATTTACAGCTCTTCAGCAAAAACAATCGACGCTCTGATGAAACTGGAGCTGCCGAGCGGTGTTGAAGTAGAGATCAAAGTGTGACGGATACAAAAGTTTGGTCATTAATATAGTATAAACTGCAAGAAGGGTTGGCCCGAACGGGCACCGTTCCGCTGCAAAAAAATAGAAATATGTCAGGAATTATTGGAAAAAAGGTCGGTATGACCAGCATTTTTTCTGAAGAAGGTAAAAACATCGCCTGTACAGTAGTTGAAGCCGGTCCGAATGTCGTGACCCAGGTAAAGACTATTGAAAATGAAGGTTATGAGTCCATTCAGTTGGCCTTCGGAGAAAAAAAAGAGAAAAACACCAGCAAAGCGCTGAAAGGACACTTTCAAAAGGCAGGTACTACGCCGAAAGCGAAAGTTGTTGAGTTTAAAGAATTTTCTGAGGCGAAAGCCCTTGGTGATACGATCACTGTAGATTTATTTCAGGTTGGCGATTTCGTTGACGTAGTAGGCACCTCGAAAGGTAAAGGTTTCCAGGGTGTTGTTAAACGTCACGGCTTCGGTGGGGTAGGTATGCAAACCCACGGTCAGCACAACCGTCTGCGCGCTCCGGGTTCTCTGGGTGCGTCATCATTCCCGTCTCGTGTATTCAAAGGTATGCGTATGGCCGGCCGTACAGGCGGTGAGCGCGTTAAGACCCAGAACCTCGAGGTGGTAGCGGTGTTTCCGGAAAAGAATATTATTGTGCTTAAAGGTGCCATCCCGGGACCTAAAGGCGGTTTTGTAATCATTGAGAAGTAATCATGGAACTGGCTATATATAACATACAGGGAAAAGAGACCGGCAAGAAGGTTACCCTCAGCAAAGAGGTATTCGGTATCGAGCCGAACGATCACGCCGTGTATCTGGATGTGAAACAATACCTGGCCAATCAGCGTCAGGGTACCCACAAAGCAAAAGAAAGAGCGGAGATCGCACGTACCACTAAAAAGGCCTTCCGTCAGAAAGGTACAGGCGGTGCACGTCGCGGTTCTTATAAATCTCCTATCGTTCGTGGTGGTGGTCGTGTATTCGGTCCCCGTCCCCGTAACTACAGTTTTAAACTGAACCGTAAACTGAAACAGCTGGCCCGTCGCTCTGCACTGAGCACGAAAGCTGCAGGTGGTTTCATCACGGTTATCGATAACGTGAACTTCGATGCACCGAAAGCAAAAGCTTTCCGCGAAGTACTGAAAAACTTCGGTTTCGCAGACACCAAAACACTTTGGATACTGCCTGAGAACAACCAGAACGTAGTACTTTCCGCCCGCAACTTTAAAGGAGCGAACGTTATTACCGCTTCGGACCTGAACACTTACGCCGTGATGAATGCACAGCGTGTGGTACTGGCTGAGGGATCTCTTTCTAAAATTGAAGAATTATTAATTGCGAAATAATGGCAAATAATACGATTTTAAAACCTTTGGTTACCGAGAAACTGACCATCCTGGGCGAGAAACTGAATCGCTACGGTTTCCTGGTAGATCTGCGCTCGAATAAAGTGGAGATCAAGAAGGCAATTGAGCAGATGTACGGAGTTACCGTAGTTTCCGTGAACACGATGAACTACATGGGTAAATCCAAAGTAAGATATACAAAAACAGGATTCTCTTCCGGACGTACGAATCACTTCAAAAAAGCGGTGATCACGGTGAAAGACGGAGATACTATTGACTTCTTCAATAATATTTAAGAACTATGGCAGTAAAGAAATTAAATCCGGTTTCTCCAGGTACACGTCACGCGGTAGTGGCTGACCACAGCGGTTTGTCTGCCGTTCGTCCTGAGAAGAGCCTGACAGGAACTAAAACAAGATCCGGTGGTCGTAACAACACCGGTAAAATGACCATGCGCTACATCGGCGGCGGTCACAAGAAACAATACCGTATCATCGACTTCAAACGTAACAAGTTCGAGGTCCCGGGTACTGTAAAAAGCATCGAATACGATCCGAACCGTACGGCACACATCGCCCTGGTGGTATATGCCGATGGTGAGAAACGTTATATTATTGCTCCTTCCGGATTACAGGTAGGACAAAAGATCTCTGCCGGTCCGAATGCACCGATCGAGATCGGGAACACCTTACCGCTTTCTAAAATTCCGCTGGGTACCATTATCCACAACCTGGAACTGAAACCGGGTCACGGAGCCCAGATCGTACGCAGTGCCGGTGCCTATGCACAGCTGGCCGCGAAAGATGGTAAGTATGCCGTGATCAAAATGCCTTCAGGTGAAACCCGTATGATCCTTATCGAGTGTCTGGCTACCATTGGCTCGGTAAGTAATTCGGAGCACAACCTGCTGGTAAAAGGTAAAGCGGGTAAGAAACGCTGGGCCGGTCGTCGTCCGCGCACACGTGGTGTTGCCATGAACCCGGTAGATCACCCGATGGGTGGTGGTGAAGGTCGCTCTTCGGGCGGTCACCCGCGCTCACGCAACGGTATGCCGGCGAAAGGTTACAAAACCCGTAAACCTAAAAATCCGACTTCTAAACTTATTATCGAACGTCGTAAGAAGTAATTGAATTATGGCAAGATCACTTAAAAAAGGTCCATTTGTACACTATAAACTGTACAAGCGTGTAACCGACATGAACGAGTCGAACAAAAGAACCGTGGTAAAAACATGGTCACGTGCTTCGATGATCCTTCCCGATTTCGTAGGGCATACGATCGCCGTTCACAACGGAAATAAATTTATCCCGGTATTCGTAACCGAGAATATGGTTGGTCATAAATTGGGTGAGTTCGCTCCGACGCGTAACTGGAGAGGTCACTCAGGAAATAAGAAAAAATAATAAAGAGCTTTAATATACTATGGGAGCTAGAAAAAAAATAGCAGCCGACAATCGTAAAGCAGCGAATAAGAGCAAATACTGGGCTATCCTGCGTAATACGCCTACTTCACCGCGCAAAATGCGCCTGGTAGCGGACATCATCCGTGGCCTGGAAGTGAACAAAGCCCTGGATATTCTGGCGCATACCAATAAGGAAGCGGCTCCGCGTCTTTACAAATTATTGAAGAGCGCTATCGCCAACTTCGAAGCGAAATCGGGATTACGTGCTGACGAAAGCAGCCTGATCATTTCCGAGATCCGTGTTGACGGTGGTACCATGTTAAAGCGTATTCAGGCGGCTCCTCAGGGACGTGCACACCGTATCCGCAAAAGATCGAACCACGTAACACTGGCAGTGGATACAGTAAATCCTGAGATCAAAGAAAAATTAATTAATCAAGCTAAAGAAGCTAACGCTTAATCATAGAATCGAATGGGACAAAAGGCTAATCCAATAGGTAACAGATTAGGATATATCAAAGGTTGGGACTCGAACTGGTATGGTGGTTCCAACTATGCGGATAAAATTGTGGAAGACTACAAGATCCGCAAGTATATCAATGCCCGTCTGAACAAGGCAGGTGTATCCAAAGTGGTTATTGAGCGTACGTTGAAATTAATTACCGTAACCATTCACACATCCCGTCCGGGTATCATCATCGGAAAAGGTGGCCAGGAAGTGGACAAACTGCGTGAAGAGTTACGTAAGGTAACCGGAAAAGAGATCCAGATCAATATCTTCGAGATCAAACGTCCGGAAGTAGATGCCCGCCTGGTGGCTGATTCCATCGCCCGTCAGATCGAAGGCCGTGTTGCTTACCGCCGTGCGGTGAAAGCATCCCTTTCTTCTGCCATGCGTATGGGAGCCGAAGGTATCAAGATCAACATCGCAGGTCGTCTGGCCGGTGCAGAGATCGCCCGCGGCGAGATCTTCAAGGAAGGACGTACCCCGCTGCACACATTCCGTGCTGACATCGATTATGCAGTTGCGGAAGCACATACAACCTATGGTCGTATCGGGATCAAAGTTTGGATCTGCTTAGGTGAAGTTTACGGTAAACGTGATCTTTCTCCGAACGTAGGCAATCCGAAAGCCCGCAAACCTGCCGGTAATGCCGGTGGTCCGTCGCATGCCGGCGGCCGTAGAAAGAAAAAATAATATTGGTATTAATTAACTGAAAAAAAGGCTTTTAAAATGTTATCGCCTAAACGTGTAAAATACAGAAAGGTCCAGAAAGGCAGAATGAAAGGAAATGCTCAGCGTGGTACTGAGATCGCCTTCGGTTCCTTTGCTCTTAAGTCTTTAGATACGGCCTGGTTGAACAGCCGTCAAATCGAGGCTGCCCGTGTAGCGCTGAACCGTTACATGAAAAGGGAGGGTCAGGTATGGATCCGCATCTTCCCGGATAAACCCATCACCCGCAAACCGCTCGAGGTACGTATGGGTAAAGGTAAAGGTGCTCCGGAGTTCTGGGCTGCCGTTGTAAAACCGGGACGTATTATGTTCGAAGTAGAGGGCGTTCCATTAGAAACTGCTAAAGAAGCTTTGCGTTTGGCCGCACAGAAATTACCGGTGAAAACTAAGTTCTTGGTAAGAAGAGATTATGTAGCCTAATAAATAAATTTGAAGAAAATGAAACAGGCAGAATATAAAGAACTTTCCATTGCTGAGTTAACTGAGAAAGTAGCAGGATTGCGTACCGAACTGCAGAAATTGACCATGACACATTCCGTTTCTCCATTGGAAAACCCGATGCTGATCCGCAAAGTCCGTCGATCGATCGCAAGTATCCTGACAGAATTAAACAGCCGTAAAAACACTGTTCAGTAATAATCTTAAATAGATCCGGAGATGTCAGAGTCCGTTCAAAGAAATATCAGAAAAGAAAAAATTGGAGTGGTAACCTCCAATAAAATGAATAAAACCATCGTGGTGAGCGTGGAGCGTAAGGTAAAACACCCGCTGTACGGCAAGTTCGTGAAAACGACCAAGAAATTCTATGCCCACGATGAGAAAGCGGAATGCGGAATCGGTGATACCGTACGCATCATGGAAACTCGCCCCTTGAGCAAACTGAAAAATTGGCGATTGGTTGAAATAATTGAAAAGGCTAAGTAATCATGATACAGTCAGAAAGCAGATGTACTGTGGCCGATAACAGCGGCGCTAAAGAAGTATTGATCATCCGTGTACTGGGTGGTACAGGCAAGCGCTATGGCCGCCTGGGTGATACGGTGGTAGTAACCGTAAAAGATGCTATCCCGAGTGGTAACGTGAAAAAAGGTCAGGTTACCAAAGCTGTAGTAGTTCGTACGAAAAAAGAAGTGCGCCGTAACGACGGGTCCTATATCCGTTTCGACGATAACGCGGTGGTACTCCTGAACAACCAGGGCGAAATGCGCGGAACGCGTATCTTCGGACCGGTTGCCCGTGAACTGCGTGAAAAACAATATATGAAAATCGTTTCATTAGCACCCGAAGTGCTTTAATCCATATATACAAAATGAAACTGCACGTAAAAAAAGGTGATAAAGTGATCGTGATCTCCGGCAACAACAAAGGTGCCACCGGTACGATCCAGAAAGTAAGCATAAAAAATGCTACTGCCATCGTTGAAGGTGTGAACCTGGTGAAACGCCATACCCGTCCGAGCGCTCAGAACCCGAACGGAGGCATTATCGAGAAAGAAGCGCCCCTTCACGTGAGCAAACTGATGCTGGTAGATCCGAAAACCGGTAAGGCTACACGCATCGGCAGAAAAATCGACGAGAAAACCGGGAAGACTGTTAGAATCGCTAAAAAATCAGGGGAGGTAATTAAATAATGAGCACGCCCAGATTAAAAGAAAAATACACGAATGAAGTAGTACCTGCCCTGAAAGAGCAGTTTGGCTACAAAAACGTGATGCAGGTACCGAAACTGACCAAGATCGTTCTGAATCAGGGTATGGGTGCCGCCGTTGCCGACAAACGTCTGATCGACGCTGCGGTGAACGAAATGACCATGATCGCCGGCCAGAAAGCCGTTCCGACCAAGTCTAAAAAAGATATCTCGAAC
Organism: Bacteroidia bacterium; assembly: GCA_016742095.1. Lineage (GTDB taxonomy): Bacteria > Bacteroidota > Bacteroidia > CAIKAF01 > CAIKAF01 > JACVCJ01. The sequence goes on from JACVCJ010000001.1 coordinate 132,732, forward strand.
TTCAAACTGAGAAAAGGTGTGGCCATCGGAGCCCGTGTTACACTGCGCGGCGAGCGTATGTACGAATTCCTGGACCGCCTGCTGGCCATCTCCCTGCCACGTATCCGTGACTTCAAAGGAGTGAACGCCAAAGGTTTCGACGGCCGCGGTAACTATACGTTCGGTGTTACCGAGCAGATCATCTACCCGGAGATCGATATCGATAAAGTGTCACGTATCAACGGTATGGACATTACCTTTGTTACCACGGCACAGAACGACAGCGAGGCCTACGCCCTGCTGAAAGAATTTGGAATGCCTTTTAACAACATAAAAAAGAGCTAAGAGTTATGGCAAAAGAATCAATGAAAGCCAGAGAAAGAAAACGTGTTTACCTGAACAACCGTTTCGGTGGCAAACGCGAATCTTTAAAAGCTGTGGTGAACAGTACCGAATCTTCTTTCGAAGAGCGCCTGGAAGCCCAGTTCAAATTACAGCAGCTGCCTAAGAACTCTGCCAAAGAGCGTCAGCACAACCGCTGTAAACTGACCGGCCGTCCCAAAGGATATATGCGCCAGTTCGGTATCTGCCGTAACCAGTTCCGCGATATGGCCAACTTCGGCCTGATCCCGGGTGTTAAAAAAGCAAGTTGGTAATCAAGATATAAAGAAAGAAATGGATCCAATAGCAGATTTTCTGACCAGAATACGCAACGCAGCCAATGCCCGTCACCGGGTTGTGGAAGTGCCTGCATCGAACCTGAAGAAAGACATCACCAAGATTCTTTTTGACAAAGGTTTTATCCTGAACTATAAGTTCGAAAAAGGAGAGCACCAGGATGTGATCAAGATCGCTCTTAAATATCATCCTGTTACCAAGGAATGCGCTATCCGCTCTATCCAGCGCATCAGTACCCCGGGTCTGCGTCAGTACACGGGTGCCAATGACCTGCCTCGCGTTCTGAATGGCCTGGGTATCGCTATCCTGTCCACTTCAAGAGGGGTGATGTCGGATAAAAAAGCCCGCGAACTGCACGTTGGCGGCGAAGTATTGTGTTACGTTTATTAATGAATTGATAGAAAATGTCACGTATAGGTAAATTACCCATAACTGTTCCTTCCGGCGTTACGGTTGACGTAAATGCGAACAACGTAGTAACCGTAAAAGGTCCGAAAGGCGAGATGAAACAGGCCGTTGATCCTGCCATTACCCTGAAACAGGAAGATGGCAAGATAGAATTGGTACGTGCTACCGAACAGAAACGCCACAGAGCCATGCATGGTCTGTACCGCGCGATTCTGAACAATATGGTGGAAGGCGTATCTGCCGGTTTCAAGAAAGAGCAGGAGCTGATCGGTGTGGGATACCGTGCCGAAGCAAAAGGACAGATGCTTGAACTGAACCTGGGTTACTCACACACCATTATGTTTGAGATTCCTGCCGAAGTGAAAGTGGAAACCAAGACCGAAAAAGGTAAAGCTCCCATGATCATCCTGAACAGCCACGATAAACAACTTATCGGCCAGGTAGCCGCAAAGATCCGTTCTCTGCGTAAACCGGAACCGTACAAAGGTAAAGGTATCCGTTTCGTGGGTGAAATTGTACGCAGAAAAGCTGGTAAATCTGCAGGTAAATAACAATAGAAACGTTGCATAAAATGGCAAATACGAATATTAAAAGAAGAAAATCCATCAAACTGCGCATCCGTAAAGTGGTGAACGGTACGGCTGAAACTCCGCGTATCAGCGTATTCCGCAGCAACAAAGCGATCTATGCCCAGATGATCGATGATTTGAAAGGTGTTACCCTGGTAGCCGTTTCATCCCGCGATAAAGAGCTGGCCGAGCTGAAAGGCACGAAGATCGAGATCGCTGCAGCCGTAGGTAAAAAACTGGCTGAAAAAGCATCAGCCGCAGGTATTACGAAAGCTAAATTCGATCGTAACGGATATTTGTATCATGGCCGCGTAAAAGCTCTGGCCGATGGTGCACGTGAAGGTGGTATTCAATTCTAAAAGAAATTATGACAAACTCAAACATAAAACGCGTTAAAACCAACGGCGATATCGAACTGAAAGATCGTCTGGTTGCTATAAACCGTGTAACCAAAGTTACCAAAGGTGGCCGTCACTTCAGCTTTTCAGCGATCGTGGTGGTAGGTAACGAGAACGGTATCGTTGGTTACGGATTGGGTAAAGCAAACGAGGTGACCGATGCTATTTCGAAAGGTGCCGAGGATGCCAAGAAAAATCTGATTAAAGTTCCGATCATCAAAGGGACCATTCCTCACGAACAGTCTGCCAAATACGGCGGCGCCCGTGTATTCATCAAACCGGCTGCGAACGGTACGGGAGTAATTGCCGGTGGTGCGATGCGCGCCGTGCTCGAAACCGTAGGCGTAAAAGACGTACTGGCCAAGTCGAAAGGTTCATCGAACCCGCACAACGTGGTAAAAGCTACGTTCTATGCCCTGGCCCAGCTGCGTGATGCAAGTGCTCTGGCCCAGCTGCGCGGTGTTAATCTTGATAAAGTATTCAACGGTTAAAATTATCGGTCATGTCTGAAAAGAAAATCAAAATCACACAGGTTAAGAGTGGTATCGGAAGACCTGAAACGCAAAAACGCACCCTGGTAGCCCTGGGCCTGCGTAAACTGAATCATTCCGTTGAAAAAGTGGTGAACCCGCAGATCCTCGGTATGGTCCGTACAGTAGAACACTTAGTTAAAGTTGAAGAAATTTAATTCCTGAATCAGAAATGAATTTACATACATTAAAACCAGCAGACGGCTCTACAGGCAAAGGTAAACGTGTAGGTCGCGGTCAGGGGTCCGGCCGTGGCGGTACATCCGCACGTGGTCACAAAGGTGCCCAGTCGCGCTCCGGTTACTCCCGCAAAAAAGGTTTCGAGGGTGGCCAGATGCCTTTACAGCGCCGCGTTCCTAAATTCGGTTTCAAGAACGTGAACCGTGTGGAATACAAATCGCTGAACCTGGATACGCTGCAGAGCCTCATCGACACACACAAGGTAGATGTGATCGACACCGAGGTACTGTACCAGCACGGCCTGATTTCGAAAAGCGACCTGGTAAAGATCCTGGGCCGCGGAGAACTGAAATCGAAAGTGACCGTTAAAGTACATGCATTCTCTGGCACGGCCGTTAAAGCGATCGAAGCCGCAGGTGGAACCGCTGAAAAAATCTAATGAATGAAAGGTTTTATTACAACAATTCGTAATATATTCAAGATTGAAGAACTGAGGACTCGTATTCTTACGACCCTCAGTTTAGTTCTTATATATCGTCTGGGATCGTATATCGTGCTGCCGGGCGTGGATTCAACCCGCCTCGAATCTGCCGGCGGCGACGGAGCCACTCTCATCGATATCCTGTCTAACTTTACCGGTGGAGCATTTACCCGTGCTTCCATTTTTGCACTCGGTATCATGCCCTATATCTCTGCATCGATCATCGTGCAGCTGCTGGGTATCGCCGTACCGTATTTCCAGAAACTGCAGAAAGAAGGAGAGAGCGGACGTAACCGTATGAACCAGATCACCCGGATCCTGACCATTATTATTACGGCTGTGCAGGCCCCGAGCTATATCTTCACCTATGTAAATGCAGGTGCCCGTCCTGACTCAACCCTGTGGCTGATAATGGCCGTTATTACGCTGGTTGCCGGAACCATGTTCTGTATGTGGCTCGGCGAGCGTATCACCGATAAAGGTATCGGTAACGGTATCTCCCTGATCATTATGATCGGTATCATCGCCAACCTTCCGGGCGCGCTCTTCGTAGAGTTCGGTTCTAAAATGGAACCCGACGGAGGTGGACTGATCATGTTCATGCTGGAAATGGTGGTGCTGCTCGGTGTGATCATCGCATCGATACTGCTGGTACAGGGTACCCGCAAGATCGCCATCCAGTATGCCAAACGCATCGTTACTTCGGGCCGTACCCCGCTTCAGCAGGGTGGCCGCCGTGAGTACATGCCCCTCAAAGTGAATTCAGCAGGCGTTATGCCTATTATCTTCGCGCAGGCGATCATGTTCGTGCCGATCTACCTGGCCGGTTTTGCCGGTGGTGACGGTAACTGGTTCGCCCGTAACTTCAGCGATTATACATCGTTCTGGTACAACTTCGTATTCGGTCTGATGATCGTACTGTTCACGTATTTCTATACGGCGATCTCCATCAACCCGAACCAGTATGCAGACGATCTGAAGCGTGCCGGCGGTTTTATCCCGGGCATCAAACCCGGTAAAGCTACGGCCGATTATATCGATAACGTAATGTCGCGCATCACCCTGCCCGGATCGCTGTTCCTGGCACTGATCGCCATTCTTCCCGCATTTGCCGCACTGGCCGGTATCAACTCCGCATTTGCTTATTTCTACGGTGGTACGTCCCTGCTCATTATGGTGGGCGTGGTGCTCGATACCCTGCAGCAGATCGAAAGTTACCTGCTGATGCGCCAGTATGACGGTCTGATGAAGTCCGGACGGATCAAAGGCCGCAACGCAAATCTTGCTCCGCAGAGCGGAATTTAAGGAGCATCCCGTCTCGCCCCCGGCGAGGCAAAACGTTCTTTGCTTGTAAGCAAAATCCCGGCAAAGGGGACATTCGGCGAAAAAGCATATTTATTATGCCTAAGTTTTTGAATATTACGAAAAAGTGTTACCTTTGCCGCCCCTGAAAATGGCTTTAAAACAAGCCTTCTGCCGAACGAAAATGTGCTGAAAGCCATACGTATAGCGGGAAGCAGTAGTATGTGAAAATTGCCTGCGGGGCTGCGGAAACGGCGTATGCCTTATCTGCTGCGGAATAAAGAGTATATAAGAAACAAAAAAAATATTGCTGGAAGTAGCCCTATGGCAAAACAACCATTGATAGAACAAGACGGGACGATCATTGAAGCCCTATCCAACGCGATGTTCCGTGTGGAATTAGCGAATGAGCACGTAATAACGGCTCATATTTCGGGCAAGATGCGTATGCACTATATCAAGATCCTGCCGGGCGATAAGGTAAAAGTGGAGATGTCTCCCTACGATCTGACCAAAGGAAGAATTACATACAGATATAAATAAAATTATGAAAGTTAAAGCATCCATAAAGAAAAGAAGTGCGGAGTGCAAGATCGTGCGCCGTAAAGGTAAGCTTTATGTAATCAACAAAAAGAATCCCCGTTACAAACAACGTCAGGGATAATTAACCGATAAGAAGACAGTTAAAGAACATGGCAAGGATAGCAGGTATTGATTTACCAAGAAACAAGAGAGGCGTGATCGGCCTTACGTATATTTACGGAATTGGTCTTTCCACATCTAAACGCATTCTGGCACAGGCCGGTATCGATGAAAGCATCAAAGTACAGGACTGGAATGACGACCAGCTTACGGCGATCCGTACATTCATCAGCAACGAGATCAAAGTAGAAGGTCAGCTTCGCTCTGAGGTCCAGCTGAACATCAAACGTCTGATGGACATCGGTTGCTACCGTGGCGTACGTCACCGTGTAGGTCTTCCGCTCCGCGGACAGCAGACCCAGACCAACGGACGTACCCGTAAAGGTAAGCGTAAGACGGTTGCCAATAAAAAGAAAGTAACTAAATAATAAGTAACAGATACCAATGGCTAAAGGAAAGGTAACGAAGAAGAAGGTGAAAATTGAGCCGCGCGGTGAAGCACATATCAGCGCTACGTTCAATAACCTCATTATTTCGTTGACGAACTCTGCCGGTCAGGTGATCACCTGGTCTTCAGCAGGAAAGATGGGCTTCCGGGGCTCTAAGAAGAACACCCCGTATGCAGCTCAGGTTGCAGCTTCAGATGCTGCAAAAGCAGCGTATGAACTCGGACTTCGCAGTGTGAAAGTGTACGTGAAAGGCCCTGGTGCCGGTCGCGAAAGCGCTATCCGTACCATCGCACAGGAAAATATTGAAGTGATTGAAATCGTGGATGTGACTCCAATGCCACATAATGGTTGTCGTCCTCCTAAAAAACGCAGAGTTTAATCATTTAACCAGTAAAAAATTATGGCACGATATAGAGGTCCAAAATCCAAAATCGCTCGTAAATTTAAAGAGCCCATCTTCGGTCCTGATAAAGTACTTGCCCGTAAGAACTACGGTCCGGGTATGCACGGTCCTTCCAAACGCCGTCGCAAACAGTCTGAATACGCTATTCAGCTGCAGGAAAAACAAAAAGCGAAACTTATTTACGGAGTACTGGAGCGCCAGTTCCGCCGTATGTTCGAACATGCGAACCGCATGAAAGGTATTACCGGTGAAAACCTGCTGTCACTGTGCGAAAGCCGCCTGGACAACGTGGTTTACCGTATGGGCATCGCCCCTACACGCCGTGCTGCCCGCCAGCTGGTTTCCCATGCTCATATAAATGTAAACGGTGAAGTTTGTAACATCCCGAGCCGTAGCCTTCGTCCGGGTGACGTGGTTTCCGTTCGCGAGAAATCAAAGACCCTGAGCGTGGTTACCAATAACGTGGCCAGCGCTTCGGCGAAACTTGACTGGGTTACTTTTGATGCGGCTACGCTGTCAGGTTCTTTTGTTGCCCGTCCGGTTCGTGAACAGATCCCGGAAAACATCAAAGAACAGCTCATCGTAGAATTGTATTCTAAATAATAACATTTAAACGTCATACAAAATGGCTATTCTTGATTTCCAAAGACCTGATAAAGTAATAATGCTGGAATCTGATGATTTCAACGGGAAATTCGAATTTCGTCCGCTGGAACCCGGATATGGGATCACCATCGGTAATTCCCTTCGTCGTATCCTGCTTTCTTCTTTGGAAGGTTTCGCCATCTCCGGTGTGAAAATTGAAGGCGCTTCGCATGAATTTTCATCACTGAAAGGAGTTACTGAAGACGTTACGGAAATTATCCTGAATCTTAAAAAAGTACGCTTTAAACGCCAGATCGAGATCCTCGATAACGAGCGTGTAACCGTGAACTTTACCGGTGGCGATAAACTGACCGCCGGCGATCTGGGTAAATTTACCAGTGGTTTTCAGGTGCTGAATCCCGATCTGATCATCTGCCACATGGAACCGGGTACCAAATTCCAGATGGAATTCTCCATCGTGAAAGGACGCGGTTACGTTCCCGCAGAAGAAAATAAACAGACCGGTGCAGAGATCGGAGTGATCGCTATCGACTCCATTTTTACACCGATCCGCAATGTGCGCTATGCCATCGAGAACTATCGTGTAGAACAGAAGACCGACTATGAAAAGCTGGTCCTCGATATCGAAACCGACGGTTCCATCACTCCCAAAGATGCGCTGCAGGAAGCTGCCAAGATCCTTATCCAGCACTTTATGCTGTTCTCCGACGAACGCATTACCCTGGATATCGAAGAGAAAACGCAGACCGAAGAGTTCGATGAAGAAGCCCTGCACATGCGTCAGCTTTTGAAAACGAAGTTGGTTGACATGGATTTGAGCGTGCGCGCATTGAACTGTCTGAAAGCCGCTGATGTAGAAACACTGGGAGAACTGGTCTCTTTCAACAAAAACGACCTCTTAAAATTCCGTAACTTCGGTAAGAAGTCACTGATGGAGCTCGAAGAACTGGTACGTTCCAAAAACCTGCACTTCGGTATGAATGTGGCTAAATTCAAATTAGATAAAGACTAACTTTACTATAATCCTTAAATTTTTTAAGAAAAATGAGACACGGAAAAACTATAAATCATTTAGGGCGTACTGCTAGTCACCGTAAAGCGCTTCTGTCGAATTTAGCGGCCCAACTGATCACGCATAAAAGGATCACTACGACCGTAGCCAAAGCAAAAGCGCTGCGTAAATTCGTAGAACCCATCATTACCAAGGCAAAAGATGATACCACACACTCACGTCGTATCGTATTCTCTTACCTGGGTAACAAATACGCGGTATCTGAGCTGTTCCGCGAAGTAAGCGCCAAAGTAGGCAGCCGCCCCGGTGGTTATACCCGCATCATTAAACTGGGCGTTCGTCCCGGTGATGGTGCCGAGATGGCCCTGATCGAGCTGGTCGACTTCAACGCGAACCTCACCAAGGATTCTGCCAAAGCCGGTAAAAAACGTACCCGCCGCGGTTCAGGTTCCGGAACGGCCAAACCGAAAGCAGCCAAGGAAGAAGCCCCGAAAGAGGAGCCTAAGGCTGAAGAGTCTGCTAACGAAGAAACACCGGAAGAAAACGCATAAATGTTGCCTTTTTTTTCAATTAATTTTCACAAAGGATAAACCGCAAGGATTTATCCTTTTTTTTTGTACTCTGATTATGAAATATAACGTACCGCAAAAAGGAATTGTATACCTTCAGGATGGAACTGTATTTGAAGGTTTTGTAGCAGGAAAGATCGGTACCTGCACCGGGGAGATATGCTTTAATACCGCCATGACGGGCTACCAGGAAACATTTACGGACCCCTCTTACCTGGGGCAGATCCTGGTAATGAACACCGCCCACATCGGTAATTACGGCGTACACGCAGAAGAAGTGGAATCCGGCGGCATTAAGATCGCAGGTATGATCTGCCGTAACTTTTCGGACAAGTATTCCCGCACGGCTGCCATCGATTCGGTACAGGCCTATTTTGAAAACGCAGGCGTAACCGTGGTGTACGGCGTCGATACCCGTGCCCTGGTACGTCATATACGCAGCTGCGGCGCCATGAACGCCATCATCAGTGGTGAAGTGTTCGATACGGCCGAACTGCAGAAGATCATGGCCGCCATTCCATCGATGGAAGGCCTGGAACTGTCTTCGAAAGTCTCGGTACGCGAAGCCTATGAAACCGGCCCCGAAACGGCTGAAAAGAAAGTGGCCCTGCTCGACCTGGGCGTAAAAGAGAACATCATCCGCTGCCTCACCGAACGCGACGTACGTGTGAAGGTTTTCCCCATGAATACCTCCCTGGCCGAAATGCAGGCCTGGAACCCCGACGGTTACCTGATCAGCAACGGCCCCGGTGACCCGGAAACGCTGACCGGCATTACGCAACTGCTGAAAGACATGATCGCAGCGGACCTGAAAATTTTCGGTATCTGCCTCGGACACCAGGTGCTGGGACAGGCCCTGGGCATGGAAACCTTTAAAATGTTCAACGGGCACCGCGGTATCAATCACCCCATCCTGAACCATGTGACGGGTAAGGGCGAAATTACCACCCAGAACCACGGTTTTGCCATTAAAAAGGAAAATATCCCGGCCCATGTGGAGATCACCCACAGCCACCTGAACGACGGTACCGTAGCGGGCATCCGCATTAAGAATAAACCGGTGTTCAGCGTTCAGTACCATCCCGAGGCTTCGGCAGGGCCGCACGATTCCCGTTATTTATTTGACGAGTTCGTTGCTTCTCTGTAAATTTGGTATATGAAGAAACATATACTCGCTGCATGTATTCTTACCGCCCTCACCTTTACCGGCCTTTCTGCGCAGAAGGCCGACCTGCTGCTGGCACCTTCGGCTCCTGAGCTTAAGGCGGCGTATAAGGACGGTTCTATGTACGTCATAGGCCAGGTACAGGAAACACCGGGGCATACTTCAGAGAATACGGGCACCTGGATCACGCATAGCGACGGCTCCCTGCTGTGGCGTTATGTGATCTCAGCTCCCGGCGCCAAAGGGATCGATGTATATTTTACGGAACTCAGCCTGCCACAGAACGCCGCTATGGTGCTCCGTGCCCCGGATAATTCCTATGTGGCCGGACCTTATTTTGCCTCCGATATCAATGAGGGTGTATTTGCTACGGGGATCGTACCCGGCGGGAACGCCCTGCTGGAAGTATACCTGCCCGATGGCAATAAAAGCGGTTTCTTTGCCCGTATCCCGGAATCCGGTTATATCTTCAGAGGGGTGGAGAACCTGCTCGAAAAAGATGCCGGCGACCTGGGCGCTTCCGAATCCTGCGAAGTGAACGTGAACTGCCCCGAAGGCATCAACTGGCAGGACGAAAAACGGGCCGTGGTAAAGATCAAACTGCGCGAAGGCAACCTGATCGGTCTGTGTTCCGGCACCCTGCTGAACAATACGGCCCAGGACTGTAAGAATTACCTGCTTACCGCCCAGCACTGCGGTGCAGGAGCTACCGTGACCAACCTGAACCAGTGGGTATTCTATTTCAATTTTGAGTCGCCTGATTGCAGCACGCCGGGTTCGGCCGTTACGCTCGATGATCAGACCATTACCGGCTGTGTACGCCGCGCAACAGGCGGAACCGTTTCGGAGGTGGCCAATTCCGATTTTCACCTGCTGGAACTCAACAAAAGCATTCCACCCGCCTACAACGTATATTATGCAGGCTGGAGCAAAGCGGGTACCACTTCGTCTTCCGGTGTAGGCATTCACCATCCGATGGGCGATATTAAAAAGATATCTACCTACACTTCTTCGCTGATAAGCAGCAGCTGGACAGGAACCCCGGGCACGCACTGGGCCGTTTCATGGTCAGCTACGGCCAGCGGACACGGCGTGACCGAGGGCGGCTCTTCCGGGAGTCCGATCTTCGATAACAACGGTCGGGTGATCGGCGACCTGAGCGGGGGAAGTTCTGAATGTGCTGCACCTATGCAGCCCGACCTCTACGGTAAACTCAGCTACAGCTGGGAATCCGTAGGCACCACCGCTGACCGCCGCCTGAAACCCTGGCTCGATCCGGCCGGTCTGAACCCTTCCTTTATCGATGGCCGCAATGCCTGTACCTCAGTCGCGGCGCCTCCGGTGGCCGATTTTACGGTGGACAATACGCTGGTAGCCATCAACGGCATTGTATACTTTACACAACTTTGTACCAATTCGCCCTCATCCTATTCCTGGACCGTATCTCCGGCGGCCGGCTGGGTATTTGCCTTTGGTAATTCCACAAGTCCGTACCCGGGGCTGCGCCTCATCGCCACGGGCTGCTATACCATTACACTCACGGCCACCAACAGCGCCGGCTCCGACAGCGAGACCAAAACCTCGTACGTATGTGCTTCGCTTACCGCTAATGAAGAAGAGGACCTGAACGCTATTCAGATCTATCCCAATCCCGCTGCGGAGACCCTTTATGTGCAACAGCAGGGCAATGAGACCATCGAATACCAGCTTACCGATATACAGGGCAAAACCATACGCAGCGGCATCCTGAACGGGAACAGCATTGCGGTGGACCAGCTGTCCAACGGTACCTATTATCTTCGTATCAAAACGGGAAAAACGCAACAGACAGTGCCTTTTGTTGTTGCTCATTAATAAAATCAGTGTATGAAAAAACAATTCCTTTTATTCGCCATGCTCCTTGCCGTACAGGCAGGGTTGTCTGCGCAGAAGAACGTTTACCTGAACACCCCGAGAGGATTCAGTGAACGGCAGAGCCTGCCCGAAGTGTCCGCACAGAAGATCGATGCGCCCTCGGAACAGGTTATTGCCGAAATGATCAAAGAAAGTGGTAAGGACGGCAGTTTTTACAAAATTGCACGACTGATGCCCGTTGCCTACGATATGAACAACGCGGGCAAATGGACCCTGTATCCCGACGGCAGCCGCCTGTGGCGCTTTAAGATAAAAGCCGAAGGCGCACAGGGCCTGTCTTTCTATTTCGACCGTTTTTATATTCCGCCCGGAGCCGTGCTTTTCAGTTACAACCTGAAGACCGGTTTCGTGGAAGGCCCGCACTACGCCAACGAAAATACCGAAACGGAGGCTTATGCCAGCGCCATTGTTCCCGGCGATGAAATTATGCTGGAATATTACCAGCCGGCCTCGGTAGAAGGGGAGCCCCTGATCGAGATCGGGGATATCGGCTACTTTTTCCGCGGCCTGAATTTCCTGGAAAAAAATGCCGGTGATTTCGGTGCTTCGGATGCCTGCCAGGTAAACGTGAACTGCAGTGAAGGCAGCAACTGGCAGGACGAAAAACGTGCCGCGGTAAAGATCATCCTGGTAGAAGGCAACAGCGCCGGGCTCTGCAGCGGGGCCATGGTAAACAATACCGCCCAGGATTGTAAGAACTACCTGCTTACGGCCCAGCACTGCGGCGCCGGAGCATCGGCTTCCAACCTGGGTCAGTGGATATTCTATTTCAATTTCGAGGCGCCTTCCTGCCCGGACCCCTCTTCGGCCAATAACCTCGACGACCAGACCAAGACCGGCTGCGTACGTCGTGCGGCCAGCGGTAGCAGTTCCGTAGTAAGTCAGTCTGACTTTCAGCTGCTGGAACTCAACGGTTCGATCCCTGCTGCCTATAACGTGTATTATGCCGGCTGGAACCGCGGTGCCACCGGTTCGTCTTCCGGGGTGGGTATTCACCATCCGTCGGGCGATATCAAAAAAATATCTACCTATACCTCCACGCTTACGAACGGAACCTGGACCAACGGTACGGCCAATGCACACTGGCGCGTGACCTGGGTGGCCACGGCCAACGGACACGGCGTTACCGAAGGCGGCTCTTCCGGAAGCCCTATTTTCGATAACAACGGTCGTATCGTAGGTGATCTGAGCGGCGGAAGTTCCTTCTGCTCCACGCCCAACCAGCCCGACCTGTACGGTAAATTTGCCTACAGCTGGGAAAGTGCCGGCGCGGCCAATTCACAGCGTCTGCGTCCCTGGCTGGACCCTGCGGGCAGTAACCCCACTACGCTCGACGGTAAAAATGCCTGCACAGGCACGCCCCCGGTAACTGGTTCCTGCGATACCGCAGGTAACTTTACCAGCAGCAGTACAGCTTCCCAGATCCAGCTTACGAACGGCGACGGATTCCTGGCCGGGAACAACAACTACGGAGATAAAGCCAAGGCCGAACTCTTTACGGATACCTGGCCCAATGGTTACCAGCTGAAAGGCGCTTTCCTGGCCTTTTACAATGCCAGCGGCAGCGGCACCTGTATGTTCAAGGTATGGAGTGCCAACGGGGCAGGCGGAGCACCGGGCACCGAACTGCGTTCCATAACCGTAAATGTAAGCTCCTTACCGACCAACGGTAATTTTGTGTTCTGGGACCTGAGCGCCAATCCCGTGACCGTAAACGGCAACTTTTACGTAGGTGTGGTACTGCCGACCGGCGGAACTACCGTGGCCCTGTTCACCTCTGCTGCCGGCGAAGTACCGGGAACCACCGGCTGGGAAATGTACAACGACAACAGCTGGCACTCTTACGTAGAAAGCTATGGTAACAACTATGCACACACGATCTTCTCGGTGGTTTGTCCTCCGGGAACTTCGGTGGAAAGCGCTGAACTGAACGAGGAACTGGTGCAGCTGTTCCCGAACCCGGCTGCGAACGAACTGTTCATCGAGGCCGGTAAAAGCGGTTTCAGTGTAGATGTGATCGATATGGCCGGACGTACCGTGCTTACCACACCTGCAAAGATGAACGAATCGCTGCTGCGCCTGGACGTATCCGGCCTGAAGAACGGCGTGTACAACGTGCGCATTCACTACAGGAATATCAATAAAAACGTAGCCCGCAAATTCGTGATCGCACGATAGGCGCAACGACATACAGAAATGGAAAAGGGTAGCTTTCGGCTACCCTTTTTTTATTCGATCTTTAAAAGTTTTATACGTTTTACAGGCCCCGGGCACATGGTAGTATGACAGTTCAGGCAGCCTTCGGTATAAGTAGTAAAGGCTTCCTTCCGTTTTTCGGGAGCGGCGGACAAAAGGTCCTTTGTGCGGCGGATAAAATCGTCGGCAAAAGGATCGAAGGTCTCGTTCTTCATATGTTCATCCGTGGGTTTTGCCGTTTTCAGTTTATCGAAGGCCACGGGGTATATGCCCAGGTCCTGCCCGTTTTCGATGGCTTTTTTCCATTCTTCGGAACGGGCGAACATGTCGCGCATCAGGGCGGCCAGTTCAGAGGTCCCGTTGGGGTTTATGTTATCCGCAGGTTGGGCGCAGGACGCCGAATCCGTTGTAGCCACAGCATCGGTCGTACCTTTGTTGCCTGTTTGCGTACAGGCGGCCAGGCAGGCGAAACCGGCACTCAGCATCAAAACGCTAAGGTTTTTTCTGGTTCTCAAGGGCATCCAGTTTTTTCTTGGTTAATTCAATATTTACCAGGTCGTATACTTCTTCCAGTTTTTTGCTGTTGGCCGAATAATAGGCAAAGCTCTCGTCGAACTGCAAGGTATCGCTGCCCAGGCGTTCCAGCACCTTCTGCTGTACCTGGCGGCCTTTGCCCTGCACTTCGGGTTCGATGGCCCCGCTGCGGTAGGCGGCTTCTACCAGGTGCATCTCGGCCAGCACATGGGCCATCGTTTCCTTATCGTACACACCGGGATCGATCTTGTTGCGGCTGTCGCTGTCTACGCAGGATTCCAGTGCGGGCAGGGTACAGGCGATACACAGAACCATCTTAATCCAGTACCACTTCATCCGAACCGGCAAAATCGCCGTCGATATAAATTTCAAAACGATAATTTCCCTTGGTGAACACTTCCTGGTCCCAGTTGATCTCCTGGGTGGAGCTTCCGCCGTCGTAGCTGAACTTGACCAGGCGGCTGTACGGCATTTCCTTGCCCTCGCGGGTGCTGAAGGTACGCGTGGTCTGGTTTACGTCGGCCACCACATAACCCTGCGGATTCACGATACGCAGGTACGCCACTTTGTCGCCGGCGGCAGACAGTTTATTGGGCATGATGGTGAACTTTACATTGATGCGGTCGGCCTTGCTGGCTTTTTCAACGGCCACCTGTTTGCCATTGCCTTTTACCTTAAAGGTGGTGAGGCGTATGTTCTGTACTTTGAGGGCAGAGGCAATATCGACCTTACCCACCAGTTCTTCGTTCTTTTCGTTGAGTTTGTCCACCTTCACGCTCAGTTCGGTGTTCTGGTAGCGCAGTTCTTTATTTTCGGCCAGCAGGTTATCGATCTGCTTCAGGTATTCGTCTTTCAGTTTACGCAGGTCGTTGTAGCGGGCCTGCAGTATCTGGTAGTCCTGGCGGGTATCGATGAGCCCGGCGATCTGGCGGCGCTGGGCTTCAATTTTCGTGTTGGCTTCGGCCAGCAGGGAATCCAGCTCGGCGCTGCGACCCCGGAACTGGTTCAGTTCGTCGGAGATCTGGCTTACTTCTTTTTCCAGTTCGGATTTACGTGCCGAAATCGTGTCGATCTGGGTCTGTACCTGTGCTTTTTCCACAATGATCTCCCGGGTGTTGAAATACTGGTATACATTGCCTCCGAGCGACAGTAAAAGCAGGATGAGCAAAACGATAACAAGTCCTTTGTTCGATTTTTTCTGATTCACTTGATTTTCCATACACGATATTTTTGCAAAAGTATCAATTTCCTCAAATAACGGTCAAAACCTTTAATCTGCGGCCTTTTTAATATTTTTTTAATGAACAACCAGTAGTTTACCATTGCCGTTCAGCTTGCCGCTATTGCCCTGCCAGTACAGGGTATAGAGTCCTGCGGCCAGTTGCTGAACGGAGAACTGCAGCGGCGTACCGGCGGAGAACCGCTGTGTGTATACGGTTTTGCCGGCCATATCTGTAATATTCAGCGTGCCGCCGGAATGCGGGTCCAGGGGAATGGTCACCGCGCCCGAGGCCGGGTTGGGGTAGGGAAGGAGCTGCGTAATACTGCCGGCTTCCTGCAGGCTGGTGTTGAACACCGTTCCGCGGAATGCCGAAACGCCGCCGGCGTAGTTGCCGAGTACCAGGTCCCATTTATTGTCGTCGTCGAGATAGGCGATGGCAGGGGCTGTGCGTAGTCCCTCGCGGGTAATGCCGCCCAGGCTGTTCGTCACACGCTCAAAAGTGCCGTTCAGGTTCCAGATCACGTTGCGGTAGTGCGATACACGGCCGCTGTAGGAACCTACGAAAATATGGATGTCGTTCCCGTCTTCGATGGCTACGGGCGTGCTGAAGCCGTTGAGGCTCACACTGCTGTCCACCACGCTGATGCCTCCGATCTTGGCAATGGTGGGCGTAGCCGAAAATTCGGGCACACTGCTGCTGCCGTTGTTCTGGTAATAATCTACCCAGCCGCGGATATTGCCCACGATCAGGTCCAGCTTGCCGTCCTTGTTCATATCGAACAGGAAGGGCGCATTGTACTGCTGGGTCTGTATACCTTCGAAATTGGCCTCGGCCAGCGTAAACTGCGCGGGTTGTCCGGCGGCGGCGATATTACGGTAAAAATGCAGTTTGCCGTTCTTTTCGCCGATGATCATGTCTTTATCGCCATCGCCGTCCAGGTCGCCGAAGGTGGGCGTAATGCTCTGCAGACCCGCCCCGGAAAGATTGGCAAAATTATCGTTCACAAGAGTGAATTCCGGTGCCGAAGCCGTGCCCGTGTTGCGGAAAAGCGCTATGCGCGTACTGTAGCTGAGCAGGGATATAAAATAACCGTGGTTCGAGATAAAGAGATCCTGCAGGCCGTCGCCGTCGTAATCAAAAAATACGGGATAGGCGCCTTCGCCCAGGTCGATCATTTCCTTCTGAAGCAGGTTGTTCTCCACGAATGTAAGATCGGGAAATGCATCGCTGCCCTGGTTGCGGTACCACCACACGCTCTGTTTATTCTCGGAGCGGTTCACGCCCTGCGGAGAAACCACCAGGTCGCGTTTGCCGTCATTGTCCACATCTTCGTAAAAGGCTGCGGGAAAAATGGTCAGGCTCACGGCCGAAGTAGAGAGATTATTGGCGGGGAACTGGCCGTCGAAACTGGTAAAATCGGCCGTGACCGGGGTACCGCCGTTCTTCAGGGAGATCAGGTTGTTGTAGTTGGCGTCGCCGAGTACACATTCCACCAGTCCGTCGCCGTTCAGGTCGGTGATCAGGAAGGTGGAGGCCCCGTCGGCCTTATCGCTTTTGAGTACGTCGCAACTGTCGTTCAGTACCACGGCATTGCTGCTGATGCCTTCCGAAAAATTGCCCCAGTTGTCGGACTGCAGGCGGAAGCGCAGGCTGTCGGAATTGCCGTAGAGTTCCTGGCTCATATTGCGGTGAAACTGCACACAACGGCCCAGGTTATTAAAGGTACAGATATCGATGTCCCCGTCGCCGTCCACATCGGTAATACCGGGAATATCGTCGGAGGTGATGAATATACTCTGTGTGATCATGCCGGTATTGCTGGTAAGCAGGTTGTTCATCAGCTGGAAACTGAGCCCGGATCCGGCGCTGCCCGTATTTTTATACACGGCGGCCCCGCCTGTGGAATACGTAAAAATGTCCATTTTACCGTCGCCGTTGTAATCGCGCATGATCATCCACTCGCGCATGGCCGGGAAGGCGCTGCGGTATTCGGGCGCATAGCGGTAGTTCACGTCCCCGCTGTTGCCCTGGTTCAGGAAGGGAAGTACGCGGAAGCCGCTGCGGTCAAAGAACACCAGGTCTTTTTTACCGTCGAAATCGAGATCTGCCGAATTGGCCTGTACAAAGTTCATTCCTCCGGTCCAGGCATTAGGCAGCAGTACCGACTGTACGGTCACCGGTATTTCATCGGCCCGCTGGAACTGGTAAAAACCCTGGGCATGGTTTTTCTGAATAGGGCAGAGCAGCAGTAAAACGGCGGCCAGTTTCGGCAGGAACGAAAAACTTATGGACAAGTGTTTATTTTTCATCGGTAACAAAATTGGGAAATAAAAAACAAAAAGATATATTTGCCGCCTTAATTTTAGGATCAATATATTTAAATTTCACTAAACGTCTATGCAGAATAAGGGATTTGTTCAATTCCTGGTAGTATTAGTGGCACTGGCCTCCCTGTGGTCCTTGTCTCACACCTTTGTGAGCCGCAAGGTTGAAAACGATGCCAAGTCCTATGCCAACGGTGACGCCGCCAAAGAACGCCTGTATCTCGATTCGATCGGGGACCAGCAGGTATTCGGCAAATACACCTACTTTACCTACAATGATTCAAAGCGCAGAGAGCTGAATCTGGGATTGGACCTTAAAGGTGGTATGAACGTTACCCTCGAGGTATCCGTACCGAAACTGTTAAAAGCACTTGCCAATAATACGGAAGATGCAAATTTCAATAAAGCCCTGGAAAACGCTAAAGCGGAGGCAAAAACCTCGAACCAGAACTTTGTTGATATATTCTATGCAAAACTGAAAGAGCTTGATCCTAAGGTAGTACTTGCCTCACCTGCATATTTCGGACATAAGGACCAGACTTCCATAACCAATAAAACGAGCAATGACGAAGTAGTGGCCATCCTGAAGAAAGAAGCGGAAGAATCGATCGAACGCTCTTTCGAGGTACTGAACTCACGTATCGACCAGTTCGGGGTAACCCAGCCGAATATACAGCGTTTACAGGGTAAAGACCGCATCCTGGTGGAACTGCCGGGTGTGACCGATCCCGAGCGTGTACGTTCCCTGCTGGCCGCCACGGCTAAACTGGAGTTCTGGGAAACCTATGAAATGCGTTCCCTGCTCGACGAGTTCGAAAAGGCCGACCAGGAAGTACTGCGTTTTAAAAACGGTGCTGCCACCGCATCCACGGCTGCCGTAAGCGATACCACACTGAAAGATTCTACGGCCACTGCCGACGTTACTGCCGTTAGTGCCGATAAGATACAGATGCCCGGCGATTCAGGCGCCCAAGCGGCAAGCCCTGCTCCCGGCGATTCAGATGCTATTGCCAAACAACAGTTCGACGAGTATAAGAAGAACAACCCGATGCTGAGCCTTGTTCAGTTCAATATCGGTCTGAACCCGGAGACACAGCAGCAGGAATATATCCCCGGTCCGATCCTGGGTATGATCCTCACAAAAGATACCGCCGAGTTCAACGGTTACATGCGCGATCCGCGTATCAAATCGTTCTTCCCGGCCGACCTGCGCCTGATGTACAGTCCGAAGCCCATCCTGGGCGGCGGCGGCGCTTACCTCACCATCTACACCACCAAGGAGACCCGCAAAGGTAAATCCCTGATGGACGGTGATGTGGTAACGGACGCTTCTTTCGAGAAGAACCCGAACGGAAGCGGCTTTATGGTTACCATGCAGATGAACCGTGAAGGTGCCGAAAAATGGTCACGTATTACCGAAGAAAAAGCGGCCAAGAAACCGCAGGAAGCCGTAGCCATCGTGCTCGACGGTAAAGTATACAGCGCTCCTACCATTAACCAGAAGATCCCCAACGGATCTTCACAGATCACCGGTAATTTCTCTTTCGAAGATGCCAAAACACTGGCAACGGTACTGAAAGCGGGTAAACTGCCTGCGCCTACCGAGATCATCGAAGAAGCGGTGGTAGGTCCTTCACTGGGTGAACAGGCCATCAATGCCGGTCTGCTTTCAGTGGTGATCGCCCTGGTAGTGGTACTGATCTATATGGCCTTCTACTATGGTAAAGCCGGTCTGGTTGCCGATGCGGCCCTGGTTTCCAACATCCTGTTCCTGATGGGTACCCTGGCCTCCCTGAGCACAACGCTCACACTGCCCGGTATCGCAGGTATCGTACTTACCTTCGGTATGTCGGTGGATGCGAACGTACTTATCTTTGAGCGTATACGGGAAGAGCTGCGCGAGGGCAAAGGCCTGCGTATGGCCATCTCCGAAGGTTATTCCAAAGCGTACAGTTCCATCATCGACGGTAACGTGACCACGATCCTCACGGCTCTCATCCTGATGATCTTCGGCGCCGGCCCTGTAAAAGGTTTCGCCGTTACCCTGTTCATCGGTATCCTTACCTCGCTCTTCAGCGCCATCTTTATCTCGCGCCTGATCTTCGAATGGATGCTGAATGCCAAGAAAGACATTCCGTTCTCTATTAAAGCTACGGCAAACGCCTTTACCAACTTCAAGTTCGACTTTGTAGGTAAACGTAAAATGTTCTACGTGATATCCGGGGTGATCATCCTGGCCGGTTTTGTATCGTTCTTTACCCGCGGTTTCAACCTGGGTGTGGACCTGCAGGGCGGACGTACCTTTACGGTGACCATGGACAATGCCGAGTTTAAAACGGACGATATGGCCAAAGCCATTGCCGTGCAGTTCGAAGGCATGGAGCCGCAGGTGAAACTGTTCGGCGGTAACAACAAAGTGAAGATCGTATCCAAATACAAATACGACATCACCGATCTGCAGGGTGAAGAGGACGTGAAGCACAGGCTTTACGAAGGTCTGAAGCCTTTCTATAAGCAGGACCCGGGATTCGAGAAGTTCAAGGACGAAAATTCAGGCATCGGTCTGAGCGCTGCCGAAAAAGTAGGTCCGAGCATTGCGGGGGATACCCGTCAGCAGTCGGTTTACGCGGTGATCGCTTCACTGGCCATCATGTTCGTGTACATCATGTTCCGTTTCCAGGGATGGCGTTTCGGTTTCGGAGCCACACTGGCCCTGGCGCACGACGTACTGATCACGCTGGCCATGTTCTCGCTGCTCGACGGTTTTGTGCCGTTCTCCCTCGAGGTAGACCAGGCCATTATCGCTGCGGTACTGACGGTGATCGGTTACTCGATCAACGATACCGTGGTGGTGTTCGACCGTATCCGTGAATACCTGGCCGAAAACCGCAGAGGACCTTTCCGTGAGCTGATCAATGCGGCCCTGAACAGTACCATTTCACGTACCATCAATACCTCGTTCACTACGCTGATCGTACTCGTGGTAACCTTCCTGTTCGGCGGACCGGCCATTAAAGGTATGAGCTTTGCCCTGCTGGTGGGTATCGGTGTGGGTACCTACTCATCCCTGTGTATCGCCTCGCCGATCATGATCGACCTGGGTGCAGAGAAAAGCCGTAAAAAAGAAGAAGAAAAAGCTGCGGTAAAAGCATAACGCAGATTTTTACGAAATAATTAAGAGAAGCCCCGCCTGTTCTGGACGGGGCTTTTTTCATACATTTGTAAAAAATAAGTTCATGTATATTCCTTTCTTTCTAAATATGAGTGGCGGCGAGATCTTCGTGATCCTGCTGTTCATCCTCATTTTTTTCGGCAGTAAACGTATTCCGGAATTTGCACGTTCGCTGGGTAAGGGCATGCGCGAAGTAAAGAATGCCACGGATTCCATCAAGAAAGAGATCACAGGCAGTGTACGTGATGTGGAACGGGAGATCTATGAGAACCGCCGGAATTTTACCGAGGAGATCGACAAAACACTGAAAGATATAGACCCCGCCGACAAAGAAAAATAGCTCTTTTTCGCTTTTTTTTTCTTTTTAACAAAATTTTCATAATTTCGCTCTACGTGTATATTTAACAAAGTTTATTCCTCTACTTATGATATCTTTGAAAAACAATGCCTTAACCTTGATCCTGGCTGCGGGTAGTACCCTGGGAGCATTTGCCCAGTGCGACACGAAAGCCTCTATGGAAGCGGATAAGCAGTACAACCAGGGTTTCTATTTCAGAGCCTATGAGTACTACGAGAAAGCCGCGTCTAAAGTGAAAGATAAGTCAGAGCGCGGTTGCCTGTACTACATGATGGGTAACTGTATGAGCTACATGGAAGATCACAAGAAAGCGATCAGCATGTACGACAAAGCCCTGAAAGCCGGTTCCGACAAGCCGGAACTGCACCTGTACAAAGCCATTTCCCAGAAAGAAATGGGCCTGTACGAAGATGCCAAAGTAGAGTTCCAGGAATTCCTGAAAACAAATCCGGATAATGCCGTTGCCAAGGCCGGACTGGAGTCCTGCGATATGGCCGTGAAATATAAAAACAATCCTACCTGTTATACGGTAGAGAACCTGAAGCCGCTGAACACGAAAGAGAACGACTATTCTCCGATCTATGCCAGTAAAAAAGGCGACCAGGTGATCTTTACCAGTAAGCGTGAGGACGGTCTCGGAAAACCGGATATCATTACCGGTCAGCTTCCCGAAGACCTGTATTCTATTTCTTACGATGTAAAGAAAAAGAAATGGGGCAAGGCCGCTCCGCTGGGCGAACCGCTGAACACCAAGGCCAGCGAAGGCGCTACCGCCATCAACAAGCGCTTCAACGTAATTTATTTTACGCGCTGCGCTACCGATAAAAAGAACAAAGTAGGCTGCCAGATCTACGAAGCCAAGAAACAGGGTAAAGGCTGGGGCGAACCCACACTGATCCCGCTTACGCCGGATTCTTTCGTAACCGGTCACCCCGCTATTTCTGCCGACGGTAACTACCTCGTATTTTCGTCTAACATGCCCGGTGGTAAAGGAGGAATGGACCTCTGGGTTGCCAAATACGATCGTCGCGGCCGTACCTTTGCCGATCCGGTGAACCTGGGTCCGGAGATCAACTCTGCCGATAATGAAATGTATCCCTACCTGCGTGCAGACGACCGTCTGTACTTCTCCAGCGACCGCCTGAGCGGTATGGGTGGCTTCGATATCTACAAAGCCGGCCTGGTAGAACCCGGTAAATGGAACAACGTAGAGAACATGCGTTTCCCGATCAACTCCGAAGGCGATGACTTCGCCATCGTGTTCGACGGTATCAACGAAAAAGGTCTGCTTACCTCGAACCGTCCCGGCGGCCGTGGTAAAGACGATATCTACACCTTCGAAATTGCCAAAAGCAGCATCGCCATCGTAACCACCGTAGTGGACGTGAGCAGCAAACAGCCGATCGCAGGCGCTACCGTATCGTATAAGAACTCTGCCGGTGAGACCAAGGAATTCACCACCGATGCTTCGGGTAAAGTTACCCTGCAGGGCGCTTCTTTCAACGAAGTGTACGACATTGCCACACGTAAGGATAAATATTTCGGCAGCAGCGGAAATTCTACCACCAAAGGTATCGATCCGCTTACTACCTGTAAAGACACTACCCTGTACCTGGAGCTGACCATGAAGTCGAGCGAGGTGCCCCTGGCCTTCGATATCCTCTTCGTGTTCGCCCGTCCGGAATACTACCCGGAATACCAGGACACGGTGGATAAGATCTTCAATATCCTGAAAGAGAACCCGACCATGACCGCCGAACTGGCCGCCCACACCGATAACCGCGGTAGCGTGGACGCCAACCAGAAACTGTCTGATTCCCGTGCCAAATACGTGTACGATAACCTGATCTCCAAAGGCATCGACCCCAAACGTCTGAAAGCCATCGGTAAAGGTGAAGGCGATCCCCGCGTACTGCAGGCCGATATCGGACCTTTCAAAAAAGGCACCAAACTTACCGAAGAGTTCATCAACGGCCTTACCAACAAAGATGACCAGGAACTGGCCCACAAGCTGAACCGTCGTGTGGAACTGCGTAAGATCGATGACAGCTTCGTACCGCCTGCGCCTCCTGCTCCAAAAGAAGAGCCGGAAGACGATAAAGAAGATAAGTAGCATTTAAACGAATAAAACAAAGAGCATTTCCATTGATTTTGGGAATGCTCTTTTCTTTTTTGTTCCTTTGCACCCGAATTACAAAAACCGATGACTGAAGCATCCAAATACGAACAACGCGGAGTATCTGCCGATAAAACGGACGTTCATAACGCCATCCGGAACCTGGATAAAGGACTTTTCCCGAATGCGTTCTGCAAAATACTGCCCGACCTGGCAGGAAATGACCCGGAGTATGTGAACGTAATGCATGCCGATACCGCCGGCACCAAAACCTCGCTGGCATACATATACTGGCGCGAGACCGGGGATAATTCCGTATGGAAAGGCGTGGTACAGGATTCCATCGTGATGAACCTCGATGATATGGCCTGTGCCGGTATTACCGATAACATCATTCTGTCTTCCACCATCGGACGTAACAAGAATTACATCAGCGGCGACGTACTCTCGCACCTGATCGCTGCGGCCGGCGAATTTATTGCCGAAATGCAGCAACACGGCGTTTCGCTGTATCTTTCGGGCGGAGAAACGGCCGATGTGGGCGATATCGTGCGTACCCTGGACGTAGGATACACCGCCTTTGCCCGCCTGCCGAAAAAAGACGTGGTAGACATACAGGTACGCCCCGGCAGTGTGATCGTGGCTTTTGCCTCGTACGGCAAGGCTGCCTGGGAAAAGGAATACAACGGGGGAATGGGTTCCAACGGCCTTACTTCGGCCCGCCACGACGTGTTCAGCAATGAATATACCACGAAATATCCCGAAAGTTACGACGCGGTAAATATGCCGCAGGAACTGGCCTATTCGGGTTCGCTTAAACTGACCGATATCGAATCCCAGACCGGTATTACAGCCGGTAAACTGGTTCTGTCGCCCACACGTACCTACCTCCCGCTGATCAAGGCCATACTGGCAAAACACCGTCCGGCCATACAGGGTATGATACACTGTACCGGAGGGGCCCAGACCAAGGTAATGAAGTTTGTAGAGAACCTGCGCGTGGTAAAGAACAACCTGCTGCCGGTGCCGCCTCTTTTCCGTATGATACAGGAACAGAGCGGAACGGACGCCCGCGAAATGTACAAGGTATTCAACATGGGGCATCGTCTCGAGATATATACCGATGCCGCCAGTGCTCAGGATATGATCGCTATGGCCGCCGCCGTGGGCATCGACGCACAGGTGATCGGTTACTGCGAGGCCGCGGACAAGAACGAGCTGCTGATCGAATCGGAACTGGGTACCTTTACCTATTAAACACCCGGTCCGCCTACAATATTTGAACTATGTTAGACAAACTGGAATTTATAAAAGATCGGTTCGAGGAGGTTGGAAAACAACTGACCGACCCCGCGAATATATCCGACAACAAGAAGTTTATGCGCCTGAACAAGGAGTATAAAGACCTGGAGCCGATCGTAGAAGCCTATCATCAATACAAACGCTGTCTCGAAAACATCGAGGGAGCCCGCGAAATACTGAAAACGGAAAAGGACCCCGACCTGATCGAACTGGCCAAGGAAGAACTGCAGCAGAACGAACCGCTGAAAGAGAAACTGGAAGACGAGATCCGCATTATGATGATCCCCAAGGACCCCGAAGACGGTAAAAACGCCGTGGTGGAGATCCGTGCAGGTACGGGCGGTGACGAAGCCTCGCTGTTTGCCGGCGACCTGTTCCGTATGTATTCCCGCTACTGCGAGCGCAAAGGCTGGCGTGTGAACGTTACCAGCTCTAACGAAGGCACTACGGGCGGTTTTAAAGAGATCATCTTTGAAGTGGAGGGGAACGACGTGTACGGCACCCTGAAATACGAAAGCGGCGTACACCGCGTACAGCGTGTTCCGGAGACCGAATCGCAGGGCCGTGTACATACCTCGGCCGCCAGTGTGGCCGTGCTGCCCGAAGCCGAAGACTGGGACGTGGACCTGAAAGAAAGCGACGTAAAGATGGAAACCGCACGAAGCGGCGGTGCCGGCGGACAGAACGTGAACAAGGTAGAGACCAAGGTGATGCTTACCCACCTTCCCAGCGGACTGGTGGTGGTATGCCAGACCGAACGTACCCAGCTGGGTAACCGCGAAAAAGCCATGCAGATGCTGCGTACCAAACTGTACGATATCGAATATACCAAACGCCAGGAAGAAGTGTCGCGCAAGCGGAAGACCATGGTAAGTACCGGGGACCGCAGTGCTAAGATACGCACCTACAACTGGCCGCAGGGACGGGTTACCGACCACCGTATCAACTACAGCAGCTACAACCTGGACGCCGTGGTGAACGGAGAGATCGACGATTTTATCCGCGAACTGCAGACCGCCGAGAATGCTGAAAAACTGAAAGAAGGATCTTTAATTTAGTATATAGATGAATCGCGAACAGCTGGTAGCCGAAATATTCCGTAAGAAAAGTTTCCTGTGCGTAGGCTTGGACACCGATGAGCAGAAACTTCCGGAAGGTCTGGAAGCCTACGATGAACCGGTATTCGAGTTCAACCGCCGCATCATCGACGCCACGCGGGACCATTGCGTAAGCTATAAGCTGAACACCGCTTTTTACGAGTGCCTGGGCGCCCGCGGCTGGGAGATCATGGCCAAAACGATACAGTACATCGGCGATACACATTTTATCATTGCCGATGCCAAACGCGGCGATATAGGCAATACCAGCGATATGTACGCCCGCGCCTTTTTTAAGGACCTGGGCGCCGATGCCGTGACCGTGGCCCCGTATATGGGCCGCGACAGCGTGGAGCCTTTCCTGAGATACGAAGATAAAAGCACCATACTGCTGGCCCTTACGTCCAACGCGGGCGGTACAGATTTTCAGCTGTTGCAGAGCGACGGGCTGGAACTGTACAAACAGGTGCTGAAAACCTCGCAGACCTGGGACGGCGCTCAACGCCTGATGTACGTGGTAGGCGCCACCCGTGCCGAATATTTGCTGGAGATACGCAGTTATATTCCCGATGCCTTCCTGTTGGTTCCGGGTGTGGGAGCCCAGGGCGGCAGCCTGGCCGATGTGGTGAAGTACGGCCGTAACAAAGAGATCGGTCTGCTGATCAATGCTTCGCGTTCGGTGATCTATGCCTCTGCGGGCAGTGATTTTGCCGAGGCCGCTGCGCTGGAAGCGCGCAGAATGGCCGCTGAGATGGCCGATCTGGCCTTTTAGGGCTCACCGTTCATACAATACGAACCTCCGTTCGTACACAGAACGGAACCGGCTTTACATAAAAGACGTATTTTTAAGGTAGCAACTATACAACTGCCATGAAAAAACTCTTTAGCTCCGCATTTTTTCTGCTTTGCCTTTATTGTCCGCTGCCTGCGCAGAACTTTGTGCCGATAGGGACTACCTGGCATCATACCGGTATTGCTTTTACCCCGTTCTGGGAAAAGACCACGTATGAAAAAGATACACTAACGTCCGATGGCCGCAGCTGTATGAAATTGTCCTTTTTGCGTCAGAATTTTGGCAGCGCCGGCCCGGGTATGCCATATTATCCGTCCGGGCAGGAACATTCGTACCGTCTTTTTTACCAGAGCGGAGATACGCTTTACGAACGTTCTGTCTCCGGGGTGTATAGCGTATTTTTTGTCCTCAACGGTTCTATAGGGGATAGTTGGGAAACACAGCCTCCGATCATCGAGAGCCAGACCTGTACCCTGTATAACCGTACACGTATCATTGACACCGGTACGGTAGTGATTAACGGTAAATCGCTCCGGTACTGGGATCTTGGTCCCGAAACCGGCTCTTTTATTTCGATGGAAGGGCGTCTTATAGAACAGTTTGGTATTTATGTACGGTCCTTTTACAGTAAAATACACGGTGGCTTTGGATCGGGAAACTGTTCCCAGGGAATATTCGAAGATATGCATATAAATTTTTCCTGCTTCGAATCGGACAGTATCGGTTTCTACAATATTCCCCACTGGCCGTACAGCGAATGTGAATTCAACTTTTCGCTCGGCGAAACGGAAGCCCCGGCCATACGCGTTTTCCCGAATCCTGTTACAGATATCCTTTACATTGACCCGGGCTCCGGCGTTTTTGATATCGATATCCTGGATATGCAGGGCCGTGTACAAAGAACACTTCGGCAGCAGACGCCGGGAGCAGGTATACCGTTCGGGGAATTTCCGTCAGGGATCTATATGGCCTGTATTAAACGTCCCGGTCACCCGGAGGTATGGCAGAAACTCGTTAAAAATTAAAAAGTACAGGTATGAAAAAAATAATTCTACTTTCATTTTTTCTATGTACGGTTTGTCTGCTTTCTGCCCAGAACTTTGTACCGCCGGGAACGTCCTGGTATTTCTCGAACCAGCTTTTTGGTCACTTCTGGGAGCATATACAATACGAAAAAGATACCCTGTTGAATGGAATCTCCTGTATGAAAATGACACGGGAGCACCAGGAATTTTACCCGACGCCGGAACAGGGATGGCATGCGGCTCTGCCAGCCCATAGTGTGTTTTTTCTGAAGCAGAGCAATGATACGGTATACCTCTACGATGGACAGGAACAGATGTTTCGCATATTGTATATTTATAATCTTTCCGTAGGCAGTGTGTTTGAAACGAACGAACCCGATACCTTCGGGCCGGGCTGCGTATTGTATCACCGGACCACCGTGAAAAGCAGCGGTACGCTGAACATCAATGGTAAAACACTTAACTACTGGGAACTCGGTGGCGACGGAGATTCGTCCTATATGGCGCTGAACGGCCTGCTGGTAGAAAAAGTAGGGATGTTTTCCGGGTATTTTTTTCCGACCCTTTCAGGATATTCCCCTGATGGCGGTTGCCCGATCATCGACGGGTATAATCCCAGACTGAGTTGCTTTGAATCCGACAGTATAGGCTTTTACCGCGATCCGCAGTTCACATACGATGATTGCAAATATTACCTCGGAACGGCAGCGGTTCCCGGGCCCTCCGTTACCATGCTCTACCCGAATCCGGCCCCGGAGCAGGTTGTCCTGCAAACCTCGGTGCCGGGCACAGGTCAGGTACGTATCTTTGATATGCAGGGGCACAGGGTCGCCGAGATACTGAATGCGGAAAACGGCACTGTTATCCGGGTCGCCCATCTTCCGGCAGGTGTGTATTGGGCAGAGGTGTATACGGCCGATGGCAGCCGTAGCGTGCACAAACTCATAAAACAGTAGAGAAGACCTCAGGCCGAAACCACGATCGAGGCGATCAGCAGCAGAAAACGCAGGGTCCAGCCCAGGGTGATCACCAGGTTCTGCTTCAGCAGTTTTTTATGAACGGCCGGGTCAAAATCCCTGTCGTATTCTTTCAGGGTCTTGTTGCGCATCATAAAGGTATAGATGAGCAGCAGTACCAGCAGCATGGTGGCGGCGGCAAACAGCGGATAGGCCTTGCTCTGCGAAGCCATAAAGAACAGGAACACCGCGCTGGCCGCTTCAAACAGCATCACCGGGTAGGTAACCATGGTAAAATTCATTCGTCTTTTTTCGGCAAAGTTCTCCCGTGCCGCAGCATCGATATAGGGTAGCATGGGTAGATATACCACCTGGATGAACCACAGGATCCCCACATAGGCAACGGTAAGGAACAGGTTAAAGTAGAATATGGCCATACGCTGAGTTTATACCCCAAAGGTAGGGATTTCTGCCGGTTTGCAGCTAAACACACAGCCCGGCGTTTGGCAAGCCGCGGATTTCTGTTATTTTTGCCCTCCCGTCTCAGGAAAGATATGTTGTTCGGTATTGACATATGGCAGTTGTTCAAGTTCGGCATTACAGGTGCGGCCGGGTTCATCATCGATTTCGGTGTTACCTACCTGCTGAAGGAAAAACTGAAGGTGCACAAATACATTGCCAACAGCGTGGCCTTTATACTGGCCGCAACCAACAACTACTTCCTGAACCGCAACTGGACCTTCGAGAACAGTGATCCGGACATGACCGGGCAGTACATCACCTTTATGATCGTAAGCATGGGCGGACTGCTGGTGAACAACGGCACCATATGGTTCCTGAACGACCGCCGGAAAATGAACTTCTGGCTGGCAAAATTCCTGGCCGTTTTTGTTTCCATGATCTGGAACTTCATCGGGTATAAATTCTTTACCTTTAACCAGTAATGACACTGTCGATACGCATAGGCAACTGGCTGTACCGGAACGCGTTCCCGGTATACAACCGCATTTACCCGCTTTTCAAGAACATGCAGGACAAACGGGAAATGGAACTGATCGGCAGCCTGGTAAAACCCGGCGATACCGTGGTGGATATCGGGGCCAATATCGGTTTTTATACGCGTTTCCTGGCCGAAAAAGTAGGGCCGGCGGGTAAAGTGTACGCTTTTGAACCCGATGCGCTCAATTTTAAACGCCTGTTGCAGAATACGGCCGGACTTACACAGGTACAGGCGGTACAGGCCGCGGTAAGCCACGAGAACGGTGTGCTGAAGATATACCGCAGTAAAATGCTGAACGTGGACCACCGTACCTACCCGGTAGACGGTGCCGAAAGCGTGGAAGAGATACCCGCCATTACGCTGGACAGTTACCTGCCTGCCGCTCTGAAACCGTCTTTTATCAAGATCGATATACAGGGCTACGAATATTTTGCCTTCCAGGGCATGCGCGATCTCATTGCACGCAGCCCCGAACTGTTCATTATTTCGGAGTTCTGGCCACATGCCCTTACCCGTTCCGGAGCTTCTGCCGATAAAATGCTGCAGCTGCTGGACGAACTGGGACTCCGTATACAAGTGGTGCAGAAAAATGGACTCGAAGAACTGAAAGCAGAGCAATATTTGAATCTTGGTAAGTTAGAATTTTTAAATTTGTTGCTGAACAAAACGCAACATGAAGACAAAAACGGGTAACCCTCTCGCTTCAGCCTCCGGACCAGCCGCAGACAAACAAGAAACAAGCGGTGTTTTTGCCATACTGGATAAACACTTTTCTACACACTATACCCGCTATATGTGGGGTTTTACCATTTTTGCCCTGCTTATGGCACTGGGCAGCTTCCAGGGAAAAATGTCCATTGCCAACGACGATGCCCTGTACGTGGTGGCCGGTTACCGTATGGGCCAGGACCCCGTGGCCAATCCCTACACATTTACGGCTCCGCTGTACATTATGCTGCTGGCCCTGCTTACTTCGGTGTTCGGACTGAACCTGCTGGTGCTGAAAGTGGTTTCCCTGATCTGTTACGTGGGTTCCGTACCGCTTTTTTTCCGTGCATTCCGCGATAAAGTTCCCGCCACCCTGGTAATGTGTGGTATGTTCCTGTTCACGACCAACTGGCTGCTGCTGGAATATGCCTCCTATACCTTTACCGAAGCGTTCTTCCTGTTGCTGTTCGCCTGGCTTTTTCTACAGTATTCCCGCTATCTCGATCTCGAAGACAAAGAACCCTTCGGCCGTAAGCTTATTCTTTCGCTGGTGCTGCTGGGCTTCATCACCATGCTGATCGTCACCACGCGTAACGTAGCCGTGGTGGTTATTCCCGTGATCGTATTTCTCTTTTTTATCCGTAAAAAATTTAAAGAGGGCCTGGTGTATGGCGTGGCACTGGGAGCGTTCGTCGGGCTGCGCGAACTGCTGTTTCATCTGATCTGGGGCGATAAACTGAACCAGTACAAGGGGCAGGGAAGCCGCATCATGTACAAGGATTACTACAGCGATGCAGCGGGTAAGGAAGATTTTGCGGGCCTGCTGGTCCGTTTTAAGACCAACTGTGCCTTTTATACCGAGCGTTTCCTGGAAACACTGGGTTTTATAGATCCCTATTCGGCCATTAAGCCCGGTACGTACGGAGCGGCCGCCTTTCTGTTTGCGTCGCTGCTGGTTGCCGGACTCGTATTTGCCCTGCTGCGCCGCAACCGCATGGTGCAGTTCGTTGCCTTCTTTGCCCTGTCTTTGCTCGGCGCCACTTTTGTAGCCCTGCAGACCAGCTGGGCCCAGCACCGATTTATTGCCGTATATGTACATCTTATTGCCATTACCATTCTCTTTTTCCTGTATATCCTGAGTGCCCGCCGTAAAGTGAACCTGATGCAGGTCTTTGTGCTGCTTGTGTTCGTTATAACGGGTATTTCGTCGCTTATGAGTTCCCTGAAACGGCTCAACGAGAATATACCGGTGGCCATTGCCAACCTGCAGGGCGATAAATACAAGGGCTATACCCCCGACTGGGTGAACTTTCTGAAAGCAGGGGAGTGGTGCGCCAAAAATCTGCCGGCCGATGCCGTGGTGGCCAGCCGGAAAGAACCGATGTCGTACCTGTACAGCGGCGGCCGCAATTTCTTCCCCATCTACAAGATACCTGCAGACAGCGTTACCGGCAAACCCATACAGGACGCCGATGCCATGGTGGAATACCTGCGGAATGTACCGGTAGGTTCTTTCAAGGGGAAACAGGTAGATTATTTTATGCTGGCACAGCTGCGTCTGGACCTTAAACGCAAGATCCCCGGACGTTTCATCAATACGTTGCACAATACGCTGTACCCCATCGAGGCCAAATACCCGGGCTGCCTCAAACCCATACACACCGAAGGCAGGGACGAAATAACCCAGATCGTAAAACTCGATTACCGGTTTATCGATTCCATGCGTGTGGTAATGGCAGCGGCGCCTCCGGCCGTGCAGGACCCGCCGGCAGCTGCAAAATAAAAACGCAGGGTATTACGCTTTGGATGCCGGTACGGCCACCAGGTCCACCGTGCCGTAGCGCGGAATATGGTCCGTGTAGTTCTCCGGCGTTACGGGCTGTCCTTCCGGCATAAATACCGCGTAGCCCAGTGCCTGGAAATAGTTGTGGTAATCGCTGTAGCGGATGCCTTTTTCTTCCATCACATATTCGCCGATCTCGAATACGATCTGCGGCTTAAAGCCGGCAATGAGATTGCGGCAGCCTTTCAGCACTTCGTATTCATGTCCGTCGGTATCGATCTTGATGAGGTCGATGCGGCTGATGTTCCGTTCGGCGCAATAATCGTCGAGACGTACCGAAGGAATATTGTTCCCCGTTTTTTTTACGCCCTGGTGAATGGAATGCTTGTCCGAACCGCCGGTCACGGGCCAGCTGCTGAATACCTCCACGTTTACCGATTCGCGGGCCTCGCTGCTGATGAAGGCCTGGTTTACGGTGATGTGTGCCGCCTCGGCGGGATTCAGTTCCATATTGCGTTCAAACTTACGCAGTGCGTAATCGGTGGGCTCAAAGCTGTGTACCTGGCCTTTGGGCGCCCGCTGTGCAAACATCAGGGCCATTACGCCGGCATTGCCTCCCACGTCGAAAATAACGGCGTCGGCCGGAATTTTAATGATATCGTTGTTGTACACGTGTTTCTGGAAATTTCCGAACCAGAACAGGTGCAGGTCAATGCCCTCACGGATGTCCAGCTCAAAAGTAATGCCTCCTCTTTTCACCACCTGCACCGGGTTCCAGATAAAGATACGGGTGAAAATATACAGTATCCTCGCTATGAATATTTTGATGCGGGTGATCTTGAGGCGTCTCAGAATGAATTTTTTCATAAAGTAAATTGCTGATCCAAAGGTAAAAAAAACACCCTATTGCAAAAGGGAATGCGCGATATTGCCCATAGGTTTAAGGCCAGGCGGCGCTGTGTATGTGGCAATTTAGCACGAATAAAAATGCGAATTGCGCCGCAAAAATTTATATTTGTGGGCTCCGGAAAAGAGTTTTCCGACACAAAAATACAGAGATCCGTATTGAAAAGTAATCTACCACATACCGAACACCTGGGATATTTTGACCAGATCGCTCCCGGGCTCCGGAAATACCGTTCTTCACGCCGTTATTACTGGAACGATATCGTACGCTACTGCAATTTTTATATTCACGAAGAAGATTCCGTGCTGGAAGTAGGCTGTGCCAACGGCGACAGTCTGGCCCGCCTGAAAGGCCGCGAAAGAACAGGCATCGACTTCAGTGAAGCGATGATCGCCGAAGCGCGTAAGGCACATCCGGGCATTCACTTTCATGTGATGAATGCCGAGCAGATCACCCTGGAACAAAAATTCGACGTGATCGTTATTTCCAATTCCATCGGTTTTTTCTTTGATGTACAAAAGGTGCTGGAAGAGATCCGAAAGGTATCGCACCGGCATACCCGCGTTATCATCACATATTACAACCACCTGTGGGAACCCCTGCTGAAACTGGGCGAAACGCTGGGAATAAAACGCAGAACACCTACACAAAGCTGGCTTTCGTCGCGCGACCTGGACAATATGCTGGAACTGGCCGGCTGGGAAAGCTTCCGCAGTACACGGCGCATGCTGCTGCCCTACAATATTCCCCTGCTGTCCTGGTTCACGAATAAGTACATAGCCAAGCTGCCGTTCTTCAATGCTTTCTGCATCAATAATTACATCAATGCCCGCCTGGTGCAGGACATAAACGAAGATACCTCGCAGAAGTATTCCACCACCGTGGTGATCCCGGCCCGTAACGAAAGCGGTAACATCGAAAATGCCATCCTGCGTCTGCCGCGCTTTGGCAAACACGTGGAGATCATTTTTGTGGAAGGCAACAGTACCGACGATACCTGGGACAAGATACAGGAGATACAACAGAAGTACAAAGACACGCACGATATCAAGATTGCCCGCCAGGACGGTAAGGGCAAAGGCGATGCGGTGCGCAAGGGCTATGCCATGGCCACAGGCGATATACTCATGATCCTCGACGCCGACCTCACGGTTCCGCCCGAAGATATTCCCAAGTTCTACGAAGCCATTGCCAGCGGTAAGGCCGAGTTCATCAACGGTTCGCGCCTGGTGTACCCGATGGAAAAAAATGCCATGCGTTTCCTGAACATGCTGGGCAACAAATTTTTCTCCATGCTGTTCTCCTGGCTGCTCGAGCAGCACATCAAGGATACGCTTTGCGGCACCAAGGTAATGTTCCGTACCGATTACCAGCGCCTGGCGGCCAACCGCAAGTTCTTCGGGGAGTTCGATCCCTTTGGGGATTACGACCTGCTGTTCGGCGCCTACAAGCTCAATCTTAAAATTATGGACCTGCCCATACGGTACCGCGAGCGTACGTACGGCGATACCAATATCTCGCGTTTTAAGCACGGACTGCTGCTGCTGCGTATGTGCTGGTTCGCCGCAGGAAAGATCAAATTCATATAAAAGAACCGTACAGATAAAAAAAGAGGGCCCCGGAAAGGAAGCCCTCTTTTTATTTTAAATACGTTTAAACGCTTACTTCTTGATGAAAGAAGAACGTTTTACGATACGTTTGCCATCGCTTAGTGTAGCGGTATACATACCGGCTGCCAGTGCATTTATGTTCACGCTGGCGGTCTGGCCCATGTACGTTTGGGTAAGTACGGTCTTCCCGGTAGCGTCGATGATGTTCAGACGGCCGTTCTGGATGTTCTCTGTGTAGGTAACCGTGATCACGTCCGAAGCGGGGTTCGGGAAGATGTTCATGGTTTCGTTGTTCATGAGCTCTTCGTTCAGGCCCATGGTATAATCGAAAGACATATCGTCCATCCACAGGGTGCTGCCTACTTTACCCTGGCCCTGTGTCAGGTTCTGCAGGTTGTAGCCGGCGCTGGCTACGCATACGATCACGATAGAGTCCGGCGTACCGGCCGCTAATTCCTGGAAGGGAATTTCAAAAGCTGTCCAGTTGCTAACGGTTTGCTTGATCACCATTTTGGCAACGGTAAGCGTTTCGCGCACGCCGCCGTTGTTACGTACGGTAGCAGCGCTGATCTCTGCTGAATCGCCCTGTACGGACGTGTAACGGTACCAGCCTTTGAATTTTTTAGGACTGTCGGTAAAAGGTACACCCAGTTTAGCGCCGATGTTCGGGCTGTAGTAAGGTTTTACGGTACCCAGTAAACCCGGTACAAAAATGGTAGTACCCACCAGGGTAACGCTGCCGGAAACCAGGCGTGCAGCATACGAACCGCCGTGTACATTACTGGTCTCTTTAAAGCAGGTAATGGGCGGATTGCCGGGGAAGGAAGAAATTTCGTTCAGGGAGAACAGCATACCGCCGGTAGGCTCTTCATACGTGGGAGGAGGCGTAGTGTGGGTTGCCCAGCTTTCCAGGTCGCCGTTGATCAGCGGAGCCTGTGCAGAAGCGGTATACGCCGTGAAAAGTGCAGAAGCAATAAGTAAAAGTTTACGTTTCATATTCTCTCGATATTTAATTTAAAAACAAAGATATTACAATTTATACATAATCTGCAGTTGCGTGGAACGCGGGGCCTCGGCGTTCATCGGGCGCAGTACGTACGACTTGTTGAGCAGGTTGTTCACGATAATAGCGGCCTTGATGCGGTTTTTATAACCTACGCTCACACGCATATCGAACACCCAAACGTTCAGGTTGTTGTTCTCCATATAGTGGCGCACGCCGGTGCCCAGACCACCCGGGGTATCGAAGTCGATAAAGAACTGGTCGATATTCTTCATACCGCTGTAGAAACGGGCTGCCGCACCGATGCCAAACTCCATTTTATTGAATTTGCCTTTGCCGAAATTACCCAGGTTGAACTGGATGTCTACCTTGCCCAGGTGCTGTATGCGGTATTTGAGCAGACGTACCGAACTATCGGGTGTTACGCCGGAGCCGGTAGGCTTATTGTCGTTTACGAGGGAGGCGCTGTTGAGGTAGGTAACGTTCACGGAATCGAGCCCGATAAAAGGTTTGTAGGAGCCTACCACTAGGTCGGGCTGCAGGGTAACGGGGTGGGTATAGGTATAACCGCTCAGCAGCTGTATTTCCAGGTGCTTTCCTATTTTACCCTGTCCGGCCAGTGTCACTTCCACGCCGGGTACGCGGGCGCGGCCCGTATTCAGGAACTGGAAACCCGCTCCGAGTATGGTGGTCTGCTGCAGGTCGGGGTAGTTGTTTCCCCAGCCGCCGGCATAGAATTCCACAAAGTTCCTGTATTCCTGCCAGAAGCCTACCACGTCTACAAAACCGCCGAAATTTTTAATGCGGAACATCTGTTTAAAGCCGATCTCGGCGTTGTAAGACGATTCGGGCTTGAGACCGGCATTCGGGTAGAAACCGAAACCGCCCACGGCCGTTACGATATAGCGTTCGCCGATGCTGGGGAAGCGGTAACCCTGTCCGAACGAAGCGCGGATAAAGGTTCCTTCGGTCACGGCCAGGTTGGCCCCGGCACGGAACACCGGTTTGCCTGCCGATTCGCCGTTGATCTCGAAATATTCGAAACGGGCGCCCCCGAGCAGGGTCAGGCGTTTAAAGAATTTTTTCTCCAGTTGCAGGTACATGGCGGCATTGAGCTGTGTACTGCGGTTGCTGCCGTCGGGCGTACCGATGAACACCTGTGAGTTGGCAATGGTGTATGAGGTCATTACGCCGGTAACCAGGTTAAAGCCCAGTTTTTTGAACAGGCGCTGGTACTGGTATTCGCCGTAAATATTATGACTGTTGGTATTTTGTCCGCGGTCGCTCAGGTTATCGCTGTAGAAATAGCGCATTTTAAGGCTGTGGCGGTCGTTCTGCTTGTTCAGGTAAGTTACATAGGGGTCCAGGTAGAACATAAAGTTGGTAAAGTTGATGAAGGACCCGGGGAACGATTTGTAAAAACCGGTGGTGTCGTTCAGCCAGAATGTGGCCTCGCCCTGCTGCTGCATCATAAAGTTACCGGAAAGACCGATGGCCAGTCCCTCTTTTTTCTTGGGCATGTAACGGATGGCAAAATTGATGCGTCCGCGTTTTTCGTATTCGCCCACGTTCTTTTTACTGATGATGCTGCTGTCGAGCACGGGGTTATAGTTCAGTTCTTCGGGGCCTACAAAGCCTTTATCCCAGAAGAAATTGGCGCCGAGCACAAAGTCTACTTCCTTGCCCAGTTTGCGGGCATGCAGCGCACTGATACCCGTGAACCAGGGATTGTTCCCTTTTTTCCAGGGACGCATGCTTTCGTCTTTGGGGGCCGAATATACGCCGGCGAACACGTTCACCTTGGTCTCCGGTTTAGAGCGTGCAAAGGCCGTGCGTATGTTGATGGCACCGTTCAGGGCCGATGAACCGTAAAGTACGGAGGAGGCGCCTTTCAGAACTTCGATCTGCTCCACGTTCTCGATCGGGATAAATCCCCATACGGGACGGCCGGCATCGGCACGCATCAGGGGCAGATCGTCTACCAGGATGGTCACGCGGCTTCCCAGTCCGGACGAAAAGCCTGAACCACCGCGGACCTGGGGCTCGTTATCGATGATGGCCACACCTGGCGTGGCTTCAATGGCCCGGTCGATGGAAGTGGGGTTCTTGTTTTCGATCAGGGTGGGGCGTATCACTTCGATGGAAGTGGTAATTTCTTCCTGCTTCTGTTCATATTTAGAGGAGGATATAACGATGGTCTGCAGGTTGGTGTTCACCTTCAGCATCTCGATGTTCAGCGACTTGTTGCCTTCTTTTTTCACTTCCACAATGCGCATCAGCTTATCGTAACCCACAATGGAAAAGGTTACGTTATGCAGCCCCGGGTTCAGGTTCAGGGTAAAGGTCCCGTCCGGACCGGTACTGGTTCCACGGGTCTGATCTTTTACCGAAATATTTACAAAGGGAAGGGTCTCTTTTGTATCCGAGTCGATGACGGTACCGCTTATCTGCACGGCCTGGGCAAAAGAGAGGGCAGGGCTGGCAAAGAACAGAAATGGTATGGATAGTAGAGCGATTAAGTAGCGTTTATGCATACGCAGATGTTTAGGTTTTCGCTACAAATGTAGAAATTGCCTTATTCAGAGCAAAAGTTTGCATCTAAATTTGCGAACCCTCATGGAAGTAGAAGTTGGTCTAAAATGTTAAAAACCAATTAAACTTTTTTAACTAAACTGTTGGAACAGTCAAAAACAGTTATTAATTTTGACAGAATATTTAATCTACAAATAATAGTATGAAGCACCTGTTAACATTCATTGTATTTTTGATAGGAGCGCTCGGTGCGGGCGCCCAGGTGGGGCCCGATCTGTCTGTCACCAAAAAGGATCTCGGCGGAAAGACTATGGAAATGGTCTATTCCACCGCTACAACCAATTATTATGCGGTCGATCTTTCCGATCTCGACGATGTGGCCCGCGAATATTTCAAGGAGTCGGTTTACAAGGCTTCCCTGGTATTTGCCGCAACGGTAGAGAACAAGGAAGGTATCTGGGTACTGGGTTCGCACGTAAGCTATGCCCGCCCGGAAGTGGAACAGCAGGTAAGCACCATGCGTTCAGCAGCCATGAGCCGCGCTAATATTGCCAGTGATACAGAGAAAAAAGAGGTTGTAAATAACAAGAAGAAATAAAAAAACCATGAAAAAACTTTTTTTAACCTTATTCGGAACGGGGCTTTTATTTCTTTCTACCCGGGAAGCAAATGCCCAGATCGGTCCTCCGTGTAATGCAGCCTCTCCGGCCTGTGCCTCACAGGGACTCAGTTTCGGCAACTCTACCGGCGTTCCCAGCCTGGGGACCATCGGCTGCCTGGGTTCTTCGCCGAACCCAACCTTCTTCTTCATGGAGATCGCAGCCCCCGGTAATATCGATATTACCATCAACCAGACCAATACTACCGGCGGCGGTATCGACGTAGACTTTGCCCTCTGGGGGCCGTTCACGTCGGTAAGCTCGGGTTGTAACGCCATTACGGCCAACCCCGGCGGGACCATCGACTGTAGTTTCTCGGCCGCCGCTACCGAATATGCCAATATCGTAGGCGGACAAACCGGTCAGATCTATATCCTGCTGCTCACGAACTATTCGAACCAGGCAGGTACCATCAGTTTTGTGCAGACCGGTGGTAACGGAAGTACCAACTGCGGTATCCTGGCCACGGCCTCCAACAACGGCCCCATCTGCGAACTGCAGACCCTGCAGCTTTTCGTGGATACGCCGAATACCGTGGGTCCCTGGCTGTTCCAGTGGACAGGCCCCAACGGTTTTACCTCCAGCCTGCAGAACCCCACCATCCCCGGCGCTACGGCTGCTGCCAGCGGTACCTACCAGGTGATCGTGACCAATGCCATTACATTTGAATCCGATACAAGTCTTACCAATGCTACCGTAAACCTGGTGCCTGCCGCTCCGGGCTGGACCATGCCTCCGGTATGTCTCGGCCAGCAGTTCTGCCTGAGCCCCGATCCTCCGCTGATCCCGGGTGCCACCTATAACTGGACGGCCCAGGTGGGCGCGGGTTCGCTCAACTCCACGGCCGTGCCGTACTGTAATATCGGTACCGCGCAATGGAACGGCGTAAACATGTCGCTTACGGTCACCGTTAACGGCTGTACAAGCCCGGCAACCGCGCATCCGATCACATTGAACCAGCCGCCTACCATGACCATCACGGGACCGCCCCAGGGTTGCGAAGGCGTGCCGGTGACCTTAACGGCAAATCCTTCCGGGCTCGATACCTATGCATGGACCCCGGGCGGAGCCTCCACCGAGACCATCCAGGCCACACCGGGTACTATCTATACCGTAACCGGCACCCTGAACGGCTGTTCGGGAACTTCGGCACCCTTTAACCTCGGTGTGATCCCGAACCCGCTGAACGTATCCGGTAACGCTCCTTTCTGCAGCGATACCCAGATCGAACTGCGCGCCAGCCCGGGTAAAGCTTCCTATATCTGGAACGGTGTAACCACTACCGACTCCATTTACGTGGTTTCTGCCTCCGATGCCCCGCAGGTTACCCTGCAGATCGTAAGCGTGGACGGCTGCGTACGTAACGATACATTCGACATTACCGTATACAATGCCCCGCACGCGGCCTATTCGCCGAATACCGTATGCGACGGAACTCTCATCCAGTTCAATGACGAAACTTCTCTGGACTCTGTGGAGCACTCTTCCGGCACCGGTTTCCTGTCTTCTTTCTTCTGGGATTTCGGTTCCAGCGGCAGCACCTCTACCGATCAGAACCCGAGCTTCCAGTACCCCGGTCCGGGCACCTACAACATTACCTATATGGTAGTAACCGCTGAAGGTTGCGACGATACCATACAGAAGCCGTTCACCGTGTACAAAAAACCGGAAGCGAACTTTGTAGCGATACCCTACTGCTTCGGTCAGGTACAGTTCTCAGATACTACCGCTGTAGGCGACACTACGCTGTCAACCTGGCTGTGGACATTCAGCAACGGTGCCGAGAACGAGAACGTACCGGTGTTCGATAAGACCTTTACAGGTACCGATAACCAGGTGGAAGTAACCCTGGCCGTAAGCGATAACCACGGCTGTACCGATGATACCACGATGATCGTGCCGATCACGGCTACGCCTGATTTCAATAAACTGGCCAACGTGATCACTCCCGGCGACGGCGGACTGAACGATTACATCGACCTGGGTCCGGACGGACCGATCTACGATCAGTGTTACGACTACTCCATACAGTTCTTTAACCGTTGGGGACAGAAAGTATACGAGATCACCAATTCTTCGCAGAAATTCGAAGGACTGAACAGCTCCGGCGGCAAACTGGAATCCGGCGTATACTATTATGTAATTATGGCCGACAGTAAAAAACGCCACAGCGGCACCGTAACGATCTTCAGAGCAGGCAGCTAAGGCTGTTTGAAACGATCATATTATTTTCAGTAACGGATTACTCCTCACAGGGTAATCCGTTTTTTTTGTCGAATGCCTGAATAAATAATTAGGTCGTTCGTGAAAATTTGTTAAATTTGCATAGTTATAAGATAATAGGTATGAAAAAATTTCTGCTCTCTTTATTCACTCTGCCTTTGTTTACTCTGAATACGGAAGCACAATGTCTTTCCGGAGGGTGTTTCGTAGATATTACTGCCAGTGCCACTACCATTTGCCAGGGCCAGTCCACAACGCTTATCGCGGACTCGGGTTCTGCGCTTCTGTTCAATACGTTCAACAGTTCCACGCTGGGTGCCGGCTGGGTGACCAATAACAACGTGGTTAATTTTAACAGTCCCTGCGGCCCCTCGCTGGACGGTACACCGCACGTATGGTTCGGGAATGCTGCCGGTGCGGGTACACGTCTGCTTCAGACGGTTGATTTTAACGTAATGGGCGGTGGTACCATTTCTTTCGACCTGCGTTTTGCCATACAGGGTCAGGCCAGTCCCTGCGAAGGGCCGGATGAAGCCGATGAAGGTGTATCCCTGCAGTACTCCACAGACGGTGGTGTTACCTGGGGAGATATTATCTATTTCAGCCCTTCCGGGAACCTGCTGCCTTCCAACCCGGGAGGGAACGGGGCGGTAGCTCCGGCGCTTTCTGCGTTCAATACCTGGGCCAACTATTCCTTTGCCATTCCGCCTGCGGCTATTACGCCATGTACGCGTTTCCGCTGGTTTCAGCCTTTCAATACATCTGCCACGAACGACCACTGGGGCATCGACAATGTATCCATTGTATCGGCTGCCCCGCCTTCCGGTCCTTCCAACTTTGTATGGCTCGATAACGGCCAGCCGGTAACCGGTCCGCGTGTGGTATCACCGACCGTTACCACTTCCTACATTGCACAGTGGGCGAATCCTACCGATACCTGCCGCGATACCATTACCATTATCGTGAATCCGATACCTGCCGCTCCTTCGTTTACCGTACCTCCGGTTTGCCAGGGACAGCAGTTCAGCCTGGCCCCGAATCCGCTGCTCCCCGGAGCTACCTATTACTGGACCGGTTCCAACGGGGTTGCTTCCAATGCCATGCCCTACCAGAACATAGGCTCCTCGGCCTGGAACAACGTAACCATGAACCTGGTGGTGGTAGCCAACGGCTGTACCAGTACGGCGGCCAGTAATGTGATACAGGTTACGCCGACACCGGTATTGTCTATTACGGGCCTCAACCAGGAATGTGAAGGCGTGCCGGTTCAGCTTACCGCGAATCCTGCGGGACTCGACAGCTTTTTATGGTCGAGCGGCGCTACCGGGCAGGTCGTTTCGGTACTTCCCGGCCAGTCATACACGGTAACCGGTTACCAGAACGGATGTCCGGGTACCTCGCAGCCCTTTAACGTGGCCATTGTACCCAATCCCCTTACCGTAGCGGGTAACCAGCCCTTCTGCGAGAACAGGACCATTACGCTTACGGCTACCGGCGGTAAGCAGACCTATACCTGGAACGGTACAACGGGTGCCGATTCTACCTATGTGGTATCCTCAGACGATGCCCCGCATGTGATCCTTACCGTGGTAAGTCCCAACGGCTGTTCACGTACG
Source organism: Bacteroidia bacterium (assembly GCA_016742095.1). Lineage (GTDB taxonomy): Bacteria > Bacteroidota > Bacteroidia > CAIKAF01 > CAIKAF01 > JACVCJ01. The sequence goes on from JACVCJ010000001.1 coordinate 175,154, forward strand.
GATACCATCGATCTTACCATATACCCCGTGCCGAATGCCTTCTTTACACCGGGCAGCATCTGCGACGGAGAAAATATCCAGTTCGATAACGTAACCACGCTCGATTCTTCCGGCGGCGCTGCCATTGCCGGTTATTTCTGGAATTTCGGCGACGGTACCAACAGTACGGATACGGAGCCTTCTAAACTGTTCAATACACACGGCACCTACAATATTTCACTGGTGGCTGTGAGCAGCCAGGGCTGTGCCGATACGGCCACGGTTCCGTTCAAGGTGTACAAAAAACCGGAAGCCAATTTCGTATTTGCCCCGTATTGCTTCGGAGCAGTTATGTTCAGCGACAGCACGGCCCTGGGCGATACAACGGTATCTGCCTGGCTGTGGACCTTCGATAACGGCGCCGAAAATGAAACGGTGGCCACATTCGAAAAGGAATTCGACGGCAACAGTGTGAACGTAACCCTGCAGGTAACCGACTACAACGGTTGCATCGACGATACAACGATCAATGTACCGGTAATGGCAACCCCCGATTTTACCGAACTGCCCAATGTGATCACCCCGAACGGTGACCTGATGAATGACGAGATAAAACTGCTGCCGATCTTTGACGAATGTTACGATTATTCGGTACAGTTCTTTAACCGCTGGGGCCAGAAAGTGTTCGAGATCAACAATTCTTCACAGGCCTTTAACGGTGTCAGTTCCGCCGGCACCAAGCTGGAAGACGGCGTGTACTTCTATGTACTCGTAGCCAACGGCGAGAAGCGTTACAGCGGGTCTGTGACCATATTTACAGGAAGCTAAACCACCATTTTGATAAATAATTAACAGAGCGGAAGAACAGAGATTCTTCCGCTTTTTTTATTTTTGTAGCGTGAAGACCGTTATGTCCATACTGCTTTCCTCCCTGTTGCTCCTTTCGGGGTTCAGCAACGGGCCGGCATTGCATTACTGCTATTCCAGCGGTAATGTACGGGCAGATATCAGCCGTGTGCTTTCCGGCGATAAGGACGACGTGCACAGCTCCTGCAGCGAAGCGGCCACAGATGCCTGCTGCGCGGTGAAAAAAGCCGGACAGGAACGCACGGAAACCGGTGGCTGCTGCGACGATTTTGAGTTTAAGGTAGAGCTGAAGGATTACTCCTTTTCACAGTGGGCAAACCCGGTACCGGCGCCTGCCGTACTGCAGCTTTTTATCATACCTTTCTTTTCCGTTTTTGCGGCTCCGCAGCATATTGCAGAAGAAAGCCTGCATTACAGCTATGCAGATCCGGGCATACTATGGGCGGAGAAACTTCCGCTATTCATAGAGTACGCCGTATTCCGTATTTAAAACCGGTGCTCCTCAGGGATCTTATGCTCCCCCGGAGGGAGTGCACTCAGTTTTAAAATATGGAAAAATGAAAATCAGACTTATCTTTATTTTACTGTTCGGTATAACGGTAAAACTCTGGTCACAACAGACGATCAGCGGTTTTGTACACGATAAGGACCGGACACCGCTTATTAATGTTCAGGTATACTGGAAACTGGCCCGCAACGGGGTGGTGACCGATACCGCAGGGATGTTTTCCATCCCTCTTTCGGCAAAAGAGGCCGATACCCTCGTATTTCGCATGGTGGGTTACCGGACGGAGTATTTTCAGCTGGAAGCCGGCGAATACGATTTTGAACTTTCGGCAGACAATACCCTGAAAGGCGCCACCATCGACGGCTCACAGCCCGGCATGGTCATGACCGAAAGTGTAGGCATACAATCGGTGATCACGGCGGCGGGCCTGCGCAAATCGGCCTGTTGCAACCTGGCAGAGGCCTTTGAGACCAATGGCGCTGTGGACGTATCGTTCAGCGATGCCATCACGGGAGCCAAACAGATACGCCTGCTGGGCCTCGACGGCAAATATGTACCTATTACCTTTGAAGGACTGCCCAACCTGCGTGGCCTGGCGTCCCTCTACGGGCTCAGTTATATCCCCGGGCCTTTTATCGAGAATATTTCCGTGTCCAAAGGGACCGGCTCGGTTACCCTGGGCTATGAAAGTATGACGGGGCAGATCAATGTGGAATACAAAAAGCCCTTCGAAATGGAGAGGCTGCATGTGAACGGGTACTTCAACTCCATGACCCGCAGCGAACTGAACCTGGTAGCTTCGTACCGCTTTAAAAAGGGCTGGAGCACGGCGCTGTTCGCGCACGGCAATATCTTTCGCATGCATACCGACCGCAACAGGGACGGTTTCCTGGATATGCCCTTCTCACACCAGGTGAACCTGAGCAACCGCTGGGTATATGCCAGTGAAAAGACCGAATTCCAGGCCGGTATCAAATATGTATGGGATGTAAAGGAAGGCGGACAGGGCGCCTATTACCGGCATCAGGGGCACAATGATTCAAACAGCTATTACCGTTTCTTCCTGAAGACACACCGCGCCGAAGCCTGGCTCAAGAACGGCTTTTTCTGGAAGAACAAACCCTATAAATCGCTGGCCTATACCATGACCTTTATTTACCACGATCAGCGCGGCAGCTACGGTCTGCGTCCCTATACCGGACGGCAGACCACCGGGTACTTCAACAGTATTTACCAGAGCATCATCGTAAATACGAACCATAAGTTCAAGACCGGTGTAAGTTTCCTGTACGATAAGGTAGACGAACGTTTTGCCACAGCCGGTACGGCCCGCACGGAATATGTGCCCGGGGTGTACGGAGAGTATACCTTCAGCCACCGCGAAAAGCTGGACATCATTGCCGGCCTGCGTTACGATTATCACAACCTGTATAAACACCAGGTAACCCCGCGCCTGCAGCTGAAAGTTACACCGGTGAAGGATCTCTCGCTGAAGCTGAGCGGAGGCCGCGGTTTCCGGAGTCCGAACGTATTTGCCGACAATGCGTTCCTGCTGGTATCGAACCGCCAGGTGGTGATACCGGCCACACTGAAGCCCGAAGTGTCCTGGAACGGGGGCGGAGGAGCCGTATACCGTTTCCAGAAGGGAAAAGTGAGTGGTAGTATCGGCGCCGATTATTTTTATACCTGGTTCCAGAACCAGCTGGTCCCGAATATGGAAACGGCCGGTCTGGTGGCTTTCGAAAATGTGGGCGGAGCTTCGTATGCCCATGCCTTCCAGCTCGATTTTATGCTGGAACCGGTAAAACGCCTGCAGTTTCACCTGAATGCCAAATGGAACGACGTACGTTCGGTATACAACGGCCAGCGTAAGGCCGTACCGTTCATCCCGGTGTACAAAGGGCTGCTGAACGTAGCCTACAGCACGGGAGGGCCCAACCCCTGGAGCTTTGACGCCACGGTGCAGTTGAACGGTCCGGCCCGTCTGCCGCTGACCTACAACCCGGGAACGGGGGAGGCCAACCGCACACGATCGCCCGTGTACGCACTGCTTTTTGCACAGGTAAGCAAAAAATTCCGTAACTGGGAAGTGTATATCGGGGGCGAGAACCTTACGGATTACCGTCAGCCCAATCCTGTGATCGATCCGCAGAACCCCGGCAGCGCCTCTTTTGACGCCTCACAGGTATGGGCGCCCGTGTTCGGGGCCATGGCCTACGGCGGCTTCCGCTATACCCTTAAATACAAGTAAAACTTTAATCGTACATTTGAAAAGATATGAGAACCATCAGAAATAGCATTCCGGCCTTCCTGCTCCTGGCAGGCGTATTGTTTGTATTTGCCTGCAAAAGTTCCGAATCGGTTGCGGGCGGTACCTATGTATCGGCGGTGATCACCACCAGTGCCGAATGCGATATGTGTAAGGCCAAGATCGAAGGCGTGGTAGGCGAGATGAAGGGCGTGCGCTCGGCGAAGGTAGACCTGGCCAGCAAAACACTTTCGGTGCGTTACAGCAAGGACAAGATCAGCCTGGACGAGATCCGCAAGGAAGTGACCGGCCTGGGTTACCGTGCAGACCAGATGGCACCCAGCGCTACGGCCTACCAGGCATTGCCGGCCTGCTGCAAAAAGAAATAGGAAGGCTGACGGGCAGAATTTAACGGGACATGTGCCGCAAAAACCGTCTGAAAAACGCATATTTGCAAAAAATCACACACATGTTCAATTGTAATCTTGCCCTGATCGAAGAGACCGCCGCGTTCATCAAAACCAAAACGGACATCCGCCCGCTGGTGGGTGTAGTACTGGGCTCCGGCCTGGGCGGTGTGGTTTCCAGGATAGAGATACAGCATACGATACCGTATTCAGATATTCCGAATTTCCCCCAGAGTACCGTAATGGGTCACGGGGGAAATTTACTTTTCGGCCACTGGAACGGCGTGCCCGTATGCGTGATGCAGGGCCGTTTCCACTACTATGAAGGTTACCCGATACAGCAGGTGACCTTCCCGATACGGGTAATGAAACTACTGGGCGTGGAAACCCTGATGGTGAGCAATGCTGCGGGCGGACTGAACCCGGCCCAGCACATCGGGGAACTGATGATCATCAACGACCACATCAATATGCAGCCCGAACACCCGCTGCGCGGCCGTAACGAAGAACGTATGGGCCCGCGTTTCCCCGATATGAGCGAGGTGTACGATGCCGCACTGATCGCTCTCTGTAAAGAAAAGGCCGTTGCCATGGGCCTGCACGTGAGCGAAGGCGTGTATGTGGGTGTGCAGGGGCCTACCTTTGAAAGCCCTGCGGAATACCGTATGTTCCGTCTGCTCGGCGGCGACGCGGTGGGCATGAGCACCGTGCCCGAAATTATCGTAGCGCGTCATATGCAGATGCGTTGTTTTGCCATGAGCGTGATCACCGACCTGGGCGTGGACGGAAAGATCGTAGAGATATCGCATGACGATGTAGTGAAGGCAGCGAACGAGGCCGGCGAAAAAATGACGGAGCTGTTCGGAAAAATGCTGGAAGAAATAGGGAAATAACAGGGGCGTATATCCTGTAACGCCTACCGGAAAAGGATCAGGCGACGTTTTTGGATAGTTATTATTTTTTTATTTTGCGACAGGAAATTAACTCTCTTTTCCGTTGTGTGTTAACTGTTTATTACCAGTGCATTATCAGCAGGTGTCGTATTTTCTGCCCCATTGGTCTACTTATTATTTTGGTAAAGCGAAAGACACACCCTGTTTATATTAAAGTATTCTTTTTGCTCCGTAATCAAACAAATACAAAAAAACATGAGAAGATATTACTATCTCTTCCTGCTTTTTTGTGTATGGAACGGAACCTCTGTCTATGCGCAACTGAGCATCACTGCAACCGGTGTGAACTTCACACAGGACTTTAACTCCATGGGTGGCTCCACGGGAACGATTCCCGGCGGCTTCCGTGCGGGTAATCCTTCCAATGCTTCCGACGACCATAATGCGAATGGTACAACAACCAGCCAGGCAACTACAACATTTTCCAGTACCCAGACCGGCGGCTGTTACAACATAGGTGTGGCCAACAACACCAGTGACCGTGCCCTGGGTTTCCTGAACAGCAGCTCTTTTACCACAGGTAAGGCAATTACGCTGCAGATCACAAACAATACAGGTGTGCCGATCAATGACATCACGCTCAGCTGGAACTATGAAAAATACCGTCCCGGTAACCGCGAGTGGACCTGGAACTTTTTTCACGGAGCAACATCTCTTCCCAATACGGCATTGGCCGCAGGTAACCAGACCTACCCTACCGACGGTAGCAATGGTTCTACCATTACGCCTCCGCTAAGTGTTTCTAAATCGGTGACCATTTCCGGTCTGAACATCGCCCCGGGCGCATCGTACTATTTCCGCTGGAAACTGAACGGTAACGGCGGTAGCTCCAACGGGCAGGCCCTGGCCATCGACGATTTCGTGATCAACTGTACCAGTAACGTTTCTCCGTGCCCTCCGGGTACGCCCTCCGTTACCCTGGGTAACGATACGGCTTTCTGTGCCGGAACACCTTTTTCCCTGCTGCTGAATGCCGGTAATGCCGGTGCTTCTTTCGACTGGAACAACGGTGCATCCACCTCACAGACCTTCACCGCCACCACACCGGGAACCTATATCGTAAAAGTAACCGACGGCAGCGGCTGTATCGGCCGCGATACCCTCGTGATCGTTTCTAAACCCCTGCCCGTAATTCCGCTCAGCAATACCGCTTCATACTGTGCCGGTACGCCTTTCAGCATGACCCTGGATGCCGGCAACCCCGGTGCCGCCTACGACTGGGAAAACGGTGCCGCCAATACACAAACCTACACCGTAACCACTGCCGGAACTTATTCCGTAGTAGTTACGGGAACAAACGGCTGCGTGGCAAGTGATTCGATCGTGATTACACAGAACCCGCTGCCGGTAGTGAACATCGGGGTGGATACCTCTTTCTGCGCCGGATCTTCGTTCTTCCGTATCTATGATGCCGGCAACCCGGGATCTACCTACAGCTGGAACGGCGGAGCCTTCACCGGTCAGACCTTCATCGCCAACCAGGCAGATACCTATACCGTAACGGTAACCACACCGGCGCTCTGTTCTGCCAGCGATACGGTGATCGTTACCGAAGTAGCCCTGCCGGTAGTGAACCTGGGCGCGGATACGGCTTACTGCGCCGGGACGCCTTTCTCCTGGACCCTGGATGCCGGTAATGCAGGCGCCGCCTTCGACTGGAACAACGGTGCCGATTCTGTACAAACCTTTGTGGTAAGCGGTCCGGGTAACTGGTTCGTGACCGTAACGGATTCGAACAGCTGTGTAAATTCAGATTCTGTATTTGTTACGGAACATGCACTGCCGGTAGTAACACTGCCTGCTGATACGGCTTACTGTGCCGGAACGCCTTTCTCCTGGACCCTGGATGCCGGTAATGCCGGAGCTGCTTTCGACTGGAACAACGGTGCCGATTCTGTACAGACCTTTGTGGTCAGCAGCGCCGGCAACTGGTTTGTAACGGTAACCGATTCCAACAGCTGCGTAAATTCAGATTCGGTGATCGTAACCGAAAACCCACTGCCTGTCGTAGACCTGGGTAACGATACCTCTTACTGTGCAGGCGTTGCCTTTGCCTGGGCCATCAATGCCGGTAATCCCGGAGCTACGTACAGCTGGAACAACGGTGCCGACTCTGCGGCCGTATTTACTGCAACTACCGCCGGCACCTACTCGGTTGTGGTTACCGATGTGAACGGCTGTGTGAATGCAGACTCTGTGATCGTGACGGAAAATCCGCTGCCGGTACTGGACCTGGGCCCGGATGTGGTTACACCGGACCAGAATGCGGTACTGACCGGTCCTTCGGGCTTTGCCGCCTACAGCTGGAGCAACGGCCAGAGCACACAGAATATTTCTGTATCGCAAACGGGCACCTACACGCTCACCGTAACGGATGCCAACGGCTGTACGGCCAGCGATAACATCGGGGTGCTGATCACCTTTTCGAACGAAGAAACGGAACTGGCCCTGGACGCTACGGTGTACCCGAACCCGTCGAACGGTTACCTGCACATCCGCCTCAACGAAACGCTGAAAGGCGCTGCCGATGTGGCGCTCTTCAACATGGCGGGTCAGTCGGTGTACAACAGCCGTATTCAGCAGGGTGACCCGGAGGCTGAAGTTACCCTGGACCTGGCGCACCTGGCCGAAGGGATGTACGTCCTGCACCTGAACGGTGATGCCAAAACACGGACCTTTAAAATTATCATACGGAAATAAGACCCATTTCCCCATGCTTTTTAAAAGGCTGTTCCGCTGCACGCTGGGCAGCCTTTTTCATTTGACAGACTTGAAAAAAAACACAGCAAAAATGTATGGACGAAGTATTCTGCAAATACCTTTGTATGTCAGATCTTATCGGTCTGGGCTGCTCTACTGCTAAGCTGCTGGTTGTGGAAAGTGGGCGAAATAGCAGTAAATAATGAAGAGCGATATAAGTTGTCGGATGAAGTACTGATCACCCTGCTGGCAACCACTACACTCAATGTGATCGGTATCATCACGATCGTTATGACCGATCTGTTCAACGGAAGATCCGAAGAAGAAAATAAAGACAAGGATTAAGATCATTTACTCCCGCACCACGGTAACGGCCGTATTGTGAAAGGCCGTGCCCGTCTTCAGTACCAGGAAATAAACACCGGAACTGATGTGGTCGGGATTCCATTCGGCCGGCAGTCCTTCGGAACGGAATACCGAAATGCCCCAGCGGTTAAACACCTGTATTTCGGTGCAATCTGTAAATCCCGGCGGAACAAGGGCTTTCCATATATCGTTGTTCCCGTCGCCATTGGGCGTAATAATATTCGGAAGCTGTATCTGCAGGTAATCTTTCAGTTCCTTGGCCGTAAGCGTCTGGCCCGCCGTATCGGTACACTGCTGGTTATAAGCCACCAGGTTCAGCGTATAATTGCCGGAGTAAGGCACGGTAATTTGCACGGAACTGCCGCTGCCGAGCGCATCGGGCAGGTGGAACCACTGAATGCTGTCGTTGCTGGCAGAGATATCGTTAAAGGTCATCACCAGCCCTTCGCAGGCAGGGAATACGTCGGCTTCTTCAAAAGCGGCTTCCGGGTTGGGAATACTTTCAATGTTCAGCAGCAGGGTATCGGTACACAGACCCTCGTAATCCAGTACGATCTCGTAACTTAGCGTACTGCTTACCAGTATTTCGGCCGTACATCCATTCAGTTCCTGCGGCAGGGGATCCCAGCTGCACTGTACATTCGGTCCGGAAACAGGGGTATATACGAAAAGTGTATGTTCACAAAGGCTGGTGTCGATATCGTCTTTGGGTACGTCGGGCACGCGTATACGCAGACTGTTGGTGTCGGAGCAACCATGTATATCCGTAAACTCCGTAATGTAATCGAAATTCTGCGGCGGATAAAAAATATGACTGCCCGGTATGTCCGGCATATTGTACAGGTTGGGCTGTACGCTCAGTTGTAACGAATCCGGATACAGCAGCGTAATACTATCGCCGAAACACACTATATATTCAGCGGCCCAGGGATTCAGTGGCAGGGGCAGCACCTCCACATAAATACTGTCGGTGCGTGTACAGGTAAGCGGATCGGAAACAGTGAGCGTGTAATAGCCCGACTGTTGTGCCAGGGCATACACGGTAGGGCCATTCAGCGGCGGAATAAGTCCCGGACCGCTCCAGGTATAACTGCTGAAGCCCGTATTGCTGCAGCTCAGCAGGATGGTGTCTCTGAAACAGGCGCTGTCGGCCGCGCTCAGGCTGAATTGAGGCTCGGGCAGTATCACCAGGTCATGCTGGGCGGTATCGCTGTTGCATACGCCCTGCCAGATAAGTTGTACAGAACCGTTGCCTGTATTGTTCCACTGAGTGCCTGCATCCGGCAGTGTGGCCGGGGTGGTAAGCGTTCCGTTCTGCACGCTCCAGAGAAAAGTACCCGCCGGCACATTGGAACCGAATGTGAGCATTTCGCCGAGACACACCGAATCGGGGCCGCTGATCTCTACTTCAAAGGGCAGACTGTCTACCTGGAACGAAAGTATATCGAAGTCGTTCTTGGGGAGGCAGCCGTCGTCCACGGCCTGTATGTACAGGTTGTAGGGGAAGGGCGAAGCCTGTCCGCAAACCGGGGCAAAGCATACGTTCAGTATGGTTTCGGAGGCCGTACTGCTCAGTACGCTGATCTGGGGCGGGTTCGGCAGATCGAGGATCGGTCCGCCGAACGTATAACTGAGGCTGTCTCCGTCGGCATCGCTCAGCGTTACCTGTACGCATACCTCTTCTTCTTCGTGTACGTTCACCAGGGTGCTGCCGCTTTGCAGCTGTACCTGCGGCGGATCGTTCTGCGGACATTGCGTAACGGCGATCTGCAGCTCGCGCCGCGTTTTGTTCAGCAGCTGGTTGTTACGAAATTCGTTCACCTCGAGGGCGATCACGAAACTGCCGGGAATACTGCCTTTAATGCGGGTGAGTCCGTTGGACGCGTTCAGGAATACATATCCGCCCGGTCCGAAGGGCTGCGTGGGCGAAAATCCCGCTGCGTAAGTTACCAGCGGCGGCTCATAGCCCAGCGGATTGGGCGGCGGCGGCGCCGTATTGGTGGGAATGCCGTAACCGGCGTAGGGATGCACCCAGTTGTAAATAAGCAGGTCGCCATCCGGATCGATGGCCGTGTTGGGAAGGGTGAGCGTATCGCCGATGCATACCAGCGGAAGTGCGGCCGGTTCAAACACAGGCGTACTGTTGGGCTGTGCGGTAGGCGGAATGGTACACACAAAGCTTTCGGACTGCAGGGAAGGGCCGTTCAGGCTGATGACCTGGCTGCTGCGGCAGCAACGTTCGTAAAAGAGTATATACCCCACCGCAGAGGCCGGCAGCAGCAGCGTATCCCGGTAAATGCCCTCGTACATGCAGATGCTGAAGGGTACGATACAGCCGGGAGGCAGCATCGGTTCTACTTTACGTGTCTGGCTGAGTTGCAGGGTAAGTGTCTGTAACAGCGGTTTGAACTCGCCGCTTACATTTTCGTAGAGTCCGGCGCTCAGCGGACTTTCCGGGAAAGGGATCTCTGAGCCGGATGTGCAGTCGGTATAGGTTGTGAGTTGTATGGCGTAGCGGAACTGTCCGTTCTGCATGCCCAGGTAGGTATAGCCGAAATCGCCGCCCAGCAGGTGACTGGCCGAAGCCAGGCCCGAACCCAGGAAAAAGAACAGGAGTAAAAGGCGGTATTTCATATCAGTTCCGGATCAGTTTTTGAAAATGAATACCGTTCTGGGTATACAGGCGTACCTGGTACATGCCGGGAGAGAGCGCACGTATGTCCAGTTCCGTACCGGGATCTTGCTCCAGGTAGACCGTTTGTCCCTGCATGGAAATGATCTCCGCTTTTTGCAGCGGCAGTTCGCTCTTTATAAAAACATAGGCAGAAGAAGGGTTCGGATAAAGCGTTATGGACGGCTGTATACCGGTTTCTTCCTGGCCCAGTTCGCAGAGCATAAGCGCCGTAAAGCCAGATAACGTATATACATCGTCGGTTTTCTGGATCAGGGTAAGCGAAGGCCCGGTAGATTGTATCCCGCCGCCCTGGGGCAGTGCGGTGCCGCTGAATTTACCGATGAGCGGGTAACTGCTGTTGGGCCCGTCGTAGATATAGAGAAAATCGAAACCCGGTTCAAAATTAAATTCAGTGAACGTAAGCTTTATATTTTCGGCAAAAGAAGGGGAAATGACCAGGGTCCCGTTGGTATTATCGCTGTAATTATTTTTTTTACCGTTATCCATAATTACGCCGTTGCAGTAATAAGTCTCTACACGGGAGCCTGAAACCGGCATCAGTATGGTGTCACAGACGGGTGAGAGTGCTACATGAATATACGAATTACGTACCAGTGTATCGGTACCTGCTGAATTTCCGGCGATGAGGCGTACACTGAACACCCCGCTCTGCTGGTACTGGTGTCCCGGACTTTCGAGCGTAGAGCCGGTACCATCGCCGAAATCCCAGATGTAGTAGGCCGGGTTGTTGAGCGATGTATTGGTAAACGATACAAAACCATTGCAGGAAACCTGGTTCTCTTCGGGCGAGAAAAATCCGGCCACGGGTTTATCCGGCGCGGGCACGATGCGCACGCGGTAAAGCTCGGTCTGTCCGAACTGCGGTGTGGAACAGGGCAGGGGCTGCGAGCCGGAAAAATCGGAACTCACCAGCATCAGCAGCGGCGTATGGTAGACGGAAGCCACCGGTACCGTTACCAGTGTGGATACACTTACACTGTTATCTGCACTGAAGAACAGCTCGGCCGGGTGTTCGAGCGTACCGTTGTTATTCAGATCGATCCATATACGATGATCCTGCGGAAGTGCCGTGTTTGAACTGATCTGCAGCGGTACGGAACTGCCTTCGGCCAGGTCGGGAAGGGGCAGGCAGGAAAAATCACGGAAGCCCTCGGCCCCATCGGTACTGCTGTGCGTAAAACCGTTCAGTGAAAAGGAGCTTATGCCATACCCGCAGCAATATACGCTGCTGCCCTGTACACAGGAAGGCAAAGGCAGCCCGGAAGGTGTGTAGTGTATATAGTTTACACGGGAAACAGAATCGTAACTTCCGCCGCTGTATCGATAGAGTGTAATTGTATACACTCCGGCAGCCGGATAGCTGTATGCAGATTGCAGTCCGGCGGTACGGGCGCCGTTGCCCCAGTTCCAGACAAGGGAGTCGTAACTGCCTGTTCCCGTATACTGTATGTGGACTTTCCCGTCGCAGGTAAGGCTGTCCGGCGAATAAAAAACACCCTGTGCCCGCATCAGGGAAACCGGCAGGAACAGGCACAGCAAAAGCGTGAGAAGTGGTGTATTTTTCATCTCGGGAATTGCGTGTAAATATACAATAAGGAACGTCTCCGGCCGGAGTTTTGAGATAGACCTGCTTAAAAAAATATGCCGGGTGATCAATTTTATATTGTAAGTATTTGATTTTGTGAATGAAATGACGCTTCGTCTACACAGGTGTACAGGGTTGTATAAAAAAATATTTTCCAATAGAAAAATCTATACTTTTAATAAAATATTTTACTGTAATTCAGTAGGTTATATGCCACTGTCTATTTTATTTCAGGGGCTGGATAAAAGCTATGTGTTTATATTCTATTTTTGAAACTGAATTCTTATGACACCCTGCATCCGCTTCTGCGCCCTGTTCTTCCTGTTCGCCCTTTTCGGGGCGACGCGTCTGCGCGCGCAGATCATGGTAACTCCCAAATGCAACGAAAGTAATGTTCAGCAGACCGGCGACCTGTTCCCTGTAGAGATCAATAACTCGGGCGGAGCCGTACAGGTGCGCCTGCTGATGGAAGTTACCCAAGACGGAGAAACTGTAGGCAGTGGCCAGAGCAGTGTGGTGCAGCTGCCTTCGGGCGTGTACCGCTTCCAGCGCGATATTTCCGCACAGATGCAGTGGAATTACGGCAGTACCCCTTCCGCAGCTACCTTACAGAGCAAACAGTATTTCGAAGATGGCACCTACCTGGTGTGCTGGAGCCTGCAAACCGCCGAAGGTGTGGAGCTGGGCCGGGAATGCCGCAGCATCATCGTAACGGCACAACGGCAGTCCGATCCGAAAAACCCCAAAGACGCCAAAGCGGCGGCCGATAAAAAACAGTTCCCCGTTTCTTTTCACGGTAATGCCGAATGGATGGTGGAATACGGTTCCCGTCCGCCCATGTACTCGCAGTACCCCAACTGGATGACCACCCTTTCCGTTACGCCGCGGCTCAGTATTTACGATGTGCCGCTTACGGGTACCTTGCTTTTTACGAACCTGGGCGGCGGAAAACTCCAGAGTCCGAACGTTTTTTCACTCCAGTTCGATGCTGAAGGCTTTAAGCAGGCCCTGATGAACCGCCTCAAAAAAGCGGTGATGGAAAACAAAAAGGTACAGTCGGTGACCGGCGGAAAGCTACAAACCCTGTCTGAACTGCAAAATCTGAACTCCGTACTGGAAAATCCACAGGTAGTGCAGGAACTGAAAGGCATCAAGGAACTGGACGCCTGCCGCGGTGTGCTCGACAGCGTGCAGCACCTGAGCAAGCTGGCCGAGGGTTTTGATACACAGAATCTCGATAAAAAAGCCCTGGACCTGCTCAAGACCCAGGGCAGCAAATACGCCGCCAAACTGGCCGATTCCCTGCAGAAATGTGGTTGCGTAAGCGATTCCCTGGCACAGGTGCAGGAGCCGGACAGCCTGCAGGGCGACAGTCTGAATAAAGCCAAAGGCGATTCGCTGATGCCGCGCTTCCCGGGTATCGATAAACAGCTCGATGCCGGCAAAGAAAAGCTGAACGCCGGGGTGGACAAAGTGAAGTCCGCCTTTGAAAAACAGAAAGACAAACTGAAATGCGACTCCCTGCAGAACCTGCTGAATACGGAGATCAAAACGCCCGATTTCAAAAACAGCCTGCAGAAGACACAGGATTCCCTCCAGGGCAAGATCGGCAACCTGGCCTATCTCGACTATAAAAAATCGGGCTACAACAGCCTGTTACAACAGAAAGATAAACTCCTGGGCGATGCTAAAATGAACGGCTGGCTCGATTCGGCCGGCAGGGCGGTGGACCAGGTAAAAGATCTGCAAAACATGGACATGGCCCAGCTGCAGGATCCCAATAACCTGCTGCAGAACCTGCAAAGCCTGGGCATTCTTAAAAAATACGAGAAATACCTCACGTACCTCAAATCATTCACCATCGGTACCGGTTTTCGTCAATATTCCGATTTTTCCCTGAACAACGTGCCCGTGAACGGCATTTCATTCGAAGTGATGCCCAAGAACATTTACGTGAGCGCCACCTACGGTCAGGTGCAGAAGCCGGTGTACAGCCAGCAGCTGGAAGAAGCTACCTACAAACGCACGCTTTGGGCGGTGAGCGCCGGTTACGGAGCGCAGGAAAAATCACATTTCCACGTAAACATTATGCAGGGCCGCGACAATCCGAACTCCATCGATCCGCGCGACTCCATTTACCTGTACTACAAAAAGCCGGCCCAGAACAACGTGATCAGTGCCGATTTCGGACTTAATCTCTGGAAGAACCGCATCATGATCAGCGGCGAACTGGCCGGGTCACAGATCATACGCGACCTTACCTACGAAGCCGATACCAATATCATCGCCCTGCAGGGCCAGAAACTCTATCCTTCGGGCGAGTGGTACATGAATATTTTCCGCCAGAAGCCGGTGAACCTGAATACGGCCGTGGACTTTGCCTTTCAGCTGAAAACAGAGCTGAACCTCTTCAGGAACAAAGGTCGTCTGCGCCTCGGTACCAGTCGCGTGGGCAAGGATTTCTATTCCTTCGGCAACCCTTTCCTGATCCGTGATATGTTTGTACTGGAAGGAAATTATTCGCACACCTTCTGGAAAAACCGTATACGCATCGCCGGTGGTGTAAAACGCCTGGAAGACAATACGGCCAAGGACAAACCGCTTACCACCAACCAGTGGCGCTGGAATGCCGAACTGGACATCCGTATCCCGAAACTGCCCCATATCAAACTGATGTACACCCCGGTGATCCAGCAGAACGACTCGGGTATGGTAAACATGAACGTGGCCAACGCCAATGTATCGTACAGCCGAAAAATACGCAAGACACAAAGCGTAAGTACCATCGGTTACGTGTTCCAGAAAGGGGTTATTACCTACCTGAACGGCAGTTTTTCAGCCCACTACATCATCCTGAACCAGATGCTGAGCTTTAAGTCCGGCTTTGTGTTCAATGCGAACCTGAACTACATCGCCACGGACAACATCAACGGTTTTGTACAGACGATCACCAGCAATATGTCACTGGGCGGCGTGATCAAAAAGAAAGTACAGTGGAATGCCGGCGGCAATTTCCTGCTGAATAAAAACGAACAGCGCATCGGCGTAATGGCCCGCACAGGCTTTACGGCCACCAAATTCATGCGTTGCCAGCTGCAGTTCGATTATTTTATCTACAGGTCCTGGAACAGCACCTACGTCTACTACCCGCGCTACGAACGGGCTGCCCTGCGCAGTATCTTTACCTTTAACTGGTAGGGGAAACCTGAATACAGTATTGCTGTATAACGTAAAATTCTGTAATATCCGTTGTGGCGTTATATGGCCATGTAACCACTGGCACAGGCATAGATATGTATTCTTCGGCGCCGGCCCTCTATACTCTTTACACATCACTTTTCCGACCTCCATACTCCGGACTATTTCCTTACATTTGAGCGATGAATACGAGCCGGGAACTGAAACTGTCTGTGATCGTAGCCGTGTACCGCCGCGAGGACGAGCTGCGCGAACTGCTGGAGAGCCTGAGCCTGCAGACGGACAAAGATTTTGAACTGCTGATCGTGGACGATGGTTCGCCCGAATCGCTGGAACCTGTGGCAATGGCCTTTGCAGACCGCCTGCGGATACGCTACTTTTACAAAGCCAATTCCGGGCCGGGCAAAACCCGCAATTATGGCATGGAACGCGCGGAGGGTAACTATTTCATCTTTCTCGACTCGGATACCATCATTCCCTCTTCGTACATAGCCACCGTACGCCGCGAGCTGAACGAAAACTACGTGGATGCCTACGGCGGACCGGATGCAGCGGAAGAACGATTCTCCGATCTGCAGAAGGCCATTACCTTTTCCATGACCTCTTTCCTGACCACGGGCGGGATCCGCGGCGGCAAAAGACATATCGGCAAATTTCAGCCCCGCAGCTTCAATATGGGCATCAGCCGCGAAGCTTTCCTGGCAACGGGTGGCTTCGGGAACCTGCGCATCGGCGAAGACCCCGACCTGAGCCTTACTCTCTGGGAAAAAGGCTTCAGCACACGCCTGCTGCCGGAGGCCAAAGTGTATCATAAACGGCGTACCAGTCTGCGTAAGTTTGCCAAACAGGTGTACGAGTTCGGTGCGGCACGTCCCATACTGAACCAGCGTCATCCCGGTTCGGCACGGCTTACCTTCTGGTTCCCTTCGGTGTTCATTTGTGGCCTGCTCCTTTCCCTGCTGCTGATCCCTGTAGCTCTGTGCGGCTATGGACAAAGCTGTGCGCAGGGCTGCCGGATCACACCGCTGTTTCTGCTGATCTTCCCCGGTTTTTATGCCTTATATATCGCCGCGGTGGTGATCAGCGCCACCCTGCAATTCAAAAGTATTAAAGTGGGCATACTGAGTAAGATCACCACGCTGATCCAATTCAGCTGTTACGGCTACGGTTTCCTGAGATCACAATGGAACCTGAATATCCTGAAACGCCGGCCGGAAGACGTATTCCCGGGACATTTCTATAAAGAGAAGTAGAGTGCGGAATACCGATCAGTCCGGCTCCCGCGAGGCATTCAGTTCGTCCAGGAAGCGTTCTGCCTCGGCCAGGCTGTCCAGGTAAATAATAAAAGCTTCGCTGAGCTGCTGCTGTTCCATATAGCTGCGTACATCGGGTACGGCTACAATAGAATGAAGTACGGCACCTGAGTTTCCCGTTCCGGTCTTACCGGGTATGGAAATAATTCCCGGACTGTGTGTGGCTTCTGCAAGGGATGTTCTCATAACAAGGGTGTAAAACCGGTTTCGGTTGCCGGTCTGTCTGTTTGCGACCGGAAAGTTACAAAAACACTTTTACCGTTCTTCCTCCGGCTGAAAAGATAATGCCAGGGCTTACCGTTCAGGAGAAAAGAGTGTACGATATGATCTCGTCGCTCAACTGCAACAGGGGAGCCTGGAAAACGAACAACTGTGGTATCTGTATACGTACTTCAGGGCCGGGAAGATGGTAGTCCCCTCACAAAATAAAGAAGCGGGCCTCTCCAAAGAAAGACCCGCCTGCAAACGTTGAGAAAAAAAACGTTTAAAATTTCATGCGCAGTATACGTACGGCATTCAGTATGGCCAGCAGGGCTACGCCCACGTCGGCAAAAACGGCCTCCCACATGGTGGCGATGCCCCCGGCGCCCAGTGCCAGTACCAGTATTTTTACCGCGAAGGCCAGTACAATGTTCTGTATGACCACGCGGCGCGTAGCCCGGCCGATCTGTATGGCACTTACAATGCGGGAAGGCTGGTCGGTCTGTATCACTACATCGGCGGTTTCAATAGCGGCGTCGCTGCCCATAGCGCCCATGGCTATACCAATATCGCTCAGGGCCAGTACGGGGGCATCATTGATGCCGTCGCCGGCAAAAGCGATCACACGTGACCTGTCCTTTTTCAGGGCCTCCACTCTGGCCACCTTGTCTTCCGGCAGCAGATCGCCATAAGCTTCTGTAATGCCCAGTTCCGCAGCAATTTTCTGAGTAATGGCTGCTTTGTCCCCGCTCAGCATCACCAGCTGCTGCACACCGTTCTCTTTCAGTCCCTGTACAGCAGCAGCGGCATCGTCCTTTACCTGGTCGGCAATACGCACATACCCGGCATAACGGCCGTCTACGGCCACGACCACAATACTGTCTGTCAGTTCGTCGATGGCTGTATCGTAAGGTACATCGTACCTGCGGAGCAACCTGCTGTTGCCGGCCAGTACCTGCCTGCCGTTTACCAGCCCCGAAAGTCCGTGCCCGGCAATTTCCTGCACTTCCCGGGTATCATACAGCGGGGTATTTTTCGGCAGTGCGCTGATGACAGCCTTTGCCACGGGATGTGTGGAGTTTTGTTCGAGTGAGGCCAGCACCTTCATAAATTCGGCTTCCGGCAGCTCCGGGCTGTGTATCTGCTGTACGCTGAAAACGCCACGGGTGAGTGTGCCCGTTTTGTCCATGACCACGGTGTTGACCCGGGTAATGAGGTCCAGGTAGTTCGATCCTTTAAAAAGAATACCGTGCCGTGATGCGGCCCCTATACCGCCGAAATACCCGAGCGGTATGGAAATGACCAGGGCACAGGGACAGGAAATGACCAGGAACACCAGGGCGCGGTAGACCCATTCACGGGGTATGTACGTTTCTGCGAAGAACCAGGGCAGGAGTGCAATACCGAGCGCCAGCAGGAAAACCACCGGGGTATAGATACGGGCAAAACGGCGTATCAGCAGTTCGGTGCGGGCTTTGCGGCTGTTGGCATTCTGTACCATGTCCAGTATGCGGGCCAGGGAACTGTCTGCATAAGGGCGTGTTACCCGCAGTTCGGTCAGGTTGTCCAGGTTCAGCATGCCGGCCAGTACCTGTTCTCCCTGTCGTATGGTTCTGGGGCGACTTTCTCCGCTCAGGGCCGAGGTATCGAAACGGCTGAAAGGACTGAGCATTTCGCCGTCGAGCGGTACTTTTTCCCCGGCTTTTACACGAATGGTCTCGCCGGGCTGGACTTCCCCGGGAGCCGTGTCCAGGTAACTGCCGTTGCGTAATACCGAAGCCAGGGCAGGCCGCACATCCAGCAGGGCACGGATATTGCTTTTGGCCCGGTTTACGGCCGCCGACTGAAACAGTTCGCCCACGGCATAGAACAGCATTACGGCCACGCCTTCGGGATATTCACCTATGACGAAGGCACCGCCGGTAGCAATGCTCATCAGGGTAAACTCGGTAAAGAAAGACCTCTCACGGAGTGCCTTCCAGGCGTCGCGCAGTACGGGAAAACCTACCGGGATATAGGCTGCCAGGTACCAGGCAAGACGGATGTACCCCGTAAAAAAAGCCGGTTTTATATGCTGATCGGCCAGAATGCCGCTTATCAGCAGTACAAAACTCAGTATAGAGGGAATATAGGTGCGGAAACGTCCCGGTGTGCCATGCTCATGGTCGTGGTCCTCTTCTCCCGGCGCATGTGTATGTCCGCTGCCGGCCTTCAGCAGGTCGGGCTGCCCGGTTTCGGCATTGATCTTTTCTTCCTGGGTACAACAGGTCATGCGGCCCTGTGCGTCGTAGGTATGTTTATGCGTCTGGTTCATATACACTTGTCTGTATTGGGTTTAATGGGCATGTCCGCTGCCCCCGCTTTCGGTTTTTAACAGGTGACTCTGCAGGTAATAGGCGCCGGCCTTTACGATCTTTGCGTCTGCGGGCAGCTCCTGCAGCGGCGTTACGGCGGTATATCCCAGCTGCGTTACCCCGCTTTTTACTTCTACCCGCCGGAAGTGTGTACCGTGCGTGTGTTCTTCTCCGCCTTCTTCTTCGTGCGCGTGGGTTTCTTCTTCCTCTTCCAGTACGAAAATGAACTCACGTCCGTCGGCTTTTACCACAGCTTCCGAAGGCAGTGCGGGCACCTGGCTGGTACCTACGTCGATGAGCGCATTTACGTACATACCCGGTATCAGCACCTGTTTATCATTGATGATGTCGGCGTGTACGGCCACCGATTTGGTTTCGTTCTCGAATGCCTTACCCACGCTGAATATACGGCCGCTGATCTCGGAATGGTCCTGGTTCGTAAGCACAAAACGTACGGTCTGTCCTTCTTTTACCTTGTACAGGTCTTTTTCGTATACTAACAGGTCTACGTGCATCTGCGAATTGTCCACGATGGAAAAAAGAGGTTTCCCCGGCTCGGCATTGGTACCGATCTTTACGTTCACCGCGGTGATATAGCCGGAGATGGGGGCAATGACCGGGACCGAGGATATACTTTGTTCAGAGGCCGGAATGTTCATTAGTTCCAGCTGCTTTTTAAGCGAGGCGAAACGGGCCTTTTCGGTTTCGTGATCGGCTTTTGTTTTTTCGTAGGTCTTGCGGGAGTTCACCTGTTCCTGGTTCAGGACCTTCTGGCGTTCCAGTTCCGCGGTAAGAAATCCGAGGTTACTTTTTGACGTGAAGTAGGCCTCCTGGAGGCGTGTGAACTCCGGGCTTTCGAGTGTGGCCAGGCGTTGTCCCCGTCGCACGAACTGCCCTTCGATCACATCTATATTGCGGATGAGCCCGCTGCTAAAGACCGATACATCGGCCTGGTTCTGCGGGGGTAATTTCGTATATCCATTGGCGTGGATCACTTCGCTCAGGTTTTTCATTTCGAAGCCGCCCGTTTGTATGCCCGCCGTTTTGTACTGGGCTTCGCTGAGCTCTACTTCAGGTTCGCCGTTCCCGCTTTCTTTGCTTTCTGCCGCAGCGGCCGTTTCCTGTGCCGGTTTCCGGTTGCGCAGAACAAGGTAAATGGCGGCGCCGGAAAGAAGCGCAACGGCCAGTAGTATATATATTGTTTTTGCTTTCATTGTAAGTATTATAAATTGAGTAGATAGCGGAGGTTGATGACCGTGGTGTTCAGCCCCGACAGGGTTTCGATGTAATTCATGCGTATATCCAGTGATGTGCGCAGTGCCTGCAGGTATTCCACGTAGGAAATATCGCCGTTGGTATAGCTTTTGGAGGCATTTTGTGAGATCACCGAAGCATTGGGCAGGGCCGAGTTATGGTAGTATTCCAGCAAACCGCTGTAATTGTCGAGCCGGGCCAGTTCCTGGCTGTAGCGGGCCTGCAGCGACAATTCCGTGTACGTGGCATTCGCCTGTTCCGCCAGCACCCGGGTCTGCGCTGAACGGATGCGTGCAGCCTGGCCCATGGAGAACAGAGGCAGGGTAATGCCGGCCGTAAATCCCTGGAAACGCGGCTTGCCGTCGTATACGATGGTCTGTCCGCCTACATTTTGCTCGCCGGTGAGCGATTGTATGTAGTAGCCGGCCATAATACCCGGGTACAGCTGTGCTTTTTCGTTCTGCCGGGCTGCCCTGGCCAGTTCTACTTCCTGCAATGCCAGCTGTAGCGCCGGATTGTTGTGTAACAGGGAACTGTCGCCCAGGTCGGGCGCCTGTAATGCGCTGAACTCCTGTTCCCGTACCTGAAAATCGCTGGTAATACCCAGCAGTACTTTCAGTTTTGACTTTTCAATATCGATCAGCACCCGGTTCTGGCTCAGCATACGCTGCATTTCCAGCTGCTGGGTCTCCGCCGTGGTCTTTTCCAGCAGGGTGATCTCGCCGGTGCTGTGCCTCAGTGCGGCGGCCTTTACAAAAGCCTGCAGCAGGCTGTCGTACGAGCGAAGCATGCGGTTCTTTTCCTGCAGGTAGAGTACGGTGTTCCAGGAGATACGGATGTTGTAAATGACATCCTGGCGGGTGAGGCCGGCCTGCATGCGGCTGCTGGCGGTCTGTGCCGCGATCTCTTTTTTCTGTGCGGAAAACCCGAAAGGGTTGATCTCCTGGCTGATGCTGAAGTTCTGATCGAACGCGCGGGTGTTATACTGTCCGAACATACCGGTGATATTGGTCTGCGGCATGTCGAAGGCCGAAGCTTTCAGGCGTTCCTGTGCCTGTACGCGCAGGTCGGCCGCCTGTATCTGTAAATTGTTCCTGCGCCCGGTCTCGATGGCATCTTCCAGGCTGTATACCGGCGGTTCCTGTGCCGACAGTGCCGGAACAGAGAACAATAGCAGCATACTTACAGCCGCTGTCTTCAGGCGTTTGCCAAAGCCTTTTTCGGAATAATAGTACAGCACGGGCAGCACCACCAGGGTAAGCAGGGTGGCCGAGATCAGTCCGCCGATCACTACGGTGGCCAGGGGTTTCTGAACTTCGGCCCCGGCGCTGTGACTCAGGGCCATGGGCAGGAACCCGAGCGAGGCCACGCCGGCGGTCATCAGTACGGGACGCAGCCGCACCAGGGTGCCTTCTTTTATGCGGGCGATCACATCGTCCATACCGGCACTTTTCAGCTGGTTAAAGTAGCCGATAAGCACAATGCCGTTGAGCACTGCCACCCCGAAGAGCGCAATAAAACCAACGCCCGCCGAAATACTGAAAGGCATACCCCGCAGCCAGAGCGCAAATACGCCGCCGATGGCCGAAAGCGGAATGGCCGTGAAAATAAGCAGGGACTGCTTAACGGACCTAAAGGTAAAGTACAGCAGCACAAAAATGAGGCCCAGGGCTACAGGCACGGCTATGGCCAGGCGTTTGTTGGCCTCGGTGAGGTTCTGGAACTGTCCGCCGTAGGTCACATAATAACCGGGCGGCAGTTTAAGCTGTGCGTCCAGTTTTTTCTGTATGTCGGTCACCACGCTCTGTACATCGCGGTCGCGCACATTAAAACCGACCACAATGCGGCGGCGGCCGTCTTCGCGGCTTATCTGCATGGGACCAGGTTCGTATTTAATATCGGCCACCTGTTCCAGGGGTATCTGGTTGCCGGCGGGCAGGGTCACGTACAGGTTCTGCAGGTCGCCGATGTCCTGCCGGCTGTCGGAGGCGAGCCGCACTACCAGGTCGAAGCGTTTTTCGCCTTCGTAAACTACCCCGGCGGCTTCCCCGGCAAAGCCCATGCGGATCACCCGGTTCAGGTCGCCCACATTAAGACCGTACAGGGCCAGTTTATCCTTGTTGTAGGTAACGGATATCTGGGGCAGGCCCGAAACACGTTCGGCACGGGCATCGCTCACGCCGTCTACGTTGTTTATGAGGGCCAGTACTTCGTCACCTTTGGCGGCCAGCATATCGATGTCCTCACCGAAGATCTTTATGGCCACGTCGCTGCGTACGCCGGTCATCAGTTCGTTGAAGCGCATCTGTATCGGCTGCGAAAATTCCGTGTTTACGCCCGGTATGTCCTGCAGGGCCTCTTCCATTTTCTGCATAAGTTCCTCCTTGGTTTTAGCGGATGTCCATTCTTTTTTGTCCTTCAGGGTAATGATCATGTCGCCGGCTTCCATCGGCATGGGGTCGGTGGGTATTTCGGCACTGCCGATCCTGGTCACGATCATGCGTATCTCGGGGAAACGTTCGCGCAGGATCTGCTCGGCCCGCGTACTCACTTCCACTTCCTGGGAGAGGGAACTGCCCGATGAAATAATAAGGTGCGTGGCAATATCGCCTTCGTCCAGCGTGGGAATGAACTCTCCGCCCAGGCGTTTGAATACGAAGAAGGCAAGCAGGAACAGGGCCAGGGAGCCGAGTACGATGCCGCTTTTTACGCGCAGGGCCCGGTCCAGCAGGGGCTGGTAAAAACGGTTCACTTTTTCCATGATGTGGTCGCTGAAGGTCTTTTTGCTGCCGCCTTCTTTTTTCAGTACCAGGGCGGCCATCATGGGTACGTAGGTGAGCGAAAGGATAAAGGCGCCCAGTATGGCAAAGGAAACCGTCTGTGCCATGGGTTTGAACATTTTTCCTTCGATGCCGCTCAGGGCCAGTACGGGCAGGTACACGATCAGGATGATGATCTCTCCGAAGGCCGCGCTGCTGCGTATTTTGGAAGCGGCGGTGTACACTTCCTCGTCCATGCGTCTGGCGGAGAGTTTGCCCGTTACCCCGGATCGTAAGCGATGTACGATGGCTTCCACAATGATCACGGCCCCGTCCACGATCAGTCCGAAATCGATGGCGCCCAGGCTCATCAGGTTGCCGCTTACGCCGAACAGCTGCATCATACACACGGCAAAGAGCAGGGCCAGCGGAATAACGGAGGCTACCACCAGTCCGGCGCGCAGGTTCCCCAGCAGCAGTACCAGTACAAAGACCACGATCAGGGCGCCTTCGGCCAGGTTGGTCTCTACGGTGGATATGGCTTTATTCACCAGTTTGGTACGGTCGATATAAGGTTCGATGGAAACGCCCTCGGGCAGGGTCTTTTTGATCTGTTCCATCTTGTCTTTTACGCGGGCCACCACTTCGGCGCTGTTTTCGCCTTTCAGCATCAGCACCATACCGCTTACTTCCTCGCCTTTGCCGTCCTTGGTCACGGCGCCGTAGCGTATGCCGCTGCCTTCGCGTACCAGTGCCACATCGCGGATCAGGATGGGAATGCCGTTCTGGTTCTTTACCACGATCTTGCGGATGTCTTCCAGGCCGTTCACCATGCCGATGCCGCGTATAAAATAGGCATAGGGCTTTTTATCGATATAGGCGCCGCCGGTATTTTCGTTGTTCCGTTCCAGTGCGTCGAAAATTTCGGTGATGGTCACATTCATGCTGCGGAGCTTGTCGGGCTCCACGGCGATCTCGTATTGCTTCAGGTAACCGCCCAGTACGTTCACTTCGGCTACACCGGGTGTACCGATCAGCTGCGGCCGGATGATCCAGTCCTGGATGCTGCGCAGTTCGGTGGCCGAATATTTGCTTTCGTAACCTTTTTCGGGATACACCACGTACTGGTAAATTTCGCCCAGGCCAGTACTTACAGGCGCCAGTTCGGGGCGGCCCAGGCGCTGCGGAATGATCTGTTCGGCCTCTTTCAGCCGTTCGGAGATCTGGGCACGGGCCCAGTAAATGTCCACGTCCTCTTTAAAAACGACGGTCACCACGCTCAGCCCGAAACGACTGATGGAGCGCAGCTCTACAATGCCGGGGATCATCTTTACCGATAATTCCACCGGGTAGGTGATGAACTGTTCTACTTCCTGCGTGGCCAGGGCCGGCGAGGTGGTAATGATCTGTACCTGGTTATTGGTGATGTCGGGCAGGGCATCCACGGGCAGCCTGCGCATGGAATAAATGCCGCTGAGTACCAGGGCCAGGGTGAATAAGCCGATGATGAACTTATTCCGTATACTGAATAAGATGATTTTGTCTAACATATAAAACGCTTAATGAATTTACAGGCCGCGGTACAGCACCGTGTACGCGGAATCTCCCCGGAGTGCGGGACTCCCGGGACAGAAAAAAGCAAATACGGTTAAGCTATTTTAGGCGGCTGCCAGATATTGCCGTAAAAATCGGGACAGGCAGAAGAGCGGTACAGACTGTTGGCCCTGGTTTCTTCCTGCACGGGAACTTTGGGCCGGGGCAGGGGATCGCTGAAGGATATCTGGGGGACCTGAACGCCGCAGCAGGAGCAGGTACAGAAAGGCGAACAGGCCTCCGTTTCATGGGAATGGTCCTGGTGTGTATCGGCCTGGGCCACCTGTGAGGTCTGGGCATAATCGGCGCATTCCGTACTGTCTGAGCAGGGCAGACAGGCCAGTATAAAAAGGTATACGCTGAAAAAGTAAGCCAGGTACTTCACGGAGTCAAATGTAGAAAATCCGTTGGAACTACCATGCAGCAAAGTTGCATAAAGGGTTAATTTGCCGCAATTTAACATTATAAAAGCCGGGCCTCTCCCTGCGGAAGGAAAAGACCCGGCGGCAGTTATTTATGCATGTACTTCTTCGGCTTTTTTACCGCTGCGGTATTCCACGGCGGACACGCGAGCCTTGTGCGATACTTTGTCGTACACTTCGTCGAAGGCGTTTTTACAGAGCGGAAGCAGGTTGCGCAGATGATCGTAGGTGCTGTGGTCGAACATCTGCCGGAACTGTTCGCGGCTCATCAGTGAACGGGCGTACAGGGCCTGGTAGCCTTTGTTGGCGATCACGAAATTCTCCAGTTCACGCAGGGCCCGGTCGCCGTTAAAGCCTTTTACTTTGGGTGTTCCGTAGGCTCCGATGTCCACGAAAAGGGTGTCTTTCTGTCCGTCGCTGCGGGTAAAGGGATGCAGGAAGCCCGTGCCGCCCTCGTTGTCGTAAATGGCCATAGGCGAGAGCCAGAGCGGGTACAGGTTGTAATTTTCATGAAAATGTTCCAGCGATTCCTTCAGCAGGGAAACGGGCATCAGCATATCCTGTACCACATGGTACTGCTCACGCAGGCGGCGTGTGGTGGCGGTTTCGGTGTATTTCATAAGTGAAATGCCCGGCGGCAGCGCCCAGCCCAGCAATGCCCGGAACAGGGGATGATTGCCAAAGGGGATGATCTCGGCCATTTCCCAGAACAGGCTGCGCGTATGCCGGTGGTAATAGTGCCGCAGCGGAATGTATTCTACGGCCGACAGCCCGCTGTCCATGAATGTTTCCACATGTTTGTAGAACCAGGGCTTGTAATAACGACCGATGGCATTTTTCTTTCCGTCGTCGTGCAAATGGTCGGTCAGCTGTCCGGTCATGATCACAGCCCGGCCGGGGCCATATACCAGGGCCTCTACAAAGTCGTTGCGCCCTTTGTTGCGGCTTTCGGCCTCGAACCGCGTGCAGAGTTCTTCCATACTGTACACCGGCTGGTAATGCAGGCGCACATACTTACGGGCGGGAATAATGCGCAGTTCGGCCGCGGTTAGGAATCCCAGTGTGCCGTGCGACCAGGGAACGGAGTAGAACAACTCGGGATTTTCGGTACGGGAGCAGTGCACTACGCTGCCGTCGGCGGTCACCAGCTCAAAAGACTCGCAGATGTACTGGAACAGTCCGTATTTGTGGCTGCTGCTTTCCACGCCGAAGCCCATGATGAGGCCGCCAACGGTAAGATCGTCGAGTTCGGGCAGTACGGGCAGTGTCCAGCCGCGGGGATTGAGCAGGGCGGTGATCTGGCCCATGGTCACCAGGGGCTCCACGCGCACGGTGCCTTTGGTCTCATCGATCTCCAGGATGTCCTGCAGTTTCACATAAATACGGCGATGGGTCTTTTTGTACTTCGGTACCGAATCACTCATGGTGAACCAGCCCGAACGGCCGGTGGTGAGTTTGCCCGGCGAACCTTCGGCGATCCAGCTGCGCACCTGGTCCTGCACGTGTTCCACCCGTTCGGCATGCCGCGCGGGAGCGCTGTGC
This sequence comes from Bacteroidia bacterium, assembly GCA_016742095.1. Lineage (GTDB taxonomy): Bacteria > Bacteroidota > Bacteroidia > CAIKAF01 > CAIKAF01 > JACVCJ01. The sequence goes on from JACVCJ010000001.1 coordinate 202,098, forward strand.
ATCCAGAACGAGAGGCGCCTGCGTATACGCAGAATGGTGTTGTAGGTTACGGAAACGGGCAGAAGGAAAATAGTGGCAAACCAGCCCCGGTGATACGTAAGAATGTATTCGAACAGGTTAGAGGGTCTGAACTCCGCTTCGGGAGCTGTACTCGTAATTGCTTCCATACACTTAAGAACTTTTGTTTAGGAAAAGATAGTAAAAGTTTCGCTAAGATGCACCCGCCGCTGAAACTTTTGAGGGAGGAAAAGGCCGGCAGAAATAAAGATCCGCCTCCTCTCACCCGAAGTAAGAAGAGGCGGATATCACAAACCTGTTCCGCAGGTTACTGAATACTTATTTTATCGGTATATATTTTTCCGCCGCTGTGCATCCGCAGAAAATACATGCCTTTGGCATACGTGCTCATATCGATCCGGAACCGGCTGCTGTTCTCGGTATGCGTGCGGAGCACCCGGCCGCCGGCATCGAGCAGCTCCCAGGAATCGACGGTCTTTCCGGCCTCGATATTCACCATACCTGACGTCGGATTCGGAAATACCCGGATGTTGTCCCCGGCCTCCAGGGAACGGTTGTTGAGCAGGGCGATCTGCTGCGGACCCAGCTCCAGGGCTTCTTCCCCGCTGATGTCCATGGCCCGGCCGGCATCCGAAATGTAAATAAGACGGGTAGATGCCTGTGGTTTACAGATGGCATCCTCGAAAGACGTGCGTTGCCGTACCAGGTAATAGGTATTGGTAATAAGCTGGGGCAGGGGCGTGGACGCGTTTATGTTCCAGGTACTGCCGCTTCCGGTGGAGAGCTGTGTGAACAGGCCGCGGATCAGGCTGATGGGCGTGGCGGCCGCATCGCTCAGGTACAGTTCCCAGCTGTGCAGGGTGCCCGGAATGCTGGCAGAAGAAGTGGCGCTGAAATTCGTGAGCATACTGCCGCTGCTGCCCAGGCCTGTAATATTAAAGACCGGATCGGTGGACGGGTATACGTACACCGTGTAGGTAGAAGAAATAGTATCGCACTGGCAGAGGGCATACACGGTAATGGTCACTTCTTTGGGGGCCGAGGTAACCGTGCCCCAGTCCGGAACGATGAGCATGCCGTTATTGGGATTGATGCCCGCGATCACATCGGAAGGACTGATGGAAAAGCCGGTGAATACGCCATTGGTGTTGATGGTGTATTTACCCTTGTCGCCGTCGCAGATCACTTTGGGGCCGCTCAGGGAAAGCATGCAGCACTGTTCGTCGGTGGTGTATACATTCGAATTATCGAGCCAGCCGTTGGTAACGCGGTCCCGTCCGGAGCCGGAATGCACGGCATGCTGCATAAAGGCCAGGCGGTTCACGCTTTCCGGGAAATCGAAACAGAAACTACCCACCAGCTGTGAGCGTTCGCTGTTGGCAAATACGCGCAGTTCTCCGCTCTGGTTACCATAGATCAGCACCCGTACAAAATAGGTGGTGTCGTAACTGATGGTAATACTGCCCGGTGTACTCTGTACCACGCCGTTGTCCATAAGAAAAATGCCCAGTTGCGGATTTGCCGGACTGTACGCCGAAGGGGTATTGAACGAAACGGCAAGCACGTCCATCGGGTTCATCTGCGCACAGCTGGTCATGGGTATGGTGAAGCTGGGATTGAGATTGCCGGAACTCAGTACCATGGGCAGCAGGCTGGCCCCTGTAAAGGAAGAGGTCATGTTCAGGTCGAAGTCGATGTTGAAATTGCGGTCGTACAGGGTACCCAGCGGTTTCCACATACGGTGCTCACAGGCCCCCGGAACACCCTGGAAATTGACCCGGCCCCCGGAAATATCGATAAGGCCCCCGGGCAGGGTAAGCGGCGCCAGCGGACAGCCGGGCGGAACGCTGAATGTGTTGAAGATGTTCGGACTCCAGGAGCCTGTGGTGGTGTAAGGATCATACTGTGCATACCCGCACAGGCAGGCGGCAGCAAGCAAAGCGCTGAAAACGATCTTTTTCATATGGTTGTTGTTTAAAGTTACAGGGTTGCAGGAAGGAAGTATAGTTTAAGGGTTTGGGAAAACGGGCTTGTCAGTTTATTGTTTCTAATGTATTTATTCTAAATGATTTGTTGATTTTCATTCGTCTATATTTTTAAAATTTCCGGGTATTTTGTTCTGTGTCTTTGTATTAAAGTTCAGGTCATGTGACGCTGCACCCTCAGATTTTTAGTTTACGGTATACGATAGGGCGGCAGGTGCAGTTATATAGAGCGATAATCAACATACCATGCTATGAAAAAATTTGCAAAGGCAGTCACTGCTTTTTTGCTGGGCGCTCTTTTGCCGTACCTGAACGCACAGGTCACGCTGGAACATACCTATACGGGAAAACTGATGCAGCGCGTTCAGCTGGAAAATTCAGGTGAGAAGTATTATGTGCTTGATACGCTGGCACCTGAACTGCATTTTTACCACGCGAACCATACACCGTGGAAAACGGTGTCACTGCCGCTGAACCCGGGCTTTGTGGTGGATGATATTGTGCATGTGTCAGAAACGGTCATTGACCCGGATAATAACCTGGAAATTGTGTATAAAACCAGGACACCTTTCGGGGGAGGAGTATACGAAGAGGAATGGCGCGTGGCTTCAGAAGACGGTCAGCTACTGCTGAATGAATCAAATGCAGAAAAACTGTACATACAGGAAAACGAAAACATGTCTCCCAAACTGATCGTAGTTCACAGGGTCAGTAATGTAAACCGCTCCTGGAAGATATATGGTCTCCCCGGCCTGCAGGCCGAGCATGTGTACACCGGCGCAGGCTTTGCTCGTGTTGGGCTTGAAAACTCCGGGGAGAAATACTACCTGCTGAACCAGGCGGATGCCTACATTCAGCTCTATAACGCCGATCATAATCTGTGGAAACAGATCGATCTGCCGCTTGTGCCCGGAGAAAGTATTATCCGTATCGAACACCTGTCTGAGACCAAATTTAACCAGGATGCCCTGCTGGAGATCGGTTACCATTGCCAGGGGCCCGGCTTCCGCAACCGGATAGCGAACGAAAACGGCCATCTGCTGCTGGATACCGCCTGCTGTATGGGACAACGCCTGAGCCTGATCGATGGTTTGCCGGCCCGCCTGATCTTACTGCCCGACGGATTTGGCAGCACTACCCAGTATCACGTGTATTCGATCCCCGGACTTACCCGTGAATATACCTATAGTTCCTTCGCTTTCCAGTTTGATCGTATACGGCTGGAGGGATCCGGCGAAAAATACGTTCTGAAAAATTACTTTAGTTCTGATCTTTCGCTGTATAACCCGGACCATAGCCTGTGGAAGACAATGATGTTTGATGCGAGTCCGGGTTTGGGTTCGGCGGGTTTTTCCCATCTTTCAGAAACACGTATCGACCCGGATAATATGCTGGAAGCCTGCTATATTGCCTATAATACCCCCCTGCAACAGTCGGAGGGCTGGGTACGTAAAGAAGACGGTCATGTTTTTCTGTATCTGCCCAGGGCCACGGATTTCCGCCTGAGCGAGCTCCCGGGCCTGCCCAATAAACTGCTGGCTACGGTGGATACGGCTACGGACAACCTGCATGTGTATGGTCTGCCTTCATCCACCTATGTGGGACTGGAGCCGGAAACGCTGCCGGCAGACGGTATCTCGCTGTACCCGAACCCGGCCAGCGGTAGTTTTACCCTGGAAAGCGCGGATAAGCTGCCGGAAAACGTATATCTGTCATCGCTGAACGGCGCGGTGCTGAAGCAGATTAATGTATATACGAATAAAATGATCATAGATGTTTCCGGCCTGCGGCCCGGCCTGTACCTGGTACACGGAACCCTGCAGAGCGGAAGGATTTTTCATAAAAAAGTAGTGATCCGGTAAAATTTTCATGTCTCCAAAAACGAAGAGCGGAAATACACAGGTATCTCCGCTCTTTGTAGTAAATACGTTTTTACGGTTAAAATTTACGCGTGAACGGGTAAGGCTTGCGCATACGCACGATCAGCAGGATGGGAATGAGCACGTAAGGGGTGTTCAGCGAAAGGAATTTGGGGATGTTCTGGCAGCGCCATTCGGGTTCGCCGAAGAATTCCACGCCGAAAACGATCACGCCGGTGATGACCGAAATAGCCGTTCCGTACATAATGGCCGGTACGTGTATCCAGTTCTTTCCTTTGATGAATGCATATACTAAAACCAGGTAGAACGGGCCGTATACGAAGGCCGAAAGACCGGTTACGAAACGCATCCATACGGGCGGGTGCAGGAACAGCGGATCGCAGCCATAGGCATAATCGTAGTTGGCCTGCATGAGTAAATTAGGGTGATCGGGCTGCAGTTCGCCGGTGAGCGTAGGCACCATGTCCGCGATCATGGACGTGATGAAGAACAGGGAGAACATAACCACAAAAAAGTAATCGAATTTGCGTTGAGAAAGCGGCAGTGTGTTTTGCAGATCTGCTGACATAGATTTAAGATGCTTTTTGATTCAGACATCAAAAATAAACTTTTTCATACGCGCCGTCAGCCCGGCCGGATATTTCTGTACGGTATGCTGTAAGCTACTGGTTATGAGCCGGTATTTTCTTCGTTCCGGTCCCTCAGCAGGCGAATGATCTCGCGGTTGTTGCGTATGGCCCCGGCCTGTGCGTCGGCCTGTTTGTGCAGGGCGTCCAGTTCGCCGCTCTTCTTTGGATAGGTTGCGGCATCTTCACCGGCGGGGATCTCGGCTTCAGCCAGCAGTTCTTCGGTATTGCAACCGAGTATGCGGGCAATTTTCTGCAAACGGGCCCGGCTGATGCTGCTGATACCGCGTTCCAGGGCCGAATAGGCGGAGGGGCTGATCTGTAATGCCGCCGCTACCTGTGCCTGACGGAGGCCTGCACGTTTACGAAAGCGGCGTATGGTTTCCGGCAACCGGCTCATGAATCGGGCAGCTGTTTCGGGTCTTTGTCCTTCAGCAGGCGTATAATTTCTTCTTTATCGGCCAGTGCCTTGCGCAGCAGGTCGTTCTCCCGTTCGAGAGAGCGCTCATAGGGCGAACCGCTTTTATAGGCCTGCGAGTCGGGATCGTTGCTGTACTGCATGTCTCCGTTCTGGCTGTATCTCCTGCCCAGCAGCAGATCGGCCACATCTACCTCCAGCACTTCGGCAATGGTATATAAACGGTCGATGGTCATTTTTCGCCTGCCGGCTTCGGTAAGCGCATAGCCTACCCGTTCTATTCCGAGCTGGGTAGCCATATACTCCTGCGAGATACCCTTTTCAGTGCGTATCCGCTTGATTCTTTTCAATAATTCATCCACATAACAAAAATATCGCTCTGAAAATCAAACGAATGTATCGTTATTAGTAACGATTGGATTGAATGAAAAGGCATATTGTATCCTTTTACGATACACATGCGGTGTATTTGTCAGAATATGTATTCAGAATGTATGCGTCATCGCCGGAAAACCATTGTGCAGCGCTTTTTGATGTATATGCTAAAATTAATTCAGATCGTCGAGCAGGCGGTGCTTCAGCACAAACAGCACCAGGCCCGTTTTCGATTTGATGCCGAACTTTTCGAACACCGATTCACGGTAACCGTCTACCGTGCGGTGCTGTACGTTCATCTCCGAAGCGATCTGTTCGTAGGTATACTCGCGCTCGTCACAGACCAGCTTCAGGAATTCCTTTTCCCTCGGGCTCAGCTGTTCCAGGATCTCCATCCGCAGGTCGCGGCGGGGTTTTTTGTCGTTATTACGCAGGTAATGCGCCAGGAATTCGTTGTGGTAATACCCGTAGCTGAAGATATTGGCCAGGGCGTTCTTCATGGTCTCGGAACTGCAGTCCTTCTTCAGGAAACCGCATACCCCGTTGCGGAAAAGTTGCAGGATGGTGTCCTCGTCGCTGTTGAGCGTAAGAATAAGTACGGGAACTTTATAGTTGATGCTTTTCAGGTAGGCGCTGGTCTCGCTGCCGTTCATAGCGGGCATGTCCAGGTCCATGATCACCAGGTCGGGGTCCGGCCGCCAGTCCATTTCGTCCAGGAAGTGACGTCCGTTGTCGTATTGTGCGCTGATGGTGTAGGGCCCCAGTTTTTCGATCAGTTCCTTCAGGCCGTTGCGGACCAGGATATGATCGTCGACCAGTACGATGTTCTTTCGCATTTCCATAGGGACAATATTACAAAAAGCCTGGCTGCGGAGGGCCCGAAAGTATGAACAAAGTTCCTTTGCCGGGCGCGGAAACGATCTCGCAGCTGAACCCGGCCATCTGTGCGCGTTTATGTATGTTCCGGAGCCCGGATGCCTTGTTGCCGCGGAGGATCTCTTCTTCGTCGAAACCCTTGCCGTCGTCCTGTACACGCAGTTCGAAGATATCGGCCTCGTTCTTTACAGAGATGTGAAAATTGGCTGCGCCGGAATGACGCAGGGCATTCTGGGTGATCTCCTGGAAGATGCGGAAGATCATCAGTTCCTGGTCTTTATTGAGCTGGGAAGGGCCCTGGGTAGCGTTCCAGTGTACGCGGAAACGCCGCAGTCCGCTCAGGCGTTCTACCTCCAGCTGCAAAGCGGCCATCAGTCCGATGCGGCCGATGTAATCGTTGTTGAGGGTGCGGCTCAGCAGGCGCAGCTGCTGGGTGGTCTCGGCCAGGTAGATCTCGATGGGCTGCATGCCGGCGGCCAGCTCGGGATGGTCGAGTTTCTGGTTCTGTACCTGTATGTGCATGGCGGTGAGCAGCTGCCCGATATTATCGTGGAGTTCCTGGGCGAACTGGGCCATGATGTATTCGCTTACTTCGGTTTCGGCCTGGCGCAGTTCCCGTTCAAAACCGAGCCGGGTCTCCGCCAGCACTTTTTCTTGTTTCATGCGTTCGCGGCCGCTGATGAAAAAAGCGATGATAATGCCCGATACCAGCAGCAGGATCAGCAGCGTGGCCGAAACGATGGCAAGTACAATGTCGTTCATGGATTTAGGTTTTTAAGGTAAGGGGGCTCCGGCGCAGCTGCCAGAAGGCAAGTGCGCAGAGCGTGTAACGTATAAAGGCCAGCCCGTTGCTGATGGCGTCGAACAGCAGTGCATTGTACCCGGGGCTGTATTTTTCCATATAATGAAGCAGCGCTATATAAGGTACGCTACCGGCAAAGTACAGTAAGAGACCGCTGCAGAGCAACAGTCCGGGAAGCGTTTCGCCGGGGTGTTGCCGGCGCTGGTGCAGCAAGTTGTACAGTACCATGCTGTATAAAAGCGTGAGGGCAATGCACTCGCTTACGTCGGCGTAGTTCAGGTAGCTGCCGAAGCCGCCCGTAATACCCTGCAGCAGGTAGATGCAGAGGAAGATGAGGAACAGGGCAGGCACCAGGCTTTTCTGCCACAGGGCTTTCAGCCGGCTGAGCGAGGCCCACATCAGCAGGCTGCATTCCAGCAGCATGTGTATGTTCAGCAGCCGTTGGTTCTGAAAAGGTTGTCCGTCTTCGCTACAGTATCGCCCCAGGAAAAAGAGCAGCAGGTAAAACGCGATCCATACCAGTCCCTGGGCATAAACGATCCGGAAAAACCGGCCCATACGCCTGTATGCAAAGAGTCCGGACAGGAACAGCGCCGACAGGCTCAGTATTTCAGCGATCGTTTCGGGCATGGGTTTTTACCTCGACCGCTGTGTCTGCAAAGCCGCGCGGGTATTTATTTCGGCTTTCAGCTGCTGGATGATCACATTGTAGGAGATCACGCGGCAGTCCGGCGGGCACAGACGCGAACGGTTGGCATAGGTGCCTTCCATGCTCGGGAAATGGCTGTCTTCGTTCAGCGGAGTGGGCAGCAGCAGAATGCAGTGGCGGGGACCTTCGTACAGGCCGCTGTCGATGTTTTTATCGCGTACGGCATTGTACAGCCAGATGCTTTCGCAATTATCGTTCTCTTCGGCCAGGGTAAAAATGGTCTGGAACGGGAAGATCAGACTGCTGGTATCCTCGTCCTTGACGTAATCTCTGAAACCGGGGCCAAGCTCCGTGCGGATCTTTATTTTTTCTGTATAGGCTTTGGTATAGGCGTCCTTCGTTTCGCCGGACACCGGCAAAAAGGCTCCATCTGCATACACGTAATACAGTTCATTGTCCTGCGTTACGTACAGTCCGTCTGTATTGCGGTCCATTGCCAGGGGCTGGTATACCGGTACGATATTCTGCGGATTTTCGTCTTCGGGGTCTACACCCAGGTACATACGCAGTCCGTTTACGTAGTTTTCCGAACTGTCGGCATTGTTCAGCTGACTGTAAAGAAAACGGAAAGCATCCAGAGGTATTTCAGCTATCTGGGGCTCCAGATGAAGCAGGGTTTCGTCTGCCTGCCGCAGGCGGAAAAACTCCGCAACCTGCTCTATTTCCTCAATACCAATTTCGGGGTCCAGAGGCACCAGGGTCAGGTCCAGCACATCTTCGCCCAGCAGGGTACGTATACTGGCGGCGATCTTCTGTGCAGTGGACGGGTCTTCTTCGATATAGCCGGCCCAGCGACGTATGATATCCGTCACGGGCGTGGGGTTCACGTTAAAAGTAATGGGGCGGGCATGGCGGTAGGTGATTTCAACTTTCATAGTTCGGTGTTTTCGTTGAGGACAAATATAGTTGCAGAGTCGGCTTAGCCCTACCGTAATTTACACAAAATTATACCGGGATTTTTCCCGTCCTCTGTTTACGGGCTAAAAACGGGTGGCGGCCTGCATAAAAATACCTTTTAACTGCTGTGGCAGGCATGCACCTTTGTTCTGAAACCGAATACGATGAAAACCTATGGAAAAAGAAGCTGCCGCCAATGAGGAGATCTTCCTTTTATACGATGATCCCGAAACGGAAGCCGGTAAATACGGCACCAGCAGTATCCGCAATGTGAACAATATTCCCGTTGGCATTACCCGCCGCGAACGGGAGGTGCTGCGCCTCATCTGTGCCCAGTATACCAATGCGGAGATCGCCTGCCGCATGCACGTAAGCGTACGTACGGTAGACGGCCACCGCAACAACCTGCTGGAAAAAACGGGCTGCCGCAATACGGCCGGCCTCGTTCTTTTTGCCGTGTGCAAAGGCCTGTACGATCCGCAGCAGCACAAGTGGCGCTGTTAAACGGGCACCTGCAGCCTGAAATTCCCCGGTACCAGTACCGAACCGTAAAAATCCGGATCGGCCAGGCGCAGGTAGTAATAACCGGTGCCGGCCAGTCCCATCATCATGCCGGGTGTGGGCAGGTTACCGCGGATACCTCCCGGCCAGGGCAGTTGCGCCTTGTGATAGCGCTGTATGCCCAGCAGCCCGATGCCGGCCGTCAGTCCTGTGTATTCGGACTTTCCGGAGCTCAGCAGTACATCGGCGTTTCCACAGAGACCGTGACACAGGCTGAAATTGGGCAGGTTCTGTGTATCGGCGCTCATCTGCAGGGTATGCCGGTAGGTAGTGTCCAGCGCTGCTTCGATCTGGGGCAACAGCGTTTCCGAAGGCCAGGCCTCGTAGGCATACATACGTGCCAGGGCAATGCCCGGGGCACCGTGACACCAGGCCACCCCGTAATGATATTCGCCGGGTCCCTGTGTCAGGCCGGCATCCCGGAAATCGGGCCAGTTCTTTGACTGCGGATGGTAATAGTGCTGTTCGTAACGGATGGCTTCCCGGGCCCCTTCCAGGAAAAGTGCATCGCCGCATACGCGGTACGCATCCAGCAGGGCACAGGCTATACCTGCCGCCCCGTGCGAAAAGCCCGTAAGATTCTTTTTACTGCCCACCGTTGCCCATGACCAGCCCGTATCTTCCTTCAGGGCCATGTTGCACAGGGCCGTGGCCAGCGTGTGGACCATTCCGGCACTGTGATCGTCGTTGTGCAGTTCCTGGAACAGTTTCAGGGCCGGTATCGTACCTGCAATGCCGCTGATGATATCGGTCTCGTATGCGGCAAAGCCATCCTGCTTCAGGTCACGGAGCAGGGCATAGGCTTCTTCCGCCCAGTCTTCCCGTTCCATAACGTAGCCTGCCGCCGCCAGTACACAGGCTGCACCGGGTTTGCCGGAGTAAAACCCGTGATCGGGCAATTGTGCGGCGGTACTGCGTACCTGGTTGGCACAGCCTTCGATGGTTCGCGCCAGGAAAGGATCATTGCGTTTTTCGTACAGGCGGCACAGGAAATACAGGATGCCCGAAGTGCCGGAATACAGGTCGGGGCCGAAACTGCGTACTACATTCCGGAACGAGCCTTCGCTCATATCGAACCAGTTACCGGTCCAGTTGCAGCGTTCCCGGCTGTCCCAGACGGCGTCCCTTACCAGGTCGAGCCCGGTTTCCCAGGCGGTTTCAAAAAACAGGTCCTTATCGTTGGCGTTCATAGGCAATGGATGTTTTTATATGTAAAGAAGCTTTGGAGCCGGCTTCGAGGAAAGGCATTTCCGGGTCGAGGCCTGCGGTGCGGAAGGCATTTTCAATAGAGCGGAGATAGGTGGCGGAGCCGTCTCCGGCGGCAAAAGCGTTGAGCAGTCCCTGTGCCACGATCTGCATGCGGCTTATGCCGAAACTGTTGCCGTCGGGCGGACTCTCACAGATGCCTGTTCCGCGTTGCCAGGCCTGTGTAAATAAAGGCGTGTCATTTTTCAGCAGAGGCCCCAGGTCTTTGTGTATGCTCTCCAGCAGGGGAAGGACCTGCGCCAGGTAACGTATGCCGATGTACAGCACGCAGCTGTCCCTGCGCCGGTAGCCGCCCGGATCGGAGAGGCATTTAAAGAGAAAGGGCAGGCGGTAGGCATTCAGTACGGTACTTAGGGATTCTACCAGCAACAGGGCCCCTTCGGGCACCGTATTCCAGTAAACACGGGCCATCGGGGCCGTGTATTCGAAAAGAGCATTGCTGTGCAGGTAATAAAAGCCGGGCTGACTGGTAGTATCTTCCCGGCGGCTGCGGAAGGTAAGGCCTGCACCGGCAGCAGCAGAGAAACCCGGATCGGTCTTCATGGTGCGGGTTACCCCGAATTTGCTTACCCGGGCCGTGGTATCGCTGAGCATAGCGTTCAGCGTCCAGCCCGGATCGCTTGTTTCCTGCGAATGATTTACGGCGCGCAGCTGCTCTATGAACTGCTGAATAACATCTGCGGAAGAGATTACGGCGGGTTCAGCGGCCTGCAGGGTATTTACCACGTAGCATTCGGTATAGAGCGTCCGCGTGAGCAGGGAAAGCGGGGTGTCCTGCTCATTGTGGGGCGTATAGTTCTTGCCGGCATAGCTAAAGCCGTTCCCGCTGCTCTGTATGTTCCCGCAGAGTGCTTCCAGCTGCGGCAGGTCTTCTTTTCTCATGCGTATACGTATTCGGGACGGGTTATACCCAGCAGCTTTTCAGCGGCCAGGGCAGGATTTTTAAGTATGTTGTGGGCGATCTGTATGCTGCGCATATTGTTGGCCTGTATGCTGGCAACGTACACAACGCCTTCGATGGCGGTCTGTATCATGCGTGCGGCACAGAAACGCAGGGTTTTCAGCAGTAGCGCGTCGGGGTCGGTACCGGGTTGCAGGCAGGCCAGGTAATGTTGCCAGAAGGCCCGGATGGCCCGGTGCATCTTTTCAGGTTCAAAAGCCTGCAGGGCCGGACTCAGTTGCCGGCTGGAGGGTTGTTGGTTGTCGAATGAAAAAGCCCAGGCAGCCAGGTAGGATTGCAGGATGCCGGCCGTATCCCAGCAGGGGTCGCCGATATCGCCCAGTTCCCAGTCTACCAGGTATTGGGGCGCGTCTTCCGAAGCTTTGGACATAATAAAGTTGATCCATTTTACATCGCCGTGTACCAGCGATGTGGGTGTCCAGTCCTCCCGGAGGCGGGCCAGCAGCGTTTTTAATTCAGGCTGCGACTGGATAAAAGAAATAAGCTGTCCGTTGGCCGTACTCTGCGGAAAGAACTCATACGGCCCGAAATCGTTGAGGCGTAAGATCCAGGGTTCGGCTTTCGGGAAAAATGAAGTATCGGTGTCCGCTGCCACCGGAAAATGAAAAGAAGCCAGGATCTCGGCCTGGGCACGCGCCGGGGCTTCAGAAAATACCTGTTTCTGCATATAGAATTCATGTGCACTCCAGGTGTCGCGACAGTATTCCGTAACCAGTACATGCTGCTGCGGATCGTAGTGCAGCAGGGCAGGTACGCGCTGTTTCAGCTTTTCATACCCGGGAGTACGGCTTATAAAAAGTGAACTGTCTGCTTCACGGCGAAGTATGCCCGTTTCGGCCGGACCGAACGTAAAGGTCTGTTTCACAAAAAGACTCCGCTGCCTGTTGCAGAGAATGCGGAACAGGTTGTTGCGCGTAGGCGATGCCATAATGCTGAGATCACCATCCACAACGGTTTCGGCCGGCAAAAGGCCTTTTTGCAGCAGGTAGTGGCAGATATTTTCCTGGTTGAGCAGCATGTTTTCTGTTTTAGAATGATGTTGTAAAAGACAGCAACGGAAGCGCGCCTCCGTTACTGTCGTTCAGTGAGATAAAGGCCGATTGCAGAAAGAAGACCCGGTTTTAGTGCAGCAAACCGGGTACTTCAGTTGTGTTTAGCACACAAAGGGAATACCGGTGCAGGTAACGCAGCTTACTACCGGCATGGTGGGTACACAGGCTTCGATGGGCAGGGTAGGAATAGCGCCCTGTGCATTGGCCTGGAGTGACTGCTGACCGGTTTTCTGGCACCACACGAAGGTAGGGGCAGGATAACAGGTCGTGACCGGCATAGTAGGAAAACAGGTGCTTGTGGGTTGCGTGGGCATGTTGGTCTGTACCGCAGCCTGTAACCCGCTACCTGCACCCGGACGGCCGCAGAATGGCGGAGCAAATGTGGGCGGAGGACAGTTGGTCAGGGTAGGGAAGATGGTGGTACCCTGCAGATTGGTCTGAGCTCCGCTGTTGGCAGCCTGTGCACATATAAAGGGCAGACCTGTACAGGTAACACAGCTTACCACCGGTACGGTGGGAATATCGATCTGTGCATTGGCGGTGGTATTCTGGCTGCAATGCGTGATCGACGGGAAAACTGTCTGCGGGGTGCCCTGCTGACCGGCATTCGGTGCCTGTGCGCAAACAATAGGAATGCCTGTGCAGGTAACACAGCTCACCACCGGCATGGTGGGAATGTCGATCTGTGCATTGGCGGTTGTATTCTGGCTGCAATGCGTGATCGACGGGAAAACTGTCTGCGGGGTGCCCTGCTGACCGGCATTGGGAACCTGCGAACAAACAAAAGGAATACCGGTGCAGGTAACGCAGCTCACTACGGGCATGGTGGGCACACAGGCCTCGATGGGCAGCGTGGGGATGGCGCCCTGTACCTGTGCGGCGGGGTTCTTACTGCAAAGCGTAATGGTGGGGAAAACGGTTTGCAGGTTTCCCTGTTGTGCCGCATTGGGAGCCTGCGAACAAACAATGGGAATACCTGTGCAGGTAACACAGCTCACCACCGGTACGGTAGGAATGTCGGTCTGTGCCTGTGCCTGCAGACCTGAACCCTGTGCAGAAACACATCCGGCGGGAGGCGTAGTGGGGCACACCACGCAACTGAAGCCAGGCATGGAAGGGATATTGGTCTGCAGATTGCCCTGTAAGCCTTTATTTGCAGCAGATTGCGGAGCTTGTGAGCAAACAAAGGGCAAACCTGTACAGGTAACGCAGCTGATCACCGGCATGGTAGGTATACAGGCTTCAACAGGCAGCGTGGGAATGGCGCCCTGTGCGTTGGCCTGCAGGCCTGACTGCGGGGCCTGGCCGCAGATCAGGGGTATGCCCGTACATACGATACAGCTCGCCGCAGGTACGGTAGGGCAGGCATGTACTATGGAAGGTATAGGCGCCTGTGCACCGGCCTGTACCCCGGCTTTCGGTGCTTCTGAACACACAAAAGGAACGCCCGTGCAGGTAACGCAGCTCATTACCGGTACCGTGGGAAAGGCATTCTGGTTCAGGTAGGCGTTGTAAATATCGCCCTGCAGGAAAGAGGCCGGCGAAGCTTCGGCATCCGTAGCATGCTGAACGCTTTTCTTTGTCCATACCAGCATCGCTTCCAGGTTGTTGCCGTCGGTGGTCTTCCGGCTGAAAAGGATGTCCTCTTTACGGATATCCAGCTTTTTACCCAGAGCGGCATCGAGGTACAGGCTGATGGAATTATCGGGGTCGGCGGCCGATCTGCCTGCATACCCGAAGAACAGCACGGCGCCTTCATAGTCCGCACTGCCGGTGATCTGGTCTACCCAGTCATTGGTTTCGGCACCCGCCTGGGATGCCTTGGGATCGTTTTTCATAAATGATTTTCGTGTTTTTGGATCGTTAAACAATGTATTTATAGCGAAAGGCAGCCTGCCTTTATCTCCCGGGTAATGAAGCAAATGTAGAGGCCGGCGGAAGAAGCCTTACGGGTATAAAAACCTGTTTTTAACGGGTATGGGAATAATCCCGGGGCACTGTGGGGAATATGCCCGGAACGCACCTTAAAAAAGAAACCCCGGCGCAAACCGGGGTAAAACGAAGCATAAAAGCAGCACTATGAAGATCCTGTACTTATGCGTATACTAAAATGGCCTGCGGCCGTGTCAGATCTTTTCGATGCGGAAGCCGGCGGATCGTACCGCTTCGGTTATCCCGGCGGCATCACTGCCCTGCACGGTCAGCACCTTATCGCGGGCGGCGGTGTCTACCGACCAGTTGCCGGCTCCGGCCGCAGCGTCCAGGGCCGGGGTAACCCTGGCTATGCAGCCCTCGCAGTTGATATTGGTCTTAAACTGCAGGTTGCTTCCTGTGGCGCTCACTTCTGCAATGTGTTCCACACTGTAGCCGGCATCCTGTATGGCTTTTATAAGGGCCGCCTCATCGCTGTAGGAAACTTCGGCAGTTCCGGGCTGTACATCGTGTACAACGGTGTTATCCAGCTTGCCGAGGGCATTCTGTACACGGGTGCGGCAATGTTCGCTCTGCATATCGGGGATGGTTATTTTTGCACGTTTCATGTTCTTTCTGTTTTATTCTGTGATACAAAGTTCGTACGATCCGGGGGCATTCCTGTTACATCATCCGTGGAAAGATTTACAGGATTTCCGGTCTGTTTTTTCCATTTCAGGCGCAGGCTGTTCAGCACCACGCTCACGCTGCTCAGGGCCATGGCTGCCCCGGCGATCATGGGATTCAGCAGGAAGCCGTTTAGGGGGTATAGTATGCCGGCCGCCAGCGGAATGCCGATAATGTTGTAGATAAAGGCCCAGAAAAGGTTCTGGCGTATGGTGGCTACCGTATGGCGGGAAAGTACGAGGGCCTGGGGGATCTTTTCGAGGTCAGAGGAAATAATGGTCATTTTGGCCACGTCCATGGCAATATCGCTGCCCCTGCCCATGGCTATGCTCACGTCGGCCTGTGCCAGGGCGGTACTGTCGTTGATGCCGTCGCCGGCCATGGCCACTATTTTGCCTTCACGTTGCAGTTGTTTTACAAAATCGGCCTTGCCGGCGGGCAATACCTCGGCGCGGTACTGTTTTATGCCGGTGCGGGCGGCTACGGCGGCGGCGGTGTGTGCGTTGTCGCCGGTGAGCATGTATACTTCGATACCTGCATCCTGTAAATGTTTTACGGCGCGTGCCGAACTTTCCTTTACCTGGTCGGCAATGGCCAGCAGGGCCCGCACTTTTTCCTCATCGGCGAACCAGACCAGGGTCTTGGCCTCAGAGCTCCACTGCGTGGCCTTTGCTTCGGCTTCGGCCGGAATGGAAATACCATTGTCGAGCAGGAGCTTTTTATTGCCGGCGAACCAGGTACGGCCTTCCAGCTGTGCTTTTACACCCTGCCCGCTGATACTTTCAAAATGTGTGAGCGGCAGTTGTCCGGCAGAGCCGAGGTAACGCAGTACGGCCTCGGCCAGGGGGTGTTCCGAGCGTTTTTCGAGCTGGAACAATACCTGCCGGCTTTGGTTTTCATCGTGTAAGAACAGGGCGTCCGTTACTTCGGGGTGTCCTTCGGTGATGGTGCCGGTCTTATCGAGTATGAGTGCGTTTACCTTACGTGCGCTTTCGAGGCTTTCGGCGTCTTTGATGAGTATTCCTTTTTCGGCCGCCTTGCCGATGCCTACCATAATGGCGGTGGGTGTGGCCAGTCCCAGGGCGCAGGGGCAGGCGATCACCAGTACGGTGGCCATGGCAATGAGTCCCTGCGAAACGCCGTTCTCTCCGCCGGCCAGGGCCCATACGGCAAAGGTAAGCAGGGATATCCCGATCACCACGGGTACAAAGATCCCTGCGATACGGTCTGCCAGTTTCTGTACGGGCGCTTTACTGCCCTGGGCATCCTGTACCATGCGTATGATCTGGGCCAGCATGGTTTCGGAACCTACTTTTTCGGCCCGGAAACGGAAACTACCTTTCTGGTTGATGGTGCCGGCAAAAACGGTGTCGTTCTCTTTTTTGAATACGGGTACGGGTTCCCCGCTGAGCATGCTTTCATCGATATACGAATTCCCGGAAGTGACGGTCCCGTCCACGGCGATCTTTTCACCGGGTCTTACCAGTACGATGTCGTTTTTCTGTACTTCGCCGAGGGGGATCTGTATTTCCTGTTCCCCGCGCAGCACCGTAAGCGTTTTCGGCTGCAGACCCATCAGGTTC
This sequence comes from Bacteroidia bacterium, assembly GCA_016742095.1. Classification (GTDB taxonomy): domain Bacteria; phylum Bacteroidota; class Bacteroidia; order CAIKAF01; family CAIKAF01; genus JACVCJ01. The sequence goes on from JACVCJ010000001.1 coordinate 218,705, forward strand.
TTCAGGGCGGCGGAGGTATTGCCCCTGGCTCTTTCTTCCAGCAGCTTGCCCAGCAGGATAAAGGTAATGATCACGGCTGCGGCCTCAAAGTACACGTGTCCGTGCAGGCCCCGCTGCATCCAGTACTGCGGGTAAAGCGTGTTGAATACGCTGAAGATATAGGCGATGCCCGAACCCAGGGCCACCAGGGTATCCATATTGGCCGAACGGTGCCGGGCCTGTTTCCAGGCGTTGATGAAAAAATCCTTACCGGTCCAGGCGATCACCGGGGTGGAAAGCACCCACATGATGTGATTGGCATAGGGTATATTCATGAAAAACATACCGATGATCACTACCGGCAGAGACAGTACGGCGGCCAGTATGGTCTTCTGTTGCAGGCGCCGGAAATTCTTCCGGTGTATGTCTTCGAGGGATTCGGCCTCCGGGTCCTCCGTTTCCAGGAAGAGATCGTAACCGGCATTGTACACGGCCTGTCGTATATCGGCGGCCTGTATCATATTGGGCAGGTATTCCACGCTGAGCACGGCGGCGGCGTAATTCACCGAAGCGCTGATCACACCGGGCAGGGCGCGTACGGTATTTTCCACGTTGGCGGCGCAGGAGGCACAGGTCATCTGCAATACGGGAATGTTCTTTTTAACGCTGTTCACGCCGTAACCCAGGTCTCGTATGGTCTGTACCGCTTTTGCGAGTACGCCGCTGTCCCCGCTGATGAGGGCCCGGCGGTTATTCAGTTCTACTTTATGCGAAGTAATGCCCTCGGTCTTCTGCAGGCCTTTGTCCACGATCAGTGCACAGTGCTCGCTTTCCACGCCTTCCAGCGGGATCTGTATCAGGGACTCCTTTACATCTTTCATATCCTTGCGTTTTGTCAGGACAAAGTTCGGGAAGAAAAGGGGAGGGACCGTTATAGTATTCGCGCAAAGAATTACAGGATTTACACCTGGTCGAGCGGTTTCCTTTTATTACTGCGCAGGTCCTTGAAATGGCTGGGGGTGAGGCCGGTCACCTTTTTGAACTGGGCGCTGAGATGGGCCACGCTCGAATAATTAAGGCGGAAAGCGATCTCGCTCAGGCTGAGTTCGTCGTATACCAGCAGTTCCTTTACCCGTTCGGTCTTCTGGGCGATGAAGTATTTTTCTATGGTCGTGCCTTCGATCTCGGAGAACAGGTTCGAAATGTACTTGTAATCGTGGTCCAGGCGGCTGCTGAGGTAGTCGGAAAGGTTTTCCTTCAGGTTACCGTCGTGGTGGTGTACGAGTTCAATGATGAGGGTTTTGGTCTTTTCGATGAGCCGGCTTTTGCGGTCGTCGATCAGTTCAAAGCCCAGGGCTTCCAGCTGCCGGCCGATCTGTTCCTTTTCAGCGGCGCTCAGTTCGCGGTCCAGGGTCACTTCGCCCAGTTCCACCTGCTGCGGATGCAGTCCGGCCTTTTCCAGTTCGGCTTTTACCACCATTTTACAGCGGTCGCATACCATATTTTTAATGTAGAGTTTCATACCGGCAGTGCAAAGGTACGGAATCCGGCCGTTCCCGGGGTATATAAAGTGCGTTTGTCTGTAAGGGGGCCTGATTCAGGTGTTTTTACGCTGTTTTGCGTTTAATGATTTATCTATCTTTGCCCCACATTATGTTTTCATTTTAACCATTTAACTATGAAGAAATTCTACGTACTTCTATTTTCCGTTCTCACCCTTACTTTATTTACCCAACAGCTTTCGGCACAGTGTACTATACAGCTGCTGGCTTCCGATACGCTGGTATGTGCGGGCGATTCGGTGACGCTTACCGTAATTCCTCCCACAGATGCGCACCAGCTTACGTCCACCATGACGGCGGGCAACAACCACCGCGGTAACATGTTCGATATTCATGCACTGAACACGGTGACCATCAATTCCTTTGATGCACACCCGATGGGTAACACCACCATTGCCGTGTATTACCGTCCCACGCCTTTTGCCGGTTTCGAAAACTCGGCCAGTGGCTGGACACTCATCGGTTCGGCAGCTGTAACGGCCCAGCCCTATGGTACGCCTACCCCGGTTCCGGTGGCGGTGGACGTAACCATTCCGGCCGGACAGACTTACAGTTTTTACGTAACCTCTACCAATACGGGTGTAAGTCTCAACTATTCGGACGGGACCAGCCAGGGCGCCGTATACACCAGCGATGCCAATATCCAGTTCCTGCAGGGGGTGGGCATGGAGTACCCGTTCACGAACGGCGGCGGTATCTTTACGCCCCGTATCTGGAACGGACGTATCAATTACAGTACACCGATAACCACCAGCTACCTCTGGAGCAACGGTGATACTACGGCTTCCATCAGCACAGAAATTACAGCTACCTCACAGCTTTCCGTAGATGTGAACGTGAGCGGCTGTGCCCCGCAAACGGCGATGAAGACCGTGGTTGTTTCCACTCCGCCCGTACAGGCCGGCGCCGATGTTACCGTGTGCGAAGGCGAAGCGGTGACCCTGGGCGGCAGCGGCGCTGTTTCCTACAGCTGGACCAACGGCGTGACCGACAGCGTAAGCTTTGTACCGCAGGCTTCGGGCCAGTATGTGGTAACCGGTACGGATTCGATCGGCTGTACAGCCAGCGATTCGCTGACCGTTACCGTAAATACGGTGGACAACGGCATCAGTGTGAACGGGCTTACGCTTTCCGCAGAGGCCTCGGGAGCTGTCTATGCCTGGTACGACTGTACCAATGATACCCTGCTCAGCCTTGTCTCCACACAGAGCTACACGGCCACGGCCAACGGCAGCTACGCGGTGATCGTTACCCAGAACAACTGTACGGATACTTCGGCCTGCGAACTGATCACCACCGTAGGTATCGAAGAAAATAGCGGTCCGGATGTACTTATACTGAGTCCGAATCCTACGGACGGTACCCTGAACATCCGCAGCGAAGGCCAGGTGGTACGCCAGGTGAGCATCCTGGGTGTGAACGGCCAGGTGCTGGGCAACAGCTTCCCGATGGCGGCACAGACCAGCATCGACCTCAGCGCTTATGCAGCCGGTGTATATTTTGTACGCATCCATACCGAAAACGAAACGTATATACGAAAAGTGATACGCCGATAACACGATTTTGCTTATTTGGTTATAAAAAGGCGCAGGAGATATCTCTGCGCCTTTTTTGTATTGTCCCGGAATTGTTCTTTTCTGCCTCGTACTCCCGGCTCTTTAAGCAGGGAAAGCAGCATAGCCGGCGGACTCCGGACTTTCAGATTCCGGACTGACATTCTGAACAAAACGGGACGGGCCGGCGGCCGGAGACGTGATACGCTATAAGCTGATCGCCATTAGCTATATTTGTAAGAATGCGAAACGTAATTTTAGACCTGGCCGTTACACTGGACGGCTTCATCGAAGGCCCCAACGGCGAAATTGACTGGTGTATCCTGGACGACGATATGGACCTGGAAGGCTTTATCGGTACGGTGGATGCGATCTTGTACGGAAGGGTGAGCTACGACGCCTGGGGTAATTTTCAGCCGGACGAAACGGCCTCAGCCCCAGAACGGCAGATATGGCAGGGCGTTCATTCCAAAAAGAAGTACGTTTTTTCCAGACAAGCGCGGCAGGACGAGCGGGCAACCTTCATAAGTACCGATATAGCAAACGCCGTAGCGGAAATAAAAAAACAGGAAGGAAAGGACATCTGGCTGTACGGCGGGGCCGGACTGATCCGCAGTTTTATAGAGGCAGGCCTGGTGGATATGTATCGTTTATCCATACACCCGGTAGTCCTGGGCGCCGGCAAACCCCTGTTCGAGAACCTGAAGGAACGGGTAAATCTGAAACTCACCGATACGAAAGTATTTCGCTCGGGCGTGGTGCAGCTGATCTACATGAATAGCTGACACGGCTTCCTGACGTTTTAAGATCGATATGATCTGGCTTTCACTGAATCTTGACTTTTTCATGAGTATGAAACATTTAAAATTACGACTTTATCGCATTTTAAATGGACCCGATTTCAGGGAAGCTGACATCACACACGGGCTTCGAACGCTATTCTCTGCAAGCGTAAAAGAAAAGCCCTCTCCCCGCTGGTAGCAGGACGAGAGGGCTTGCCTTTATGACTTCAAGTCTCTTTCCTGGAGACTCTTAGAATTCTTTTCTTGGCTAATTGCCCTGAAAGTCAATTAGGTGGCTGATTCCCTTGGATGGTTGCAGGTGGTGTATATGTTCGGTCAACAGTATACTGATAATCATATTCTGCAGCAACATTGGGATGCATCCCAGGATTGAACGCTACATTTATCTGTGGGAACTGAGCATCGTTCGGATTGAATCCGAATCGTTTTATTATTTCATTCCGTACGGTAACAATATCATTATTATTATAAATATTTGGATTCAAATTTACAGTAACAACAGCTACTTGAGGATTACTAAGACCAGGTCCCAAACCCGCAATGGTATTATTGTAATTGTTTACGATTGCATCATCAACTCTATCTAGAGTCGATGTGATATCCTGCGGTGTGTAATTTGCCACTGGTGTCCAATTAGCAACTCCATTGGGAGCCCCGGGAGGACTCTGCCCCATCAGTCTGGTACCATTTGCAATCAAGGGTTGGGTAAATGTACAAGTTAAACTAAACACCCCGTTTTGACTACACCCTTGTAATGTGGCCATTGTTGCTTGATAATAATCACTGCCATCAGGTCTAAAGTAATGACGGTTAATCGGCCACCAGATATTTTGAGGTCCATCATACTGCCATTGTGATGACATTGTATTATTGGGGTTTGTTCTAATTTGAGCATAATTAAGCTGATGAACATCCAAATTGTTTGCAACAGCAGGTAAAAATGGAACTTCTCTTCTGGGGGTGGCAATATTAATGTTGTTTGCCATTACTGTAACTGTGTTTGCTGGCAATTGTGGAGTAGCAGTCTCTAAACCTTCTAATTCGACCATATGAATTACTTTATTCTCGCTAAACGCATACGGACTATTATAAGGATATTTTGCAGTTAATGGGTCAACAGTAAAGAATCGTCCAATTCTCGGATCATGCATCCGATACTCATAATTAAGCGAATTGCCTGCACCCTTCATTTCGTCATCGCGCTCCTGGCCCTGGTAACCATAGCGATATTCACCTGAATTGTCTGCGACCAGTACTTCGCTTGTAGTACTTAGCAAAATATTGTCAAGTCTGAACGTTTTGGTACCATAGGTGCCGTTTCGCATCTGTATACGGATATTGGGCATGGTTGGATTAATCGTTACCGTATAGCTGCCGTTGGAGGCCATATTCAGGTAGGGCACCGGATTCATAAGAACGAGGCTGCCCGGGGAGGTATACTGCCATATAATAATGTTTACGGAACCGGCCGTACCAACATCCACATTCATGCTGAGCGTATAGGTCTGCCCGGGTGTCACTGCAAAATCCTGCTGGGTGCCGTGTGTAGGATCGGAACTGGTCACCTCTAACATCTGGCTGCCGCCTGAACTTACTACGGAAATAGAAGAAGATGGATAGTGCCCCCAGCCATCGACCGTTTGTACCGTGCTGCCGGACATTACGATATTCGGATTCTGGAAGTTTGTGAACGATGTGGTATCGGTTCCTTCTACCCATACACTGTCCTTCTTCTCGGCACAGCGTTCATCCATCAGCATACCGAAAGGATAGTAGTCATAGGTATTATGTATCTCCGGTTCGTAGTAATTGTAGGACGGACTACCGTAGCATTTCAGTTGCTTACGATCGGTAACCACGGTATGCACATTGTTCAGGTGATCGCTGAGTTCGTACTGTTTATTACCCCGTTCCTGTACCCCGCTTGTGAGTGATACCGGGGTATAAGAAAGCTTTTTATGACGTTTTATGCTGCCTAAGCGTTCACTGCCATACATGAGGTTCTCTTCCAGGTAAAAGCCTTCTACAGCGGGGTCGTCATATTCTTCCAGGTCTACCTGTTTGTATATAGCAAGGGGATTTCCCTGGGCATCCAGCACATAGTATTCCGTTTGCATCAGTCCTGTTGAATATTCATCTGAAAAAGCCTCTGTATACTTATCCACGCGGCGTCCCATCGGGTCGTATCCAAAAGAAAGATAGGCGGATGTAGAAGAAGCGCGATGTACTTCCCGGACCTTGTTCAGGTTGTTCCACACGATGGTGGGCATGTCTGCTGCCACATCGCTCAAAAGGTTACCGGTAGGGTCATAGGTGTAGTTGGTGATGCCCTGGTTATCTACATCATACGCTACGGTAGATGCCGGAATAAAATCCTGAATGTATTTCAGCTGGTTCGTATTCGGGATATAGGTATACGTAAACTGATCGAACTGCGTGCCCGCTTTATCCATACGGTTCAGGGCAATAAGGTTCCCATTGGCGTCGTAACGGTAATCGGTATAGTACATATCCGTTTGCGGAGCAGAAGGGTTCCAGGCTGTAAAGGCAAAAGCATCGTTATATTGCAGGTAGCTTCTGCTGCGGGTAATACGCTGCAGCTGGTCATACCCGAATACCTGCAGCAGCGCTTCCGATTTATAGGGGTCGCTGATCTGTTTCTGGGTATTGTTCATAGCGCGTATATTACCATTATACAGCCCATAGTTGCTGTAATAAGCCGTTGGGATGTTCAGCTGGAAATTCTGGGAACCACTGATGGCCATATAATCCTGCGGATAGTAGCTAAGGGTAAAACCATAGGCGTCGCGGGCTATATACTGGGTAGAACTTCCGATATTGCCATCTCCGCCCGGATCTACGGCTGCGTCCAGCTGATCACTGTTGATACCTTTTGTCCAACCCTGTATCGTATACGTGTAATCAGTACCCTGCGATTTGTAAGGGCCGTATTCCATACGTGCCAGGGGACCGTGGTGGTAATAATCGTATTCCGCATCCGTATCGAACCAGTAACCGTCCGTGCTGGTCATGGCTTTTACCAGGCGGTTCTGATCGTCATAGGTATACCGGTGTATGAATTTATCCTGACGGCTGGCGTTCAGTGATATAGATTGAACTTTCCCATTGAGAAGATCATACTCATATTCTACTTTATGATAGCGGAAATTGTAATCAAAATTTGAAGGGTCTGAATTCGCTATTTGCTTATTTTCTTGTAGTATAGTGCGCGCATTTCCATGTGCATCATAATCGTAATAGATTGCTGTAGTATACGTAGTACTCTGAATAGCCTGACCTGATCCAGAATAATATGTGGTATAAGCAACGCGCTGACGCAGATTAGACTGGCTAAAAAAGCCGGCCGGGTAATAGCCACTTGTAGGTGCCACATCGTAGAAGCTAAGTATATATTCATTTTTAGAAAACCCACTTGTCATAAAAGTACTGGCATTGGTAGGATTATGTAAGTACGGCAGGGTAACTGTAAGACCATCTGTACGTGTCATAACACCGCTTTCAGTTGTGCGTCCTAGAGCGTCATACTTAGTATAGGAATAGACTGCTGATGCCTGTCGGGCACTTTTAGAGAGTATGGTACGGCCCAGGTTATCGTAATAGAAACTGGAAACTCCTGCGTCCGGTGTCCGGCTTATGATCTGGCTTCCTAATGCATTATAACGATAACGTGTAGTAAGCTTATACGCCTCACTGCTGGTCACACCATTGTGGGCAGGTTTGAATTCTGTTCCTGAATTCCGTGCACTATTCACTGCCGCCATATCGCCCAGGGGCAGGCGGGTAACCGCTTTCGGAGGTACGGTACGCACGAGGTTACCTGCACGGTCATAGTAGAATAGTGTAAAATGGTACTCGTCGCTGGTATACGTGGCGTCGAAAGTTTCCAGGGCGCTCATACAATGGCTTATGTAAGCCTGGCGGTAAGCGTTGCGTACGCTGTCCAGGTAGGCCTGGTAATCGTTCCAGGCGTTCTCGGCGGCCAGGCCCAGCAGGTAATCCGCGCAGGGGTCCACGATCACATCCGAAGGGAAAGGTACCACAGGTTCGTTGCAACCTACTTCGTAGCTGAAGGGTTCCACCACAACTTCCCATTTGTCATCAGAAGTTACAGAGCGGGTCGTTTTTACCGGCGTTTCTTCGCCGGAAGGACAGCAGCCCGATCTGTCCGTGGCGATCGTATTTTCTTTATAGCTTACCGTTGCCGACCAGCCGTCGCAGCCGCAGTCAGGCGGGAAGAAGTCCCGGTCACGCTCAATGATCAGCTGGGTACCCGATACGTAGGCATGCACACCCACAGATGCGTACAGGTTGTTCAGCTCCTGTGCCCAGGCCTCTAAAAACCCGGTAAAGGTAGGATACAGGTCCGGGAGGTATTCAAATGTATGCTGGGGTACAAAACCGCAGGGTTCTCCGCTATTCTGTAAGGTATAGAGTCCTTTCGAAATTCTGCCTTTGGCTATATAATCCCTGAATTCCAGTTCTACAGAAACCGTGCGGCAGGGGTTCTCCGGGCAGGGATCGCAGTTTTTGAGCAGATCGCAGCTCTGGATGATGAACGAAGCGGGACTTCCGTTGTATATTACCTTTACAACGGCCGTATTGGTACCTTCGCCCGCATTCTGTGAAGCGCTCATAATGGCGTCTACCGAAGTAATACTGTTGATCAGGGCCGGGTCAAAAGGCACACCGTTGGTCAGTGCCGCCGGGAAGGTAATACAGGGCTGCAGTTCGGCCAGTATTTCCTGGGTGAGGCCCGATTCGGCGGCCAGGCGCAGTTTTTTCTCCACATTGCGCAGGTTCTTGTGTTCCTGGGTATTGCATCGCGGATCGCTGATGAAATCGCAATCGGCCGTATAGGCATTGCGCAGGGTGCCGCTGGTGGAAAGAGTTCCGTTCAGGAGGGTTTCCGGTGTGCCGGGCGCAATATAGAACTCCGTGGCATTGGTGCTTACCACAGAACCGAAACTAAAGCCTGACTGCATAGAGGGGGAACCCGTAGTAGGTGGTACCGGATACATAGTGGTAAAGGTCTGTGCCTGTGCCGGAGGCAGCGTAAGCGTGCTGCTCCCATTGTCCAGGTTCAGGGTGATGATAGCGGAACCGTACTGCAGTTCGAAAGTGTATGCCGGCGCACCGGTGAATTTCCAGGTATAGGCGGCGATGGGCCCGCTGCCTAAAATACTCCTCAGGTTGGTGGTAATGAACGGTTCGTAGTTGGTATTGAGGATAAAGGGTGTTGTACTCCACAGCTGTCCGTCCATGCTCAGGGCATTCATCAGGTTCTGCAGGTCGCGGATATCGTCCGTAGCCTTACAGGGGGCCTTGGGAGCCGGACTGCAGCCTGTAAGCGGCAGGCAGGTGGTAAATGGTATTTCGATAAAGGTGGGGTTTGCGTTATTGATATATGCATACAGGGCCGGACCTCCGGGTGTATCATGTACATCGCCGATGAAGCTGATGTCGCTCCAGTCGATACCTGCCGGTGCGCCCGAAGGCCAGCTGAGCGTGGTGCTGCAGTTGCCGGCAATAATTACCTGGATCGTACCCGGAGATACGTTTACCTGTGCGTTGTAACCGTTGCCCGCGCCCAGCAGGTGATCGTACAGCGTGCTGCCCAGGTAGGCGCCGCTGGCCAGGTCTACCAGTCCGCCGCTGATAAATTTACCGTTGGCGGCCAGTATGTGCAGCATGTTCTCAAAGTCGATCTGCATGGGGCATTTGCCGGTAAGCATCGTGCCGGATTGTGAACCGTACTGGGTCATTTCGTCCACGGTGGGCGGATCGTTGAAATCGTTCTGCTCCAGTATGGACCCGAAGGTCGGGAAACGCTGCTGCAGGGACGAGAACAGGTAAAAATCGCCGAAGTTACAGGGATTGGCCGGTACTCCGGAGAACAGTACGTTATAGCCCAGGGTATTAAAATTAACATGGGTACTGCCTATGCAATCCGTGTATATGCCCATACGCTTGCTGGCCTGGAAAATGCGCTGGGCCTGCGCCATGGCATGCTGGCGTGCCGTAGCGTACAGGATGGCCGTCTGGCGCCATACATGGTCGGGCTGTATGGCCGGATCGGTGAGGTCTATGGTCGGGGGGGCAGAGAGTACGCAGCTGCCCGGACCGGCAATACCGCAATGGGTATTTACATAGGCCATTTTTACAATGTCCAGGTCCACCGGCAGGGGGAGCGCACTCAGATGATAATGGTTCAGTTTGTTCAGGAACATGCTGCGTACGTCCAGGGGCGGCGTGGTGGGCAGCAGGTTGCCATATGCGTAAGAGCTGGTGTTGGAGAAGAACGGGTCGTTCGCTATCAGCGCACTGATGAGGGAGGAGGTGCTTACCGGGGTACTCAGCCCCAGTTCTGCAATGGCCTGGGCTGCATTGTATTCCTGCAGCAGGTTGGCATACTCGTAGGTATTTACATTTACGCCGGTACCCGAACCGTTGTCCATCGTTACCTCGTAAGCGAAGGCTTCGCTGCAGAACTCGTATTTAAAGTATTCGGGGTGATATACCACCAGCGAACGCGCAAAAGAAGGCAGCCATACGTTTATAAAGTCGGCGGTGGAAGCCAGTTGTTCGGGATAAATATACAGGTCGCCCGTAAGCGGATCGGTCATGGGTGTAACTCCTGCGGCCGGCGCCGGTTCCGGGTTGCCATTTATATCGGTACCCAGTATTACGCGCACGCGGTTGCCGTTATCGTCGTAATAACCGTCCATCCAGGTTTGTGTAAGCGGGTTGCGGTATTTAGGATTTTTCCAGTTGGCCGAAGGATGAGAAGCGAATACCGATGCGCCTGCCTGACTGCCCCCGCTGAAGGGATTGTTGAACTGGCTGTCGTCCCGTTTGGGCAGCTGGTTGTTTAGGTTCAGTACAGAAAGCGGGAAGGCCGAAGCGTCGCCGGCGGTATGGCGGGCGTACTGGCCCAGCGGAGAAACGTCCTGCAGCATCATTTCATAACCCAGGCTGCATTCATCCTTATAGCTTTCGGCACACAGGCTTTCGCACTGTTCTTTCAGGTTCTGGTAGGCTATACGCGCCTGATCTTCTCCGCCCAGCTCGGCCTGGTTGGCCGTGACGAAGTCCTGTTCGCTGCCCAGTGATTGCAGGCAGGTCTCACAGGTAATGTAGCAGTCCGAAACATCGGGCATTTCGTAGAAATCGGCCAGTTCCTTCAGGCAGGTATCCTGTTCCATAATGATATCCAGGTAGGATTCGAGGGCATCCGTGGCGATACTCAGTTTCTTGACCACATTGTAGGCCCCCAGGTCCAGCGTAACATCGGCACTGAAGGTGAACGGGTCGTTGGCTTCACATTCTGCGTTCAGCGCCGAACCGGGGATACGTTCCCTGTACGGGCCTGTAAGTCCGGCATTGCCCACTACGTAATTGCCGCATTCGTCGGTAACGCTTATTTCCAGGTCGTATACGCAATCGGCACAGAAGTCCGGTATACAGTTATCCGAGAAGTCTTCGGGCGTAAAACCGTATTCAAAGCGATATTCCTTTTCAGAAGTAACCAGTATAAAGCGGTTCACCGTATAGGAAGTGCCGTCCTGGGAAAGCAGGTTCTGTTCGCCGTGCGGATTTTGCGTGCTGATGTCCAGCAGGTCTTCGGTCACTTCTTCACCCAGGCTTTGCAGGGGATCGTCTTCGTCGTTAACAAGCGGGTCCAGGCTTTCGGGCGAAAGTCCGGCCAGTGAAGTGGCAATGGTTTTTCCGGTTATATCGGTATACGTAATGCCTACCTGTCCGTTGGCATCTACGATCATACTTTTCTGGTAATAACCGGCATAACCGGCATCGGTACCGAAGAGCCGGTTCAGGTCAGTTTGTGAAGGATTGCCATATACATAGCGTGTTTCGTGTCCGCTGCCGATCCGGAAATCATAACCCGCCCCGCTCTGTATTTTGGGACGGGAGGCATTGTCGGCTTCATAAATAATGCGTGTAAACGGAAATTTTTCGGCATCGGGGACCCGGGCCTGCTGTGCCGTTTGTACGGGATTGGCCGGCGAATAGTAATTACTTACCCCGCGGGCTGTGCCCATACCGGCTGCCTCGGAATAACAGGTTCCCGGCACCGGGGTATCGAAATCGAAATCGAGGTAGCTGTATTTATTGCCGGCCTGGTTCTGGTTGTAATCCGGTTTATAGAAAAAGCCGTTTTCGGTAACGCCCGGCAGGGTACTAACCGCGGGACGACCCAGGAAATCGTATATCGTTTCGCTAACGATCCCTTTTTTGTTGTACGTATTTATATCCGTTTCTTCCACTGCGGCCGCTATATTGGTCTGGCGCACGCGCATGGAACCATCGGCATAGGTGCCCTGGGGCAGTATTTTTCCGTCTTCGCTGAAGGCGATGGAATACTGGGCATTCAGGTTGTTGATCTGGTCATTGGTACCGTCGGACAGGCTGAGTTTGATGAATGAGTGGGACGGAAGGCCCGATACCATCAGGTTGCCGGCATTTGTAGGGTCTACGGACCAGTTGCCATACAGGTCCTTGTCCAGGTTGGGGCCACCTTTCGTAACAGGCCGTATGCGGGCACAGACATAACCGCGGGTATAGATCAGGGGGATATAAAAACGATTCTGTGCCGCAGGTACCCGTACGCGGGATGCGTTATTGCGGAATTTAGCGGGCAGTACGCTGTTGGGTAATTCGGAGCTGATATTGCCGGCAGCGAAATTGTCTACATGGATCCATTCCAGTTCATATTCAGAGGCCCAGCTGAGCGGGGTCCACTGCACTACGAAAACATGATGGACAACGGAATTTATCAGCACTGCAGCCGTGCCGGGAAAAACAAAGGAGGTCGTCAGCTGACTGGTGTTCAGGTTGTAATAACGCGTACGCTGTAGTTCCAGTTCTACTTTAATATCATCGGGAAGCATGGACACCGTTACCGGGGCTCCGTTCTCGTCCACCGCGGTAACACCGGTCACCCGTACTTCGGACCAGTAGGCGTTTTTATAGGCCTTCCAGGCACGCTCTTTGTCCTTCATCTCCAGGTTGGGATATTTCTCTACTTCCAGTACAATGTTCTCTGTAATGGTAGAAGACGGACTGCCGAAGGTATTTACCGTGATGTATTTTACCTCCAGGTTCACCTTTACGTTGCGGTAACCGCTGTAGCAGGCATTATCGTCCGGATCTATGAAGAGCGACACCAGCAGGTCTGCGCTTTTGTCCCGGAAATTAGCCGTGTTGGCCGCTATGGCCGAATAGTTGGGGTCGGTTACACTGCCCAGCAGCACCGAACCGCTGGTATAGTTGTTTACCACGTAATCCGACGTAATGCCCGGGATATTCGGCTGGGCCCGGGCTTTGACAAAGGTCCCTGTCAGCAGCAGCGTTAAAATTGCGTATATACATCGATGCCCTGATGCAATGCGTGTGGCATACGTTATTAACTGTTTCATAGTTTCCGTTGGGTTTTTAAAGAATGTGTTCTTTTTCATAAAAATCAACGTTTATAAATGGTTCCACGGGTTTCTTTTACGGTCAGTACGCCGCGTTCGCTTTCCTTACGCACACGTACCGGTTTGCCTTCCAGGTCGTAGTCGTAGAAGCTGGCAAAGTTGTTCTCGTCCAGTTCCGACGTAAAGCGGAAGTTGGTGCGGTCGTATACAAAGCTCTTCATATTGGCGTCGAAGGGATGGATGCGGATATCGTCGAAATAGGCCTGTTGTCCGCCCGGTTTCAGGATCAGCGAAAGATTACCGCTTGCGCTGGCGGGAATGATGAACTCGTACTCGAACTTCTGCCAGTTTTCCACCAGGTCGGTCTTTTTCAGGGAACCGGCCACCAGCAGTGAACTTGCCCCGATCCGGACATCCGCGCTGATATTCGTATAGTCATAGGTGCTGTTGGTGTAAGCGCCCATCGCCCAGAACGAAAGGATGAATTTTTTGGCGGGCGCCCCGGAGTTCGGCGAAAAGCCGCTGATCATGTCGTTCAGATCCAGCACATACGGTACTTCTATGCTCTGCTGTGCGCCGGGTACGGCACTCAGGGGGAAGGTCTTTGTGTAGTCGGCACTGATCAGCATGGAGTATTTACCCGTGTGAGACTGGGCCGCACTTACCTTGTTCAGTGCATCGGCAATGCGGAAGCCCGGAGGTACGCAGTCGTTCTGGAAAGTGTTCGAATAGTAATCCTCGAAACCGTCAAAGCCGAACTCCTTGTTGCGGGTATTGGCCCCCACAGCCATAACCAGCATATTCTTAAACCCGTTTATGGCAGCTGAATAGTTGCCCAGCGGGTCCATACTTTCCAGTTCAAAGCCGTAGGGACTGAATATCGTAGCCTCGGCTGTCCAGTTCCAGTTCTCGTACTGGGTATTGTTCACCAGGCTGTTTTTGGTCCAGCTGGCGCCGCTGTTCACCCAGAACGATTTGTAATTGGGCAGGTAACCATCGCGGCGCAGGTTCTCGGCGGCATCCACATCGCTGTTGTTGCGGCTGCCCTGGAATACCCAGTTCCGGCTTGGGCGCCAGTTGCCCAGGATATTGGCAATGTAAGGGTTCACCATATCGCTGGTATGGACGCAGGAATAGGTGGTTATGTAATCGATAACCGTCTCTGAATCTATGCCGAAACAGTGATCGAGAATAATAAAGTGACGGGTACTGTTATCCGACATTAATGCACTTACCAGGTGGCAGGCTACCGGTCCTGTATAGAGCGGTGCTCCGGGAATACTTATGTACTGGGTTGAAATGATGCTATTGAAATGATCGATCTGCCACCAGTCGTTATTGTCGAAAATAGTATAGTCATCCACGCAGAACATCTGTAGCTTTAAACAGTTCATACATCCGGTTCCCGTGAAATCGAAAGATAGTAAGGAATTCGTGGTGTTGTACGGATAACCGAATGCCTGCAGGGGGAAATAAATAGGCGGATAATCCGGTGCGTAGTTGTCGAATATCACGAGACCGGCAGAAATATCATTATTGCAGCCAAAGAGCGGTTCTGTATAGACCCCGTAGGTACTGTAATTTACATTAATGGTATTGCTCCATCCGGCATGCCCGAGCGGAGGATTGGGCGCAGTACCCAGGAAGTTGTTCGCATACAGGCTGTTCAGCAGACCGATAAAATCATCCGCCTGCTGGTTCTGGTATACCGTCACTACGGTCTCCGATTTTATGCCGGGGACAGCATAATCCGTCTGCCACTGCTGTTTGAATTCCGTGGCAGAAGTGTTCAGTACGTTCAGCGTATTGTCGGAAGTAAGTTTCCAGGTCCCGCCTACATTTTTCAGTGGATTCAGCATGCTGGTATAGCTGCCTGCGGGTGCCTGCTGCTGGTTGCGATGGCCGGAACGTATCACCTTAAATTCGAGCGCCGCCGGGTATGGGTTGCCGAATACGGCCTTGGCACCGCTATAGTCGATCAGGTAATACTTGTTGTCCGACTGGTCGTACGCCACCCAGTAATGCCAGGCATTGGAGTTAACGGTATTGGAAGTAGGTATATAGCTGCCGTTGCGGTTCAGCACCACTTCGTCGCCAGGCAGCAGGTAGGCCATTACCGGGGACTTCAGTTCAGACGTAACCCGGTCGAAGATGGTATTGTCCGACATGCCGCTGGTACCGAAGGTAAAGCCGATGTTCTTACCGGCCTGTGCCATACCGGAGTATACCCAGTGGGCCGGCAGATCCGTTTTGTAATATTTGTCCTTGTACTCATTGGTCATTTCCTGCAGAATTACGTTCCCCGTCTGTTTGTCCAGGGCCAGGGTACGGGTTTCCAGCAGGGCGCCCTTATCGTAGGAAATTGTTTTTTCTTCCAGTCCGTAGCGCTGTATCACTTTGGTAGTAACAATACTGCGGAAACGGGTGTGGTTGCGTTTAAAGCCGGGGAACAGGGAGAACGAGAAGGTAGGCAGGGCTCCCAGCTGCGAATAACCGATGTTAAAGGCCAGGCTGCCGCTCATGCCGGTGGTATTCTGCTCGCGTACGTCCACCACCATATCGTACTCTACACCTACTTCTTCCGTAGTTTGTTCGCTGTTGGAGGCAATGACCGGGAAGCTGTTTGCAAGTCTTCCGTTCGCATCGGTTTTGTAGTAGTGTTCTGTATACGAAAACGGTTCGCTGGCGCCTTCGGCATACTGACTTTCCCGGCGGGCTTTCCCATGCATATCATTGATCTCGATAGAGTAACCCTGGCTCACGTTCATGTAGTTCCAGCTGTTGAAGGAAAGCAGGCTTACAATAGGGTTCGATTTCTTAGGTATGGGATCGAGTTTGGTGTATCTTACAATGGTCGGGAAGTCCTTCGCCGTGTAGAACTCATACCTCATTTTTCCGGTGCTCTTGCTGGTTACGCCCTGGTCATACACGATGTCTTTCACTTCTACACGCGAATAGCCTACGCTGGGCGAAGGGTAAAAGCTCTCGCCGAAGGGTTCCTCTACATAATAGCGTTCTTCCATCACCAGTTTCAGTTTGGGATCATCGTTGTACACGGGGATCTTGAATGGATTTTCATCTGCACCCATCGCCGGCTCGTACTGGGCCACGCCCGAAGAACGTCCGTCGGGCAGGGTATAACTGTACTCCTGGCCATAGGTACGCGAAGTTTCGCTGGGTACCATCTGTGTCCAGCCGTCGTTTATTTCCAGCTTTTTCACGCGGTAACCGCCACCGTATTTACGGCCGTCCGGATCGAACAGGCGTACCCAGGAGGCATCGGTCTGTACGGTACTGGCATAGCCTTCCAGCATCATGCGACGGTTTACGCCGGTAAGCATTTCGAACATATTTTTGGCCACACTGGCCGAAGCGATGGTCTTGATGATCTGTTCGGCACCACTGTCGTCAAATTGAGGCAGGTTGTATGCGTACTCGGGTGTATGCATGCGGGAGAAGGACCAGCCGGCAAAGGCAAAGGGGCTCGACCAGGGACTGGTAGGCGTAGGCATGATGTTCTTGATCTTTATGTAGGCCGTGGTCGCGTCCGTCATGCCGTAATTGCCCGGACTGCTGTAATCGATCTCGGCATAGCCGGATACGTATTCGTACCTGGGATCATTGGGTTTGTTCACGTTCATCAGGAAGCGGAAGTAGAGGTACTTCAACGGCCCGTAGGTATTGCCGGGCGACTTTTCTTCCTTCAGGTATTTTTTCATGAAATCGGCAGAAGAAAGTGTGGCGCCGGCATCGGGTACATTCAGCACCAGGTACTGGTTCACCACTACGCCTGCCGCGCCGAACACCTGGTTGCTCACGGCAGCGTTCGGTTCCTGTGCAAAGCCTTTCAGCGTATACATATTACAGGCGTGCCGGTCCTGCACATACGCATAGTCGTCACTCTCGTAGGTTATATTCACCTTTCCGCCGGAGGGCAGTTCGATCTGTTTCATAGACCAGGCCGCGACGTTTTTGGCCTGTTTGGCGGCATCCTGCAGCGCATAGGGAAAATCGCCGTTGCTCATGCCAGAGGGATTATCTGCCGGATCTTTCCACACGCCCCATCTGTCTGTATTTCCATGGATATACGAAAAAGGATAGCCATTTTCGTCATTCTGGTTATAGGTGAATACATAGGGGCTGAATTCACCGGCGTTGGAGTTTTCATAGGTAAAGAACACGCGTTCCAGCGTAAGTTTACCCTGGCCGGGGTCCGTGGAGTTGGGCGTTCCCGGGCACAGGTTGTAATTATAGCGGAAGTTGATCTTTTTTACCGGAGGGGTATTGATGTCCCCTTCGATGGAAACATGCGAAATGCTTTTGATCAGTTTTAGTCTTTGTGAGGTCTGGATGTTACCGTGTTCGTCCACACCGCAGGCATCCTGGCGGTCTTCCAGTTCAAAAAGGGCCTTATGGGTCTTGGATTCGATGGAGTGGCAGTACCACACGTCTTTGGTGCCGAATACCACATTGGCCTTGTCGTCGGTGGGATTGGTGCGCAGGCCTTCCATATAACCGGCCTGGAAAGGAGTGCCGGTAGTGGGCGTACGCCAGCCGTAGTCTTTTACGTCAGGGATCAGGTAACCGTTGGCATCGCGGCTGCCGTAGCTGAATTTTACGTAGGAACCCAGGTCGTCCTGCGTGGGGCCGTCGCCTTTCAGGTCGGAATAATCCGGGGAGAGAATTTCCGTCAGCATCCAGCTGTGTACATAGGCCGGGGTTTCGGTCTCCTGGAAGAAATTATCGATGCCTTTGTCGTTATTCGTAGACGCCGCGGTAGAACTATAATTCACAATGCCCTGGTCGTTTTCGGAAGAACCGCTGGCAAAACCGCCGTTCGGATTCTTGCGCGTACCGCCCACGGCAAAGGAACGTTCCACTTTGCGGGTGTTGTAGGCCGCCAGTCCGAACACATAGCGCATGCCTTCGGGTGTTACCACTACAATTTGTGCAATGTGGTGTTTTTTGGCGTGCGGCGAAATATCTTTTACCTTATGCGGATAGGCATCTTTCAGTTCGGCCATGGTAAAGAAATACACGGCGGTATTGCGGTTCTGGCGTTTATCGCGCTGGTTTGACGAAATACCCGAAACCGTATTGCCGGCATCGTTGGTAAAGCTGTTCACCGCTTTTACTTTGGGCAGTCCCGCCGTGTGGTTCATATTATACCGCAGGGCCTGTGTACCTTTTACGGTGTTGCTGAGGAAAGCGGGGTCCTGCTCGGGGATCTTTTCGCCGGTCATACGTAAGAAGTACGACTCCTTAATATCGTTTTTTGCGCTGCCGCGGAAGGGCAGGGGAGCAATGGCGTAGTTGTCGTCGCGCCAGGCGCCCGAGGTCGATTGTACCATATTCATCCCGAGGTCGATGCCCACGTCCACTACCTGACCTATGCCTACTTCCACACCCAGGGAGCCGGAGTTGCTCGGACTCACCTGTTTGTTATTGTATACATAGCCCACATCGTTGCGGAAAGCGCGGAAGGTACCACCCAGGCCCTGTGCCGCAATGGAGAACATGTCGTAGGTGTAGGCGGTCAGGGGCAGATGCTTGTGGTGCTTGGAGAAATTGCCGTCTTTTTCGCGGTTGTAGTCCAGCAGGGCATTGTCGTTATTGTTGGCTTTTTCGGCATACATATAGCCGTAGGCCGGTGCCGAAAACGTGTTCGAGGTCAGTTTCTGTACACTTCCGTAGCCGTCTATACTACCGCCGAAATCCTGGTGCACCGTGGCTCCGCCGATCTTAAAGCGGCCGGAGAACGAATAGGTCTCCATGGCATGTTCGATGGACGGGGTAAAGGTATAGGGCCCGATATCGATGCTGGAACTGTTGCTTATACCTGTGGCAGAAACTTTGTAGTCCAGGTTGCGGGCCGTGGCCTTGGCGCTGGTCTTATGGGCCGGTTTAACGGTAACGCCGCCGTTGAGGCCGATATCGGTAAGACCTTTACGGGAATTGATATTGGCCCCGAAACCGATGTTTCCCTTACCTAAGGTTTTCTCTTTGGAACCGAACAGGCGGCTCGAAAAACTTACATTCGGCGATATCTGCAGACCGTCCTTACCGCTGGTGAGGTTGAGGCTGCCCGTCATCGGGTAGTCCGCGCCGTTGGAGAGGTTCAGTCCGGCCGAAGTAGTTACGCTTACGCCGGTATAGTTGTTGTATTCAATGCCCAGACCTACGGAAAGCTGTCCGTTGGGGACCTCTTCGCCGTCGGGTAAGGCCGGGTCATTGGCCTCGAAACCGAACAGCTCCATGTCCATGGCTATGTTCACGCCTACGGTCTTGTTCGGCTTCAGGTTCACGCGTTCCACTACGGATTCGCCTTTAAAATCGTCGGGGAGTCCGCGCAGGTCACGGGTAATGGCGCCTGTGTGCAGGTTCCAGCCCAGTCCCACCCAGCTGGCTTCCTGGTCCATCGATATACCCGACTGGTAAGCCAGGTTCAGCGGGTAACCACCGATATCCAGCAAGGGAATACTATACGAAAAGTCTCCGCTGAACGGATCTACCATTTCAGACAGGCCCACGGGCTGAAAACTTTCCACTTCCGGCTGCGAGGGCCCCGAAGTGAGCGCCAGCAGGGGCAGCGGGTTCAATGACTGTAAGATCAGCTCCGTTATGCTCAGCAGGGCCAGACCTTTGGCCGCCCGACTTTCACGGATTCTTTTCAAAAGAGGCGTTTTTTTCATCGGTTTCCGGATTACGGTATCGTGTTTTTGAAAATAAATCATAGAAAATAGCGTATAGTAAAGGGCTTAGCGGCAGTCGATACGACCGCTGAGTTGTATACGCAGGTAATAGGTAAAGCGGCTCTCCGTGGGGAACTCCAGGATGTAATAGCCTTCCTTCAGGTTCAGCTTACTGTCCGAACACAGGTCGATCTGGTATTTGTTCATACCGATCTTCTTCGGAGCGTCAAAGTTGTCCTGGTTGGCCAGTTCCTTACCTTCGGTATTCTTCAGGCGGAAATACAGTTTCTCTTCCTTGGGAACGTATTTCTCCGGGAAGGCCACGGGAATGATATTGCCTTTTACCAGTTCAAACTGCGACTGCGGATGTTCGGTAAGCTTGTAGTAAAATCCGGGGGATTGTTGTTGTGTTTGTTGTGGAAAACAATAACAGAACTCCCACACTTCACTGTATCCTAAAGAGATACTTCCGGCATTGGCTTCCACCTGCCAGGCATAGCGTTTACCTTCTTCCAGCGACTGGGCTGTGTTCGGGTAGATCTGCAAAGGCATGGGAATATTGTTCTCGGTGTATTTAGGCTGATTGGCCGTAATAGCCTGCTGTTTGCTCTGACCGTTGAAGATCTCGGCAACGCGTAATCTGTACGTTACACTGCCGGAAAGATACGTACTGAAAGCCGGTGTCCAGGTGAGTACAGGTGTCGGGGTCTGGATACTGTCGCCATCGGCCGGGGAAAGCAGCATGGGAGGCCACATGGCATCTACCGTGATCTGACTGCTATGATCGGCCAGTTCGGTAAATTCACCGTCGCTGGGTCTTCCGTAGAGCGTAAACTGTACATTGTAGATCCCCGGGGGAAAGATACCGCCCGAGCTGATCACCTGCTGCAGTACACCGGCATTGTAGTAGTTTATGGTGAAGGGCTGCACCGTGTACAGGTTACCGATATTAATTACCGTTACGGTCTGACTTAAGTCCAGGTTGGCGCTGTTCGTTTTAGATAACAACTGGCTCTGGGCGTCGTAGATACGTAAAGCGATATAGAACTTGGAATAATTGTCCTGTGTATTGCTGCGCGTAACCGTGAGGTTCCACAGATCGTCATGGGTAAATTGAGGCGGCGGCGATACGGCCGTCAGAAGATATTGCGCATAGGCACCCGGCAGGCACAGCAGCCCGAGTACTATACAGAAAACGCCGGTTAGTTTCTTCATAATGATTCAGCGGTTTATGTAAGTAAAACATGCACTGCAAAACCCAAACAAACGGCAGAATACAACGGACCGGGCAGGAAAGGCGGTCTGTCGGAAACGGGGTGTGTTTACGTATCTACAGAGCGTGTAGAAATAACGCTGCAAGTTGGCAAAGAAGTTCGTGAACGACAAGCATTCTGCATTATGGACAGAGCTGTCGTAAAAGTGATAAGTTTTTGATATATAGTATGTTAAAAGGATCCTGTTTCGATAACTAAGAAAGAATACTTAGTTTACGGGCGAAAAAAGAGCATTTATTTTACCATTTACTCAGAATGCAGGTTTTTGCTTTACGCTGAAACCAGAACCGGGGACTACATGTTTTTATCCATCAGGATCACATTGAACCGGTGCCCGTCGGGGTCGGCAAAGGCAAAGCCATAGTACCCGTTCTCGTCTCTGTGTACTTCCCGGAAAAGCGTACCGCCGGCATTCCGCACGCGTTCGGCCCATTCGTTCACTTCGGCCTCGGTTTCTGCAGCCAGGCTGAAGATAATTTCACTGCCCCCGCTGGCGCCCGGCGTTATATAGGTGTCGATCTGCGGGCCCTGCTCAAAAAAGTGGATCACAAAATCATCTTCCCCGAAACAAAAACTGGCCAGTCCGGGGTAATGCGTGGCCCCAAAGGGTGTAAAACCGAGTTGCGTATAGAATGCGCGGGTATGTTCCGCATCTTTCACCCTAAAATTGGCCCAGATTTTTTTCGTTTGCATATCGTGGAATTTGAGGTTAAGGTAAGAAATAGTCCGGAAGTCCGGAGTCCGAAGAACGAGAAGCGGGGCCGGAGGCCTGAACGAGGCGTAAGCTTATAGCTATGAGCTAATAGCTTACTTTTTAGGTAGTCTTGCTAAACGTTTAGGGGCGGAGATCAGACGTTTGGGTTGTGGGGTTAAACGATTGAATTCTGTGTTTTCTTTTGGCTTAGTCTGAGTCGCTCGCAGAGGATTCAGGCGGCAGGATATGGCCGTATTTTAATGACGGCGAAGTCCCCTTCGGGCGATTCCGCCGTGGCGTAATATTTATTCCTAACGTTATAACTCCTAACGGAGACGGAATTAATGAAACAGTTAGCTTTAAAGAACTCTGCCATCCTTCAGATTCTTATCTCTCAAAATCATTAACCGGTGGGGCCAGGAGGTCTTTTATACAGTAGACCCAACGGAAGAGTTTGATGGTAGGCGGAATGGGAATGAGCTTGCTTCAGGGGTACATTATGTGATTTTAGACTATCAGTTGATTTCAGGATTGCCCAAACATTATATAGGCACCTTGACCATTATCAGATAAGCCACCCTTGGTATCACATCGGCCCTGAATTGGGAAAAAATCATTGAGGAATGGGCTTTTATAGTTTTAAGAGGATTAGTTGTGAGATATGAACCTTCTCCCTCAATACCAACTTAATTGCCTAATACCCCTTAATTTACCTTAAACTGTTTTTGCTTTGGGGAGATGACATCCAATGTACATCATATAACCACCTCTATTTTGCAACTGGAGAAGTCGTTGCGAGCCCTGTTGAAAAGAAAAATTGCAAACATCCTTCATTTTCATAACTTTATACTAAATATCAAACTCTTATGGGTGAAAAAAGATCAGAAATCTCGAAGCGGGTCTCAAGTACTATAGACCAAGCCAAGAATTTTGCTAATTCAGCAAATGGTAAAGATTCTAAAACGGCCTTTGAGGCTATTGCTAAGAATCCGACTCTTGCTACAGAAGTAGAAGAGACAAAAAAGCTCAACTCGCGGTAAACGAGTTTATGGCAAGGACTTTTGAACGGCAATTTTCAATAAGCAAATCTTTGAAAATTGCCGCTTCTTTTTGTAAAAAAAAATCTCTTTCACCTTCTTTTTCATCAGAAGGGCGCAAACTAAAAACTTATACATGTAGGTTGTTTGATTCACTGGGCAACATTGTAGCGACTGGAAATGGTAAAGGTATTGGATTACAATCTAAAGCAAGTGCAATTTTTGAGGCTATCGAACATTGGCATACCTTCAACTTTGATAATCAATATGAATCAATAAATCTGTTTATTGTCAGAGATATTCCCAATATTGCCAAATTAGCAGACGAAAGAGCTATAAAAATCTTGTTAAGAGAGCAAAAAGAACAAT
The DNA here is from genome assembly GCA_016742095.1 of Bacteroidia bacterium. Classification (GTDB taxonomy): domain Bacteria; phylum Bacteroidota; class Bacteroidia; order CAIKAF01; family CAIKAF01; genus JACVCJ01. Next base: position 242,123 of record JACVCJ010000001.1, read on the forward strand.
CTGTTTTATGTAGAAAATATGTTAGTATAGATGGTCAACAAGAACTGTATTGTCCATTATTTCTATCTGTCCCAACCTATAGCTCGAACCCTGTAAAAGGCGATACCTGTGATTATACTTACATAGATCACTACTCAACCAATAGTGGAACTGCTACGGGCCTTTCTACAGAAGAGGCCCTAATACACGCAATTTCGGAGATAGTTGAAAGGGATGCTACCTCTCTTTTGATGTTAAATCTATTCATAAAGAAATCCCCGGATAGGCTTGTGGTTATTGACCAAGCAACAATACCTTCAAGATTGAAAGAAATTGTTTATCAAATAGAAAGATCCTTCAACGTCAAAATTATAATTATAGAAACTACTACAGAGTTGGAAATACCAGCATTCATAATTTCTATTTTAGATTCGAAGTTTATACTTAATCCCATAGGCTCCGGCTGTTCTCTGTTTAAAAACTATGCTTTGGAAAGAGCACTACTTGAAGTCTTACAAAGCCTCCATTTACATGACAATGAAATGGAGAAAGAGGATCATATTGTGTTAGAAGAATTTGTACAATTGCCTAATTATAAAGAGTGTGCAATATTTAACGTAAATGGTTTCATATCAAAAAGCCATTTCTTCTTTAAGGACTTTGATACTTGTATCGACTACTCGATCCCTCTAAATATGAAAGAACACCTTAACATCCTTACAAACATTATATGCAAGAGAGGATATGAAATTTTCTTTTCGAATGTAGAAGGCTTCAATTGTGAGATTAAATGTGTTCACACCATTATTCCAGGGTTAGAGAAGTTTAACCTTGTAAGAAATGGACACCCTGTATTACCCTCGGTACGAGGTAATAGAATAATTAACGATTCATAAGTTCAAAGGTCAAAATCTTACTGGACTTGGGAAAAACATTGAAGAATGTAATCTTGCTTTTTTAAACTAAAAAAACGATATGTGTAAACGAAAAGATTCCCAATTAGAAAACAAAGAGATCAGTTCCGAAATTTTAGCATTGTACGGTCAACTGGCAGGCATTCTGAAAAAAACTAAGCTATCAAAACCTGATCTGACAAAACATCTTTCAATGACTTACCAAGGCTTTTTGACTTCTTATAATAACAAACGGTTGGGATTGGGTAAGCTATTTGCAATCGCGAAATTTTAAACCTTCCATTTACGGTTAGGTTTGAGATAGAAAATAAGCTCTCTAAAGCAAAGGCAGAACTATCGACACAAGTACAAACGGAATCAAATGATCAACTTTCCTTCGCTAAGGAGAAGATTTTATCTCTATGGATCTTTTAGAATCAAGAATTGCAGATAAGGAGATTATAATACAGCTTCTTACTCAAAGATGAGTAGTAGCTTAGCCGGAGTGAAATACCATTCCGGCAAATAATATCTCTTTAACTATTCGATTATAATATCCCTGTTTTTAATGAAATGTCAATCAGTCTTTTACATTCTTGGATGGGAAAGCCATATATGATTTTTGTTCCAGAGGCAACTTTGCAGGCGATTGCCGCGATTCTACCCTGGGAATCTAAAATAGGGGCTCCGCTGCATCCTTCAAAGTCTTTTCTACGAACAATACTTGGTGCCAGAAATTTGTAAAAACCGTATGGGGTGGTTTGATGATAAACTAAGCCATACTTGAATGTTGGTGTCATTTTCAAATATTTGCCTATATAGTCCTGACCTATAAGTCCATAAAAACCATAAGATTCACCTTCAACTGGTGTCGTTGCGTCATCCATGAAAAGGGGAAGTTTTGAACCAGCCTCAACTTTGAATTTGCCAAAATCAATTTCAGGTTGCATTAATTCAATTGGCTCTGTGATTTCTGCAAAAGCAATATCAAGTCGCTTCCCATTTTGTAACAAATCTTCAAAATCCTTGGATGATTTAACAGGATCTACATTTTTGAAATTTATCATATCAAAATAGCAAATACCTTTTATTGTCTTTAGAATAGGGCCTTTTTCATCGAATGGAAGGTTGGTTTCAAGCGTAGTTATTAAGCCATTTTTATCAGTAACATGGGATACTGAAACAAAGAAAGTCCTATTCAAATAATTCAAAAGGAACCCCGAACCAAAGTCAATGGGCTTTTGAATAACCTCTGGGTTATTCTCATCTTGTTTAACAAGGATAACATGAATTGAGGACTTAACTATCAGTTCTGCGATTGTCATGACTTGAGAGTATTGTAAAAAAGGGTAAATCTAACTTGATTTACCCTTTTTTCTGTGATCCCGACAGGATTCGAACCTGTGGCCTACTGCTTAGAAGGCAGTTGCTCTATCCAACTGAGCTACGGGATCAAAAAAAAATATCCTCGGGTTCTAACAAAAAAAGCCTGCCGGAGCAAGCTTCTGTCGGGATGGCAGGATTCGAACCTGCGACCTCCTGGTCCCAAACCAGGCGCGATGACCGGACTACGCTACATCCCGCAAACCCGTTAAGCGGTGAGGGGGGGATTCGAACCCCCGGTACAGTTTCCCGTACGGCAGTTTAGCAAACTACTGGTTTCAGCCACTCACCCACCTCACCAAGCTGAAAATAAATTCCGAAAGAACTTTTTTCGAGAGCGCAAAAGTAAACAATAATTCCATTTCGGCAATAGCCCGCCCGTTTTTTTAGTTCTTTTTGGCGATTATTTTCTTTCCCCACTGATTATCAGTTTGCTTTTCTTTTTGCTTTCTTTGTATGCTTAATTGCTTATTTTTACAACAAATTCCACGCGGCATGAATATTCGTAACACCCGGTTGTTCGCTCTCTCTTTATGTATTTCCCTGTTCCTGGCTGCCTGCGGTCCTAAAAAACCGAAGGTGACCGCCCCCGAAAAATTTGACGTGACCATGCGCCTGCCCGCCGAACCTACCGGGCTCAACTCCATTGTGAACCGCGACGGAATGAAAGGCCTGGTGCTGCAATACATCATGTTTCAGCCGCTTACGATAGACAATGAATCCCTGAACATATTCCCCATGGTGGCTAAAAATATGCCCATCGTGAACCGTATGGCCGACAGCTCTGTGCACGTTACCCTGGAACTGCGCCCCGAAGCCCGCTGGGATGACGGTTCCGCCGTGACCGTGGCCGATGTGCTGTTCTCCCTCAAACTCTGCATCCTGCCCTGGATCAGCAACGGAGCCGTGAAAGGCGGTTTTGCCGATGTGGAGGACGTGCTGCTGACGCCGGGTAATGACCATAAATACACTGTGGTGTTCAAACGCCCGTATTTCCTGGCTTCCATCATCGCCGGGGATATGAACCTGTTCCCAAAGTATAAATACGACCCCCAAGGCGTGCTGGATGCCTATACCATTCCCCAGATACAACGGAATGACCCGAAGCTGATGGCCGATTCGGCCGTGAAACGCTTTGCAGAAGCTTTTAATTCGGAAAAATACAGCCGCGAGATCGTGGAAGGCTGCGGTCCCTACAAGCTGGAAAAATGGGAGGCCGGCAAACGCATCGTACTGCGTAAAAAAGAGAACTGGTGGGGCAATTCCTTTACCAACAACGGCTCTTTCTTTAAGGCCTACCCGGATAAGATCACGTTCGAGATCATCAGGGACGAGAACACCGCCATCAACGCACTCAAGGCCGGTACCATTGACGGTATGGCCTCCGTGGACTTCAAGACCTTTACGCAGACCCTGCAGAAAGACGCCGCCCTGCAACAGAACTTCGATTTTCATACGCCGGATATGCTGGCTTTTGAATACCTGGGCCTCAACGCTCGCCGTCCCCTGCTGAAAGACCGTGCTACACGCAAGGCGCTGGCCTATGCCGTGGATGCGGACCGTATCATTTCCACCCTGATGTATGGACTGGGCAAACGGATCAAGGGACACATCACCCAGAACCGCCCGGAAGAAGTGAGCGCACAGCTTACCCTGAATGAATTCAGCCTGGCGAAGGCAAATGCCATGCTCGATTCCCTGGGCTGGAAAGACACGAACGGCGACGGCATCCGTGAAAAAGGAGGCCGTAAGAACACCTTAAAACTGAACCTGCTGGTGAACGCCGGCAACGAACGCCGCGAGAAAACGGCCCTGCTCATCCGCGACGATATGAAACAGGCCGGGGTAGACGTACACATCGAGATCATGGAAATGGGGGCCTATATCAATGCCCTTTCCAAAGGTAATTTTGATATGGTGTTAAGCGGCACCGTGGGCAGCGCCCTGGAATCGGACCCTTACCAGCTCTGGCATACGGCCTCGGCCGGCGGCAACTTTACCGGTTTCGGCAATGCGTACAGCGATTCACTGATCATGGCCTTCCGCGTGGAAATGGACCCGCTGAAACGTATCGGGATCAGCAAAAAGCTGCAGGAAGAGATCCAGTGGTTCGGCTCGGTGATCTTCCTGAACGACATGAAAGAACGCATCGTATTCTCTAAAAAATTCGAAGAACTTACCGTATCGGAACAACGTCCGGGTTTCTGGCTGGGTTCCTTACGTAAAAAGCCCTGATAATGCATGGGGAAGTACCTGGCCGCACGTACATTCGGGTTACTGCTGACCCTGCTGGCGGTTACCCTGCTGGTAATGGCCCTGGTGCGCCTGGCTCCCGGTGACCCCGTGGCCGATAGAACGGGCGGCCCCGAACGCTATTTCGCCGACGGCAACCGGGAAGGATATACGCAATACCTGCAGAATTACCGGAGAGAATCCGCCGCCTGGTTCCTCGATCAGCCTCTTTTTTACATTTCTGTACGTCCCGGGTTTTACCCGGACAGCCTGTATACCGTATTCCCGCTGGCCCGGCGCAAAGCCCTGGCCGAACTCTGCCGCGAAACACAGGACCGCGACCTTTCTGCTTTTGTGGACGCGCAGTGCGAAGACTGGGCCTTCCGCAACGATACGGCCGTGGCACATTCCCTGAAAAAACTGGGCAGCGGCTGGCTGGCTGGTGCCATAGAGGCGGAAACGATACTGGCTACCTTGCAGGAAGCTTTACAGGATAAAGACATTTCTGCCGCCGATGCCGGTGCTTGCCGTAAAATCATTGCCGAATGGGAAATACGTCCGGATGCCGGCTACCTGCCGCAGTTCTGCTGGAACCGCCGCAATGCCTTTGACCGCTGGTTTACAGGCGGCGGGGCAGGAGGGGGCATCGTCCGGGGCGACTGGGGACATACCGCCCTCGAGAACCGGCCCGTATCTGCCGTAATTGCCGAACACATCGGTTCCACGT